>NZ_JBBIFX010000002.1:0-803042 GCF_037543845.1 Gymnodinialimonas ulvae
AACACCTATGCGCTTGATCACGTTTTCTTCTCGCAGACGCGGATGTGGATGGCGCTCTACATGGGTGGGATGATGGCGATCATCATGCTCGCTTTCATGCTCGGCATGTATTCCAACCGGAAAACCAACATCGCAATCTTCACCGGCGCGGCCATCGCCTTCGCCGCCGGTCTCTACCTTGTCCGGTCACAGGATACGGTAAGCGATATTGCCTGGATGAAGGCGATGATCCCGCACCATTCCATCGCGATCCTGACCAGCGAACGGGCGAACATATCCGACCCGCGTGTGCGCGCGCTGGCCGATGCGATCATCGAGGCGCAGCGCAGCGAGATCGCCGAAATGCAGCGGTACATCGCGGATATCGAAGCAAACGGGGATGCACCCGCTGGCACGCCCCGCACCGACCCCTGAGACAAAGGAGATTCATCATGCCCAAGGACACCCGCGACATCGCAGACGTAACGACCGATCCTGCCACCGCCGCAACCGGAAAGACCGCCGTTCTCTACCGCATGGCGCTACCGAACCATCTGTGTCCGGCGGGCCAAAAGGCGCGCTGGCTTCTGAAGTCCAAGGGCTATGACGTCGATGATCGCCTGTTCCGCGAACGCCCAGAGGTCGATGCGTTCAAGGAAGAGTACGACGTTCCCACGACACCGCAGGTGTGGATCGAAGGCGAGCGGGTCGGCAGATATGACGCCCTGCGCCAGAAACTCACCGACTACGATCCTGACGCGACGACCTATACGCCGGTAATCTATCTCTTCGCGGTCGCCGCCGCGACGGCGCTCGCGCTGTCCATCGGCTTTGTCGGCACGATCTCGTGGCAGACGCTCGGTTGGTTCATCTCCGTCTCGATGATCCTGTTGGGGATGCAAAAGCTCCGCGACATCGAAGGTTTCACGACGATGTTCCTCAACTACGACCTGCTCGCGCGGAAGTGGGTACCCTATGCCTATGTCTATCCGTGGGTGGAAACCGGCGCGGGCGTTTTGATGACGGGGATGCTGCTGACCCCGCTTGCCGCCCCGGCTGCGCTCTTTATCGCTACGGTGGGTGCTGCCAGCGTGTTCAAGGCCGTCTACATCGACAAGCGGGAGCTGAAATGCGCCTGCGTCGGCGGCAACTCGAACGTGCCGCTCGGGTTCGTGAGCCTCACCGAAAACCTGATGATGATGGGTATGGCGATAGTCATGTTGGTGTTGGCGGTTGTCTGAAGCTCACTCAATGAAAATAGATTAGCTGCCTGAAGCGTGTTCAGAGGCGTGCCAGACAAAGGTTTTAGCATGAGCGGGCGTTCAATCGCCAATGCCGTAGGTCGGGTTTGTCCCGCATCTTGTGAATTCGACACCTGACCTATGCTGCGATATCCACGAATGGCCGGTTGGACCGCTGCACGGCAGCAGGAACTTTTTCGCACATGCCGCATTTTTCACGCTTCGAGCGCACGCAGCACAAAATCACAATGGCCGAAACGGGCTCATTTAGGACCTTCGCTGCGCGAAACGTAGAGGTCTGCTTCTCCGAACTATCGGCAACCGATGCGATCGCCGTTCAGTTCGACTTCGAGACTAGATCCCGGGGCTTAATTCTAAGCAGGAGGGGTGCAACGTCTTCCAAGAAGTACACCGGACCAAAGTCGATGTCGCTGGGCTGAAACCTCTCGATCCCGGCCGCCTTCAGACGCTGCGAGATCGAACGGCTGCTTTGGCCAAGCCTTGTGGAGAGAAGCTTGAGCGTCGTAAACCGAGCGTGAAATGCAGCCGCGTCATCCTCGGTAACGTAGTGGTCCCGGCGATGCGTCTGCGGGTTGTAGATGACCGTCACGGGCGTATGACCGTGATCCACTAGCAGGCGAAACTCGCGGTGCTTGTTCAAGCCGACTTCGGACGCAAATTCGGACAGGGTGCGATGGTCAGGGCGTTCCGGCCGTACAAGCACATCGACCTCGGACCTGCGGACAAACACCGAGGCGTATCCGCGTAAATCACGTCTCCGTCCAACGGCAAGTGCCCCATCCCAAATTGGTTTCAATACCTTGTCGATCTTGACACGACAGCGCACCGAAGCGCGATGGACCTGCTCCCATTCTTGGTCTTCTGTCGGAATGTCTTGTGCTAAGGCATAGAGCCGTTCGAGGAATGCCTCGGCATCGGCTGGATTCCAGGGCCGTCTAGTGACGTCGGGCGGGAACCGTGGCGTCAAGATCCCGGCCTCGACCAGCGCTTCGAGCTGCTGTTCGCCGCAACCGAGGCGCCTTTGCATTTCCTTCGATCCGACGAGTTGTTCAAACACGTTCATGAGACCTTCGACTTTGGCCAAAGGAAAGGTGAGGCGCGCATCGCTCCGATCATCGTCCACGCAGATCACGCCTTCGGACACAAGAAGACTGCGCATCCGTGCGGGCGATACTCCGGCGTCGGTGGCGGAAGTAAGGACCGAATGC
The DNA here is from genome assembly GCF_037543845.1 of Gymnodinialimonas ulvae. Classification (NCBI taxonomy): domain Bacteria; kingdom Pseudomonadati; phylum Pseudomonadota; class Alphaproteobacteria; order Rhodobacterales; family Paracoccaceae; genus Gymnodinialimonas; species Gymnodinialimonas ulvae. The sequence goes on from NZ_JBBIFX010000002.1 coordinate 2,450, forward strand.
ATTCGGCGAGCCTTCAACCTATGTCCAAGCACCTTGGTCCCCGGAGAGACCGCCCAGATGTCCAAAGCGACCTCGCGAAGCAAGCTGCGGAACGGATCGTAACGCGGGTCGTTAGCGGCAGTACTGGCAAGCCAATCATACATTCGACCGAACGCGCTGCGCATCTCATCTTGGGGGCCGGACGCTCGTTTGGCCAAAACGTGGAATGCCCTTTCTATGGACTTTGGCCCTTGGCTCGCGACCTCAAAGCCAACCGCTCTCGGAGCTAGATCGCGTCGAACAAGTTCCGCGCCGAGTAGCTCGCAGAATTGCGCCGCGACATCGACGGAGTGGTTTGCCAGCCAAGTTTCATCCCGTCCGGTCTCGAGGCGTTGGTCAATCCACTTGTCGTATTCGGTTACTTCGCAAGTCGCTACATCCAGCCGCCCTTCCATCAGATCGTTCTCGATTTTGCTCAAGTGAGTGGCGTAGTCGCAGCGATCGGCGATCCGTTTAACAGTCCACAGGGGGACCAGCGGAGATGCATGAGACACGCAGATCACCACATGTCGAAACTGCCAGTCGCCGCGCATGACCATTCCATCTACGGTCGCGAACTCGGACCGATTGGTATCCTCTCGAAGGCAACGCGGGCAGCCGCGAACAGTGGGGTTCATCACAGCGCGGGACACGACGGGCTCACCGCGAAACTGCATCCGCACCCCCTCCAATGGTTGAGGGGTCCAAGAAACCAGCGCTGCGCTCTCCGCCGGGTTTAGGCCGAAGAGTTCAGATAGTTGGTCAACGCTTGCATCCTCAACGGCGATGAGTGGTTTCTGCGACAACCCCAGCTCCGCCGTAAGCTCCCACGTCGAAAGGCCTCGCATCGCCGCAGTGCGAGAAAGGAGGGAAAAGAGCGTCTCATGGCTGCGGGGGGTGGGCCGAACGGGTAGCGAGCGAAGCAAGGTCTTGGTCCAGGTTGATGCAATTAGCGACGAGATACGTGGTCTGTAGGCATATTTCAAAGCCATCTCGGATGAGATCTGCATCTGACGACTGCCCATTGCGTGCCTTCGGTGTGTTGGAAAGTGCAGAACCGCGGCTTCGCTTAAGCCGACATTGCCTTGCCACCTGGAAGTGGAACAGGTTGGCCTTCAGCCAACTTCGCGCCAAAGTGTCGATGAGCGCATCCACGATCACCGAACCGCGATAGGACTTCTGTTTTGCTGGACATCAATGCCCTAGCTGGAACCAATTGGAACTACGATTTTCTTGAAATTTGCAACTTACAAAAGGATCTAAGAACGGGTCGGCCAGGCCTGTCTGGTTATGCGCAAAAGACAAAGCCCCTGTTTGCAAAAATTGCCGATCGCTGGTCGCCGGAATTGCATGCTGAATGGCTGCAGAGGCACTACCTTTGCCTAAAGCTTGTTATGGGTGCGACACTACAGTTTGGCACTGCAGAAAACGCGTATCGTCAGAACCTTCAGATGGCCGTCCCGTATTTGTCTTACTACGGAATGTTCAATGCTGTTCGGGCAAATTTATTGAGTTCCCCTAGATCCGGGTGGGGAAAAAATAGCCTGACGATCGGTCATGAAAAAGCAATTGAAGCATACAAGAGTGAAATCGAGCTCCTTCTCTCTCCTGATGAAGTTAAAGAAGAAGTCGATTTATTCGTGCAGGCCAAACGCGGTAGGGAACTTTTTTCCTATCGCTTTCCAAGTAGAGGAGCTCCTGGCCGAGGTGGCTTCTTTGTCTACCCCGATGAAGCTGAACGTTTCGCTAGGGTTGCAGCGGAGTTGGCTCTGTTCAACTCGTTCTGCCTAGGTGCAGCCATCGACAGAAAGTTTGGTAAGCCAAGTGAATGGGATGGTTACTTTACGGAAGAACGAGAACTTTCTAAATTGTGGGAGCATGTCCTTAAAGGAACTCTCGGAGATGATGACTACATCCACATAGATTCCGCTGACAAGCACAGGGTGGTGAAAATCGCCCGCACGCTTCGCCGACCATTGCCATTTGTCTGGATGATAAGTGAAGGCGGAGTGGAAGACTTCTTTAACGCTTTTGGACCTACCAGAGACTCCGACCACGAGTTTGATCCGGACGAACACTGGAACCGGCTCGTAGAACTACCTTAAATGGCATCATTGCTTCTTCGGTCTCAAGCTGCCGTTAAAGCTAAACCCGAATGCTACTATGGCGCTTCTGAGAAGCTAATACTCAACAGGCAATTCAAGTCACAACGCCTCATTCAATTCGTGCCACAACGAGCGTAGTATTGGCATCCACAACTCCGAGCCTAGTTCAAACAGCGCCTCAGTAGTTCACTTTCAAACCCACTAAACCGGTCGGGGAATTCTGTTTCAAAGGCACTTACAGCCTCGCGTGCCTCCCGGAAGTCTTCTTGCGGAAGGTCGGAGGCCAATCGTTGAATGATTGGAATTGGAACACCGAATTCATCCAACGCCCGCAAGTCACCGGGTATGAACAACCCTTGCAGTTGCGCTGCATAAACCCGGTAGTCCACCTCACCAGCGCCGATGACAACATCCACAACGTCATTGAATGCTCGAAGGACCTGCGGGAAAGAATACTCTGCCCCGCGCATAAAGTTGAAACAACGATCAATCTCTGTTTGCGCGCCAATGCCGGTACCAGAAACAAGACCGTCCATGAACTCCCGAATGGAAGAACTTGCGCGAAGGCGGTTCGCAAAATAGGCAACTTGGCGGGCACTTCTTAGCCCATGCTTGCTGAAACGGAGAACGCTCCACGGTAGTTCAAAAGTTGCTTCTATCTCATCGAAGTCCGGGATGCCCTTCCAACGCAGAAGCGATTCCTTCTTGCTTAACTCTTGTCGGACCAACTCCGCGAGAGAGTTCAACTCATCGACGCCGAATTCTGCCCAACGGGCCAGTACCTCCGGCGGCAGCTCACTGGAGCGAACGATTGCCTGCTTGCGGCGCCTCGCAGGGTCAGACAGAATATCATCCTCAAGCTGCATAAGAAGCTCTGGACGCATCATTTCGTCTGGATTGAACAGTGGGACGTGAACCTCAAACTGTTCCGGCTGCGGTGGCGGATTGTAGAGGAACACTTTACCGATGTTGTGTTTGAACATCCGGCCCGCGCGGCCCTTGATGTTGTCGAATGTGAACCGATCCAACTTCGAAGTGTTGATCTTCCTGTCGTAGATAAAGACGTTCTCAGCAGCCGTATTGATGCCCTCGATCATCGACGAAGTGCAGACAATGGCGGCTAGGTCTCCATCGTTGAAAAGGCTAATCATCAGGTGCGCAATGGAGCGCGGCACTCGTCCATGGTGCATTCCAATACCGCGCTTGACCCCTTTCGCCAGGAACCACTCAGGATGGAAGTTCTCGGCAAGCCATTCGGAAAGCTCCGCTGTGAAATCCTTTTTCCGCGTTAGCTTCTTATCCAGTAATGCTTCCATGAGACGGGAAGCAGACGGCGGTGACTGCACGTAGATCAATGAGTTCGTTCGGCGGACTGATCTCAGGTCTTTCACCAGCTGCTCTACACTCGGGCCGCTCCCGGTCCTGTCGATGATATCGGCAGTTACCGGGCTGTAGCGGGTGCGCACGAATTCGACGTCCTCCCGAAAAGAATTCGCGTTCGGAACTTCGTCGATTGACGGGCCGAGGAAGTAGATTTGCTTCGCGGTCTTCCCGTAGCGGGCTAAGATCGTATTGAGGGCAAGCGAGCGTTCGTCACTCCGCTCAAGGTCCAGCTTGTAGAATTCGTCGATGACGAACAGGTCGATATCTTCGATACGCTCACGTTCAAGAAGCCGTTCCTGCGTGCCAATGTAGATTACGAGTTTCTGCGTAGGAACTTCGTTCGTTCGCGTGATGACCTGATACGCCGGAAAGCGCTTCTCCATCCGGCGTCGGAACTCATCAAGAAGTGCGATTGTCGGGACCACGGCCACGACCGTAGAAGGGCGTTTCTGCGAAATAAGCGCGTCGATGAGAAGGCTTTTCCCGAAGCTGGTTGGTGCTGAAAGAATGATGCTCTTGCCTTGAGCGAGCTTGTTGAAAACTAAGGCTTGCTCAATATGAAAGACGTAGTCCTTCATCCCCGGCACGCGCATCGTTTCCATCGCAAGTTGGTCCCGCCAACTACCCTTCTTGGCGATGTAAGGGAACAGCCCAGCCTCACGTAGGATCGCGTCAATCATCATTGACGCCCCCTCTAAACAAGCCTCTAGCTCACCTCGTCTGTCCAGCATCCGGATTATGAGGTCCAGCGCAGTCGCGGTGTCGGAGTCTGGGGATTGGAAGTAATACGCGATGGACCGCAAGAGCTTGAAGGCTTCATCGCCATCTTCGAGATCATCGGAGATTACGTCTTTCATTTCTTCTGGCGTCATAGGAGACTTTGAACCCGATCATTGAAGCGTTTTTCCAACTTGGCTTTGCAGTCGAGTGGGACGAAAATCAGGACAAACCGGACCTTATCCGGCACTCTCTTGTCGAAGTATTTCTTACATTTCTGGAGTTCTTTTGTGACCGCAGCAACATAGTCATTGTCCCGCGACGCTGCACCCTTCGTCGCGTCGAAATCTGCGGCAATGCAGATTGGAACGACAATTCGTTCTATGATTTTGTCCAGCGAGGTTTGATCGGCGAATAACCAAGTCAGTTCATTGGCGTAAGGCGCATTTGTTTCTACCTTCGGTCCAATCAGAGCCTTCATTTCCTCAAGGAACTCAGTGTCCCAAAGAGGCTTGATCGATTTCAATGCCGATTGGCGAGCTTCGCGGGCGCTCCCGTAGAGCTTTGCTTCGCCCAGCCATAATTCGAGAAGACCGGTTTCCTCGTTCTGCAAAACGTGCGCCATGTCTACGCTCGTTACGCTGTCATTGCTTCGCATCTTGTAAAAGAGGCGGGCGACAAACGGAGAGGTGTCATATTCCTGACGACACAATGCGTGGAGTAGGATTTCGCCGATTTCCCCACGTTTGCTTGGGTCGGATACATCGAAGACACGGCGACACGCCTGTCCAATCATTTGCATCGGGTCTCCGAGTAGAGCGCGACGTTCCTGTGATTTGAGTGCAGCGTCCGGAAGCCAGTCGAATAGGTGGTCCGACAATTTCTTGTAGCGCCAGTCTCCAACTGCATAGTCAGGGCACATTGCAATCGACGAATGATCACCCGTTAAGTCTACGATGCAATCCAAGAGCTTTGTAGGGATTGGAAACTCGAAAGTGGGTATTGGCTGATTCAATTATTGAGCTTCCTTGCTGCATTAGCGATTCCACTCTATCCGCTTAAGAGGGCAGGTAAAGACTGGTGGGCACTAACACCAACCTTGGGGCTATCTGCCCATATATGCCCCAATAGCGCCGACAGTGAACGTTCGGATCCGCCCTCCACGAAGAATGACCTGAGACTTACTTCCTCCTCCATATCAAGGTTGAGTTCGACCTAACGAACCACCGGCGCGGCAGAACGATGGACCAGTTGGTGAAGCTTGCGTCGAGTAAATTCGAGATGGGCTCCGCTTGCAAGATCGGCCATTCCCTTCGCGCCGGAGGTTTCGCGGCGGAAGTCTTGTTACGAGTGCTGCCGAGGAGCACGACCCGATCGCCATCCTGTAGCTGGCGCAGCGTGTTGTCCCGCCAACCGCTCGTGCTGAACTGCAGCGGCCCCACGGGCACATGCCAGCCCCAGCCTTTGGTGAGGAAAAGGGTCACGGCGACTTGTACCTGTCGCCATTCTCTTCGCAGTGTTCGAGCACGCGCTTGATCCAGTTGTCGAACCAGACCCATGTGCCCTTGTAATCGCCTTGGCACCCGTAGCCCTTGCTTTGGTCCTTTGCATCCAGCTTTTGCCAGAGGGCAGTGTGGTCACTGATGCGGAACTTCTTGAAATCAGCTTTCTTTGCGGCATCCACAACCTGCGTCGCAGTGTATCGCTTCTTGTTCACTTCCTTAAGCAAGACCTGATTCACGGCCTCGGCGTCGGCGCTGCCCGGTTTAATGAACTCGATGGCCCGGTCAGCACCTGACGCGCGATTGCTCGTGATTGGAACGAAGGCCACCCGGTACCGGAACGCGGGGTCTGCGAGTTGTTCGTCGGTCAGCCCATTCTCAAACGCACTGATAGACGTAGCGACGTGAGCGGGCAGATCGGCGGCGCGTTTGAGTTGCGTTCTTTGGTCGTCACCGAATGATACGAATTGCAACGCGATGGGCAGGCGCTTTTCCAATCCGTATTGCGGGCCGAAAAGGGACTTTAGTGCGTCATTGAAATTGATGCAGCACGCCTGCAATTCGCCGCCCACTGCGTCGTCGATCCGGCTGGTAGAGCGGTGTTCAATCTCGTGCCGAATCTCTAACAGAAACTCGAGGTTCTTCGTCGCCCCTGCGGGAATGGGGCATCGCACGTGACGCAGACACTTCCCCAACTCCCAATACTTGTCTGCGCCCTGCTTCGTCTTGTCGGAATAGCGATAGTCGATGCCTTCTCGCCGGAACCATGCATGCAGCAAATACGTCCACGCGATCACGCTGGTCACGATAAACAGTTCGGCGCGAAAGGTCAGGCCAGCGCCGTTGAAAGTATGGACCGCCGCAACCATCGCTTCGCGCGCCTTGATGAGCAACTCGTCACCGGCACGGCTCAGGCCCGTGTCAGGATCGACGTCTGGCCACGCCGCGAGGAAGGCGTCCAGCGTTTCATCAGTGGCTGCTTTGACCGCCTTGTGCTTTGCTCCTGTGCGGATTTCACTGAATGCTCGGTGGTTTACTGTCCTGATCGGGCGCGTGAAGTACGCTTGTATGTCTTGATCGGCGTAGCCTCCGCGCGTCAGCATCGCCTTGATTATGGCGACCTCCCACTTCTCAAGCCGGTTGCCCCGCTTCCGTTTGATCTTCGGAACCGGTCCCGAATCTGTTATTGGGATTTTGGCGCTGTCGGTCATACCACCCAAAATAGAGTATGGGCGGGCCGCCGCTCAACCGAATATGGCGCTTAATGGGTTTCAGTTGGCAGGCGACCAATCAAGCGTGATGCCGTTCTCCGCCGCTAGATCCACTTCGGGCTGCGAAACGGGCCGGTAGGAAACAAACTCGCTGCCGGAACAATCGGGCAAGCCCAGCGCCGCGATCAGAGGGGCATCGTAATGCCCCGACAGCAGCAGGATACCTTCGCGGGAGAGGTGGTCCCTCGTGCCCCTGCCATTGTCCGACCTGATGCGCCGCATGAAGTCCTGTTGCTGCGCCACCGCCTCCACCACGTCGCGGGTAATTGGTTCGCGCTGCACCTCGCGGAACAGGTTGGCCATGCGCTGATTGCCCGACTTGCCCGCGAATATCCGCTCTATCACATCGGGCGCGATGGTGCGCCAGAAGTTCGGCGGATACGGGTGGTCCAGCAGAAGCCAAAGTATGTTAGCGAACCCCAGCGCCGATATGCTCTTCTTCGAGTCCTTGTTCTGGCCCAGCGTCAGATAGTCGGGGCGGGCGACGATCAGGCCCAGATAGCAGGTAGCGCGAACTTCATCGGCGGCGACCAGGATGCAGGGATGGTCCACCGCTTCGGTCGGGATCATCCAGTTGCTGCCCATCGTATTCTTGATGTCCACATCGTGCCCCAGGATCACGGTGTCGAGTTTGCCTTTGGGCAGGTTGAGCATTGCGCGCAATTCAATTTCTACGCGCGTACCAATGTAGGTCTTTTCGGTTTTTTCCAGTTCGTCGTAGGAGCGCCGTCCAGTCTTGGGCGTCATGATCACGTCATCGACACATTGGCGCAGCATCACGGCAAACTTGGTCGCTAAGGCGTCACGGCCGCCCGCGCGATTGGCAATATCGGCTGCGATGGCTTGTAACAGCGGGTGGTCAGGGTGACCCGCAACTACCACGCTTTCGGGAATGTTCTTCTTCAATCGCCAGCCGCTCTGAAAATACACGTATTCTCAGTAAGCTCTCACAAATCCGACGCGGTTGGAAGTTTAGCTGTTGACCGCTCGCAGGACGCGCTTGCGCAGCGCCTTGGCGATCTGACACGATACGGCTTGTGCCACCGGGGGCGGAAACGCATTGCCTACCTGCCGATACGCATTCGTCTTTGCCCCGGTGAAGTGCCAGTCGTCAGGGAAGCCCTGTATCCGGGCTACCATCGGTACGGTCAGGCGCGGCATACCGTTGTGAAACGGATCGGGTGCTTCCGGCGCTATGGTCCGTCCTTCGACGCCCAGTGTGGCCCAAGCGGCACGCGCGCGGGTCGGCCCGAGGTCAGGTCCGCCATGCTTCTTGGAGCCGCCCACGATGGTCGGCGCGATTTCGTCGGCCTTGGCCGCCCAATCTTCGGCACCACGCCAACCCCGCGCCGCCATCAGGTCGTGAAGTGTCTCGCCAACCGTGGGCGGGTTGTGTGGGTTAGGTTCCGGCCAGTCGAAATAATCTGCGCGCGCCTTCTGCATGGCGACGATCACCACGCGGGGGCGCAGCTGAGGCACGCCGTAGTCCGACGCGTTCAGCAGCCGCCAATCTGTTTTGTAGCCCAGCTTCTCAAGTTGCGATTTCAGGCGCTCCCGATAATCGTGGAACACTGCGTCGAGGAATCCGCGGACGTTCTCAATCATCACCGCGCGGGGACGAGCCGCATCTACAATGTCGATTGCGTCATTAAACAGGTTACGCTCGTCCTGCTCGCCAAGCTGCTTTCCTGCGACCGAGAAAGGTGGGCATGGCAGACCCCCAGCCAAGAGGTCCATGCCAGCATAGTCGGCTGCACCTTCCTTGAATACGCGCATGTCTTCTTCGATCACGTTCCATTCCGGTCGGTTATGGCGCAACGTATTGCAGCAGTGTTTGTCGATCTCGACCAGCGCGGTGTGGGCGAACCCAGCCTTTTCTAGCCCAAGTGCCTGTCCTCCAGCACCGGCACAGAGTTCTACAGATGTCAGCATGTTGCTCGCCCTCTTTTTACACATACAACCTGTTGCAGTCGCCTAGATCAAGTAACGCCACACTGTGCATACATGTTCTTAATTTGTTCTTATTGTTCTTTGCCACAGATCGCAAGCTCGCGAGCCGATAGCTTCTGCAAGACAGGTTCAGCCGTGTTGCCGCTTGCCCGTCCCGTCAGATTGTAGGCAGAGAGAGTGGCTATGACCCAACCCGGGGTGCTCGTGGACGGAACTGGCACTCTCCGATTGAAGGTGCGCCCTTGCGCTGATCGCTTCCCCGAGGAATGCTGAGTAACCAAAGGTTGCCTCGCCCTGGTACATTGAACCTCTGCCTTCGTGGACTCAGACTCAGCGATCCGAAATGCTTCTACGAAGAACAGCGGTCCCTTGAGCGATATTCTCGGCCGGTCGGCGATCTAAGACCTTCCGCAGCCTAGCCTTCTCTGGAGCCGGAATGAGCTTCGGCACATGGTAGGGCTCCTGCGGCCCAATGAACCGGTCTCGTTCCGCTCTGATGTCATCGAATGTCGGGCGTTTCGTCATTTTGGTGTCCCAGATGTATGTGCCTAGGCGAGCACTGTGTACCATATGTAGCGCAAAGTTCATCCATGCATGTCCTGAGACCGTTCAGCAACGATAGCATGACGCCTACCGAAAACACGCGGCCTCGGATATCTGCAAGACATGAGGCGCCATTTCTTCAACCAAACTGACGAACGGGTCCACTGGCTTACCCTGTTCTTGGGGTTGCCTGCCGAGGGAATCGCAACTCACTTTCCGACGGAAGCCGCCTGTGAGGCTCGAATTGCCGAAGTTCGGTGGCCGAACGGCCCGATCTGCACCTCGTGCTCAGGAAAAAATATTGCCCACCCGACGACGCGAAAACCCTTCCGCTGCCGGAATTGCAACAAACAGTTTTCCGTAACCTCCGGCACGTTCCTTCACGGGCGACGGCTCAGCTTAGAGAAGTATTTTCAGCTGGCAGCCGAGATCATCGATCGTGAAACGAGAGGCTCTAGTCCAACAGGACATGGCATCAAAGACACCTACGGCATCGCGTATGCGACGGCGGTCAGGTTGAAGAAGGCAATCACGGATGAGCTGTCATCTGAGGATGGCGGCCTGCTGGGCCGCTGCATCTGCGTGTGTGAATTGGCCATACCGCAAGATGTTGAGCTTGGTTCGGTTGACCACCTGCAATGGCTGCAAGGCGAACTGGAACGTCGGCGTTGGCAGTCACTTGGTTTTGAGTGAAGTAGACAGCGCGTCCACAGTTTGTAGAACGAGCTCGACTGCCAAGACTTTCAGGAACCGATTTCGCCTCCTAGTTCCCCTTCAAAGCACACCGGCGGGAAGCGCTTAGATCAAGAGTTCGGGTAGGAATTCTCGTTCATACGGCGCAGTTCGACGTGCGAATTTGGTGAAGGGAATGAAAGCTAACTGTATGAAATAAAATAGGAATTGACTCCATCACAAGTGCGCTGAACCCTACCTGTGAAACTATTGAGAGGATTATTACTACGGCGCACGCCAGATGAAGGAAAAGAGTACGCACTAGGGCGTGCTATGAAGGTGGGGCCGATCGCCCGCTTTTGCTTGCAAGGTTTACGGCTTCAAAGCGCCCGAGCAAGCGCGAGCAATACCCCTGTGAAACGAAACTGAATGCCTCGATTGCGCCCGCTTTCGAGAACGGAAAAACTATGACTTATCCTCTGGACTGGGACACATCGACGGGTGAACAGGAAAAACGGCCTGCTTTGGAAGTCGGCGCCGTTCATGAAGTGCTGCCCTACGATGGGTACCGTAATCCACTGACCCGTAGCGCAACGACACAGCGGATCTCAATGACCATCGCCACGCCTGCGACCAGGGGGCAGCGGCAAATTTTCCATTTTGATGGCGGCAGCGAAATGGCCGTTGCTTTGGAGGCGCTCTTGTCACCGGAGCTGCATCATCTGGAAGTTCAGTTGCCCCCAGTTGCGTTTCGTGACTTCGACGGGAAACGGAGGAAGCACAGCTTCGATCTGCGTATTACATTCCGTGACAATTTTCGGCGGGCTGTTTTTGTGCGGAACGGCACGAGTTTGAAAACGTGGAAAACCCAGAATGAAATTGACGCGATTTTCGCGGCAACGCCAAAGTCCTTTGCGGACGACAAGATCGTCGTGAATGCCGATGACTACACTCAGGCCTACCGGGATAATCTGCTTCGGATTTGGTATGCTACGGAAACCAATGACGCAGCCGTCGATGCTTACGTTTTGAAGCGAGCGAGAAAAATCTCGTTCTGGTTTATGCGGGATCTCATTGCTCAGTGCGACATCCACCCAGGTGAAGCATTCGATGCGATCCTCCGGCTGATTGGCCAGCGTGTTCTAGGCGTAAATCATCACCTCACGATCTGCCACCACTCCCGGATTTGGCTCGCCTGATGGTAAACACGCCGACCTACAGGGTCCCCGAGGGCTCGGAACTGATCCTCGATCAGCGGCGGTGGCGCGTGGTCGGTAAGGATCGAGATGGCTATGCCGTGGAAGGCATTGAGGACGGAGAATGTCTGACGCTTCCGTTCGAGCGCGTGGATCAGGCGATTGCTGCGAAAGACGCTCAGCTCATCACGCCGAAGATGGCGGAGAGTAGAAAGAAGCTGCTTGAATTCACGGGTGGATTTGAGCGGATCGAGCAACTTCCTGAGCAAGAGCGCCACGATGTTCGAGCCCGCCTTGGGTTGGTGAGAGCAATGGAGCAACTCGAGGAAGAAGGTTCTAGGCTCACCCAGCGATTTCTTGATCGCCGCGATGTGCGTCAACGTCTCCGCCGTGTGGCAACTGAGCTGACGGACGACAAGAAGCTTTTTCTTTGGGCGCGAATCGGAAGCCCGTCACTGCCCCATGCTTTACCTAAGGGACGGAAGCTGCAGGAAATGCGCCGTACTTTCCTTGAATTTGATCGCAACCCAGTGGTGCTTATGCGCCGCCATCACAAAAAGGGGTGGGAGAAGGGGCGCAGTCGTCTCTGCTTAGTTGGCGAGCGGTTTATCGACTACGTTTTGAACTTGTTCGAGGATCCCAAGCAGGTTCAACTTGGACCGCTTTATGAAGATGCCAAAGAGGCATTCGACGTGCCTGAGGATGCAATCCTACTTGGCTTCAAGTTCCCAACTATCGTGACTGTGCGGAAACGAGCTGCCGCACTCAGCAAACTCATCACGGAGATCGGTCGGAATGGACATCGCTACTCTCGAAACAAATATGGCGCCGGATCCACAAACATCCGTGCCCTGAAATTTGGGGAGTATTGCGCGACGGATCAGATGTATCTTTCGATCTTCACGAACTCCAAAGGGGAAGTGGAGGTCAAGAAGATCGAAGCGAATAAAGAAGGTACACCTCTTGAGGCTGGGGAAATCCGCAGGCTCTGGTTGTTCTACATGATTGATGTGGCGACCCGCATGCCACTTGCCTGGTTGCTGGCGGAGACGGCAGATGGTGATCATCAGAATAAACTTCTTCGAATGGCAATGCGTGACAAAACGCGGGAAAAGGTCCGTTACAGATGCGAACATGATCCTGCGCCACCCGTGAAGCCGAAAATGGTGAGATCGGATAATGGCACTGCTGCCCGCAATGCAGACATGTATGCCAGCCAGCTGGGGATGGGTATCAACATCATGACCGGGCGCGCTTATCATTCGGTCGAGAACACCTATGCTGAACGAGCCCTTGCACCCGTGCAGTGGAAGTTGCTGAATTTCCTTCCCGGTTATACCGGGAGCCGCCCAGGCGAGCTTCATGGCTACGACGGGCAGAAGAACGCACAGATTGATCCCGACGATCTGATGGGCAGGATGACCCGCTTTTTTGTCGATGAGGTCCCTCATTCTTCACATCGAGGTACCGGCATGTATAGCGCCACGCCAAGGCAGGCGTTCGATGAGGCGATTGCAAAGTTTGGGCCGATCGACGCGGTCGATGCGGAACAGCTTCGTCTTCACTTCGGTGAGAAAGTTCCTGCCACTACTACGTCGGAAGGCGTCAGGGCCTTCAACATCCCGTACAATTCAACGAAATTGCAGAATTTCGCTGGAAGCGAAGCGAAGAAGGTCACAGTTTGCCTAGATCCGGACGACCTTCGGCACGTGACTATTCTCAACGAACAGAACACCGACATAATTACGGCAGATCTGCGGATGACCGTTTTCGCCGACCTGACGTTGGAAGAGGCGATCGCGGACATGCGCGCCGCTGTCGAAGACAATCCTGAAAAGCGGGCGCTTCACAATGAGCATTTGAAAGCGGCGCGCGCGCGTCGTGTGAAAGAGTCTGGGTTTTTCCCCGACTCCAATCTGCCCTCATCCTACGTGCGGATTGACGAGCTTCGCAGGCAGGCAGATCAGTTGGCTCACGTCGAGTACATCCCCATGGCCCGCACCGGGCTGACGATCGCCCCGGGCAGCATCATGGACAGATCCTCAACACCTCCCATGGTCTCGGATGCCTCTCCGCCGAGAGAGAAAACGAACTCTGAAAATGCCGAACCCGATACGGCCCCTGCGAGTACGCGTCCGAACGCCGAGAACGCAGCTACGGACACCGCATTCGACATCCAATCAGCACGCACCTTCAAACCCATCACGGAGAGCAAACTGTGAGTGAGTTCATTATCCCTGAAATCCGCAGCAACGCCACAACTCTGAGCGATCGAACTTTTCCTCTCGCTCGGGCGGAAACCCTGAAGAAGGAGTTTTCAAGGCTGGTTAGCCATCACATCGGTTGTCTCGACAGCCGAGCCAGATTTGAAACTGAAGGCCTTTACGTCATCGGGCGTTCAGGGAGTGGAAAGACCAAGGAGATCGCGGAGATCTTGAAGCGGTTCAACGCAAGCGGTGTCACCCTGCCGGATGACCGGCATGCTCGTTTTGCAGAGTGCATTCTGAATGGAACGATTAGTTGGAAAGATCTTGGTCGCAAGACAATTCGCTCTATCGGTTTTCCACTGGCCAGCTCAGCGAGGCTCACACAGTTCGAGATATGGGAACGCGTAGTTACGGAAGCAAAGCTGGCGGGTACCATTGGGATTCACTTTGACGAAGCGCAGCATATCTTCCGGAAAAAGTCAGACGAAGATAGACTCGGAATCCTCGATAGTTTCAAGGAGATGATGAAATCGCATGAATGGCCAATGATTGTGATCTTCTCCGGCGTGCCTGAACTGGAGGGTTATCTGCGCATGGAGCCTCAGCTCTATGGCCTGCTAGATCGTATCGCATTCGAAGACATCAGGCTGCCGGAGAACTTTGAGACGCTTCATGAAATCGTTGGTAGCTATGCGATCAAAGCGGGTCTCGAAGTTGACCCAGGGATCATGACGCATGACTTCTACGAACGTCTGACGGCCGCCGGGGCGTATCGCTGGGGACTGGTTTTCAAGCTTACGATCGGAGCTATTGGCGCAGCGAAGGTAGCGGGAGCACAACAGCTCCGGATTGAGCACTTCATTGATAAGTGGGTTTCGAAAACCCAAACCAATCGAGCAGCAACACCCTTCACGCATAGCAGTTTTCAGACGATGTACAGGAAAGAGCATCCGTTCGTTGAAGCTTTGACCGGATAAGCTTTCGCTCATCAAGCTGTCTGTCATGTAAGCCCGCGTCTCTGACGCGGGCTTTTTCGTGCGTTCTGCATCATCCTTGCAGACTGCAAAAAAGTTCAGAGAATTTTTGCGCGGACTAATTGTTTCGTGCGCGGACTATTTGTTTCTGGACGATTTCCGAATCGCGCAATAGATTGAAATTTTGGGATTTTTCGGATCTTTGCGTTCGTGCAATGTTCTTTTTGCGCGTACTATTGGTTGCTCTGGCACCTGAAAAATATGGCTTATTTGCAAGGGGTTCTGTCCGAGCCTGTAGAAACGCCCGTTTCGTTTTCTGCCGAATTCTCCGAAAACGGGCGAAATCTCGTACAAAACCTGTACAAAATTCGCACGTCTGTGCGGCTTTTGAGGCCGTCCGATGAGCTGGCGGGTGGCGAATGCGTGTGCGGAGCGGAAGTTCGGGAGTGCGACGCGCAAGCAGATCATCATGTTTCTGGCGGACAAAGCCTCAGACGATGGTTCGGGCATCTGGTGTTCGAAGGGGACAATCCAGCGGCATACGGAGCTGGGGGAGACCACGGTCAAGCGGACGATCAGAGAGTTCCTGAAGGAAGGCATCCTGGTCGAAACCGGTGCGCGCGGCTGCAAGAACGGATTCACCGTCGTCTACCGGATCAATCTGGCGAAGGTTGAGGCGCTGGACCCCACGCTTGAGCCCGAGATCAAGACGGGGGCCACTGTGGACCCCGTCCAGACTGGACCCGGTACGGGGGCCACAGTGGCCGGGGTACCGGGGCCACCACGGCCCCCAAACCACCCTAAAACCATCCATAAACCACCTACGCGCAAGCGCGAGGCGGCGGAGGATGAAGGGGCTGAGAAGATTTTGGCCGCCTACGCGCCGCTTCCAGACCGAGACGGCGAGCATGTTCGAGACGCGGCTGAGATCGATCCGCCTCTGGCTGACGATCTCACCATGGCTGATCGCCGGGATGCTGCTGATGGGGATCGCCTCGATGATGGCCGCGAGCTTTTTCTGGACGGTGCATCTGACACGCTCCGAGCTGACCGAGATGGGCCTGACACGGATCGAACGGCCCGAAGGGACCTGGTTGATCCTAGACCCATCGAAGACGCGGCTGCGCACCTGCACGATGGCCGGTCAGAGCGTGACATGCATTCGGATCGAGGAGGATTAGATGACCCAACTGACAGCATTGGAACGCGACTTGCTCGCCTGCGTCGAGCGGTTGGTGACGGCCTCAGAGGCCTCCGCGAAGGATTTGACCGCCTTGGAGACACGCTCGACCGGCAGGATCGAGAGGGAACTGGCTGGTTTGAAAGACTGCGTGACCTTGCTCATTCGTTCACAAGCCGCATCCATGAAGGCCTTGAGCGGATTGCTGAACGACGAGGAGAGCTACAAGACGCTGGACGAGACCTTGCAGCAGAGCTTGACCTTAGCGAAAGCCGCCGCCGAGAGGTTGAAGGACAGCTAGACAGCCAGGAGGCGCATGCGGAGCGGGGGTTGCGGCATTGATTCAGTGTTGGCCAGCCGCATCAAGCGGTGAACTCAGGAAGCCGAATTTCGCTGCCTATTCTTTCAGAAACAACCGTCAAGCGTGATCGGTAGAACTTAAAAATCCAATAGTAAAAGGAAAACGCCCGCCGACTCTCCTGAAGAGAGTACATACTTTTCGAAATAAAATCAGTTATGTGATTTATCTCGTCGATGAATTGCTGCCGCTCTTTTAGTGCGGCGTCAGAAGTCTCGCCACGGCTAGCCTTGAACCGCTCATCAGACTGTAAAGCGAAATCAAACAAAGGCACGAACGGATTGATCCAGTATGGCCCATCTTCGCCACGCACCAAATTTGCCTCAATGAACTCGCCAGCGTCGGAGTCTTTGAGAATATCCATGGTTCGTTTGTTGATGACTATTCTTGGGTAATCAGCAACTTGCTCTTCCAATTTTACCGCTCGCACAACGGGTTCTCCAAGAACAATCGAGTTAGAAATCATGCAAGGCCCAGACGCTATTCCACCTCTAGCTAAAAAGCCTCTTTCGATGAAGAACGTGAATAAGTCCTGGCAACAGGTTACCAAATTTTTGATATTTTCAGCGGAGTCACTAACCGTGCTGATGAAAATCGAGTCCGACAAGCTCTGAAAGGTCAACTCCGACGCTTCATAACGCGTAACAAGACTCTCAGCTTCAAGCAAAAGCCCCGCGAGTTGGTTGATCTGATCTTGGCTTTTTGCCCCTGACACCACCGCATTGCTAAAGCCGAGGAGATCAATGTAACAGATGGCGCGCTCCTGAAACAACGGAGCGTCAGGGCCAGCACCGCGTGGGTTTTCAGATGCCGTCTGCAACGTACACCTCCTCGCCATCCCAAATGATGCGGTCTATCCGCCTATGAGTGCGCTGCTGTCTAGAGGCTGTGTTTTTGTAAAATGCCCTGAATACCACGCTGCCCCTGTTTTGAGGCTTGGAAGAATAGTCAAAGATGCTGAATTCGAACAGCTTTCTTTCATAGAATTCGTTCACAGGTTCTACAGCGCAACCTTCGAATACAAGCTGAAATGAACCGCTCTCGAGGAGGTTATCTCTTCCCAAAGCTTCACCCAGCTCCTCGCGGGGTCTTCGGGACATAAGGGTATTAAGGGTCCCTGGCTGGCGAAGAAGCATCGCAACCAATCCGACTTGATCTGCTCTTTGGGTAGCAATCATGTCGCCAACCCTTGCCTGTTCGGTTGGAGCGCGCTTCTTGCGTATCTTCATTCTTTTTCGCCCCAACTTCCCAATAGCACAAAGCAACGATTGATGTCACAAAAAATCAAGCAACTCTGCGCTCGATGACGCCAATTTATGCAAAATAGCATCCATAGTAGCAAGCGATTACAGAACCGTTTCAACTTCGGTATCGATTGTCTTACGGCGCGCGCGCCGTGGAAGATAGCCCCACAACCAATGCCGAGATAGTTTGGTTTGGATTTTTGAGTTCGGAAAGCAAGGCAAAGCGCTAGGCGGCAACCAAAGGTTCAATTTCAGACACGTCGATCTCCTTCGCCGCTAGTGCCATGTCATAGTTCGTCTGCAAGTTCACCCAGTAGGCCGGGGTCGTGTTGAACACACGAGCGAGGCGCAGCGCAGTATCTGGCGTGATCCCGGTAGTGCCTTTGATCAGCCGTTCGATCCGCGTCCGAGGCACGCCCAGACGCCGCGCAAACGCGATGGCCCCCATCTCCAGGGGATCGAGGTAAAGCTCTTTCAGGACTTCACCGGGGTGCATTGGGTCTTCAAGCAAGCTCATCAGCGTATCCTCTCAATGGTAGTCCACAATCTCGACATCGGCGGGGCCATTCGGCGTCCAGACAAAGCAGATGCGCCATTGCCCGTTGATCCGCACGGAGTGTTGCCCGGCCCGGTCCCCTTTCAGTTCTTCGAGATGGTTGCCGGGCGGGAACCGCAAATCCTCGACAACACCCGCGGCATCCAGCGCCGAAAGCATCGCCCGCGTGCGCTTCACCAAGTCACCCGGGAAGCCTTTGCCATACTTGCCTTTGACTGCGTTGGCAGCGAGTTTGCCCTTGGTGCTTTGGATCATGCGGATTGTGTATCAGCAGATGATGCATGTGTCAATGCCTGATACATTTTCCGATGGTGCTTAGTATAAGATGCCAACGAGAGTAAACCGCCATGAGTCTCGGAAGATTCTCGAAAAACTGACAGTGTTCGCCTGTTAGACCAAATATTAGTTGGCGCACGTGTTTCCTATTGCGCTGTTCGCCTCTACTCTCTCCCTAGAATTTTCTAAGGTTTGTCATGGGTTGCTAACCTGAGACGAACAAAGAACAGAAAGTTGTGAATGGCAAAGCGGAAAACGAAAAGTTCACTTGAGCTGCCAAGAATTCTAGTCGAATCCATCAAGGATCAGCGGGCAGTAATGGTATTTGGTGCTGGCGCATCAAAGGAATGCCGAAACACCGCCGGAAGCACCCCGCCTAACGGGGATCAGCTACGTGATCATTTAGCTGCTAAGTTTCTTGGAACGACAAACGAACAGCGAGACCTTGCAACCGTCGCAGAGATGGCAATTGCAAACGGGGCTGGGCAAACCATGGTTTTCGAAGAAATCGCAAACCAACTGTCAGGTTTTAAAACTTCAGATGCACACAAAGCCCTTCCCGATTTTCGTTGGCGCGGGCTAGCGACAACCAACTACGACACTCTTATCGAAGAGGGCTATGCAGAAAATCTTTCGAGAAAGCAGACTTGCCTTCCTTTTGTCAAAGATGCTGAACCATACGATGACCGGTTAAAGAACGAGAACCATCCTGTCCCATTTCTCAAGCTACATGGCTGTGTCAATCACAGGCTCGATCCTGAAATACCACTCGTCCTTTCAAACGAACACTACCATCAGTACCAAGAAAACCGGCTTCACCTGTTCAACAGGTTGCAACAATGGGCTCAATCTTCTCCGCTGATCTTCATCGGCTATCGACTAGCCGACCCACACTTGCGATCACTAATTTACGACATCGATCCGGGAAAGCGGCCTCAATGGTATATTGTGTCGCCAGGTGGTGACGAGCACGACCAACGATTTTGGGCAAGCAAAAGCGTAGACGTTATCAATGGAACGTTTGGCGACTTTATCGGCGCTTTAGATGAGCAAATTCCCGAGCTTTTCAGGGCGCTCAGCCTTCCGGAGGATGCTGCGGATGCCCCATACAAGCGGTTCTTTCGATCAAACGATGCAGGATCAGACCTTCTTCGGCATAGCCTTCAAACAGATTTTGAGTACGTTCACGCTGGTGTCGCATTCGATGACATAACCCCGGACAAGTTCTATTCCGGTCATGAAAAGGGGTGGTGCGGCACAGTTCGCAACTTCGATTTTCGCAGAAAAACTGCTGAAAATATGCTCTATGCAGCGCTAGATGAAGTTGACGACCGTCAACAAAAGATGCTCCTTCTCCAAGGCTCCGCGGGCTCTGGAAAAACAATCGCTCTTCGTAGAACAGCATATGATGCGGCAACAGCTTTAGACGAAATCGTATTGTGGTTGCGTCCTACGGGGCAACCAAGAGCGGAAGTCGTGGAAGAGCTTTTTGGCCAGACTGGAAAGCGCACATTGCTGTTCGTTGATCAAGCCTCGCGCCATGCGGAAGCATTGGACCTGTTATTGAGGCGGCTTTCGGCCAAAGGAATTCCGATTACCGTCATCGCAGCAGAACGAGAGGCAGACTGGGGCAGCTATTGTGGTGTTCTCGAGGAAGCGTACAAGCCGGACCTTTTCACGATTCGGCGTTTGAGCGAACGCGAGGCGGAAGACTTGGTCGAACTGCTTGAACGTCACGGCTGCTTGGGACAGCTGCAAAACAAGAGCAAACCCGATAGAATAGCGGCGTTTTTGGATAGTGACCGCGCAGACCGCCAACTCTTGGTCGCGTTGCATGAATTGACGCAAGGCAAACCTTTTGAACGTATCATCCTTGACGAGTTCGACCGTATCACGCCAGACGCGGCAAGACAGCTCTACCTGGACATAGCCACGTTGCACCAATTTGGCGTAATTGCCCGAGCCGGTGCCATATCAAGGATAAGCGGGATCAGGTTTCGCGACTTTGAGGAGAGTTTTTTCTCCCCATTGAAGGATATCGTGAGTGTAGTAGCGGATCCTTACACTGGAGATCGCGGTTATGAAGCCCGACACACAAGAGTATCTAGAATATTGTTTGGAGTGGCTTGCCCTGGCGACGAAGAGAAATCGCGACAGCTTTCGAGGATTTTGATAGGCCTTGACGCTGGGTTTTCATCTGACAAGCGAGTTATCGAAAACATATGCAAGGGCAGAGTGCTTTCCCAAGAGTTCTCATCCATTGAAGCGGCGCGGGAAATACTCGAGACTGCGATTGGTGCGCTGCCCAACTCCGCCTTCTTGTATCAACAAGCTGCAATTCTTGAGTATCTGCATGGCCATGGATCACTTGAGCGAGCCCAGGAGCTTGCGGAACAGGCCAGAGAAATTGACGGCAACAATCACATCTACATCCATACGTTGGCGGAAGTTTCCAGGCGGCAAGCCAACGCAGCAAACTCACTAGTCCTTAGCGAAAAGCTCAGGGCGCAGTCCCGCTCCTACTTGAACGAAATCTGGCTCAAAGATGCTCGTAAAGACCTTAGTTTCTGCCGTCTTCTTATTGATGAGGCCATCGATCTATTAAGGGCACTTCCCGAGGACGCTAAAGACCATGAGCTCATCGAATTCGATGACAAAGTGCATGAAGCAGTGGAGCGTCTTAAGCGCGCTCAACAGGATTTTCCTGGAGAAGCGGAGTTTCCCGTTGCCGAAGGGCAGCTTTGGCAACGGTTGGGCGAGAGCGAAAAAGCAACCAAAGCGTTCCAAAAGGCCATAAGTGTGCGCCCTCGAAATACTGGAGCGTTCGCGAGACTTTCGCGGATTCAAAAGACTGAAGGTTCAGACGAGGATGCGGCCGCTACTCTTGAGAAGGCGCTCGAGCGCTTTCCCCAAGACAAACAGGTCCATCTACAGATGGCTCTCTTGAAGTTCGATATGGGCCGCGAAGTTGCACCGGAAGCTGAGTTTCATTTTCGCTCAAGCTTTAGTCCTGGCGATCATAACTTTGATGCTCGGTTCTTCTTTGCTGAATTCCTGTTCTGGATGGGAAAAACGGACGAGTCGAAGGCTCTTTTCGAAGAAATTGATGCCAAGGCAGCTGATAGTTTTCGCAAGGCCGCTTCGACTTCAGATGATGCTATCACGTCCAAGCTTGGCGAGTACGCGGGCACCATCGAGAGCATCAAAGATCGCTTCTTTTTTGTGAGGTTCGGCGGCTACCCAACTGCCATTTTCGCCCACATGTCAGCGTTGATTGATTTGAACTTTGAGGACTTGCAAGTTGGAATGCCTGTTATGTTCAAGCTGCGTTTTAATCGCAAGGGCCCTACTGCGGTAGCGGTCTGGAAATAGCCTCACAAGCTCAGGTGTTGTACGAAATGCTGTGGCAAGCTCCGCCAAATCAGGTGTCTTAGTCAGTGACATTGAGTAACTTGGGAATCCTCGGCCTTGGGAAAAAGCCATCCGAATGGGTCGAGCTGATGGCAGATATGGGCATCGACATTTCTGAGCGGACCCTCCGCGAGAGAGCAAATGAGACTGGGGCGTTCTATCGCCTCGGACGGACAATGCTGATCACACCCGCGCAGATCGACAAGATATTTGAAGGAGGCCAAGCATGCCGCTCCAAATCTACAAGAGGGGCCGCTTCTACTGGGCTAAGGGTTGGGTCGAGTACAACGGCAGGCCAATCGCAGGCCCATACCGGCGAAGCACTAAGGCACCTACAGAAGCGGGCGCACGGGACTGGATAAACCGCGAGACCGAGCTCCAGATACGCCGCCATGTCGTTGGCGACGAGCCGAGCAAGACGTTCTCGGATGCAATCATGCTCTACAATGCCTCCCCCAAGACCGCGAAGCAGTTGATCCCCATTGTTGAAGAGATCGGTGACATGCCTTTGGGCGCGATTTCTGGTGCGCTTCTCAAGGGGCTCGGGCCAAAGCTGAAACCCAAGGCATCGACTGACACTTGGTAGCGCGAGATCGTGACTCCGGCGAGTGCGGTGATCAACAACGCGCACGAGCTGGAAGGCACGCCGCTGATCCGAGTGAAGCCATATGACAAGTTCGAGCGGATCGCACAGGACAAGCGTCGGGGGAAGACCAGCCGTGTTGAACGCAAGCCCGCCGACAAAGAATGGATCGAGGCCTTTTGTGGAGCCGCTGATCCCTACAACGCTGCGCTGGTTCGGTTCATGTTCGAGACGGCGGCGCGGATCGATCAGGCTGTCTCGATAGAGCCTGACGATCTGCGGCCCGCCGAGCACAAAGTCCGAGTGAAAGCACAGAAAGGCCATCCCGAAGGCTGGATCACCGTTTCGCCTCAGATGATGGACGAGTTGCTGGCCTTGCCGCCCAAGCGGCCAAAGAACCGCAAGACTGGCAAGTTCATGAAGCCACGCGTGTTCGGCTACGGCAGCTCCACCGGCTACAACACACGCTGGAAGACGATCTGCAAGAATGCGGGCATCCCAAACCTCTCAGCACATCCCGCAGGACGGCATGGCTTCTTCACTGAATTGGTCGTGCGCCAAGGCGTCGATCCGGTCACAGCCGCCAAGGCTGGCCGCTGGTCTGACCCTAATTTGCCCATGCGCATCTATGCCCATGCAGAGACGGATGAGGCCGAGCTCAGGGCCCGTTTTCGTACAAACCACGTACAGGCGGACACTGTACAAACACCCAAGAGCAAGAAATCACAGAAGGAATAACGCTATGAGCAGCCCCCTCCTAAGGGGCAGGTTGCAGGTTCGAATCCTGCCGGGGTCGCCAGCACTTTCTCAAGCATTTGATTCTCCTGTCTTTTTTGGTTGAGTTGGAACTTTGGTCGCGGAAGTTGGAACTTTTTGTTCTGTTTCCGTGCCGCTGAGCACCTTTCTTTTGTTGAGGCCGCGAATGTAGCGCTCGATCTCGGAGAGGCTTTCGTGGCCTGTCCATGCACCGATTTGAACAGAGTTTCCGCCTGCTTCAGCCAATGCTTGTGACCGGCTTTTCCTGAGACCGTGCGCGGTTCGACCATGTATGCCAGCCGCTCGCGCTTTGGCTGCAAACCACTGCCCGGCAGCCTTCACACTTCGTGAAGTCCCGAACGCAGTTGTGATCCAGGTAATATGCTTGTCCGACCGCGCGTCCAGCGCCGCACGAAGGTACTGAAGGTCGCTCTGCATACCGGAGGCGAAATCTGGAAGGGGGCGGCTAAATGGAATTGCAACCTCGCCGCCTGTCTTCTGTTGATTGAACACCAACCAGCCTTCCTGATCGACATTGCCCTGTCCAAGCCGGAAGGCATCCGAAATTCGCGCACCCGTGAAGAAAATAACCTCGAATGCGAGACGTTCTGAGGTTCCGATGGGCCAGAACTCGCGGAACTTCTTAACCTCTTTTTTAGACCAGGGAACATGGCCGTCTGACTTGGGTACCGGTGATTTCTTCACATTCTGAGCAGGGTCTTCAATTTTGTAGACGTCTTCAAGCCACTTGCCAAAAGCGCGCCAAACTTTGAGACGGTTATTTCTTGCATGCCCAGAGAATTTGCTGAGTGCTGCCTCGACATGTTTGGTCCGGAGATCGCGAACCAGTCCTGTTCCATGGTTTCGGCGAATTTCATCCAACATTCGACGTCGGGAGGACCGAGTTTCATTAGACAGCGCCGCAAAGCTGTCGGATGCGAGGTATCTGGGTACGGCTGACGCGAGACTGCCTTGTCTCGGTCGGGGATTGCTTTGTGCCTCGCCACCTGAAGCCGCCGTGTACGCATCAAGAAAGCGCTGATCATCTGGGGGAAGATCGGGCATGGCAATGCCCTTCTGGCCCTTCGGGCGGTAGTAGTACCGAACATTGCCGCTTGGAAAGTGCCCGGACGGATTGAGGTGTTTCAACTTCACGTACAACCAAATGCCTCATCACAGCTGTTTGTTTCGCTCCACACCTGGTCTCCTATTGTCGGAAGCTCAGCCAGTGCGGAATCAAGTTCCCAACGAAGCCACAAAACAACACCATCCGCGTCACGGCCTGGGGGGTAGACTCCACTTTTGACCAGCTTATCAAAATGGCCCGGGGAATGCCCGCAATAACGCGCGGCCTCTATTCGGCGAAGTGCAGCGCCCCAGTCAACAATGGTTCGAGCGGCTTTCATCCTAGTCCTCAAAGGTCATTTTAATTTGCTGGTCTGCTGATCCCGGCTCCAGAAGCAACTCCATTTGGATGGGGGTCAAAAGCATCAACCGGCCAATTTTATGGAAATGGCCCGACTTTCGAGCCTTTGTGCGAATGAGGCGCGGCGAAACGTGAACGCCGTGCGCTCTCAGCTTTTCGCTCCAAGCTTCAGGCGTTTGGCCCTTTGTCAAAAGCTCTGACATCCTTCCCTCATCAATTGGCTTCTTGCTGCAAGTAACTACAGTTTTCGGTTGCAAGCTAGGAGCTTCTTGTTATTTGAAAAAAACCAGAAACATACTTCCGATAAAGGGATATCACATTGCCAAAGTTTTATTTTCAAACGTCGGAAAAGGAACAGGCAAGAGCAGAGGCCGAACAGGAATACGAGTATCATCTGGAAGAAATGGCGCGGCGCTATGCGCCAAGCGGTGCCGTTCACGAGAACCTTCGTCAATTCAGGACGGTACGCAGCCTCAAGAAACAAGAAGTCGCCGCGTTGATGGAGGTGACCACACGAACGTATTACGACTATGAAGAAGGCAACCGTCCGATCCCGTCGGATGCACTCGTTCGGTTGGCGGTGCTAACAGGTGGAGACCTTAATGAAATACTCCTTGGCCGACCGGCAGAGACTCGACCGAAGACCATCGAGATTGCGATCAACGACTTTTGCACCATTTTGAGGTTCCTCGCGGCAGAGTATTCGTCGATGGACATGAGCACACGAGCGGAAGTTGCGCGTTTCGCTTTGACGCACGATTGGCAAGGTATGCCGCGC
The DNA here is from genome assembly GCF_037543845.1 of Gymnodinialimonas ulvae. Taxonomy (NCBI): domain Bacteria; kingdom Pseudomonadati; phylum Pseudomonadota; class Alphaproteobacteria; order Rhodobacterales; family Paracoccaceae; genus Gymnodinialimonas; species Gymnodinialimonas ulvae. The sequence continues at coordinate 27,556 of NZ_JBBIFX010000002.1, forward strand.
GTTCATCCCGAAGTCATCCGTGATGCGGTCAAAATGACGACCCGCTACCGCTTCCATCCGGAGACCATTCCTGCCCCGCCCTACTGGGAAGACTATGAAGATCAAGCGCAATACGAAGCGGACATGGCTCAGTGGCAGAGAGAGGTCGATGAAGACCTCGGCCCACCGCCGGACGAGGCCAAAGAATAAAGTGTCGGGTCAATCTGAATTTATTGCAGTAAAAGCTCTACAGCAAAATTTAATTGACATAGATGGCTCAGCTTTCTATATGCATGAGCATGACCTACTACACAAAAAATACAACCCTTGGCGAAACCTGTGAGATCGGAGCAGGTTTTGCCGCAAGGAGCGCACTCACAGAGGATGCCGAGAGCGGCGTCCCTGCAATCCAGTTGCGTGACTTGCAGGGCGATCAAGTCCGTTTGGCAACTGCCACGAAATACGATCTCAAGGGCAAGCTTGAGCGATACTTCGTCGGGCCCGGCGATGTGCTGTTCCGTTCTCGCGGAGAAAACAACACCGCCAGCATAGTAGTCGGGCGTGCGGGCGAGACAGCGGTGGCCCTGCTACCAGTGATGGTGATCAAGCCGAGAGGAGACAAGCTCCTTCCAGAATACGTTGCATGGTCGATCAATCAGCATGAAGCACAGAGGCACCTCGATTTGGGTGCGCGCGGGACAAAGCTCCGGATGATACCGCGCGAGTGCCTCGAAACGATGCCAATTCACATTCCAAGTTTGGCTGTTCAGCGATCCATTACCGAGCTCGACGCACTGTCTGCAACTGAGGCGCGACTTCTGCACGAGCTTGCCGAAACAAAAAGAAAATTCACGAGATTCGCCCTGCTTGATCAGGTGCGGAACGCCGAGCTTCACGCCAATGAAGCCCGGCATAACGACGCCCAAGACTCCTTCAAAAGCACGGGCAAATCGCAACAGACAAAATCATAGGTGATCAATGTCTATCAACATCAGTAACTACCACGCCGAAGGTCCATTCGGCAATGCAAACAACTTACAGGCGCGCTCCGGTGTGTATCTAATCCTTGGACGGAGCAGCACAGCGTCCAACTGGAATGTCGTCGATATCGGCGAGTCCCGGAATATTCAGGAGCGCGTCTCGAACCATGATCGCGCGCCATGCTGGCGCGGCCAAGGCCATGCAGAACTGTCCGTCGCGGCAATCTATGCAGACACCCAAAACCGGATGCTGATCGAGCGCCAGCTCCGTAACGAGTTCAACCCGCCCTGTGGATTGATTTGAGAAACTTGGGGCGGGCCAACGACCCGCCCCACCAAGAAACACATTAGGATTTGAAAATGAACGATACTCTTACACAGGCGGAAGTGAACAACGCCGCATGGGCGGCCTGCGACACCTTCCGTGGCGCGGTCGATCCCGCGCAATACAAGGACTATATCTTGGTGATGTTGTTCCTGAAGTACATCACGGACAACTGGAACGACCATTTCGAGACATACCGCAAGCAATACGGTGACGATGATGTGCGCATCCGTCGCCGCATGGAGCGTGAGCGCTTCTACCTGCCGAAAGGTGCAAGCTTCTATGATCTCTATGAGCAGCGCAACGAGCCCAACATTGGCGAGCTGATCAACATCGCGCTTGAGGACATTGAAGACAAAAATCGCGCCAAGCTTGAAGGCGTATTCCGCAATATTGACTTCAATTCGGAGTCGAACCTTGGCCGGACCAAAGATCGCAACCGTCGCCTCAAGAACCTCTTGGAAGACTTCAACAAACCTGCACTCGACCTGCGACCGTCGCGGGTGAAAGAGGACATCATCGGGGAAACCTACATTTACCTGATCTCTCGCTTCGCCTCGGACGCAGGCAAGAAAGCAGGGGAGTTCTACACTCCTGCGGCCGTCTCAGGCTTGCTTGCAAAGCTGGCTGCACCGAAGGATGGCAACACCATCTGTGACCCCGCCTGCGGCTCCGGCTCACTTCTGATCAAGGCAGCGGAGGCTATCGGCTCTGACAACTTCGCTCTCTACGGACAGGAGGTAAACGGAGCGACTTGGGCACTGGCACGGATGAACATGTTTCTGCACGCCAAGGACGCCGCACGCATCGAATGGTGTGACACCTTGAACAGCCCCGCCCTGATCGAAGGCGATCAACTTCAAAAGTTTGATGTCGTCGTCGCCAACCCGCCGTTCTCTCTTGATAAGTGGGGCGCGGACGATGCGGATACAGATCAGTACAATCGCTACTGGCGGGGTATCCCGCCCAAGTCCAAGGGCGATTATGCCTTCATCACGCACATGATCGAGATCGCCAAGCGGCAATCAGGGCGTGTGGCAGTGATCGTCCCGCATGGTGTTCTGTTTCGCGGCGGGGCAGAAGGCAAAATTCGTCAGCAGTTGATTGAGGAAAACCTTCTCGACGCCGTTGTCGGCCTGCCTGCCAACCTCTTCACTACCACGGGCATCCCTGTCGCCATTCTGATTTTTGATAGATCCCGCGAAGCGGGCGGTGCAAATGCGGATCGTAAGGATGTGCTCTTCATCGACGCCAGCAAGGAATTCACGCCTGGCAAAGCCCAGAACGTGATGGAGGAAGAAACCCACATCAAGCGGGTGCTCGACACCTACAGCGCCCGCGCAGAGGTCGAGAAGTATTCCCACCTCGCCAGCACCGATGAGATTGCTGAGAACGGCAATAACCTCAACATCCCGCGCTACGTGGACACCTTCCAGCCGGAGGAAGAGATTAACGTCGCCGCGGTGCAGGCGGATATCGTGCGGATCGAGGGTGAGCTGGCAGACGTACGCGCGAAGATGTCAGGCTATCTGAAGGAGCTCGGGATTAATGCGTGAAGGATGGCAAAGCGTTGAGCTTGGTTCCTTCATGGAATTCAAGAATGGATTGAATGCAAACAAGGATGCGTACGGTAGCGGTGTCAAATTTGTAAACGTGATGGACATCTTCCGGAGCCCTGAGCTTCACGCCGACAAAATCACGGGCTCCGTTCAGGCGTCTCCCAAGGCCGCATCCGAATATAGCGTGGTTCATGGCGATATTTTGTTCAACCGAACTTCGGAAACTCCCGAAGACATAGCGTTTGCGTCGGTTTATATGGACGCTGAGCCGATCACCTTCGGGGGCTTTGTGATTAGAGGCAGGCAGACCCGAAAGCTCCTTGATCCTGAGTTCTGCAAGTATGTCTTTCGGACAGACAATGTGCGCCGAGAAACCGTGCGGCGTTGCCAAGGGGCTGTCCGTGCAAACATTGGACAACAAGACTTATCCAAGGTGCCACTCAAGATTCCGCCATTTGCAGAACAGCGCAAGATCGCCGCGATCCTGCAGACCTGGGATGAGGCGATCGAAAAGCTCAACGCTCTGCGGTCACTAAACATTCGCCGCCGTGTCTGGCTGCGCACCCATCTCTTCACGGGCAAGGTGCGCTTGCCGGGGTTCACCGGTGAATGGCGCAAGGTGCGCCTGAGCGACGTACTGCATGAGCACCGCTCCAAGTCCACCGGTGCTGAGGAGGTCTACTCCGTCTCGGTGCACAAAGGGCTGGTCAACCAAGTGGAACATCTCGGACGGTCGTTCTCGGCGGCGAACACGGATCATTACAACCGTGTTCTGCCCGGCGATATCGTTTACACTAAGAGCCCCACGGGCGACTTCCCGCTAGGCATCATCAAGCAGAGCAAGATTGACAGCGAGGTGATCGTCTCACCGCTCTACGGTGTTTTCACGCCTGAGAGTTATGCGCTTGGTGTCATCCTGGACGCGCTTTTCGAGTCACCGTTGGCGGCGCGCAATTACCTGCATCCGCTGGTGCAGAAAGGTGCCAAGAACACGATTGCCGTGACCAACAAGCAGTTCCTCGAAGGGAAGCTCCACCTGCCAATGGACCCCGACGAGCAAGCAGCAATCGCCAATGTCGTGAACGCCTCGCATGCCGAGCTGGCTTGTCTGGATGCCGAGATCAAAGCCCTGACCGACCAAAAGCGCGGCCTGATGCAGAAGCTCCTGACAGGCGAGTGGCGCGTCAAAGTCTCGGACGATGAGGAGGCTGCTGCATGACCGACAAAACAAGAATGCGCACGCTCAACGTCCGTCTTCTTCGCAAAGGGCGAACACCAGAAGAGGCTTTCACGGAAACATTTGGTCCAGATTCTGACCGAGCGCTCGAAGAACGCCCCTGGGGCGCCGGTGAAGGAGCACGGCTGTTCATCGGACAGATTTACTCCAACCCCCCAGGTTGGCGTGATCTGTTGCTACAGGTCAGCCCGGATTTGCCGGAAGGCATTTTCACAAGTGGTGCTGGTGCGGTTGTCTTCATCCCTGTTGGAGAACGCTTCGCTGCCGTTTGTTTTGGTCATGTCCATATCGCGCTGAACGATCACGCCTTCGAGCGGCAGTTCGGGCTGCGGGTCACACTCAATAGCGTTCCGAGAGACAAGCTTCGGTCCATTGACCTCGCGACTCCAGATGCCGTTACGTTTCAAAAACGCGTACAAGCGAGCAAGGACAGCGATGTCCGGGCCTTTGGTGTGGACATGCTCCGCGACCTCGCGCGCGTTGCAGGTGGTACGCCGCGAAACTCTGCTTTTGCCAGTTTTGTTGCGGGCAAAGATAGCCTGTCGATCACCTGTCGAGTCGATCCTGACAAGTTCCATGAGAAGTGTGCAGAAATTGTCGCGCAGTACACCGAGACGACATATCAAAAAGAGTTCGCTTGGGTCGATAACATGCGAAGGGTCGAAGAAAAGGACACAATCGAAACGCTCGATAAGAGTATTGAAAAGGCAATCAAAGACCTGATGGCGGGCAAGGCCAGCGATCTGCACATGACGCCACCCGAGATCGTTAACTACACCGAGGGCTCTTTGCTGCACTACAATGGCTTTGGGAGCCACGGCACGAATTTTCACAGCCTCTCGATCAATGACTATGTTTCAGAGCTCAACCGCTGCGCTTTTGAGGGCGGAATCGCTGATATCAAAGAGAAGCACCGGGTCAAGGCGAAGGCTGATGATGAGGGTGATTTTTCCGAGAAGTGGCGAGTGTATGATTGCTTTGTTTCTGAGACGACGCTCGGTACCGGTGCAAACCAGGAGCACTACGTACTGTTTGCCGGGGATTGGTACAAGGTCGAAAAGTCATTCAAGAACCGGATTGAAGCCGCGTTCGATGCCATTGAGCGGGTTACCATCGTGGGCAAAACGACTTGCCGCAACGAGGAAGAACTTATCGATCAACTCGAGGCAAGTCGGGATGATCTCGTCAAGCTGGACAGGACCAAGATCAATCCGGAGAATGTAAGATACGCCAATATCGAGCCCTGCGACTTCTTTTCCGATAAGAAGGACTTCATACATCTGAAGGATGGAAACTCATCAGGACCAATCAGCCATCTTTGGTCGCAAGGTGTTGTCAGTGCCGATGCATTTATCTCTGACAAAGAGTTCCGAAAGAAGCTGCGCGCCAAAGTCAAAAGCGTCAAAGCAGGCTTCGAGGCTCATCTCCCCAAGAGCACCGACAAAGTGGTTCGAGAGGACTATCGGGTTGTCTATGGTATTATGAGACCGCCGTATGCAAACGGCACAATCGGTCTGCCATTCTTTAGCAAGGTGAGTTTTCAAGCAGCCGTTGATCGGCTCGCGCAGTTTGGAATTCCTGTAGCTGTCGAGTTGATCGAAAAACCTGCCTCTGATGCGGACGATGGTGACGATGTCGACGAAAATGACAACGATGATGTCATTGAGGAGGCCGCATGAATCAGCACTCTGCACCTCAAGGTTTCAACCCCGCCGAAAAGTATCAGTCCCAGATACCCGCAATCCAAACCCTAGTCGCGTTGGGCTTCCAGCCTTTGTCGCAGGCAGAGGTCGATCAGCTGCGGGGTAAAACTCGCGGCGTGATCCTCGACGATATTGTCGTTGAACAGTTGTTGACGCTCAATGGCTATAGCTACCGGGGCAAGAGCTATGCCTTTGATCTAGAGGACGCCCATGAGGCGCTCCGCCGCCTTAAGCCAACGCCTGACAAGCTCAAAGGGCTGAAGGGTACGAACCAGGATGTCTACGATCTCTTGGTTCTGGGCACCACGATCTCAAAGACCATTGATGGCGACAGCAAGAGCTATTCGTTCAAGTACATTGACTGGGAGACACCGGAGAACAACGTCTTCCATGTGACGGCTGAGATGACTGTAGAGCGAACAGCCAGCACAGCGACACGGCGCTGCGATATTGTTTGTTTCGTGAACGGCATCCCGTTCATCGTGATTGAGAACAAGCGTCCTACGGAGTCACTCAAGAAGGCCGACAGCCAGCTGATCGGATATCAGAACGAAGATAATATCCCGCAGCTCTTCCACTATGCACAGCTCTTGATGAGCATGAAGCGCCAGGAAGCCCGCTACGCCACCGTCGGCACGCCGCGCAAGTTCTGGCAAATCTGGCGCGATGAAGAGGATCAGAACGCAGATATCTCAGCCGCGATCAATCGACCTCTGACGGCAGAAGAAAAAGGTGCTGTCTTCTCGGGCGATCTAGCCGATGCGCGCGTATTCTTCGAAGAGCTGGCGGCGGGCGGGGAGAGGTCGATCAGTGAACAGGATCGCGCCATCTACGCGTTGTGCCGACCGGAGCGCCTTCTCGACCTCGTAAGGCGTTTCACGGTTTTTGATGGAGGTGTGCGCAAAATCGCCCGCCATCAGCAATTTTTCAGTATCAAAACCGCTCTTACCCGCTTGAAGAGTTTTGAACCGGAAGGTTGCCGCAAGGGAGGAGTGATCTGGCATACACAAGGCTCAGGGAAGAGCCTGACGATGGTGATGCTTGGGCGTGCGCTTGCCCTCGACAAGAACGTGAAAAACCCCCGTATCCTGATCGTCACGGATCGGGATGACCTGGACAAGCAGATCAAAGGCACCTTCAAGTCCTGCGACCTTGAACCCGTGCGCGCAGCCACGGGGGCGAATCTGATCGAGCTGATCAGGAATCGTGCGCCCTTGGTTACAACGATCATCAACAAGTTCGATACTGCCATGAAGGCAGGAGATTTCCAGGATGACAGCGCCGACATCTTCGTTTTGGTTGATGAGAGCCACCGTAGCCAGACAGGCCGCTATGGCGGGCATGGCAAGTTCGCTTTGAAGATGCGGCGCATCTTGCCGAACGCATGTTATCTCGGCTTCACTGGCACGCCTCTTCTGAAAAAGGACAAGAACACCCTCGATACGTTTGGGGGGCTCATCCACAAGTATACGATTGATCAGGCGGTGAAGGACGAGGCGGTTGTCCCGCTGCTCTATGAAGGGCGCTTGGTTGAGCAGCAGGTTAGTGGCGATGTCGTCGATACCTGGTTCGACAAGATCAGCCAGGGACTGACAGAGAAGCAGAAAGCCGACTTAAAGCGGAAATTCTCGCGAATGGATGCATTGTCCAAGACGAGCCAAGCCATCCGAGCAAAGGCGTTCGATATCTCGGAGCACTTCCGCCAGTATTGGCAGGGCACGGGCTTCAAGGCGCAACTTGTGGCACCCTCAAAGGCTGCTGCCGTGCGTTTCAAGGAGGCCCTAGATGAGATAGGCCACGTAACAAGCGATATCATCATTTCCGCCTCTGACGACAAAGAGGGGAACGAGGAGGTTGATCAGGAATCCAAAGACTTGGTGCGTAAGTTCTGGGACAAGATGATGGCCAGGCACAAAACCGAGGACGAATACAATCGCCAGATCATCGACGCGTTCAAGGGCTCAGGCGATCCTGAAATCCTGATTGTCGTCTCGAAGCTGTTGACCGGCTTTGACGCCCCCCGGAACACGGTTCTCTACGTATGCAAGCCGTTGCGGGAGCACAATCTTCTTCAAGCCATTGCCCGCGTGAACCGCCTCTACGAGGACGACGACCAAGAGAAACAGTTCGGCTTCATCGTCGATTATGAGGGGCTGCTTGGTGAGCTCGATGCGGCTCTGACAACCTATAGCGCCTTTGAAGGTTTCGACGGTGATGATGTCGCAGGATCGTTGCACGACATTCGGGAGGAAATACGAAGGTTACCGCAGCTGCATGACCAGCTGTGGGACGTCTTCAAGGAGGTTCGGAACAAGAAGGACATGGAGCAGTTCGAACAGCTCTTGGCGGACGATGCCAAAAGGGCAGACTTCTATTCTCGGCTGAAGGACTATGGCCGCTGCCTGCATATCTCGCTTTCCTCCGAGAAGCTCTATGACGTGTTTGATGAGGCGGCGGTTGTCACCTTCACGAAGGATTGGAAAGCCTTCTCGGAGCTAAAGCGCTCTGTTCAGCTTCGTTATCAGGAAACAGTCGATGTAAAGGAGTTCGAGCCCAAAATTCAGAAATTGCTGGATGATCATGTCACGGCAAAACCAGCCGAAGTCATCATCGACATAGTGAACATTAACGATCCGGATGCGCTGAACGCTCTGATCGAAGAAGAGGGCAAGACTGCCGCCTCCAAGGCGGACCGCATTGCAAGCGCCACCAAACGCACGATCACGGAAAAGATGGATGAAGACCCGTCCTTCTACAGGCAGTTTTCCGAGATGCTAGCAGAGACGATCCGCGACTACCGAGAGAAGCGGATTTCGGAGAAGGACTACCTCAAGGCTGTCATCGATTTGGCGGGGCGCGTTGCGCGCCGCGATCATGGCCGAGAAATGCCCGAAAGCATCAAGGTTGACACGGACGCTCAGGCCGTTTTCGGCGTCCTTGAGCCGATCCTGAAGGAGATCAATGGGGGCGTTGAGGACACTGTGACAGCCGATGTCGCGCAGTCGATTGTTGGGATCATCAAGGATCACCACATTGTCGATGTCTGGTCGAACGAGATGGCGCAGAACAACATGCGCAACGCAATCGACGACTATTTCTTCGACGTTGTGCGCGACGAGAAGGGCATCGACATTTCCCTCGACCTTCTTGACGACATCGAGCTGCGGATCATGGATATCGCGCGGGCGAGGTTCCCTGGATGAGCGCAGAGGTTCTAGAGACGATCTTCGGCAGCGAAACGATCCGTTTTTCTGTGGTAAGACGGGTTCGCAAGACCCTGTCCATAAGCGTATTACCTGATCAACAGGTTGAGGTGGTCGCGCCGGAGGATGCGAGTTCTGAACGCATCATCGAAAAGGTTCGTAACCGTGCGCCTTGGATATGCAAACAGCTTCGCTACTACGACCAGTTTCAACCCAAAACGCCAGAACGTCGCTATGTCGGAGGCGAGACCCACTTGTACTTGGGACGACAATACAAGCTCAAAGTAATCCCCAGCATAAAGAACAGCGTGAAGATGCAACGTGGTCAGTTGATAGTTCTGAGCACGAGACCTGGTCAAATCTCCCAGACCCGTGAGATGGTGCGAGGTTGGATGTTGCAACGCGCCCAGATCAAATTCGCGGAACGCTTGGACATTTGCCGAGAGCGTTTCCCAGATCCCGAAAGCGTGATTCCGAATGGCGTCATCATTCGAGAGCTGAGCTCACGCTGGGGATCAATGACAGGAAGACGGAATTTAGTGCTCAACCGCTCGCTGATCGGAGCCTCCACAGAAGCTATCGACTATGTGATCACTCATGAGTTGTGCCACATAGACCACCCACATCATGGTTCCGCGTTCTTTGACCAATTGAGACGAGTGATGCCCGATTGGGAGAAACGAAAATCTAAGCTTGAACGTCAACTTGCATGATTACGGTCCTTGTTGGCTATCGGGTTCATTTTCAGAAGAAGTCAGCATTGCGCTCCACGTCGTCCCAATGCTTGTTAACGGGCAATGTCTTAGCCCTCTGATGAATGTCCCTGATCGTCACAGGCACGTATCCCCAAACATCCACACCGACATTCACTGCGTTTCTACTTCCCATCCACTGATCATGGACGTGGCCAAACAGTTGCAAAGCGCCTTTCCGGGCTTTGTGCCATGTGATCATTGGGTAGTGGCAGAGGACGGAAGGCGCGCCCGCACCATCTGCCACCTCAGTCAAATGCGTGACTGAAGTCCAAGGCAAAGCCTGGGTAGCTTCGCCGTCATGGTTGCCGACGATAAGGTGTTTCTCCGCGCCCGGTAGGCGGGAAAACAGGTTAGACAACCACTTGCGATCTTTGGCCTTCGGCCCGAAGGCGAAATCTCCAACAATCCAAAGCGTGTCTTGCGGGCCAACCTTCGATACCAGGTTTTCGAGCAAGACGGCATCCATGTGGCTTGCGGACTCAAACGGGCGAGCGCAATGCTTGATGATGTTGTCATGGCCGAAATGCGTGTCGGCGGTATACCAATGCTTCATGGCTGATCTCAAATTCTGCGACGCGCTGAAAGGCGGGGACCGCCGTCTAGCACCCAATGCCTACTCTGGCTAGGCCAGTGCCACCTGTCTGACGCCGTGGATGTCACGAACTTCGGTCTCCGATGTTATTCCAGCTGCCACCAACGCTTGTTCAACCTCCTTTGAGACACGCTCTGCGCGGTCATGCGCCCATCCGGTAAGCTTGGTAGAAATCCACCAAGCAGCAGGCAACAGGACGAGAGGATAGAACTTCAACGCCGTCGCCGACATGCTGTCGCTCAGGTTCGAAAAAAACATGGCCAGGATCGCGTAGTAGACCAACAAACCCGGTAGAGCCCCAACGACCGCAACCAACAAAGCAGTAGAGAGTTTTCCTTCCGGCGTGTCCGGATCGGCTGACCCGTGGAGTTGCAGGCATTGAGCCGTCAGGTTCGCCAGGGCGACTGGCTCCCGCCCAATTGGTGCCCAGACAACGGCGACATCATCTCCGTGGCGGGCGCGGTCCAACACTTCACCGACAAATGTGTGTTCTTGCCCACCCGTTTCCCGAAGCGTCATTTCCCGCCACTGCCGCGAACGTTCGACGCGCCGGGTGCGGCGGTTCACCTCCCGTTCGACGCGATCAACGATGTCCACGACATTGCCACGGATGACTTTGTATCCGTGCGGCATTTTCGGCTTTTTCTTTGGGGAACCAGACACAGTTTCCTCCGCAATATCCTATAATGGGATAATACCAGAACAGGATTACGCGGCAAGGGCTTAGCCCGAATGGAGATGCCGCATGACCAGAAGTCTGCGAACGCCGGGGCACCAGGCGTTGATGCAGGTGCTGGTAGAAACAAGAAAGTCGAAAGGCGTTACACAACAGGAGCTTGCCGACCGCTTACAGCGACCGCAGTCCTATGTCGCCAAAATAGAAACTGGTGAACGACGGCTAGACGTTGTTGAGTTTGTAGAGTGGTTTCAGGCACTGAACGCCGATCCGAAAGCGGCGGTTTCAGCAATTTCGGATGTGGTGTCCGCTTAAGGTGCGAGAGCCGCCATCCGAGCTTCAACTCCTTCCCAGGTACATGCCATTAGGTCACGCGGAAAGTCCCCAGGGAGGGCACGTTCCGTCTCCGCCATAGCTGCCGGAATACGACCTAGAAGCTCATCAATTGCATTTTCAGCTAAGTCGCCCCCAAGCCCAACCGTTTTGGCCGTCTCAAGGAAGTGGCGTTTGACCACCTCGTTGATCCGATAGTGGTTCTGATCGCCAACGCACATTGCGAGGCGCATCCGATTATGGCGGATTTGTCCGTCGACCACTGCCTTCTGCGCCGTGAGGACGTCATAGAGCGGGGTCATGCGAAACCCGCCGCCGGGGCGCAGGGCAATGCTAAAGTTCTTCGCATGGCCATCGGTCGCCCCAAGTAGCCAGAAGACGATCTGTGCCGTGAAGAAAGCCAGACGGTCGTCGTTTGGGCCGTCACTCGCCGATAGCAGTTTCATACCGTCAGCGATGCCAGGCCCGCCATCCATCTGGTACTTTTGGCTTGGCGGGTAACCAAGCGCTTGGCAGAAATCCTCCTGCGGAAGGCGGATCAGCCTGCCATCGCGCGTCCAGCGCCTGTCGAACCGCGTGACCACCAGTGAGCGCACATCTTCGAAATCGGCGATCTCCACCTCGGCCACATCAAGCCCCATAGCCTTGCAGAACGTCATGCAGAGGAACTCATTCTCGACGCTGTCGGACAGGTTGATCCCGTTTGGCAGTACCCCGAGTTGTGTCTTCAGTATGTGGGTTGTCGGCGTCATGCCGACCGGCCTGATCCATTCTCCGTCTTTTCGCAGGAGCGCAGTTTTCTCCTGCGCACCGGCGAGTGAAATCCGAAAATCGTCATCGTCAATCCCTAGTGGAGCCGTGGCAAGGTTGCGGAGCACCTCTGCCACCTCTGCGTCCGAAACCGGCTCTCCTTCTAGACCTTTCGGCTCCGGAAGATCATTACCGACGACAAATCGTAAGGCCCCCACACAGTCGCGACCGATCTTTTCAAGGAGGTTGTAGGCATCCGTGCCGTCTGCTCCTGTCTTAGCTGCGACGCGTTCCCGGATCACTGGATTATCCGGCAAAAGGTTCTCCAGATAGGCAATGACCGGCGCACCCTGATGGACCTGCTCTTGCAATGGCAGGGACAGGGAGACGGGAAGCGTGTACTCCCATGCCAGCCAGTCCGGCGCATAGTGGAACGAAATCGCGCCGCTGCGCGCCATGTCGATCTCGCCCACATGGCGGCTGTTCAAAAGAACCGTCAGTCTGCGTGCCATCAGAAGATATCCTCGATATCCGGCTGATCCTTTCGTCGCTCACCGATCCGGAATTCCAGGCCGAGCGCCATCATGACTGCGAGGATCGTCTTGAGCTGCGTGCCTTCGTCGCCATTCTCGACCGAGGAGATCGTGGCAATGCGCAAGCCAGATAGCGAGCTGACCTCTTTCTGGGTCAGCCCTTTTGCTTTGCGGGCGCGCCGCAAGGCGGTGCCGATCTGTTCTGGTGTGCGGGCCAAGGTTTCCATGATGCGCTCCATTTACGCTGGAGCGTATATCTTGAGATTTTACGCTTCAACGTAAAAAATGAAAAATTACGCCATGGCGCAACAATTTCGCATCACTGGTTGAGCCTATACATTCGCCCATTGTAGCTGGCGATCTCTGATAGACCCGGCGCGCGCCAGGCCACAAGCTCGCTACCGTCTGGAACCACAAAGATCACGCGGCCACGGTATTCGACAAACTCCACGCCAACCCGGTCGCGCAGGTCCAATAATTCTTCCAGCGCAACACGAGTCGCATCGCGTTCATCCGCAATTTCAGAGAGCTCGGCTCCTACCTCGATAATCTGGCGCTCGATATCAGAGCGTCGGGTCGATATCTCAGATTGTAGTGCAGCCAACTCTGCATTGCCTTCCAGCCGCGCAGCCTCGATCTGGTCAGCGTAGAGGATGCGCAGGGCGTCGGCTTCGGCCCGTGCGGCAGTCTTCAAGTTGCTGCTTGACCATAGCGCAGCCACCAAGACCAATGCACCGAGCAAACCGGCGGCAGCAATGCCACCAATCAGAACACGTCGGGTGCCTATTACCCGGCTCTCAAGCGCGCTCATTTCCGCCTCAACGACCTGCATCTGGCCCTGAACAGTTGTCGCTTTGAAGGATGTGGTCCGCACAAGCTCTTGCAGTTCGTCAATTGCTTTGATCAGATCAGCGGCCTTCTGTGTTTGTGCCGTGCCTTCAAGCTGACGCTGCTGCCGAAGATAGGCGATCCGGTCATCTAAATCGTCGCTCATGGCTCAGCCCCCTGATCGAAAGGCGGTAGCTTGGGTGCAAGTTCTTCTTTCAAGTCCTGTTCTAAGTGAACGACTTGAACCCGAGGCAAAAGTGACGACACCTTCTGCCAGACCGAATGGATGACCATAATGGGTTTTTCGAGATACGGCTTGATGCCATAGTCATCGATGGTTTTGGCCAGATCCCGATCATCAATCGTGAAAGAGGACCGCTCTGGGTCGAGCTGAATAGTCCCGGTGAAAACCCCCGTGAGCACACGCACGGTGGCTTTGGCTACATCGCGAACGGTCCGTTTGACAACTCGTCGCTTCTCCAACTCAAAAGCACGCCGATCTTGCTCCAGCTCGGCCTGATGGGCTTCCGTCTTGGCCGTTTGACCAGCCAATTCCTCTCGAACCTTCTGGCGCAGCAGGTTGGCCTCTTGCTTTGCTGCTTCGACTTCTGCCCGGGAACGGTGCATTGAGCGTTTCTTTGCTTCTTCGGCATCTTGGTGAACCTGATCCACCAAAGCCATTTTTTCCGCTAGCTGTCTGGCTTTTCGTTCGGTCGCGTCCTCGAGTGCTTCTTGAAGCTCTGATAACTCCTCAACCCGTTTTTCCATTTCTTGGTGGAGCTTTGCATCCCGGCGCGCTTGCTCTTTGCGTTGCCGCCATTGCTCTCGCGAAAGTCGTTCCCGTTTGGGCCCTGTACGTGTGAGGCCGGAGGGCAGCCCCACTTCTTGAAAGTAGTGGTCCTGAATCTCACGTCCCTTCGCACGATAAGCGCGGTTGCCAAACTTGACGGCTTCTTGCGCAGGTTTGCCACTCTCTTTGGCTAGGGCCTCCGCTTCCTCTTTGACCTGCCACGCAGGATTCAATCGACGCGCGTTGCAGCCGGGGTCGTCCAGCGGCAACACGAAGGCATGCAAATGCGGATGCTGTTCATCGACATGCTCGATGATGGAGACCAGCTTGTCCCCAAAATGGTTTTTCAACCACCGAACATTGAATTCCATCCAACGCTTGTAAGCGTCACTCGCGGCTTGGTCCCCTTCGACGAGGTGGCGCGGCACAGGGTAAGAAGCGACCGCTGTGAGCAAGGTATGACGGTCCTTTCGAACCCCTCGCCGTACGGTCGAGCCTTCTTTCGTCACGACCTCGACAAAACCAGCCGCGACCATTTCATCGTGCATCTCAAGCACCTGAGTTGGGGCGAGGCCTTCGATGATTTTTGGCGCTTGGGGTTCGTCGACATGTTGAGAAAACTCGGGGCGGCGAGCGGCCTCATCAAGGACCTGCTGCACACTTTGCCCCGCCTTGTTGGCTTTGCGTGAGAAGGTTTGAAGGTGTACGAATTGGGGGCCTGCCATCGCTACACCCCCTGCGATGGCGCAACACAATACTGACCGACTATTGTGTTGGCGAGCAACACATCGGACAAGACGCTGCGCCCCTGTACCCAGCTTGCGGCTGCGCCGCCGGTCCCAAGTGGACCGAAGCCGCCTTCGGCGACTGCAACACCAGCCCGCGCCAGCCTTGTGGTGGGCGCGCGGTCTGATGTTGCGATGAGGTCTCGATGGTAAGTGAGGGCCTGTGGACACGCTAGCTCAGAGGCCATTTCTTTGACCTCCTTGGTTGCCGATCAGTTCCCCAAGCAGGCTGTTGACGATAGCGCCCCGGCGCGCCTCTGAGCGTGCCATTCCGATGAACGCGGCGGCGGCATCCCTGACCCGATAGGCGTCAGAGCGGTCTGAATTGCGATCAGCGATCATTAGGCACAGGGCGGTCCTTTCCTCGCCCAACGCCCCGCATTGTCGCTGCCAGATACCACCGCTTATCCCAAGTTGATCAGCCCGATCTCTGGCAGCCAATTGGACCGATTGCCAGCTAAGGCGGCTTCGGTTGTCGAACGCGTTCCAATAGAGCTCGATGATCTCTCGCAGCGGTTCGCTGGCCAGCAGCGCCACCTGTGCAGGTGTTGTCCGGATCGGCGGAACATCATCCTGCCCGTCAGGCCTACAGGTTTTGTTGATATTTTCCTTACTTGTATTGAGTGCGGGTGAAATGTCGCACTGGTGGGACTTTTCACCCCTACCGATCTGCACAGAAAAATCCTCCCAGACAGCTTCCAGCGCCTCGGCTACCTGCCGCAGTCGCTCAAAGCTCTGAATGGTCGACGGACGGCGATTGGGCAAAACCTCCTCGGCGGCCTGAGTTGCAACACCGGAACACAGCCTACGGATGTCACCGAACAGCTTTTTGATCCGGCAGCGAAGCCGTTCGGCCTCTTCCTCTTCAAAGGCAGCCTTTTGAGCCGCAGCTTGAATCTCGGCTGCCCGCGCAATCAGAGGTGCCAGGTTGATCCCAAACTCATTGCCGATCTTGCCGTCTCTGCGGGAGCCAGCACGGCGACTGTGGTCAGAGGCCGTTTTCGCTAGCAGCCCACGCTGTACCAGATCACCTTCGATGCGCGCGATTTGTCGCCTGTCCAGTCCAGCCTGAGCCGCGATTTTCGTGACAGATGTCCAGAAACTGCAAATCCGACCAGCGACGAAATCTTCGTCCATGGTGTTGGAGATTGCCACCTTCAGGTAGGCGATTGCGCCCTTGCTCAGACCCAGCTGACGACGACCGCGCTCGATCAATCCAAAGAACTGCCAACGCGTCAAACCATCCGGCAAACCGCCATGTGTGAGGTGCTGCGTCATACCCGCACCTCACACACCAAGCTTGCGGGATTTAGTGCGTTCTGGTATTCAGGTCTGGCATTGATCTTTTGTTTGTCGTCGGATGGGGCTGCAACCCCTCCGGCGATTTTCTTTTTGGAGGTCGGCCCCTCCAAAAAGTTGGAACCCCGCCTTGTAAGCCCTTGATTTCCTATAACGGCGGAAGTTGGAACTTTTCCGACTAAGGCATTGATACTTCGAAATGCACCCCGTTCTGCCGGGGTCGCCAACGCTTGCGCTCTGTCATGTTTTGTTGACACACCCCCCGTATCGGCGGAGTATAAAGTGCTGTTCAGGGGCGCTTATATTGGCCAAAGACTTCAAGAAAATCAGTATTTTTGCCCCGGAGCTCGGCGGTAAGGCGCGCGACGGCCTGTGCACGGATTGCGGGATAAGCCGCATGGGCGACGGTAAAGCGTGTGGCAAAGCCTGCCAGTTTATTCAGCCGGATTACCCAACATCCGAACGTCGGGTCCACGGTCGCATTGCCGGTGCAAATGTTGGCGAAGAGGCGTTCTTTGGGGTCACGCGTTCCATGCAGCGCGCGCGGATGGCCGTGCCGGCCGAGGGGGCGCAGTGGACGGGCATCACGACAGAATTGGCCGCGGAGCTGCTGCGGTCGGGGGCTGTGACCGCCGTTCTCGCGGTGGCGCCGGACCCGGACGATCGGTGGAAGCCGATGCCGGTGATCGTTACCCATCCCGAGGACCTCGCGTCATGTCGTGGGATGCGGATGGGCTACGCCCCGACGCTGGCAGCACTGGAACCGGCGATAGCGGACGGACATCGACGCATCGCGGTGATCGGCATCCCATGTCAGGTTTACGCGCTTCGGCAGATCGAGGCCGAATTGGGATTGGAGCGGCTGTATGTCATTGGAACTCCTTGCTCGGACAATACGACGACCGAAAATTTTCATCATTTCCTCAGTCTTTTGGACGACCACCCAGAGGCCATCAGCTACCTGGAATTCCGGGCCGATTATCGCGTGGAATTGCGGTTCGACGATGGGCGCAAGCCGCGTGTGGTGCCGTTTCTAAGCCTGCCGATCAGTCAGCTTGCCGATGATTTCTTCCCGCTAACCTGCAAGACCTGCGTGGATTACACCAACCGCTTGGCGGACATCACAGTCGGTTACATGGGCGGCGACGGCGATCAATGGGTGATCACGCGCAACGCGCGTGGGACGGAAATGCTGGACGCGCTTGGGGATCGGCTCAAGGTCAAACCGTTGACCGACAAGGGCAAGCGGGAGGGCGCCGTGAAAGGCTTTCTTGCGAATACGGAGCGCGCCGCCGGCGGGATGCCATTGCGCGCGATGCCCGATTGGCTGCGGCCCGTGGTGTCCTTTCTGCAGCCGCGCATCGGGCCGCGTGGCTTGGAGTTTTCGCGCGCTCGGGTGGAGATGAAGGCCATTGAGAGCATCCTGCACCTGCGTCGCGCGCATCCGGCACGGGTCAAGAATATGGTGCCGGATCACGTCTGGCAGGTGGCCGAAAAGTACGGTTTGACGCGGCAAGACGGCGAGTAAGGTCGCCGCCATGCGGCACAATCACTTGCGCTTCTTGCACTCTGCATCGACATGGTCACGCAAGACAGCATGCATCCGCGTTAGGTGACCTGGACCTTCCTCCTTGAAGAAGGCGATGATGTCCGGATCGACCCGCATGTTGACCTGCTTCTTGGTGACGGGTTTGGCATCGGCGTCGTCCTCGTTCGGCGGAACCTTTGCAAACGAGGTATCGTCCATAGTCGGGTTGGTCAGAACGAGGGGGGCGTCTTCCACCTTGGGCTTGGGCTTGGTCTTGGTCTCACCCTGGCCGACCAGGCGACGCAAAACCTCAAGAGAGGCGGTATCTGTATCTTTTTCAGCCACGTCGCACTCCTGTTTCAGGTTGTGATCAATCGGACCGTTTTGCTGCGATTGTATACACAGCGCGATCAATGAAGATCTTCAATTCGTGTTATTTAATAATGCGTTGAGTCACCAAATTTATGCGGGACCCGGGAATCATCTTTGCAGTGCCATACCTGTATATACATGGTGCACTAAAAACTCAACTGCATCTCATAGCGACTCCAAATGAGAACAAAACATGAATATACTTCTATGCTATGGGATTCGCCGAACTGAGCATCACCTCCAATTTTACCTTCCTGACGGGCGGCTCTCACCCTGACGAATACGCGCAGCGCGCGACCGCTCTCGGGCTGGACGCGATTGCGATTGCCGATGAAAACTCCGTGGCTGGTGTTGTCCGCGCATGGTCGGAGTTGAAGAAGATCGAGGCCGAGATCGCGGATGCAAGGCAGGCCGCCAAAGATCCCATCGGTCCACCTCGGCCCGCCCACGTCCCGCCTGCGCCACGCGCACCGATTGATCACGTTCCACGCCTGCTGCCCGCCAGTCGGCTGGTATTCGCGGAGGGCATCGAGGTCACGGCCCTGCCCCGCAACCGGACCGGTTGGGCAAACCTGTGTCGGTTGCTATCGACCGGTCGACTGCGGACCGAAAAAGGCGCCTGCGATCTGCGGATTGACGACCTTCTGGCGCGACACGATGGGCTGGAGTTACTACTGCATGCACCGGCTCGGGTCACCACGGGATGGCTCAAGGAGGCAAAGCGGGTTGCGGGGCTCGGGCCCTTGCTGTGCCTATCGCCGATTTACGACGGACAGGATCGGAGGCGGTTTGCAAGCCAGGCGCGCCTCGCCAAAAGCCTGGGGCTTGAGACCGTCGCCTCAGCCAGGCCGTTGATGCACCACGGTGGGCGGCGGCGCCTGACCGATGTGCTGACCTGTGTGCGCCTGGGCCTTCGCGTGGAGCAGCTTGGCACCGCGGCCCAAGCCAATGCAGAACAACGCCTGCGCAGGCCGGAGGACATGGCGCGCATCTTCAAAGGCCATGAAGACGCGGTGGCGCGCACGCTTGAAGTGGCCGCGCGTTGTCAGTTCGACATTCAAAGCCTGCGCTACGAATATCCGTCCGAGATCACCGAGGACGAAACCGCCAGCGAACGGTTGGCCCGGCTGGCGCAGGCGGGTCTGAACTGGCGTTACCCGCAGGGCATCCCGGATTATGCGCAAAGGCAGATGGAGCATGAACTGCGCCTGATCGGGAAGCTGGGGTATGAGCCCTATTTCCTGACGGTCCATGACATCGTGAAATTCGCCCGCTCGCGTAACATCCTGTGCCAGGGGCGCGGGTCGGCGGCCAATTCGATCACCTGTTTTGCATTGGGTGTAACCAGCGTCAGCCCCGAGATCGGCACAATGGTGTTCGAACGTTTCGTCAGCGAGGCGCGCAATGAGCCCCCCGATATCGACGTCGATTTCGAACACGAGCGCCGCGAAGAGGTGATCCAGCATATCTACGAGCGCTACGGACGGCACCGCGCGGGGATCTGCGCCACGGTGATCCATTATCGTGGCAAGCGCGCGGTGCGTGAGGTCGGCAAGGCGATGGGGTTGTCCGACGATGTTTTATCCGCGCTGAGCAGTCAAATCTGGGGATCATGGTCAAAAACCGCGCCGGAGTTCGAAAGGCTGGCCGAGGTCGGGCTGGACCCGACCAGCCCGCGCCTGCAGCAAACCATCCGCCTGATCGCAGAGGTCATCGGCTTCCCCCGCCACTTGTCGCAACATGTCGGCGGCTTCGTGATCACCGAGGGGCGGCTTGATGAACTGGTACCGATTGAAAATGCCAGCATGGCGGATCGCACGGTCATCTGCTGGGACAAGGATGATATCGACGCGCTGGGTATCCTGAAGGTGGATGTTCTGGCGCTGGGGATGCTGACCTGCGTGCGCAAGGCATTTGATTTGCTGAAAAAGCATCATCAGATCGAGTATACCTTGGCGAGCCTGCCACCCGAAGATCCCGTCACCTATGACATGCTGTGTGCCGCCGACAGCCTGGGCGTGTTCCAGGTGGAAAGCCGGGCGCAGATGAATTTTTTGCCCCGGATGCGGCCCCGGTGTTTCTACGATCTGGTCATTCAGGTCGCGATCATCCGGCCCGGGCCGATCCAGGGCGACATGGTGCATCCGTTCATCCGGCGGCGAAACGGCGAAGAGCCGGTGGAGTTCCCGTCCGACGAGCTGGGGCGGGTGTTGGGCAAAACGCTTGGCGTGCCCCTGTTTCAGGAACAGGCCATGCAAATCGCCATCACCGGCGCAGGTTTTACCCCCGATGAAGCGGACCGGCTGCGGCGGTCACTTGCGACGTTCAAGAAGCATGGCAACGTGTCGGAGTTCCGGACCCGGTTCCTGAAGGGGATGGGTGAAAAGGGCTATGACCGCGACTTCGCAGAGCGGTGTTTTTCACAGATCGAAGGGTTCGGATCGTATGGGTTCCCCGAAAGCCATGCGGCAAGTTTCGCGCTGCTGGTTTATGCGTCGAGCTGGCTGAAATGCCATCATCCCGGCATCTTCGCCTGCGCGCTTCTCAATGCGCAGCCGATGGGGTTCTACGCCCCCGCCCAGATTGTACGCGACGCCCGCGAGCACGGGGTGGAGGTGCGGCCCGTTTGCGTGAACCAATCCCAATGGGACAACACGATGGAGCGGACGGAAGCGGGAGATCTGGCGCTGCGTCTGGGGTTTCGGCAGATCAAGTCAATGCGCGAGGACGAAGCCGATTGGATCGTGGCGGCGCGCGCCAATGGCTACCGCGCGGTGGATGATGTGTGGCGGCGCGCAGGCGTTGAGGCGCGCATGCTGACGGTTCTGGCCGAGGCGGATGCGTTTGCGATTCTGGGCCTGTCGCGCCGCGATGCGCTTTGGGCGGCCCGTGCCTTGACGCCCAAGAAGGAATTGCCGCTGTTTGCGGGCGATCTGGATGGCGAGGGAATCGTGGAGCCCGCCGTCTTGCTTCCACAGATGAGTGAGGGCGAAGAGGTGGTGGAGGATTACGTCTCGATGCGGTTGACGCTCCGCACGCATCCGGTGGCCCTGATCCGGGATCGGCTCAGCCCGCGGATCGATCCGCGTTTGTTGGAGCCCGCACCAGCCCGAAAGGCACCCATCCGGCAGGATTTTCCCAAACCCCAAGGCACGCTGCCACCCGTACCGGTGGAAGCGATTGGCGAGAAATTTCCCGTAGGTCGTGTGGAAAGCTGGGGCAGTCGAAAGGGGTAAGCGTCACAGGCCGTATTTCGGCCGCTTCTCTCCAACCGATTTCATCACCCGCACAAGTTCCTGACTGATGCCCGGCTCGCTCAGCGCGTGGCCAGCGGTACGGATCATGTGAAGACGTCCCGAAGACCAGACACGGTCCAAGGCATGGGCCGAGGCAGGCGGACAGATCATGTCATAGCGCCCCTGCACGATGGTGCCTGGGATCTGGGCAATGCGGTGGGCATCGCGAAGGATTTGACCGTCTTCTTCGAGAAACCCCTTATTGACGAAATAATGGTTTTCAAGCCGCGCAAAGGCGCGTGCGTAATCAGCAGGGCTTTCGCCGCCGTGCCCATCACTTTCCATGCTGGCCAAGGCATTCTCCCACGATGCCCAAGCGCGGGCAAACCGGGTTTCAAGCATCAGATCGCCGGAAAAAAGCCGCCGGTTGTAGGCCGCGATCAGGTCCCCATGCTCTTCTTCGGGCACCAGGCTGACGAAACGTGCCCATTGATCGGGCCAGAACTGCCCGGCGCCACCGCCATAGAACCAGTCCAGTTCACGCTGCATCGACAGGAACACACCGCGAAGGGCGAGGTAGGCAACCGCATCGGGATGCGCCTCGGCATAGATCAGACCCAGTGTCGCCCCCCAGCTCCCGCCGAAGACGGCCCACCGCTCGATCCCGAGCGTATGCCGAATACGCTCAATATCCGCGACGAGGTGCCAGGTCGTGTTCTCGTTGGTCGACGCATGGGGCCGAGAGCGTCCGCAGCCACGCTGATCAAACAGGATGATCCGCCAGACCGACGGATCGAAATACCGCCGCATCGCAGGGCTGCATCCACCGCCAGGGCCGCCGTGCAGTACCACAACCGGTGCGCCGCGCGGGTTGCCGCACTGCTCGACATAGACGTGATGACCATCGCCCACATCCAGCATGCGCTGATCGAACGGGTCGATTGGGGGAAACAAATGCGCGGCTGCGCGCTTTTGGCCGGAGAACTTGTCCATGCCGATCCTATATAGAGCGTCACGAGCAAAAGCGTGACCAAAGT
Organism: Gymnodinialimonas ulvae; assembly: GCF_037543845.1. Lineage (NCBI taxonomy): Bacteria > Pseudomonadati > Pseudomonadota > Alphaproteobacteria > Rhodobacterales > Paracoccaceae > Gymnodinialimonas > Gymnodinialimonas ulvae. The sequence goes on from NZ_JBBIFX010000002.1 coordinate 50,056, forward strand.
TTGAGGGGATGTCCATGAGCACCGCGCCACAAACCACCGTCGATGACGCCGAAGTCGCCAAATTCGAGGCGATGGCCGCAGAATGGTGGGACACTGAGGGCAAATTCAAGCCGTTGCATATGCTCAACCCGACACGGCTCGACTACATCACCAGCCAGATCGCAGCGGAATACGGGCGCGACCTGACGCAAGATGCGCCGTTTGCCGGTTTGCGTATCCTCGACATTGGCTGCGGCGGCGGCCTGCTGGCCGAACCGATGGCACGTCTGGGCGCAGATGTTGTGGGCGCGGACGCGGCGGAGCGGAACATTCCCGTGGCCCAGATCCACGCGGAACAATCCGGGCTTGAGATCGACTACCGGCACACCACTGCCGAGGCAATGGCGGCAGACGGTGAGCAGTTCGATGTCGTGCTCAACATGGAAGTGGTCGAACATGTCTCAGAACCGCTGGCGTATCTGACGGCGTGTCAGCAATTGCTGAAGCCTGACGGGCTGATGGTCTGCTCGACCCTGAACCGGAACCCGAAAAGCTATCTGATGGCGATCATCGGGGCGGAGCACATCATGCGGTGGCTTCCGAAAGGCACGCATGAATGGTCGAAATTCATCACGCCGGATGAGTTGTTCGACCTGATCCGGCAAGCGGGCCTCGACCCGGTGGATCGGAAAGGCTTCGTGTTCAACCCCGTGCTGTGGACCTGGGGCATCAGCGATCGCGACATGAGCGTGAATTACGTGACGGCGTCGGTGAAGCGCTAGAGCCTGCCTGCTTTTGCGATGCGTGGTTTAGTCCTCGCCCTCAAGCTTGATGCGCATCTCGCGTAAGACGGGAAGGGTGGAGCGCACGCGCTCTGCCCCGATCTCAGATACGGCTTCCGACAGAATCGGAGCGATAGCGGAAATCGCGGCATCCCGTGCGCGGCGACCTGCGGGGCTGATCGAGATCATCTTGCGCCGTGCATCGTCCCAATCAGGGCGCACATGAATATGACCCGCCCATTCCAATCGGTTCAGCGTGTTCGTCATCGCACCGCGGGTCAGGTGAAAGGCGCGGGCCAGTTGGGCCGGAGACTTTTCTTCGTTGCCGCGAGCCAGGTGGTTCAGGACCGAAAAATGGCTCAGCTCCATGCCCTTTGGTAATGCCTTGGACAAGCGGGCGCGGGCCAATTGATCGACCATGAAGACTTCGCTGAACAACGCGACGGAAAGTGGGTCATCGGCATGCGACATGAGCGGGATATGACGCCGCAACGCGGCATGACACAAGTCTCAAAGGTGCCGCAGCGTCAGTCAGCCGCGAGCATCGGATCAAGCTTTCCGTTTCGCTCCAGCGCGGCCATGTCATCATAGCCGCCGATATGCTGATCACCGATGAAAATCTGCGGCACGGTGTGTCGACCACTGGCGCGGGCCATCATTTCCTGCCGCTTGGCGGGATCCGCCGCGACGTCAATCTCGGAATAACTGATGCCCTTTTCGGTGAGCATGCGTTTTGCGGCGTGGCAATAACCGCAGAGCGGCGATGTATAGATTTCGATCTGCGTCATGGTCCTGACCCGTTATCAAACGTTAACTAAACGTTAGCCTAGGCGTCGCGGCCCACCCGCGCCAGAGCCAGAACAGACACTTTTTCGGCACCCGCCGACCGGCAGGCTTCGGTCGCTGCGGCAAAGGTTGCGCCGGACGTCATCACATCATCGACCAGCACAACCGAACGCCCGCCCATCGCCCCCCCGCGTCGGGGGTGGGCGATCATCGCTTCATCCACATTCTGGTACCTTGCATCGTGATCGCGGCCCTCCTGCGTCGGCGTCGGGCGGACACGAAGAAGAGCCATCGGCTCCACCTCAAGGGGTTTGGGCGTATGACGCACCAGCGCCCACGCAAGAAGCGCGGATTGGTTGAAACGTCGGCGCGCAAGGCGTCGCCAATGCAGCGGGATCGGAACGATGATCGGACTGTCGTCAAACAGATCAGCACCGGCATGGGCCAACCAAGGGCCAGCCGCGCGCGCGATATCGGCACGGTCGCCGTGCTTCATCGCCAACACCAACTTGCGCCCCACACCTTCGTAGCCGAACACGGCGCGCCCGTGATCCCAAGGCCGGGCCAAGGCTTCACATTCCGTGCAAATCAGCGCTTCTGGTCCATCGCGGCTTTGTCCCGGCAACCCCGTGCCGCATAGATCGCAGGCCGCGCCCGAAATGAACGCCGTCTCGGCCCAACAATCCCCACAGATTGCAAAGGGGTCCTCTACGCGGTCAGCACAACTCAGGCATTCCGGTGGAAAGACCGTGTGGAGCATGGATTGCAATCTCATTTGTGACCCCTAGGTTGCGCCCGGATACGGACACCGGAATGAACGTCGTGCGCGAAGATCGCCCTCACCTGACCGACGCCAGAGCCCTCGCCGCGCATCGCAAGCGCACCGAGAATGATCCCGCGCGCTTCCTTCATGACGAAGCCATGCTGGAACTGCAGGAAAGACTCATCGACGTTAACAGAAGGTTTAAGTCCGCTGCGATTGTGACCGGTTTTCCGAAAATCTGGCGCGAATTTCTCCCAGAGGCGAAGTGCGTTGCGGCCGGAAACACTCTTGAGTTGAAAGCCGCCGCGCATGACCTGGTGATTCACGCCATGTCACTCCATTGGGCGGATGATCCCGTGGGGCAGATCGTGCAATGCCGCCGTGCATTGAAGCCCGATGGATTGTTCCTCGGGGTCGGCTTCGGCGGTGCGACATTGACCGAATTACGCGCCGTCATGGCAGAATCCGAAGCGCAGGTGATGGGCGGCATCAGCCCGCGCGTGGCGCCGATGGCCGAAGTGCGCGACATGGGCAGCCTTCTGCAACGCGCGGGGCTTGCCCTTCCGGTCGCCGACAGCCTGCGCAAGACCGTGACCTACGTGAACGCAATCGCCTTGATGCACGACCTTCGCGCGATGGGCGAAGCCAACGCTTTGGTGGATCGGCATCGCAGTATTCCGCCCCGCGCGCTTTTCCCGACGGCAGCCGCTCTTTATGCCAAAAAACACTCTGCCGAAGAAAATCGCATCCAAGCGACCTTCGAGCTCGTATTCCTTACAGGATGGGCGCCACACGAAAGCCAGCAGCAGCCGCTGCGCCCGGGTGCCTCGACACACCGCCTCGCGGATGTACTGGGGGTCCAAGAATTTGACGAAACCGCCAAACCGGTCCATGACCGGCCTGACGACGAAAGCCTGTAAGCCGATGAACATGATGCAAGCCAGCCCCGCGCCAGTGCTCGAACATGCCCCTGCCGATCACCCCCGGGTGAAGATGGGTAAGGTGGGCGTTCTTCTGGCCAATCTGGGCACGCCGGACAATTACGATTACTGGTCGATGCGCCGATATCTGAACGAGTTTCTCAGCGACAAGCGGGTCATCGATTACAGCCCATGGATCTGGCAGCCGTTGTTACAGTTGATCATCCTGACCAAGCGGCCGTTTTCATCCGGCGCGGCCTACAAGTCGATCTGGAACGAAGAGGCGGGGGAAAGCCCGCTGATGACGATCACCAAGGATCAGACAGCGAAGATGACCGCGCTGATGAAAGAGCGCTACGGCGACGACGTGGTTGTCGATTTCTGCATGCGTTACGGCAACCCGTCGACCAAATCCAAGGTAGATGAGCTGGTCGCGCAAGGCTGCACCAAGATCCTGTTTTTTCCGCTTTATCCGCAATATGCAGGCGCGACATCAGCCACCGCCTGTGATCAGTTTTTCCGCAGCCTCGAAAACATCAAATGGCAGCCGCAGGTCCGCACGGTCGAGCCCTATTACGAGCATCCGCTTTATGTTGAGGCTCTGGCGCAGTCGATTGAGCGCGCCTATGGCAAACTTGAGAAGCGACCCGATGTGCTGGTCTGCAGCTACCACGGGGTGCCGAAGCGGTATCTGATGGAGGGCGATCCCTACCATTGCCAGTGTCAGAAAACGACGCGCCTTCTGAAAGAGCGTCTGGGCTGGTCCGATACCGATATTGTCACGACGTTCCAGAGCCGGTTCGGGCCGGAAGAATGGCTGAAGCCGTATACGGTTGAGGAAGTGGCCAATCTGGCCGAACAGGGCAAGAAGCGGATCGCCGTCTGTGCACCGGCCTTTAGTGCGGATTGCATCGAGACCCTCGAAGAAATCAACGAAGAAATCCGCGAAAGCTTCGAGGAAGCCGGCGGCGAGGAATTCACCTATATTCCGTGCCTGAATGACGATGACGCACATATGCGCGCGCTATCGACTGTGGTTGAAGAAAACCTGCAGGGCTGGATCGACTGACACCGCTTGAGCGGCAATCATCAACGATTTCCACCCCCGATGTACCGTTTGGTTTGTCGGGGGTTTTCTTTGCTCAGCGCTTTAGGTTGAGTTTCAGGCCATCACACCCGAGCCAACGGGCCGTCCGGTGAAAAGCTGTTCTCCTACCCGAACGGTCACCATGCCGTTGGCCAGCTTCCGAACAAAGTTTCCTTGAATGGACACACAGGTCCCGATGATCACAGTGGTTAACAAAGCCATATCCCCCCTAGACTTCCTTCACCATCATACCCAATTTAGTTAACAAATCACTTAAAATTTCATCATTAACCATGATTTTTCGACAATTTTTCCCACAATTTCTGAATCTTGGGCTGACTTAGGGTTGATACACCGGCCAATTGTTACAATCAGAGCCAGTCACGAAGAATCGGTATCAGGGGGATATCCGCCGGTGGCATCGGGTAGTCACGAAGCTCAGCGGCACGCACCCACTTCAGCGTCTGACCCTCTTGCGATTGTGGAATGCCCTGCCACTTGCGGCATGCGAACAAGGGCATGAGTAGATGAAAATCGTCATAACCGTGACTCGCGAAGGTCAGCGGCGCGAGACAGCTTTCCCAGGTGTCGATGCCAAGCTCTTCCTGCAACTCGCGGATCAAGGCCACTTCCGGTGTTTCGCCTGGCTCAACCTTTCCACCAGGGAATTCCCATAGGCCGGCCATGGATTTCCCTTCGGGTCGCTGCGCCAGAAGGATGCGGCCATCGGCGTCGATCAGGGCAACAACAGAGACAAGGATGATCTTTTTGTCTGTCACGACCGGTAATCCGCGTTGATCTGTATGTATCCGTGGGTCAGGTCGCAGGTCCACATGGTAGCGCCGCCTGGCCCGAGCCCAAGATCAACATCGATCAGAAGCTCCGCATTCTGCATGTAGCTTGCTCCGGCTTCCTCGGAATAGCTGTCTGCGACCCAACCCTGCTCGGCTACAAGGATATCTCCGAAACGGATGGTGAGCCGATCGCGATCGGCCTGAGCGCCGGATTTCCCGACTGCCATGACAATACGCCCCCAGTTCGGATCTTCGCCCGCAATCGCGGTCTTCACGAGCGGTGAATTGGCGATGGCACTGGCAACTTTGCGGGCGTCCGCGTCCGTGACTGCACCGCTCACACGCACCTCAACGAATTTCGTGGCCCCTTCGCCGTCGCGCACGATCTGATGGGCAAGGTCCTGCATGACGGTTTGCAGGGCCGTCTGGAAGGTTTGGTCCGGGCCGGTGAGAGGCGTATTTCCGGCACGCCCAGTGGCAGCAAGCAGAACCGTGTCGGATGTCGATGTATCACTGTCGACTGTCACGGCATTGAAGCTGATCTGGTTTGTCGCCGACAGCATCTCCTGAAGGGCGGGCTGCGTGACGGCGGCGTCGGTGAAAATGTAGCCCAACATGGTGGCCATGTCGGGTGCGATCATGCCTGAGCCTTTCGCAAACCCCATGATCGTCACCGGCGTTCCGTCGATCTCGCAGGTCGCAACCGCGCCTTTGGGAAACGTGTCGGTGGTCATGATGGCGCGGGCCGCAGGTTCCACAGCCGCGCCGTCAAGTGCCGCGGCGATGCCGGGCAAAGCATCGGTGATCTTCTGCGCGGGAAGCGGTTCACCGATCACACCCGTCGAAGAGGTGAAGATATGGCTGGCTGGCAGATCAAGCACCCCGGCGGCGGCCTTCGTGATCAGGGCGACATCCGTGACCCCGCGCATGCCAGTAAAGGTGTTGGCGTTGCCGGAGTTCACCACAATCCCAAACCCCGCGTCACTGGTCACCTGCGGCAGTTTTGACTGGCAATCGAGAACCGCCGCAGACCGCGTTGCCGAGCGTGTGAAGACGCCCGCAATCGTGGAGCCCGGCGCGATTTCGGCGATCATCACATCGACACGGTTCTTGTATTTCACGCCAGCGGCGCCCGCTGCGAAACGGACGCCATCGATGGCGGGAAGGTCCGGAAACCGATCCGGAGCCAAGGGCGACCGCGTGTGTGTCTTTGCGCCCGTGGCAGGGGCCACCTTGCTTGGAGTGTCCGACATGGTGGCCTCGTCCGCCGTTGTTTATTCCGCGATCAGACCTTGGTCACGGATGACGGCGGGGTCAATCTCGACCTCGGGACGCTCGATCTCGGCGGCTTGGGTCAACTCTTCAAGCCGGGCATCTACGCGGGCGCGGCGCAGGCTGTCTTCCAGCTCCGCCGCAACATCTTCAAGCGTCGGCGGCGCCTGCTCACGGGTCTCGTTGAGCAGCACAACATGCCAGCCGAATTGCGTTTGCACGGGCGCGGACACTTCCCCGACCTCAAGGCCAAAGACCGCCTCTTCGAATTCCGGCACCATCATGCCTGCGCCGAACCAGCCCAGGGCACCGCCGTTCGGACCTGACGGCCCGGTGGAGTTCTCGGCGGCCAGCTCGGCAAAGTCGGCGCCTTCGGCCAATTGGTCGATCATGGACTGCGCTTCTTCTTCGGTCTCAAGCAGAATGTGGGCGGCGTTGTATTCGACGACCGGCTCGGCCTCACCATAGATGGCATCGTATTCGGCCTGCAGATCGTCTTCCGACAGCTCGGCCATGGCCACATCGTCCATGAACATGGCGGCAAGGAAGGCACGACGCTCGTTTTCAAGACCCAGCTCGATCTCGCGGCTCAACTCTCCGGCTTCTGCAGCTTCGGCCAGAACCTGCTGCTGGATCAGCTGTTCCAACATGCCATCAAAGAGCACCTGATCCGGCAGGGTCTGGTATTCTGCGGGCAGCATCTGGCGCATCGCAATCAGGTGACCGATTGTGATCGCCTCGCCGTTTACGGTGGCCAGAACGGTCTCGCCATCGAGATGACCATCGGCATAGGTCGGGGCGGAAAGCACAAGCGCCATCGCGCCGGACATCAGAATGCGTTTCATCGGGATTTCCTTGTTGGGAGCGGGACCGCATCGAGGCCAGACCGCCTTACGTTGACTATCATCGGGCCGACCCTTATCTCGCGGATGGGTTTCACGTCGTGGCCTTGGCCGTTGGCGGAAGATGTAGACCGCCGCGATGGGCCGAACAACCCACGACACCCACACGAAGTGTTCAGATGCGATGGGCCGCCCAGACCGGCCTGAAAAGAGGGCGAGATATGTTCGGAAAGCTGGCGAAGAAGGTGTTTGGCACACCCAATGACCGCAAGGTAAAAGCCGTCAGACCGATCATCGACAAGATCAATGCGCTCGAACCGGAATTCGAAGCGCTCAGTGACACCGAAATCGTTGCGAAGACCGGTGAATTTCGAACCCGTGCGCAAAACGGCGAAGCGTTGGACGATCTGTTGCCTGAAGCTTTCGCCAATTGCCGCGAAGCCGCAAAACGCGCGCTTGGGCTGCGGGCGTTCGATGTGCAACTGGTCGGAGCGCTCTTCATTCACCAAGGCAACATCGCCGAGATGAAGACGGGTGAGGGCAAGACCCTTGTCGCGACCTTCGCCGCCTATCTGAACGCGCTGACGGGCGAGGGCGTGCATGTCGTGACAGTCAACGATTACCTCGCCAAGCGTGACAGCGAATGGATGGGCAAGGTGTTCACCGCGCTCGGCATGACCACCGGCGTGGTTTATCCACGTCAGGCGGAAGACGAAAAGAAGCAGGCCTACGCCTGCGACATCACCTACGCGACCAACAACGAGCTTGGGTTCGACTACCTGCGCGACAACATGCGCGGGTCGATCGATCAGATGGCGCAGCGCGGTCATAATTTCGCGATTGTCGACGAGGTCGACTCGATCCTGATCGACGAAGCGCGGACGCCGTTGATCATCTCCGGGCCGACGCAGGACAAATCCGACCTCTACATCAGCATCGACAAGGTCATCCCGAAGATCGAGGATCACCATTTCACGCTGGACGAAAAGACGCGCCAGGCAACCTTCACCGACGAAGGCAACGATTTCCTTGAGGATCTGCTGCACGCGGAAGAGATCCTGCCGGAAGGTCAATCGCTTTATGATCCCGAAAGCACGACCATCGTGCACCACATCACAAACGCTTTACGCGCCCATAAGGTGTTCACCAAGGACAAGGAATACATCGTCCGCGACGGCGAAGTCGTTCTGGTCGATGAGTTTACCGGACGGATGATGCCGGGCCGCCGCATGTCGGAAGGCCTGCACCAGGCGATCGAGGCAAAGGAAGGCTGCAAGATTCAGCCTGAGAATGTGACGCTCGCCTCTGTAACGTTCCAGAATTACTTCCGTCTGTACAACAAACTGGGCGGCATGACCGGGACCGCGGCCACCGAAGCCGAAGAATTCGCATCAATCTACGGGCTGGGTGTGATGGAGATCCCCACGAACCGCGAAGTGGCCCGGATCGACGAAGACGACGCCGTCTACCGCACCGCGCGCGAGAAATATGAAGCCATCGTCAAAGCCATCGCCGATGCGCATGGGCGCGGACAACCCGTGCTGGTCGGTACGACCTCCATCGAAAAGTCCGAGATGCTGGGACAGATGCTCGAAAAAGCGGGTTTGCCGTTCAATATCCTGAACGCGCGCCAACACGAGCAAGAGGCGCAGATCGTCGCCGATGCGGGCAAACTTGGCGCCGTGACAATCGCCACGAACATGGCCGGGCGCGGTACCGACATCAAATTGGGGGGCAACATCGAATTCAAGGTGATGGAAGCCATCGCTGCCGATCCCGATGGCGATCCCGATGAGATCCGTCGCCGTATTGAGGACGCCCACACCGCCGATGAACAGGCGGTCAAGGATGCCGGGGGTCTTTATGTTCTGGCCACCGAGCGCCATGAAAGCCGCCGCATCGACAACCAGCTGCGCGGTCGTTCGGGGCGTCAGGGGGATCCGGGAAAGTCGAGCTTCTTCCTGAGCCTCGAAGATGACCTGATGCGGATCTTCGGGTCGGATCGCCTCGACAAGATGCTCAACACCCTTGGCATGCAGGAAGGCGAAGCGATTGTGCACCCATGGGTGAACAAGTCGCTGGAGCGCGCTCAGGCCAAGGTCGAGGGGCGCAACTTCGATGTCCGCAAGCAACTTCTGAAGTTCGACGACGTCATGAACGATCAGCGCAAGGTCGTCTTCGGGCAGCGCCGCGATATCATGGGTGCCGAGGATATTTCAGAGGTTGCAAAAGACATGCGCGATCAAGTGATCGAAGACATGATCGACACCTATATGCCACCGAAAACCTACGCGGATCAGTGGGATGTCGATGGCCTGAAAGAGGCCGCGCAAAAAGTCCTGGGTGTGGATCTGCCCATCGAGACTTGGGCCACCGAAGATGGCGTTGATCAAGAGGTCGCGACCGAGCGGCTGGAGAAGGCTGCCGACGAATACATGGCGTCCAAAGCCGCGCAGTTCGGGCCCGAGCAAATGCGCAACATCGAAAAGCAGGTGTTGCTGCAGACCATCGACCAGAAATGGCAGGAACATCTTCTGACGCTGGAACACTTGCGGTCGGTCGTAGGGTTCCGCGGCTATGCGCAGCGCGATCCGCTGAATGAATACAAGACGGAATCGTTCCAATTGTTCGAAAGCATGCTGGACGGATTGCGCACCGACGTCTCGGAAAAGCTCGCCCGCATTCAGCCGCTGACCCCGGAACAGCAGGAAGCGTTGATGGCGCAGCTGCGTCAGCAACAAGAGGCGCAACAAAAGCAGATGGCGGCGGCCACCGCTGGCGATACCGCGCCTGCGGCCCCGACCGCGAATGCGGCTCCGGGCTTTGTTGAGGATGATCCAAGCACCTGGGGCAACCCGGGCCGGAACGATTTGTGCCCCTGCGGGTCGGGCAAGAAATTCAAGCATTGCCACGGGCGCCTGACCTGAGGCGATTACGGCAGAATTGAGGTGCGGGTCGAACTCGCGCCCTCGATTCCAAACATTTCTGGCCCATTGCGGCCCGAATCTCACGTCATTGTGTCCATGGGTATTGGGTAGATGATGTGGAGATTGGGATATGTTGAACACATTGGTCATCCGATGTGCGGCCGTCGGGATTTTGGCATCTGGCGGAGTGCTTTATGCAATGGAAACCGGCGTGATCGGGTCGTCCGAAACCGATGACGCGACCGCGGGGGAACAGACACTGACCTCCGACTCGCGGGCGGCTCAGCCGCATCGCCTGGCGCCCGAATTCGCCCAGATCGTGACCGGTTCCGATGTCCGGTTGCCGGTCGCAATGGACCCTGTCGCCCCCGAAGCCATGGTTGTGCCCGCCTCCTTCGAAGCACCGGAAGAAACCCCGAACCTGACGACGCCTACAGGCCTCAGCTACCTCGGGTTGCCCTGCGAAATTGCCGTGACCGCAACCGCAATGCCCGCCGCAATCGTCGCACTCGACGTGATGGCCCCCTGCCGCGCCGGTACGTCTGTGCAAATCACGCATTCCGACCTTGTCCTTGACGCCGAAACAGACACCGTTGGCTTTCTGGCAATCGATATTCCTGCGTTCGAGGCAAATGCCAACTTCACCGTCACCTTCGACGATGGCATCACGCACACCGCCTCCGTTGCCGTGCCGGACCTCGAAGACTTCGATCGGATTGGCCTGATGTGGGACGGCGATCTGGGGCTTGAATTGCACGCCATGGAATTTGGCGCCACTTTTGGCGAGCCCGGCCATGTCTGGCATGAACACCCCGCACAGGTCGACGCGGCCGTTTCGGGCGAAGGAGGGTTTCTCTCGCAGATCGCCCTCGGCGACACCTATGCGCAGGTTTATACCTTGCCGCGCGCAACCCTGCAGGAAGGTGAAAGTGTGCGCTTATCCATTGATGCGCCGGTCACCGCACAAAACTGTGAAGCGCACATTCGGGCACGCACGCTCAGAGCCGAGGCCGCTGGCCCCGTAGATACGACCGACTTGAGCTTTACCGTTCCAGGATGTGACGCCATCGGAGACATTCTGGTCTTGCAAAACCTGCTGGCCGACCTGAGACTCGCGTCGAATTAAGGTCAGTTCACGGGACACCCCATGGGATACCGGATCGGGGCGGCCATCGCGGTCGCCCTTTCCTTTTACGCCAGCGCGGCGATGTCGCAGGACGTGGAACTGCGCTCGCTCGACGGAGCGGTCGAGCTTGAGGGAAACCTGATCTCCTACGATGGCGCGTTCTACCGGATCGACACGGAATACGGGGCGCTGACGATTGCGGCCGAAGGCGTTTCCTGCGCCGGGCCGGGTTGCCCGGACCTCGCGACCTTTGTCGCCGAAGCGCGGATCGCCGGCGCCGCGACAATTGCAGAGGGATTGCTTCCGACGCTTTTGGACGCCTTCGGCGAAAGCCGCCTCATGGATGTCTCGGTCGAGAGTGACGGCGACGCCCCCACCTACGTCCTCCGCCGCGCGGACGGCAGTGCTGCGGCGCGGTTCATTGTGACACCCGGCTCGACCGACGATGGCTTTTTGGCCCTCCTGAATGGGGACGCGGACATCGCACTTGCCCTGCGTGCGCCCTCACCCGCCGAGATACGGGCCGCTGAAACCACCAACCCGGACGACCCGCCACTCGACGACCGGGTGCGCATACTGGCGCTTGATGCGCTGATCCCGGTCGTATCGCCAGAGAACCCGATCAACACGCTCAGCCTTCCGCAAATCGCGCGTCTGTTCTCGGGCGAGGCGGACAATTGGCAGGATTTGGGCGGGCCGGATGCCCCGGTGGCGCTGCACCTGTTGGAGCCGGGCCTGGGTTTGGCGCAGGCATTCTCGGCGCAGGTTCTGCTGCCATCGGACGCCGGACTATCGGGTGCGATCACGCGTCACCCAAGCGCCGCAGCCCTTGCCGACGCCGTCACTCAAGACGCCTATGCCGTTGGAATAACAGCCCTATCAGGGATTGCACAAACGCGCGCCCTGCCTTTGAGCGGCACCTGCGGCCTGTCGCAAAGCGCAACACTTGATGCGGTGAAGGCCGAGGATTACCCGCTCACCGCGCCGGTTTACATGTACCTCGCCCCACGTCGCCTTCCGCTTCTGGTACGGCAATTCCTCGACTTCACCGAAACCGATGAGGCCGAGAGACGGGTGCGCGAGGCGGGCTATGTCGATCAACTTCTGACCCGGACACCCATGGCGTTGCAGGGTGAACGATTGGCCAGCGCCATTCGGGCCAGTGGGCGGGACGTGACCCTAAGCGACCTGCAGGAAATGATCGAGGTTCTCGGCAGTGCCGAACGCCTGTCGACCACATTGCGTTTCAACCCGGGCGGCGCGGATTTGGACATCCAATCGCGCGCCTCAATCGCCCGGCTCGCATCGGCGGTGGACCGCGGCGCGTTCGATGGACGACGCCTGATCTTTGTGGGCTTCTCGGATGGAAACGGCCCGGCCGATGTCAACGCACGCCTCTCCCTGCGCCGGGCGGGGGTGGTGAGAGATGCCTTTGTCGCCGCGTCCGGGGTCGCAACACGTGATCGCGTGGAACTGCTGATCCATGGGTTTGGAGAGGCCATGCCGATGGCCTGTGACGACAGCGACTGGGGCCGCGCCGTGAACCGTCGTGTCGAGGTTTGGCTGGACTGAAGGCGCGGCAAAGCTTTCAACAAGGCCAGGCCGCGCGACAAATGCCCTAGAGGCGTGTCGGGTGAAACCGTCCCTCTGGCGACAGCGTAAAGATCTCGGCTCCGTCGGCCCTAACGCCGATGGAATGCTCGAACTGCGCCGACAGGCTCTTGTCGCGTGTCACCGCCGTCCAGTCGTCTCCAAGGACCTTGGTCTCGGGCCTGCCGAGATTCACCATCGGCTCAATGGTGAAGAACATGCCTTCCTCCAGCACCGGCCCCGTCCCCGGACGCCCGTAGTGCAGCACATTGGGCGGCGCATGGAACACCTGGCCCAACCCGTGTCCACAGAAATCACGCACCACCGACATCCGCTGTGCTTCGACATAGCTTTGGATGGCATGGCCGATGTCGCCAAACGTCTTCCCGGGTTTGACCGCCTCGATGCCCTTGAAAAGCGCATCATGGGTGACTTGCACAAGCCGTTCGGCCTTTCGCGGCATCACCCCCGCGACATACATGCGCGATGTGTCACCGAACCAACCATCGACAATCACCGTCACGTCGATGTTGAGGATATCTCCATCCTTCAGCCGCTTGTCGCTCGGAATGCCGTGGCAAACCACATGATTAACGCTGATGCAGGAGGCATGTTGATACCCGCGATATCCGATCGTCGCGGATTTGGCGCCCGCCTCATTCACCCAGGCCTCGATCTGAGCATCAATCGCGCCGGTGGTCACGCCAGGTTCAACCATCGGCGCGATACGATCCAAAATGTCAGCCGCAAGTGCCCCCGCCCGGTGCATACCGGCGAAGTCATCAACTTGGTGAATGCGGATCCCGTCCTTGGTCAAACGGCCTTTGAAATCGTCCACGGGGTCTCTCCGATTGGAACCTCCGTCAATTTAGGCCGTTCATGGGGAAATTGCCAGTGACGCCGCGCCGCCAGCGCGCGCATTCCGTCGCGTCTCGTCATCGGCTCTGCGGCGACGGATCCACTGGCAAAGCGCCGGTCAAGCGGATCCCCTCCGGCGTGATGTCGGTGCCGTGGCACACCATCTCGACACCCGCATCACGCGCGGTATCGAAAGCCATCGCATAACCGGGGTCAAGATCCGGCGCGAGGCGGAAGCGCGCGCAATCAGTGCGTTGCACGACGTAGAGCATAACCGCACGGCCACCGGCCTCAGCGATGGCCGTCAGTTCGCGCAAATGCTTGGCACCGCGTTCGGTGACGCAATCGGGAAATTCGGCCCAATCGCCATCTCGGCGGAGGTGACAATTCTTGACCTCAACATACGCATCGGGCCGTCCGGCGTCGCTCAACATGAAATCAATGCGACTGTTCTCGGACCCATAGCGTTGCTCTGGTTTCGTCTCTGAATAGCCGATCAGAGCCGGAATCCGACCCTGCGCCAAAGCATCTTTCACCAATCGGTTCGGCAAGCCCGCATCAATGCCCGCGAAATGCCCACCGGGCAATTCCACCAACCGCCACCCATATTTCAGCTTCTTCTTGGGGTCCGTGTTGGGCAGCAACCAGATCCGCGCACCGTCGTCCTTCAACCCCATCATCGAGCCGGGATTGGGGCAATGCGCCGTGACCTCCGTGCCGTCTTCCAGAACACAATCGGCCAAGAAGCGTTTGTAGCGGCGGATCAATCGGGCGGGCACAAGAGGGGATGGAAAGCGCATGGGCGCGGACCTATACCGTGCCAGGCCATTAGCCAAGGAGCCGCTCATGCCCAATCCCACCGCCGCGATGCTTGTGATCGGGGACGAGATCCTGTCTGGGCGCACGCGCGACTCCAACATGAACCACCTCGCCAAGGCACTGACGGATCATGGGATCGCTCTGCAAGAGGCGCGCATGATCAGCGATGATCACCACACCATCGCGCGCCATGTCCGTGACATGGCCAAGACCCATGACCACGTCTTTACCTCGGGCGGGATCGGGCCGACCCATGATGATATCACCGCCGAAGCCGTGGCCGATGCGATGGGCGCTCCCTGCGGGGTGCGAGACGATGCGCGCGCGATCCTGCAAGCCCACTACGATCGCTCGGGACAGGAGCTGAACGAGGCACGCCTTCGAATGGCGCGGATCCCGGACGGCGCGACGCTGATCGACAACCCGGTCAGCGCCGCGCCAGGCTTCACGCTGGCGAATGTGCACGTCATGGCCGGCGTGCCGAAGATCTTTGAAGCGATGTTGGAAGGGCTGTTGCCCACACTGACCGGCGGCGCGCCAATGATATCGTCCAGTTTGCGGGTGGAGCGGGGGGAAGGCGACATCGCCGCGCCGCTTGGCGATTTGGCCGACGCTCGTCCCGACGTGTCCATCGGATCCTATCCGTTCCAAAGCAACGGCAAGCATGGCTCGAACGTTGTCGTGCGCAGCCAGGACGCCGACGCGGTCGAAACCGTGATGGCCAAGTTGCGCGCTCTGTTTCCCGAGGCGACATGAACGCCACGGACCTCTTCCCGACAATCGCAGTCTCCTGGCCGCCCCGCACGGCGCAGCGCGTTGGGCCATTTATGGTCCCCAACGCCGATGCAGGCGGCAACCGGGTCAGCGCCGCGCGCCTGAAGGATCCGACCGCCCTTGGCATCACCGATGCGGAGTTGAACGACGCCGAAGCCACCATGCAGGCGCAGGGGCGGCTTCCCCTGTTTCAAGTTCTGAACCATCAGGACGGCCTGTCGGATGCGCTGGACACGCGCGGCTATATCGCCCGCGACCACACCGATCTTCTGCTAATCCAGGCCGCAGATCTGGCCGCCGCGCCACCGCCCGTCACGGCGTTTACCATTTGGCCGCCATTGGCCATCCAGACCGAGATATGGGACGCCGGTGGCATCGACGCGCCACGCCGTGCGGTGATGGACCGGGCGACTTTCCCCAAGACCTCGCTCTTCGGGCGCATTAACGACAAACCTGCCGGTGCGGCCTTTGTCGGAATGAGCGGAAACGTCGCAATGCTGCACGCGCTGGAGGTTGTGCCCATGGCGCGGCGTGCCGGTTTGGCCAGCACGATGATGCGTGCCGCCGCCGATTGGGCCCGAAAACAGGGAGCAGAATGGTTTTCCGTCCTCGTAACGCAGCAAAACACACAGGCTCAGCGGCTTTATGCTTCCTTGGGCCTGAAAGCTGTGGGAACGTATTGTTATCGAGTGAAAACAGGCGGACCAACCCGGTGACCCTTCACGGCGCACGCAAAGCAGGCGGCACGGCGTTGCTGTGCCTGGCCTCGTTTTGCCTGCCACACGGAGCATCCGCGCTCGATCTGGCCTTTCCGGGCACCGCGGAATTGGTGCAAAACACCGGCCCGACACGGGGCCAACATCCGATTGCCGATGGCGTTTTCGACGGCACCGTCGTGCCTCTCATACAGACCGACGGATTGGTTCAGACCCTGGTCTGGCAAATCACGGGATCGGACGTGTCCACCGCGACGATCCTGAACACCGTCACCGATCAGCTCACTGCGCAAAGCTATGAGATATCGTTCAACTGCTCCGCCGATGCCTGTGGCGGGTTCGATTTCCGCCACGCGTTGCCGGTCGGACAGGCACCCGAAATGCACATCGATCTGGGGAATTTTCACTACCTCAGCGCGTCCATCGACAAAGACACCGGCACCGAGCGTGTCGCCGTCATGATCAGCGCGGGCGGGGCCACAACATTCGTTCACGTCGCGCGGGTTGCTCCCGCCGATGCCGTCGACGCCAACCCCGTGGTCTTATCCAGTCGGACGCCGCAGGGCTTGGTCGACGAAGTGACAGACCTGACGCGCGACACCGGGGATCTGGTAGAGCGACTGACCCGCAACGGCGGCGCCCCGCTTGATGATCTGCGGTTCGAAACCGGCGCCTCCCAGCTTTCCGGCACGACGTATCCTTCACTGGTGGCGCTGGCCGCATTTTTGGACTCCGACCCGACGCGCCGGATCGTCCTGGTCGGACATACGGACACCAGCGGCTCTCTCGCGGGAAACATCGCATTGTCGCAGGCGCGCGCCGAAGCGGTGCGGCAATTCCTGACCCGCGAACTTGGGGTGGATCCGTCGCAGGTTCAGGCCGAAGGGATTGGGTTCCTCGCCCCGCGCGCGTCGAATACGACCCCCGACGGGCGCGAGGCCAATCGTCGGGTCGAAGCGGTTCTGACCAACCCGGGCTGATCCCGCGTCACCGTCGGGGCCAACGCCGTCTGCAACATGTAAACCAAAAAATCCCGGGCGATGACGCGCATCAACCCGGGACAAGTTTGGCTCGTACCGCCAAGGCAGAGACGGTACGCGCACGGCAAGCGAAACGTGTCAGATCACCAGTCGTTGGGGCCTTTGTCGCGAAAGCTCTCGACCAGGTAGTCGATGAAGGCCCGAACCTTCGGCTGGATGTAGCGACCCGGCGGATAGACCGCGTAGACGCCTTGGACGTCGACCGGAAGGTCGGGCATGGCATCTTCCAGCAAACCTTCGCGCATCGGATCCGCGTATAGGAAAGAGGGCAAGTACGCGATGCCAAGACCGCCAATCGCGGCGTTCAGCAGGCTTTGCCCATCATTGACGGTCAACCATCCGGCGGTGCGCACCTGGCGCAGCTCACCCGACGGTGCAGTCAGCTTCCAGACATTGCCCGAGGACGAATTTGAGTAATGCAGAAGTTTATGTTCATTCAAATCGTCGATCCGCTCGGGCCGACCGTATTCCTTGAAATAGCTTGGAGCAGCAATCATGCGGCGCTGCGTCTCGCAAATCTTGCGCGCCATGAGGGAGCTGTCTTCCAACTCCCCGACGCGGATGGCCATATCGAAGCCTTCCGAGATCAGTTCAACGTACCGGTTGTTCAGTACCATGTTGACGGTGATGTCGGAATAATTGTGCAGGAACTCTCCCAAAATGGGCGAGACATGATTCACGCCGAAATCGGTGGCAATCGACACGCGCAATGTTCCGGAAGGCGCGGATTGCATCGCGGTAACAAGCGCATCGGCTTCGCCTGCGTCGTTCAGGACCCGACGCGCGCGGTCATAATAGGCCAGTCCGATTTCCGTCGGAGAAACACGGCGCGTGGTGCGATTGAGCAGACGTGCGCCAAGCCGTGCCTCAAGCGAAGACACGTGTTTCGAGACGGCGGATTTCGAAATCCCCATCTTCTTCGCGGCATCCGTGAAGCCACCTTGATCCACAACCGTGGCGAAGGCTTCCATTTCCGTTAGACGATCCATACCAGGCCTACTTTTAACTTGTTGTAAGCAACTTTCTGCCGATCAATTGGGGCGCAATTGGGATGCCGCGGAGACCAAAGAACGATTATTCCGCGGATCGTTCATGGCACGACAACAAACGTTTACCTGCCATTAACGATTGCAGGGGATGGACGCAGGCAGATAGCTATGCGGAAACAAAGGCGCAAAGCGCGGAAAAGAAAGAATCGACATGGATCACGCAGAGGCACGGGCCGATCTGGCGGCTGCATTCCGGTGGACCGCTCGTGAGGATATGCACGAGGGCGTCGCCAACCATTTCTCCCTCGCGGTGAATGACGCTGGCACCGAATTCCTGATCAACCCGAAGATCCATTTCAGCCGGATGAAAGCGTCGGACCTTTGGGTCTTGGATGCCAAAAATCCCGACAGCGCCAAGGGCAAGGACGCGCCCGATCAGACCGCCTGGGGCCTGCATGGATCATTGCACCGCCATGTGCCCCATGCGCGCTGCGCAATGCATGTTCATTCGACCTACGCCACGGTTCTCGCGTCTTTGACGGAGTCTCGGCTTCCCGCGATCGACCAAAACTCGGCCATGTTCCACAACCGCCAGGTGATCGACGACGGCTACGGTGGCTTGGCGCTTGAAGATGAAGGCACGCGCTGCGCGCAGATGTTCCAGGATCCGTCCGTGCGCACGATGATCATGGGCAACCACGGTGTGTTGTTCATCGGGGAGACCGTCGCCGAGACCTTCATGCGTATGTATTATTTCGAACGGGCCGCGCGAAACTACATTCTGGCACTGCAAACTGGCCAGCCTTTGCGCGTTCTGCCCGATGACGTGGCCGAGAGAACCGCCCAACAGCTGGACGAAGACCATGGTGCCGACGTCGATCTGCTGCGCGGAATTCGCGACGTGTTGGACCACGACGCGCCGGATTACGTGGAATGACGCCGAACTCTACGAGCGCGCGTGGAGGATCCGGCCAATCAGGTTGAGCAACACCTGCGCCGCAAGGATCGCCGTCGTTCCGTCGCGATCGTAATCCGGCGCAACTTCGACCAGATCGACGCCGACGATCCGACCCCGCTTGGCCAGAATCGCCAGAAACTCCAACACCTCGTAGTACAAGAACCCGCCGTGCGATGGCGTCCCGGTGCCCGGCGCAATCGACGGATCGAAGCCGTCGATATCGATGGTGATGTAAAGATCCACATCCTCCGGCACGCGGGCGGCGGCGGCCACCGGCCCCATGGCGCGGATCTGACGAACGGATTGTATATCCGAGCTGAAACGCCGCGCGTCGTCATACCCTTCTTTCGCGGTCGAGCTGACGTTGCGAATGCCGAACTGGCTTAGGCCGGTCACATGGTCCTGCTCTGCCGCGCGCCGCATCGGGTTGCCGTGGCCGTGGCGAACCCCGTGGCGTTCATCGACGAAATCCAGATGGGCATCGATCTGCACGATATGGATCGGGCCATGATCGGAAAACGCGCGAATGCAGGGGATGTTGATCGAATGATCACCGCCCAAAGTGACGGGCATGGCACCAGCCGCCAGGGCAGCCCGGACGCCCTCTTCGATCTTAGCATGCGACGCGTCGGTATCCGTATGGACGATGTCGGCGTCACCCATGTCGATGATCCTTGTGCCGGGCCCAAGATAGGTGGCGTCATCTTCATGGTCGTAGGCCCCGGCATGGCCAAAGGCGAACAGTGTCGAGGCCTCGCGTATCCCGCGCGGGCCAAACCGCGCCCCCGCCCGCCATTGCGTGCCAAAATCAAAAGGGGCCCCCAATACGGCGACATCGGCGTCGATCTTCGACCAATCCGAGACGTATTCATACTTCCCAAACGTGGCGATGCCCACGAAGGGCAGGTTCAGGCGACCAGATTCGTAACCATGTGACATGGTGCGAGGGTGCGGCGGGAAGGTCGCGCCTTCAAGCAGATGTTCTGCCCGGGGCTGGTGTGGAAGGCTGCTCCGCGCATATTTGATGAACAAAGATGGGCAGATCGCGAGAGCAGATTGGCGAAGCGCACACGGAAAACGAAGAAACGGGTGGATTCGCGACCACGCCGATGGGCGCGGGCGCTGCGGCGATGGCTGTGGCGAGGCGTATTCGGCGCCGCCGCCGTTATGCTTGTCTGGATCATTCTCTACGCGTTCGTCCCCGTGCCGACCACGATCTACATGATGCAGGAACGCGCGCGCATTGGGACCGCGTTGGAGCGCGACTGGGTCCCGATGGAAGAGATTTCGCCCCACCTCGCGCGCGCAGCCGTGGCCGCGGAAGATGCCAACTTCTGCTTGCACTGGGGCTTCGATATGTCCGCGATCCGCGATGCGATTGCCGATGGGGCCGCACGCGGCGGATCGACCATCAGCCAGCAAACAGTGAAAAACGCGTTCCTCTGGCACGGGCGGAGTTGGGTCCGCAAAGCGCTGGAAGCCGCGATCACGCCGGTGATGGAGCTGATCTGGCCCAAGCGGCGCGTGCTTGAAGTCTATCTCAACGTCGCTGAATTCGCCCCCGGCGTCTTCGGCGCGGAGGCCGCCGCGCAGCACCATTTCGGTATTTCCGCCAACGCTATTACCCAACGGCAGGCTTCGCTTCTGGCGGCTGTGCTGCCCAATCCGCAGCAACGCAACGCCAGCGCACCGTCCGGATCCGTCGACCGCCGCGCCCGGTCAATTGCAAGCGGTGCGGCAACGATCCGCGCCGATGGCCGGGACGATTGCTTTGCGAATTGATTTTCTCCGAGCAAACGCGCAAAGAAAACACGCACCAGACCGAGCAGACGCATGAACCGCCTCTATCATTTTCCTCTCTCTCCGTTTTGCCGGAAGGTCCGTCTTGTGCTGGCCGAGAAGAAGATCGAAGTGGAGCTGGTTGAGGAGAAATACTGGGAACCCTCCACGGAATTCCTGCGCCGCAACCCTGCCGGCAAGGTTCCCGTTCTCAAAATCGACGGCATGACGTTAAGCGACAGTCAGGCGATCTGCGAATACCTTGAAGAAACCATGCCCGACCCGGCGCTTCTGCCGCGTGACCCGGCGCAGCGGGCCGAGGTGCGCAGGCTTGTTGCGTGGTTCGACGACAAGTTTCACCACGATGTCACGGTCAATCTGGTCCACGAACGTGTCCACAAGAAGCTGATGCGGTCGGGCTATCCAGACGGGCGCGCCATGAAATCCGGCGCGACGAATGTGAAATTTCACATCAAATACATGCACTGGCTTCTCGATCATCGTCGTTGGCTCGCGGGCGATCAAATGACGCTGGCCGATTTCGCTGCCGCCGCACAGCTTAGCTGCCTCGACTATATCTCGGACGTCGACTGGAGCCTGAGCGCCCCGGTCAAGGATTGGTACGCAAAGGTGAAATCGCGGCCCGCCTTCCGGTCGATCCTCGCCGATCAGATCTTCGGCTTCCCGCAACCGGCGCATTACGCCGACCTCGACTTTTGAGCGATCTCAAAGAGGCCCTGCGGCGGGAAGCCCTCGATGCGGGCTTTGCCAAAATGGGGATCTGCAGGCCAGATGCCGTGCCCGAATTGGGCGAACGTTTGGCCGCGTTTGTCGCTGCCGGGTATCACGGGCAAATGGGCTGGATGGCGGAGCGTATGCATTGGCGTGGCGCCCCGGACGCGCTCTGGCCGGAAGCGAAATCCGTTGTCATGCTGGCCGAGCCTTACACACCCGATGCCGATCCCCTGGTCGCGCTTAAAGCTCAGGATCGCGCAACGATCAGTGTCTACGCGCAGAATAGAGACTATCATGACCTCGTCAAAAAGCGGCTCAAGCGGGTCGGGCGATGGTTGCTCAGCCGCGTGCCGGGCGAACAGATCAAGGTATTCGTCGACACCGCGCCGGTGATGGAAAAACCGCTGGCGCAAGCCGCCGGTCTGGGCTGGCAGGGCAAGCACACCAATCTACTCGCGCGCGATCTGGGCAACTGGTTCTTTCTGGGCGCGATTTTCACGAGTGTCGAGCTGCCCCCCGACACCCCGCAGGAGGACCATTGCGGATCCTGCACGGCGTGCCTGGACATTTGCCCGACCGACGCCTTCCCGGCGCCATTTCGGCTCGATGCACGCAAATGCATCTCCTACCTGACGATCGAACACAAAGGGCCCGTCGATACGGCGTTGCGCAGCAAGATGGGTAATCGAATCTACGGGTGCGACGATTGCCTTGCCGTCTGCCCCTGGAACAAATTCGCGCAGACCGCCCGCGACATCCGCTACGATCCGCGCCCAGAATTGCAATCGCCTGAACTGACCGATCTTGCTCGGCTCGATGACGCAGGGTTCCGCGCGTTGTTCTCGGGCTCCCCCATCAAACGTATTGGGCGAGATCGGTTCGTGCGGAACGTGCTTTACGCCATCGGGAATTCCGGGAAACCTGCGCTGGCAGATGCGGCGCGTGGCTTGGTCGATGACCCTGACGAAGCCGTCGCCGATGCGGCTCGCTGGGCGGTGGAAAGGCTTACATGCGACTTCTGATCTTTGGCTATGGCTATTCATCGCGGGCAATCGCACGTGCCCTTCCGGGCGGCTGGGATGTGCGTGCAACCACCCGAAAACCCGCAAAGATCGGCGCAATGCAACGCGATGGCGTGACACCCTTGCTGTTTCCCGGCTCTGACATGACGGCCCATATCGACTGGGCCAGCCACGTCTTGATCTCGGCCGGGCCGCAAAACGGGCGGGATCCGGTGCTGGCCGAATTGCGTCGGATGTTCGCCGCAGCGCGGCACCTCCGCTGGGTCGGCTACCTGAGCACCACGGGCGTCTACGGCAATCACGACGGGGGCTGGGTCACCGAAGAGACGCCGCTGAAAGCGTCAACCAAACGTGGGCAGGCGCGCATTGACGCGGAAGGCGAATGGATGGATCTGCACCGCGCCCACGGCTTGCCGGTGCATCTGTTTCGCTTGGCTGGCATCTACGGCCCGGGCCGCGGGCCGTTCGAAAAGGTCCGCTCCGGAACCGCACGCCGGATCATCAAGGACGGGCAGGTGTTCAGCCGCATCCATGTGGACGACATCGCGCAAACG
This sequence comes from Gymnodinialimonas ulvae, assembly GCF_037543845.1. Lineage (NCBI taxonomy): Bacteria > Pseudomonadati > Pseudomonadota > Alphaproteobacteria > Rhodobacterales > Paracoccaceae > Gymnodinialimonas > Gymnodinialimonas ulvae. The sequence goes on from NZ_JBBIFX010000002.1 coordinate 73,168, forward strand.
ATCCTCGCCTCGATCAACCGACCGAACCCGGGCACGGCTTATAACGTCTGCGACAACGACCCGGCCCCGCCGCAAGACGTCATCGCCCATGCCGCCGACCTGCTTGGCTTGCCTGTACCACCGGCGGTCGCTTTTGAAGACGCCGACATGTCCTCCATGGCCCGCAGCTTTTATGCGGAATCCAAGCGGGTCGATAATACTCGCATGAAGACCGAACTTGGCGTCGATTTGCGCTACCCCGACTACCGCTGCGGGTTGGCCCACCTTCTTTCGATCGAAACGACAAGCTGAACCTCGCGCGCAGCGCGAAAACATGTATATATTTCCAAAAACCTACTTCCGAGCAGTCCCATGAATCGTCGCGCGCTTCTTGCCCTTCTTGCCCTGACACCGATGGCCGCGTGCTCTCGGTTCGTCGATTATGACGGCCCCGAAGTGACCCGCGTGGTCGTCTGGAAAAACGACCGCCTGATGTCGCTGTTCCACGGTGAGGTCGTCCTGGAAAGTTACGAGGTCGAGCTTGGCTTTGCCCCGGACGGGCACAAGTTCGAATATGGCGACGGGCGGACCCCGGAAGGCGAGTACCTGATCGACAGACGCAATCCCGACAGCGAATTCTACCTGTCCATCGGGATCAATTACCCCAACGCCGAGGATATCGCCCGCGCGCAAGAGGCCGGGGTCGATCCGGGCGGTGATATCTTCATCCACGGCACCCCCCGCCCGTTCCGGAACACGGACGATTGGACCGTTGGGTGCATCGCAGTGACGAATCGCGAGATGCGCCAGATCTTCGCAATGGTGCCTAATGGCACGCCGATCACCATCCACCCGTAAAACTTAACAAGTACCGACGACAAACCGTTGATTCGCTTGGTTTACAAAGCCTGCCTCAGGGGCAGTTTCCACGCCGCGCCATGCCAGATCGGCCGCAGATCAGCATGATTTCGCGTAGTTGCCCCAGAAGTGTTGCTAATTTGACGACACGGGTGATTTCGATACGAACGCCCGATTTTCCCGCCATTGCAATCTCTGATCGTTGCTGGGTATAGATGGTCACGAGGTACAGTCTTGGGTGCCCTAACCTGTGCATTGTGCGCAAAAGGGGCGTATCTTGGAGGATATTATGAAGAAACTTGCTCTCGCTGCTGCTCTGTCGGTTGTCGCCACTGGCGCATTCGCAGGCGGCTACCAAGAACCGGCTCACATCGAGCCCGTGGTCATCGTTGAAGACACCGGCTCCTCGGCCGGCGGCATCCTGGTGCCCGCCATCGCCGTGCTCCTGCTGGTTCTGGCACTGCATCACTCCTGATCTTCGGATCTCGAGAACGACATTGAATTGGCGCTGCCTTCGGGCGGCGCCTTTTCTTTTGTGCAAAACTCTGCCGCCAAACCGACGGTGCCGCCCGAGGGGTTAGAGCCCCGCTTCCGCCTCGATCTGCTTTTTGGACTTTCGCTCACGCTCGGTCGCTGACTTCAGCTGACCGCACGCCGCCATGATATCCTCGCCGCGTGGCGTCCGGATTGGCGACGCATAGCCGGCCTTGTAGACGATATCCGCAAACCGCTCGATCCGTTCCCAATCCGACCGCTCATAAGGCGCGCCGGGCCATTCGTTGAACGGGATCAGGTTGATCTTCGCGGGGATCCCCTTGATCAGCTTTACCAAGCGCCGGGCATCTTCATCGCTGTCGTTCACATCCTTCAGCATCACATATTCAAACGTGATCCGCTCGGAATTCGACGCCTTCGGATAGGCGCGAAGGGCATCCAGCAACTCGGCAATCGGCCAGCGCTTGTTGATCGGCACCAGCGTATCGCGCACGTCGTCGGTCGTCGCGTGGAAGCTTACGGCCAGTTGGCAACCGATCTCTTCCGCCGTGCGCGCAATCTCGGGCACCACACCAGAGGTCGACAAGGTGATCCGCCGCCGCGACAGGCTGATGCCTTCGGGATCCATCGCAATTTTCATCGCGTCGCGTACGTTCTCGAAATTGTAAAGCGGCTCGCCCATACCCATCAAAACGATGTTCGACACCAGCCGGGGCTTCGCATCGCTGCCTTCCCCGGTGGCGGTCCATTCATCCAGATCGTCGCGCGCCAACATCACCTGTCCGATGATCTCTCCGGCGGTCAGATTCCGGACCAGCTTCTGCGTTCCGGTATGACAGAACGAACAGGTCAACGTGCAGCCAACCTGACTCGAAATGCACAACGTCCCGCGATCGACTTCGGGGATATAGACAACCTCGACCTCATGGCCGCCCGCAATCCGGACAAGGTATTTCCGCGTCCCATCGGCGCTGACCTGCTTGGACACAACCTCGGGCACCTCTGCCACGAAGGTTTCCGCAAGCATCGCGCGGTAGTCTTTCGACAGGTTCGTCATCGCCGCAAAGTCGCGGACACCCTTCTGATACAGCCATTGCCAGATCTGCCCGGTCCGCATGTTGGCCTGCCTCTCCGGCGTTCCGGCCTCGATCAACGCCGCACGCAACCCGTCCCGCGTCAGTCCGATCAAATTGACCGGCCCGTCGGGCAGCTTGCGTTTGATCGTGGCGACGTCTTGCGTGATGGGCGCAGTGGCGGTCATGGCGAAATTCCTTGGGAAGTCGCGCCGACATATAGGATCATACGCGCTCGCGCAAATGCCCTAGTTGCTACACCGGACCTGCGCATCGTCCATCGCCGCCGAAAACCCGGTCAGGCTGAAGGTGTCGGCGACCTGTGTGCCGCGCGACGAAACGGCGGTCACGACCACTTCGGAACCGTCCCGCATGGCCGCGATGATGCGGGCATCCGCGGCTGGGGATCCAGCCCAGGACATTGGACCTTCGGTGAACAATTCGAACGTGGTTTCGCCGGCCTGTAGGGAAACGGTGCTGCCGTCCGCAAACGGGTACCCGCCGGTGTAACTGACCTCGGCCAAGCGACCGTCAGCGGGCCAGAACGAGATAAACAGAACCGCCTCGTCCCTCCGGATGCTCGCCGTGACGTCCTCGCCGTCACGGGTCGCGACCGTACTGGCCGGGGTCGACGTCACCCAGCATTGCGTCGGGTTCTCCTGCACATATACCGACCACGCCGTCCGGTCCTGGGCATGGGCGGACCCGAGGGTCAGGGCAAAAGCAGCCCCCAAGGCAAGGCCAACGCGCACCCGATCAGCTTCCGCAGCGGGTTTCCGCATCCTCGACGGCGGCGGTAAAGCCCAACAGGCTGAAGGTGTCCTGCGTTTGCGTACCCCGCGACGACCGCGCCGTAAGAACCGCTTCGGCCCCGCGCTTCATCGCCGTGATGATGCGGTCATCATCCTGCGGTGACGCGGCCCAAGCCATTTCGCCTTCGGTGAACAATTCAAACGTCGTCGAGCCGATTTCGATCGTCACCGTAGAGCCATCGGCAAACGGATAGCCGCCGGTAAAGCTGACCTCTCCAAGACGCTCCTGGCCCGGCCAGAACGAGACAAACATCAGGATTTCGCCACGCCGCACCGACACAACGCGTCCATCGCGGGTGTTCACGGTTTCCGACGGGGTCGACACGACCCAGCATTGCGTCGGATCGTCCTCGATGAATACCGACCAATCGGTTTCAGCATTCACGCGGTTGGTGGATTCTTCGCCTTCCTGTGCGTAGGCAAGTGTCCCCGAAACGAAGAACGCGCCCGCCAGAAGACCAGCAAGATAGTGTTTCATGAATGTCAGAGCCTCCAGCCCCTGGTCTGCCTCTGGTCGGCGCCCTGTTTTTGGGTCACTAAAGTGTCGAACGTCCGACCGTTACTGGGGATAAGTTAGCTGAAACGCGTCGCTGAAAAAAGCCCCGCTGGCGGAATTTTACCGGGCAACAAAGGGAATGGGAGGCAGACGGGATGGCCAACACATCAGATACGCCATTGGTTGAGGTGCATCGCGGCCCGATTCGCGAATGTGTCCACCGCGGGCACGTCGCGATCTGGCACGCTGACACGGGCTTGATCGGGGCCTGGGGCGATGCGCAGGCCCATGTCCTTCCGCGCTCTTCCGCCAAGATGATCCAGGCGCTTCCGCTTGTGGAAAGCGGCGCGGCAGACGCGGCTGGCCTGACGCCGGAACATCTCGCCCTGTCCTGCGCATCGCACAACGGCGCCGCAATCCACACCGAGCGGGTGACGCGCTGGTTGGCCGATCTCGGGTTGGACGAGACGGACCTGCGCTGCGGCCCGCAAGAACCGTCCGATGTGCCCGCGCGCAATGACCTGATCTGCCAGCATGCAACGCCCGATCAACGGCATAACAATTGCTCGGGCAAACACAGCGGCTTCCTCACGCTGACCCGCTATCTGAAGGCCGGACCGGAGTACATCGACCCAGACCACCCGATCCAACGCGCCATCGCCACCGCGACCGCAGACGTGACGGACGAAGCGATCACGGACTACGCCATCGACGGCTGTTCCGCGCCGAACTTCGCCGGATCGCTGAGTGGATTTGCCCGCGCCATGGCACATTTCGCTGCGGCCAACGAGGATCAGGGAACACGCGGGAGCGCGATGGTTCGGCTGCGCGAAGCGATGATGACACATCCCGATCTTGTCGCCGGTGAGGGTCGCGCCTGCAGCCGCCTGATGCGGGCCGCATCCAAAAGGGCGGCGGTCAAGACCGGGGCGGAAGGCGTGTTCTTCGCCATCGTGCCCGAGCTCAGGATCGGCGTCGCTCTCAAGATCAGCGATGGTGCAACCCGCGGATCTGAGGCCGCCTTGGCTCAAATCCTTGCAAACCTCGGGATCCTGGATACGGTCGATCCGGTTTTCACCGAACTGACCCATGGGCCGATCCGCAACCGCCGCGAGGTCGACACCGGGCATTACAGGATCGTCGGTGATCTGGAGAAATGGCGCGCTTAGGCGGCGTCCGCTTCATCCACACCCGGCTTCGGGGCTTCGGCGATTTTTGCATGGATCACCGGCATTTTCAGGGGCTTGGTGATGTAATCGTCAATGCCCGCTTCAAGGATCCGCTCGCGATCGCCTTCCAACGCATGCGCCGTCATCGCGATGATGTGGACGCGCGGTAATCCCTGCGCGGTCTCCTCCGCGCGGATCGCCTGCGCCGCGTCCAGCCCATCCATGCCCGGCATGGAGATATCCGTCATGATCAAATCCGGCGGATTGGCCTTGTAAGCCGCGACCAGCTCTGCACCGTCATTGACAAGTTCAAGCTCCAGATCGAGGCCCTTGATCATCGATTTGAATACCAATTGATTGGTCTTGTTGTCTTCCGCCGCCAAAAGGCGAAGCTTGACGGGCTCAGGCGTCGATACCTCTTCGACCACGGCCACAACCGGCGCGACCGGGGGATCAACCACCGCAAGAAGCAACGCCCGCAGCTCCGCCAGATCCATATCCGGCTGGAAGGGCGTGAAGACATCGGCGGCGTCCTCTGCTGATCCAATCCAAAGCAACGGGCCGCTGAAACCGACCGTGTCCAGGGTGGCCCGCACCTCCGCCACCGGAACCGTATCGTCACACAGAACAACCGCCTGCGTGCCGTCCAGATCTCGCTCCGACGGCATCCGCCGAACCTGCGACGGCTCGGCATGCAGGCGCGTCAGGGCGTCCATCACCTGATCCACCGCTTCTCCGGCCCCGCCAATCATCAGGATGCGGGATTGCTCGGGCGGAAGCCCCGCCACCGGCTCGATCCGCGCCTCGGGATCCTCCTCAAGACACATGTCAAACCCGAACGCTGCGCCTTCGCCCGGCTCCGACTGCAGCCACATCGACCCGCCCATCAACTGCACCAGACGCTGCGAAATTGCGAGGCCCAGGCCCGTGCCGTCATGGCGGCGGTTGGCCTCTTCCTCGACCTGATTGAATTCTCCGAACACGTGGGCCTGCTTGTCATGCGGAATGCCGATGCCGGTGTCCTCGACGATGACCTGCAGGTTAAGCTCCCCCTCCACATCCGGCGGCAGTCCCGCCATGACGCGCACCGTCACGCCGCCCTCTTCGGTGAACTTGATCGCATTCCCCACAAGGTTGGTCAGGATCTGACGCACCCGACCCGGATCCCCGATGATCCGATTGGGCAGGAAGATGTCGTAATCCAGCTTCATCTCAAGCGATTTGCCCTCCATCCCCGGCCGCAATAGGCGGAAAATCTCAAGAACCATCGCGTTGAGGTCGAAGCTTTCCTTGCGCAGTTCCAGCTTGCCCGCCTCGATCTTCGAATAATCCAGCACGTCGTTGATGATGACGAGCAGAGCCTCACCGGAATTGCGAATTGTATCGGCACAGAGTTGCTGATCTTCGGTCAGATCCGTCTCACGCAGCAATTCGGCCATCGAGATCACGCCGTTCATCGGCGTTCGTATCTCGTGGCTCATATTCGCAAGGAACGTCGATTTCGCGCGGCTTGCGGCCAGGGCGGCATCGCGCGCGGCGCGCAACTGACGCTCGCGCCGGACATTCGCGGTAATATCAACCGCAATCGAAACGAAATCACCCTGAGGCGTTTGCTTGTCATCCAACCGGATCGACGCGCCGTTCCACAGCTTGATGTCGACGCGCGGGATCGGGTTCATTTCCCAACGCGCGACCATCCGATCCACCCAATCCTCCGGGCTTTCGCCTTGCAGATCGACAACCCCCTCATCAACCGCAACGCGCAGAATCGCCTCGTAGCTGGCTCCCTCCGCAACATCGCCCACACCATCGAAAGCACCGAAAAAGGCGGGGTTGCCGGCGACCAGACGCCAGTCGCGGTCAAATACCGCGAACCCATCATCCGTGGCGCGCAGGGCGTCCCAAAGCCTGCGCTGCGCCGTCACCGCGCGTTCGGTCGCGACCTCAAGCCTGGCTTCGCTTTGCGCCGCGCGCCCCAGAAGGCTGGCGTTTTCCTCACGTTGTTCGATGACCTGGTAAGACAGCGCCTCGGCGTGTTCGGCCAGCTTCCGGTTCGCTGCGTACAATTCCTCCGAGCGCAGGGCGAGCAATTGCTCGGCCTGGAGGCGGGCGCGGCGTTCCTGCGCCAAACGCTCCATCGTGCTGCTCGAAGTCATGTCCTGCGTCACGCAATTAAGGGTTGTACGGCCCCTTGTTGTGAGGGGAGTCGCTGAAAATCAGGTTAATTGCGGAAGAAAGCTCCCCCTGTACCCTTGCATCGTTGAAACCATGGCGGCGCACACGGCATCCGGACGGCCAAGGGGCCTTCGTATTCATCTGTTTCGATGTATATACATCCATCGCAGAGCGACGGATCAAGCGATGATTCTCATAGACGTTCGATCGCAAGGGCAATCCCCTGCCCCCCGCCAATGCACATCGTGATCAGCGCTTTCGACCCACCGATCCGCTCCAGCTCATAAAGCGCCTTAACGGTGATGATCGCCCCGGTCGCCCCAACCGGATGTCCCAGCGCAATCGCGCCGCCGTTGGGGTTCACCTTTTCGGGGTCCAGAGCCAGCCCCTTGTTCACCGCAATCGCCTGCGCCGCGAAGGCTTCGTTGGATTCGATCACATCAAAATCGCTTATCTTTAGCCCCGTCTTCGACAGCAAATTTTCTACAGCGGGCACCGGACCGATCCCCATCACCTCCGGCCGCACACCGGCATGTGCATACCCCAGAACCCGTGCCTTCGGCGTCAATCCGGCGCTCGAAGCCGCGTCGCTCCGTGCCAACACCAACGCCGCCGCACCGTCGTTGATCCCGCTGGCATTGCCCGCCGTCACACGGCCGTCCTTCTGGAACACCGCGCGCAGCCCGCCGAGCGCCTCCATCGACGTCGCCTTGGGATGTTCATCAACCTCGAACGGCACCATGTCGCGCTTCACCCGGATCTCCACCGGCACGATCTGATCCGCGAACCGGCCTTCGGAGATCGCCCGCGCCGCGCGCTCCTGCGAGGCCATCGCGAAAGCATCCATCTGCGCGCGCGTCACGTCATGCTCATCGGCGACGTTTTCGGCCGTCACACCCATATGCCCGGTCCCGAACGGGCAATTCAGCGCCCCCAGCATCATGTCGAGCGTCTTTACATCGCCCATCTTCTGGCCAAACCGCGCCTGCGGGATCACGTACGGCGAACGGCTCATGCTCTCGGCGCCACCTGCAAGGCCGAACTCCGCATCGCCCATCGCCAGCGACTGGATCACCGATACAATCGCCTGCGCGCCGGATCCGCAAAGGCGGTTCACATTCATCGCCGGCACCGTTTCCGGGACACCGGCCTGCATCGCGGCAACGCGGCTCAGGTACATATCGCGCGGCTCGGTATTGATGACATGGCCGAAGGTCACATGGCCGATCTGCCCGCCTTCGACCCCGGCGCGCTCCAGCGCGGCCTTGGCCACCACGGTGCCGGTCTCAATCGGCGCGGTCCCCGCCAGCGATCCACCAAAGGTGCCAATCGCGGTCCGCGCACCCGATAGGATAACAATCTCGTCCATCTCTCACTCCCTCATGCGGGCGACAGCGAAACCATCACCCATTCCGGCGGCGCGCCGATGCGAAGGGGAAAGGTCGTATACCCCAACCCCCCCGACACGATCAGCCGCCGTTCCTCCATAGCATGCAAACCATAGGCCAGCCGTCCACCATAACGTGACGGCGTCACGGGGCGCCAACCGGCAAGGTTGATCTGCCCGCCATGGATATGCCCGCTCAGCTGCAAGGCCGCATCGCGGTGCTGAGGCTCAAGGAAGTAATCCGGCTCATGGGCCATCAAGACAACGCTGGCATCGGGCGGCACATCGCGGAATGCCTGGTCGGGATCATGCCGCGCATCCGGGCGCTTCGGGCGGCCAATGCCCTGCTGCGAATCGAACCCCACAAGCCAGGCGTCTTCCCCAAGATCGACCGCCGCGTTTGAAAGAACCGGAATGCCCATAGCCTCCAAGGCGCCGACGACACCAGTCGTGGTGAACCCGTTGCGTCGCGCCTCAGGGCAATCCTTCCAATCGTGGTTCCCGAGGCTCGCGAACACACCCTTTGGCGCGCGAAGGCCGCCCAATACCTGCGCGATATCCTCCGCAGGAACGGGGGTGCCCCCCATCACGCGCCGCGAAAGGAAATCCCCCGCCAGGCACACCAGATCCGGCGCCTCATCCTGAACCGCCTCCACCACCTGCGCCATCGCCTCCAGCGGCGACCACGGATCGCAAATGTGAAAGTCGCTCAGAAGTGCAATGCGCAGGGTCGGGGCCCGCCACAGGGTCGAGCACACCTCATAGCGCACCACCCTTGGCCTGCCGCCGAACCCACGCACGCCCGCGTCTCAGGCCGCGTCGAATTGCAGGGGCTTCACCTGCTGGAACATCCCCGTCGCCATCAGATCATCCAACGCCTTCGCAGGCGGCGGCGCATCAAGATACAACAGCGCAATCGCCTCCCCCTTCGGCCCGGACCGCCCAAGCGTGAAGTTCGCGATATTCACGGAATTCGCCCCCATCGTCTGGCCCAACGTCCCGATGATCCCCGGCATGTCCTCGTTGGTGGTGTAGAGCATATGCTCGCCAATCTCCGCGTCGATGTTGATGCCCTTGATCTGGATGAAGCGCGGCTTGCCGTCGCTGAACACCGTCCCGGCAATCGACCGCTCGCGCTCATCGGTCTTCACGACCAGGCGTATATACCCGTCGAACACTCCGGTCTTGTCCTGCGTCGTCTGCGACAACTCGATCCCGCGTTCCTTAGCGATCACGGGGGCCGACACCATGTTCACATCCGGGTTCGTCGCCTTCATCACACCGGCAATCGCCGCACAGTCGAGCGCCTTGAGGTTCATCGCCGTGACAACCCCGTTATAGACCACGTCGATGCTCTTGATCGGCTCGTTGGTGAGCTGCCCCACAAACGCACCAAGATGCTCGGCCAGCTTGACCCAAGGGCCCATCACGGCGGCTTCCTCCGCAGTGACGCTCGGCATGTTGAGCGCGTTGGACACCGCCCCGGTCAGCAGATAATCCGACATCTGCTCGGCCACCTGCAACGCCACATTCTCCTGCGCCTCTGTCGTCGCAGCCCCCAGATGCGGGGTCACCACGACATTGGGCAGATGGAACAGCGGATTGTCCGTTGCCGGTTCCTGCGCGAAGACATCAAACGCAGCGCCCGCGATATGGCCGGATTTCAGAAGCTCCGCCAAGGCAGCTTCATCCACCAACCCGCCGCGCGCGCAATTGATGATCCGCACGCCCTTCTTGGTCTTGGCCAGATTTTCGGCGCTCAGAATATTCGCCGTCTTCTCGGTGAACGGCACATGCAGCGTGATGAAATCGGCGCGCGGCAGAAGCTCTTCCAGTTCCACCTTGGTGACACCGATCTCCTTGGCGCGCTCTTCGCTCAGGAACGGATCATAGGCCAGCACCTTCATCCTCAGGCCCAGCGCACGGCTGATCACAATCGACCCGATGTTCCCGGCCCCGATCACACCCAGCGTCTTGCCCGTCAACTCGACCCCCATGAACCGCGACTTCTCCCACTTGCCGTCATGGGTGGAGGCACTCGCCTCCGGGATCTGCCGCGCGACGGCAAACATCATCGCAATCGCATGTTCCGCCGTGGTGATCGAATTGCCGAAGGGCGTGTTCATCACGATGATGCCCTTCTTCGATGCGGCGGGAATGTCGACATTGTCGACCCCGATCCCGGCCCGCCCGACAACCTTGAGGCGCGCGGCTTGCGCAATGATCTTCTCCGTCACCTTTGTCGCCGACCGGATCGCGAGGCCGTCATATTGGTCGATCACGGACAGGAGTTTCTCCTTATCCTTGCCGATTGTCGGGTCGAAGGTCACGTCGATGCCACGGTCGCGGAAGATCTGGACGGCGGTTTCGCTCAGCTTGTCTGAAACGAGGACTTTGGGGGCCATGTCAGGCACTCCTTATTCGGGGGTCTGCGCATGGAGCAGACCGAAGATTTGCGTATTTTGGAACAAAGACGGGGATCAGGCCGCAGCCGCCTGCGCGTCGATCTCGGCGTGGAAGGCCCAGTCGAGCCAGAGCAGCATCGCTTGGATATCTGCAAGCTCAACGGTAGCGCCGCACCATATGCGCAAACCCGGCGGAGCGTCGCGGTAAGCGCCCACATCGAACGCCGCGTGCTCTTCCATAAGCCGCTTGGCGACGGCTTTGGCAAACGCCGCCCCATCAACAATGCGCGGGTCGGTGAATTTTAGGCACACCGACGTGTTTGACCGCGTCGCCGGATCAACGGCCAGGTTCTCGATCCAGTCCCGATCCGTGCAGAAGTCCCAGACCGCCTGTGCATTGGCATCCGCCCGCGCGTGCAGGGCAGGCAAGCCACCAAGGCTTTCGGCCCATTCCAGTGCAAAGTGATAATCCTCGACACAAAGCATCGACGGCGTATTGATCGTCGCGCCCGTGAAGATCCCGTCGATCAACTTGCCACCCTTCGTCAGGCGGAAGATCTTCGGCAGCGGCCATTCGGGCGTGTAGCTTTCCAGTCGTTCAATTGCGCGCGGACTCAGGATGATCATCCCGTGCGCGCCTTCGCCCCCCATCACCTTCTGCCAGGAGAAGGTCGTCACATCCAACTTGTCCCAAGGCAGGTCCTGCGCAAACGCCGCGCTGGTCGCATCGCAAATCGTCAGACCTGCGCGATCTGCAGGGATCACATCGCCATTCGGCACCCGCACGCCCGAGGTCGTGCCGTTCCAGGTGAACACGACATCCGTATCCCAATCGACAGCCGCGAGATCCGGCAGCTCGCCATACTCGGCCGTCGTGACCGTGGCATCCAGCTTCAGCTGCTTCACCACATCCGTGACCCAGCCCGCGCCAAAGCTTTCCCATGCCAGCATCGTGCAGGGCCGTGCCCCGAGCAACGACCACATGGCCATCTCCACCGCACCGGTGTCAGACGCCGGAACGATGCCGACCTTATAGCCGTCCGGCACGCCAAGAATCGCAGCGGTCTGGTCGATGACCGACTTCAGAAGACCCTTGCCAACGGCAGCACGATGCGACCGTCCAAGCGGCGCTTGGCGCAAGGCATCCAGGGTCCAGGTGGGGGGTTTGGTACAGGGGCCCGACGAAAAACGTGGGTTCAACGGCTTCGTGACCGGCCTCTGGGCCGGTTGAGTCGTATTCATGATGGTATCCTCACAGATATGCGCCCTTCGTTGGGGAAGGGTGTCCCACCGCCGGGGATATGCGGGGGGCCTCAATCCGACAACCCGTAAAACGCCCCGAACTCGGCATGGACGCATATTTCGCGCAGGTCCACGTTCACGATCGGAAACATGTCCCTACCACTATCAAAATGTGAAAACCGATAGATTGACCCAACAATTGTCAACCTTTCCTGACATTTATCTTGCGTGTGGGTCGGACACGTCGCTATCCTTTAGGTTGTATGCCGTGCAAGGAACCTAGGTAGGGCCCATGAAAGACCAATCGCAATCCCTGACCTTCGACCTTGCCGACTACATGCCATTCCAGATGTCGGTGCTGTCGGCCCGCATGTTCTCGCGCGTTATTGAAGACGCCGGGCTCCAGGTGCCGGAATGGCGCATCATGATGGCATTGCCCGCAAATCAACCTTGCTCGTCGCACGATCTGTGCATCCTTACGGCCATGGATGCCGCCCGGGTCAGCCGCGCGCAACGCCGCCTTGAAGATCTCGACATGATTTCCGTCATCCGCGACAAGGCCGACCGCCGCCGGCTTGTTGTGCAATTGTCCGCTCACGGAACGCAGGAAATCTCGCGCCTGAAATCCGCCGCCCTCGCCGCCGAAAGCCGCCTGCTCGACACCCTCGGCCCAGAAGATCGCGCGCAATTGAAGACCGCGATCTCGGCCCTCTTCGCCAAAGGCTAAGGCACTCGGCTAAAAACCCGGGTCACAGCTTCTGGCCGAACGCCGTGCACCATATGAACGTCGCGCGCCGAGCCTTTCGCCGATGGCGCAGGTTAAAGGCCGGACGCTTTAATCCAACAGAAGCCGCGTCAAGGCACCGTCCGGCTGTTCCAGACCCCCGATGATGCTGAAATGGGTCTCCCCGCTCAACGTGATGGCGTGGGCATCGGCGCCCATACCGGTCCAGATGTTGGGCAGCAGCGCGGTTTGACGCCGGAACTCCGGGCGCTCCTCTGCGCCGACAACGCAATGCACCCGCGCGCCTTCGATGGGGGGCAACAACGCCGGGCTCTCCGCCACGGCTTCGGCTTCACTCAACCGCAACGTCTCGTTCATCGCGGTCCGCCGCAACGGTCGCAAATCATGCAGCCCGGAAATCGACACGGCCCGTTCGATCCGGGCGCTGACCTCGGGCGGCAAACACCCGTCGCAAACCATCCGCATCGCAAGATGCCCCCCGGCGGAATGACCGATCAGCCGAATCGGGCCCGGCACCCGCGTCGCGGCTGCCTCTACCGCACGCGCAACTTCCGCCGTGATCTCCGACACCCGCGCCTCGGGCGTCAGCGTGTAACTCAACGCGGCCACCGCCTGCCCCCGCGCCAATGGCCCCTCCACCAGATGCGCGAAATCACGACCCGAGAACGCCATCCAATATCCGCCATGGATCACGATCGTCAGACCCTGCTCCGCCTGTTCGGGACGATACAGATCGAAAAACTGCCGCGCGCCCGGCCCTGTCGAAACCGCCTCCGACGCATGCCGCGCCCGTGTCTCGGCCGCCCGTTCGGCCCAGCCCGCAACGATGACCTCTGCATCCGCGATATAGGCCCCGTTGGCATAGGCATCGTCCCAATCCGTGATCATCCCACCCCTCCGCTTTGCCTAAAGCGTTCGGCGAAAGGGCGACGCGATGCAATGGGGCGTGGAGATCGCATCTCGGGCTGCTACATCATCGGCCATGAAAGATACGCTGCTCGACCTACAGGACATCCAGAAATCCTATGACGCGACCCCGGTGCTGGCCGGCGTCTCCGTCACCCTGTCCGCGGGCGAAACGCTTGCCCTGACCGGGGAAAGCGGCTCCGGCAAATCCACGTTGCTGCATCTGGCCGGGGGGCTGGACCAACCCGACGCAGGGCGCGTTCTGCTGCACGGGCAGGACATCGGGCAGATGGACGATACCGCCCGGGCCGAGGCCCGTCGCCTGCACATCGGCCTCATTTTTCAGCAGTTCAACCTTGTCCCCTCGCTCACCGTCGGCAGCAACATCGCGCTTCAGGCCCGCCTCGCCGGGCGCCATGATGCCGCCTTCTGCACCACGCTTGGCCATCGGCTCGGCCTGTCCGACCTGACCACGCGCTACCCTGAACAGCTCTCCGGCGGGCAGCAGCAACGCGTTGCCATCGCCCGCGCCCTTGCTCCGAAACCGGCCCTGATCCTCGCGGATGAGCCGACCGGAAACCTTGACGAAGACACCGGCGATGCGGTGCTGTCCCTGCTTCTGGACCTCGTATCGGAAACCGGCGCGGGGCTCTTGATGGTCACCCATTCCCCGCGTCTGGCCGGGCGTCTGTCGCGCCGCATTCACTTGTCGCGCGGGGCGCTGGCCGCCGCGTGACCATGTTCCTGACCGCTCTCCAAAGCCTGTCGTCGCACTGGCGGCATCGCCCCGGCCAGCTGGCCATGCTGGCCATCGGCCTCGCCTTGGCCACGGCCCTCTGGTCCGGCGTGCAAGCCATCAACGCCGAGGCCCGCGCCGCCTATGACCGCGCCGCCGCGACCCTGGGGCAGGATCAATTGGCTCGCCTTGAAGGCCCGGATGGTCGCCCCGTACCCCTGGCCGATTTTATCGCCTTGCGCGCGCAGGGCTACCTCGTGTCTCCGGTGATATCGGGCGAATTGCGCGACGGCGACGGGCGGTTGCGCGTGCTTGGGATCGACCCTCTGACCGCGCCCGCTGCCGCGCAAGGCCCCGCACTCGACGGCGATCTGGATCTCGCCACCTTCTTCACCGACCCCGGCCTTCTTCTCATGACCGAGGCCACGGCGTCGGGCCCCTTGCCCGCGGGCCTGCCCGAATTCGTGCTCTCCGAAACCGTCCCCCCGGCCGCCGCGATCACCGATATCTCCACCGCCGCGCGCCTGCTGGAACAGGTCGATCCGACCTACCTTCTTGTCGCGCCCGAGCAACCCTTTGGCCTGCCCCCCCTGGCCGAGGCGACGGACCTTCGCCTCCGCGCGCCCGAGACCGCCGACGATATCTCCCGCCTGACCGACAGCTTCCATCTGAACCTGACCGCCTTCGGCCTGCTCAGCTTTGGCGTCGGCCTCTTCATCGTGCATGCCGCCATCGGTCTGGCCTTCGAACAACGCCGCGCCTCGGTTCGTACCTTGCGCGCGCTCGGCACGCCGCTGCGCACCGTTCTTCTGGCCCTTGCGCTGGAACTTGCGGTGATCGCGCTGGTGGCCGGGATCATTGGCATATTGCTCGGCTATCTGATCGCCGCCGCCCTCATGCCGGGTGTCGCCGGAACCCTGCGCGGCCTCTATGGCGCCGAGATCGAGGGCATCCTGCGGTTCGACCCGACCTGGGCAATCTCCGCCCTTCTGATCACCTGGATCGGCGCCGCCGCCGCCGCCGTGCAGGCCATGATCCGCACCGCGCGCATGCCGCTTCTCGCTCCCGCCTTGCCGCGTGCCTGGGCGCAGGCATCGGGCCGCATGATCCGATTGCAAGCCGTCGCGGCCCTCGCCCTCTTCGCCCTTGCCATAGCCCTCGCGGGCGTCGGCCAAGGCCTCATCGCAGCCTTCCTCTGCCTCGCGGCGCTCCTCATCGGCGCCGCTCTCATCCTCCCCGCGCTGACCACCGCCGCCCTGCGGCTCCTGCCCACCCGTGGCGCGTTCAGCGAATGGGTTCTTGCCGACACGCGCCAACAGGTTCCCGGCCTCTCCCTTGCCCTGATGGCACTGTTGCTTGCGTTGTCGGCCAATATCGGTGTCTCCACCATGGTCGGCAGTTTCCGCAGCACCTTCACCGGCTGGCTGGATCAACGCCTCGCGTCTGAACTCTACGTCACCGCCGCAAATCCCGCCGAGGCCGCCCGGATCATGGAGGCCATCGAACCCGACGTCGACGCGATCCTGCCGATCATCTCCGCCGATCAGCGCCTCTTCGACCGTCCCGCGCAGATCTTCGGCGTTGTCGATCACCCCACCTATCGCGACGCCTGGCCGCTTCTGTCGCAATCCGAAAACCCGTGGGATCAACTCGCAAACGGCAACGCGGTGCTGATCAACGAACAACTCGCCCGCCGCGAAGACCTCTCCCCCGGCGATACCCTTCCCTTCGCGGGGGGCTTGCCCATCGTCGGGGTCTACTCCGACTACGGCAATCCCAACGGGCAGGCGATTGTGTCCCTAAACCGCTTTGCAGAGACGTTTCCTGACACCCAAGCCTTCCGCTTCGCCCTCCGCATCCCCCCCGATGACGCCCCCGCCATGGCCACCCGCTTGCGCGAAGACTTCGGCCTGCCCACCGACGCCGTCACCAATCAAGCACAGGTAAAGGCCTTCTCCCTCCACGTCTTCGACCAAACCTTTCGCGTCACCGGCGCGCTCAACATCCTCACCCTCGGCGTCGCTGGTATCGCACTCCTGACCAGCCTCCTGACACTCGCCAACCTGCGGCTCCCGCAATTGGCCCCGCTCTGGGCCATCGGCACCTCCCGCGCCACCCTCGCTCGCGTCGAACTGATCCGCGCGCTCGGCCTCGCGATCCTCACCTTCGTCTTTGCCCTGCCGGTTGGACTCGCCCTCGCATGGGTCCTGCTGGCCCTCGTCAATGTCGAGGCGTTCGGCTGGCGCCTGCCGATGCAACTCTTCCCCGGCGACTGGGCCCGCCTCTTCGGCCTCGCGCTGATCGCCGCAGGCCTCGCCGCCCTTGGCCCGGCCCTGCGTCTCGCCCGCATCCCCCCGGCCCGCCTCACCCAGATCTTCGCACAGGAGCGATGATGCGCCTTCTCCTCGCCCTCCTTCTCACCCTCACACACGCCAACGCCCAAGGCTTCGCCGGCCTCGGCACTGCCGCCGACGAGCGTTTCGCCGTGCCGCAACCAAACCCGACCTTCACCTTCCCCACCGACCACGGCCCACATCCCGACTACCGCATCGAATGGTGGTACCTGACCGCAACCCTGCAAGGCCCCGATGGCACCGAATATGGCGTGCAATGGACCCTGTTCCGCAGCGCGCTTGCCCCCGACACGTCCGACACCTGGACCGCGCCGCAGCTCTTCATGGGCCACGCGGGTCTCACCACGCCCACCGCGCATTTCCACGCCGAACGCCTCGCGCGCGGCGGCACCGGGCAGGCAGGCGTCACCTCTGACCCGTTCCGCGCCCATATCGACGATTGGGAAATGGCACCCACCGCGCCCGATGGCGACGCCTACGACGCCCTCCACCTGACCGCGCGCGGACCAGATTTCGCCTACGACCTCGATCTGACGGCGGAGGGCCCCCTGATCTTCCACGGCCAAGATGGCTATTCCGTCAAAAGCGCCGAAGGGCAGGCCAGCTACTACTATTCCCAACCCTTCTACACCGCCACGGGCACGCTTTCCCTTCCCGATGGCGATATCTCCGTCACCGGCACCGCATGGCTCGATCGCGAATGGTCCTCGCAACCGCTCAGCGAGGATCAACTGGGCTGGGATTGGTTCTCCCTGCAATTCGAAGACGGCGCGCGCATGATGGCCTTCGCCCTGCGCTCCGATGCCGGGCCCGCCTTCACCTCCGCCACCTGGATCAACCCCGATGGCACGACGCAATCCTACGGCGACGGCCATGTGTACCTCACACCGCTCGCCACCTCCGAGGTCGCCGACCGCACCATTCCGACCGAATGGCAGATCACCTTCCCCGACCGCGACATCGACATCCGCACCGCTCCGGTGAATGCGCAAAGCTGGATGGACACCAGTTTCCCCTATTGGGAAGGCCCGATCACCTTCACCGGCACCCACGCAGGGCGCGGCTACCTAGAGATGACAGGATATGAGTGATCCATCCCTAAACGGCCTGTTAGAGACTGTCTGGCAACACCTCGCACGCGGCACCGCCGACCGTCATCACCCCGCGCGTCACCCCACATTGGCGACCCTGACGCCCGATGGCCCCGACCTCCGCACCCTCGTGCTGCGCGCCATTGACCGCGCCGAAAACACGCTCGAATTCCACACCGATGCCGCCTCCCCCAAGGCCGCCCACATCGCTGGCAATCCCGCCATCGCGCTCCATGTCTGGGTGCCCAAAGCCCGCCTGCAAATCCGCGCCCGCGGAACCGCCCGGATCGCGCAAGGCGACCCCGCCCTCTTCGCGCAACTCCCCGAACAGGCGCAGGCCAATTACACCGGCCCCACCCCCGGCACACCTCTGCCAGCCAAGGCCGCGCAAACCGCGCCCCGCTTCGCCCGCCTCCTCTGCACCCTGACCGAGATCGACGCGCTGACCCTCTCCGATCCGCACCAGCGCGCGCTCTTCCAAGCCGCCGACACCTGGCAGGGCCAGTGGATCGCGCCCTGACAAATGCCCGGTGCCCTGCTTCCTTGTTTCAAAAATACTCCGGGGAGTGTGAGGGGCTGGCCCCTCACCGCCTGAGCCCAAAGCGCGACGGCGCGACGGCGAGGCAAACAAATCGCGGGCCATGCCCGCCCCGTCAGATCACGCGCCCAACCGCTCCACATACATCGGGAACGACACTCCCAACGCCCAGCCCAACAAAAGGCCAAGACCGATCCCAACCGCCAGAACCGATCCCGTGCGCCGCCCGACCCAACGCCCCATCATCCCGAAGGTCGCGTAGAACAACACGATCACCGGGAAGATCAGCACGAGGAAGAACAACCGCTCGAAATCCAGCGCCACCGCCATCGCCAACGACCCAAGGAACGCGCCCCGCACGACAATCCGCTGCCACAACA
The DNA here is from genome assembly GCF_037543845.1 of Gymnodinialimonas ulvae. Classification (NCBI taxonomy): domain Bacteria; kingdom Pseudomonadati; phylum Pseudomonadota; class Alphaproteobacteria; order Rhodobacterales; family Paracoccaceae; genus Gymnodinialimonas; species Gymnodinialimonas ulvae. Next base: position 92,009 of record NZ_JBBIFX010000002.1, read on the forward strand.
CGGCCGCCGTCCCCCGCGTCAGCACCGCGTCCCCCCACATCGCCAACACCGCGCCCGGCACAATCGCCAGGATGATCGGCACCCGTCCCGCATGCGGCACGAAAGACGCCACATAGCGGTCCATCAACAAGCCGAACACACCAATCCCGAACCCGGCCAGCAACACGCCCCAAAGCCAACCGCGCAGCTCCGGTCGCCAGCCCGCGATCCACGCGCCCCCCAACACGAAAAGGCCGTACAGGCCCAGATGCACGGCAAGGTAATCCGCCACCAAAACCGGCAAGACACCGACCTCGATCTGCACCGCCACCAAGGGCGCAATCACCGCCGGCACCAGCGCAAGCACCCAGAACACCCGCCGTGGCACGGCCTCCGGCGCCGCGCCTTCCGGCAGCAACCCCGCCAACGGGCGCGCCAACATCACCGCCCCCGCCAGCATCAGGATGATCCCAAGGCCCAGCCGCGCAACCTCCGCCTCGCCGCTGCGCCCAAGGCTCGCATTGGCCCAATCCACCGCCTCGCGCAGACCTTCGGGCGCCCACAAGATCGCAACATGTTCCGCAAAGGGCACCGCCACGGCCCGCCGCGCAAACCCGTTTCCGGGCTGGCCCACGGTCTCGCCCTCAACGGCGTCCAAATCGCCCATCACACGCCGCGCCTCTGCCCGAAGCGCGCCCTCCCAGGCCCCGTTCAGGATCAGAAGGTTCTCCGGCGCGTCTTCCGTCACCGCCTGTGAAAAAACCGATATCCCAATGACCGACACCACCCTCGCATCCGCAATGCCCGCCCGCACCACCAGATCCGAGGACATCGAATGCCCGACCATCACCACCTGCGGCTCCGCCCCGGGGCGCGCCACCGCCCAATCCGTCACCCGCGCGATCTCCTCCAAAAGGATCCGCGTGGTCCCGTCGATCGATGTCACATCGCCCGACATCGGCACCGGATTGCGCCCGTGCCCCTCCAGATCCAGCGCCACCGCGATATAGCCCGCCCGCGCAAAGCTTTCCGACCAGGCGGCCATCATCTGCCGCGATCCGGCAAAGCCATGCACGATCACCGCAACCGGCCCAGCCTCCGCGCTGCGCGTCACGGTCACGGGCGTCGTGCCCACCCGATCATGCGTAATCTCCAGACCGGCGCGCGGGCGTTCCAGCAAAACCACCCCCACAACCAGCGCCAGCACCGCAAACACCCCGAAGGCCCAGCTTTTCCACCTGTGTTCCATCGCCCACCAGATAGCGCGGCGGCGCGCCCGCGCCAATCCGCTGGTCCCCAAAAGCCGCACCACCTATGGTGTTCCAAACCCACCGATAGCGACGGACGCCTGGCCCATGTTCACCGTGACCCTGATGACCAATTCCGCGATGTTCCTCGACCGCGAAATGGTCGCGAACCTGCGCAATGCGATGGGCGGCGGCGACGCGATCTGGCTCGACCCCAATCACGCCGCGGAATTCGACGTCCAAAAGGTTCCCAAAGGCATCGACACCGTCTGGCAAAGCCTGTCCGCGGAAGGCGTCGATCTGGTTGTGCAGCCCTCCGACGGTCGCAAGAAGCGCATGCTGCTCGCCGATATGGACAGCACGATGATCCAGCAGGAATGCATCGACGAACTCGCCGCCGAGGCCGGGTTCGGTGATCGCGTCGCGGCCATCACCGCCCGCGCCATGAACGGCGAACTCGATTTCGAAAAGGCGCTCACCGAGCGCGTCGGCCTCCTGAAGGGCCTGCCCGAGGCCACGATCCAACGCGTCCTCGACAGCCGCATCACCCTGATGCCCGGCGGTCCCACGCTGCTGGCCACGATGCGCGCAAACGGTGCCCATTGCGCGCTGGTCTCGGGCGGGTTCACCGCCTTCACCGCCGCCATCGCCGCACAACTCGGGTTCCATGAACACCACGCCAACACCCTGAAGGTTGAAAACGGCACCCTGACCGGAGAAGTCGCGCGCCCCATCCTTGGACGCGATGCCAAGGTCGAAGCCCTCCAGGCGATCAGCGTGGCGCAGGGCCTCGCGCCGTCCGACGTGCTCGCCGTGGGCGACGGGGCCAATGACCTCGGCATGCTGGAACTCGCGGGCACCGGCGTCGCGCTGCATGCCAAACCCGCCGTGCAGGCTCAGGCCGACATCCGCATCAACCACGGCGACCTGACCGCGCTTCTGTTCCTGCAGGGCTACACCAAGGCCGATTTCGTTGTAGGTGGGTCATAGCCACTGACCGATTCGGAGAGCTGGAATATCTTGTGGTATTGGCGTTGGGATCACCAACTAATGGTGCCACCCCATAGGTTTTCAATTGGCTTTTCTGATGTATCTTATTGATAAGAGTAGATTAATTACTAGATCAACAGGGTTTTCTTCACCAAGGCACCGACCTAGAATTGATTGAGCGAGGCAGTTGCACCTGCCTCGCTCATACAATCATTGGCATAGGAGCCCAAAATGACTGCACCTTTCGGTAACTTTCAACTTAACGAAATCAACGTTCAGCGCAAAGGCCTCTCTTATGTAGAGGCTGTGGCCGTTTGGCTCATGCATTGGTCTGGGGAAAAGCAGCACCTGATCGCAGCAAAGTTTGGCACAAACCCAGGACGTATCGCTGACGTCTTGACCGAAAAGAAACACGAAGGCTCACGCATGGACGCACAAGCTCTTCGTGCTAGCTAGCACGAATTGCGGGCGGCAATAGTCGCCCGCAAATCACTCCGCCGGCACCGCCGCGTCCTCGACGCCCAATGGCACCTCCAACTTGTTCAGCATCTCCTTGGGACAGACCTGAAGGAAATTCGCCTTCTCCGTCTCCCAATGCTGCAAGATGTCCCGCGCCTTTGCACTCCCGGTCTCGTCGGCATGACGCTCGATCATACCGCGCAATTGTGCCTCCCAATGCGCCATCGTCACCGGGCAGGTCACCAGCGTTTCAAGGTTCATATTGACCAACGCCTCGCCATCAGGATCGTACAAATACGCCATCCCGCCGGTCATGCCCGCGCCGAAATTGGCACCGATCCCGCCAAGGATCACCGCAACACCGCCGGTCATATATTCACACCCGTTCGATCCGCAGCCCTCGATCACAACCTTCGCGCCCGAATTGCGCACCGCAAACCGTTCCCCGGCCCGACCGGCGGCAAACAGGTAGCCGTCCGTCGCCCCATAAAGCACCGTGTTCCCGATGATCACGTTCTCCGCCGCGACAAGCGGGCTCGCCATCGGCGGACGCACCACAATCGTGCCCCCCGACAGACCCTTGCCAACGTAATCGTTGGCATCCCCGCTGACCTCCAGCTTCAGGCCCGGCGCCGCAAACGCGCCCAGCGATTGCCCGGCAGACCCCTTCAACTTCACCGTCAGGTGATCGGGCTGCAAATCGTTGCGCATCCCGAACCGCTTCACGATATGGCTGCTGGTGCGCGTGCCAATCGTGCGCAACGTGTTCTGCACCGCATAAGACAGCTGCATCTTCTCGCCGTCCTCAAGGAACCGATGCGCATCTTTCACGATCTGCGCATCCAGCGTATCGGGCACCGCGTTCCGCTCTTTATAGCGGTCGTAAACGATCCGATCCGCGCCATCGACGGTGATCAGCATCGGGTTCAGATCCAGATCATCCAGATGCGCCGATCCGCGTGACACCTGGCTCAACAGGTCCGCGCGCCCGATCACATCATCAAGGCTCCGCGCCCCAAGCGAGGCGAGGATCTCCCGCACCTCTTCGGCATAGAACGTGATCAGGTTCACCACCTTGTCGGCATTGCCGGTGAACTTCTCGCGCAGCGCCTCGTCCTGCGTACACACACCCACTGGGCAGGTGTTCGACTGACACTGCCGCACCATGATGCAGCCCATTGCGATCAATGCGGCGGTGCCGATGCCGTATTCCTCGGCGCCCAGCATCGCGGCCATCACAATGTCACGGCCCGTGCGCAAACCGCCATCGGTGCGCAACGTGATCCGGTCGCGCAATTTGTTCATCGCCAGAACCTGATGCGCCTCGGTCAGGCCCATCTCCCACGGCAGACCGGCGTATTTGATCGACGTCGCGGGGCTCGCCCCCGTGCCGCCATTGTGCCCGGAGATCAGGATCACATCCGCCTTGGCCTTGGCCACACCGGCGGCAATCGTGCCGACGCCGGAACTTGCCACCAGCTTCACCGTCACCTTGCAGCGCGGGTTGATCTGCTTGAGATCGTAGATCAGCTGCGCAAGGTCTTCGATCGAATAGATATCGTGGTGCGGCGGCGGGCTGATCAACATCACCCCCGGCGTCGAATGCCGCAGCCGCGCGATCAGGTCGGTGACCTTCATCCCCGGCAACTGCCCGCCCTCGCCGGGCTTGGCGCCTTGCGCGACCTTTATCTCCAATTCTTCGCAATGGTTCAGGTATTCGGCCGTCACGCCAAAACGCCCCGAGGCCACCTGCTTGATCTTCGCGCTCGGGTTGTCGCCGTTGGGCTCGGGCACGAAATGCGCCGGGTCTTCGCCGCCCTCACCGCTATCGGATTTCGCGCCGATCCGGTTCATCGCCACGTTCAGCGTTTTATGCGCCTCGGGCGACAGCGCGCCAAGGCTCATCCCCGGCGTCACGAACCGCTTGCGGATCGAAGTGACGCTTTCGACCTCGTCAATCGACACCGGCGCGCCCATCGGCTTGAAGTCCAGCAAATCGCGGAGGTGGATCGGCGGGTTCTCCCGCATCTTCGCGGAATATTGCTTCCACAGGCCATAGCTCGCCCGATCACAGGCCGCCTGCAACATATGCATCGTCGTCGCCTGCCACGCATGGGTCTCGCCCGAGCGCCGCGCCTTGTAGAATCCGCCGATGGGCAGAACGCCCTCGCCGCGCAGCCAGCCTTTGTCGTGGACCTCTTCGACCTTGCGCTGAAGGCCAGAGACGCCGATGCCGCTGATCCGGCTGAGCATGCCGGGGAAATATTCCGCCACCATTGCGCGCGACAGGCCCACCGCCTCGAAGTTCAGGCCACCGCGATAGGACGAGATCACGCTGATCCCCATCTTCGCCATGATCTTCAGAAGGCCCGCATCAATCGCCGCGCGATACCGCGCCATCGCCTCGGTCAGGTTCGTATCAATCAGGCCGCGCTCGATCCGGTCGGCCAGGCTGTCCTGCGCGAGATACGCGTTCACCGTAGTCGCGCCGCAGCCCACAAGCACGGCAAAGTAATGCGGGTCGATGCATTCCGCCGACCGCACGTTGAGCGAACAGAACGTCCGAAGTCCCTTCGATGTCAGCCCCGAATGCACCGCAGACGTGGCCAGGATCATCGGCATCGCCACGCGACCCTCGCCCTGATGCTGATCGGTCAGCACGATATGCCCCGCGCCCGAGCGCACCGCGTCTTCCGCCTCGGCCCGGATCCGCGACAGCCCTTCGCGCAGCGCTCCCTCCGTCGCACCGGCGTCAAACGTACAATCGATCTCGATGACCGAGCTTTGGAAATAGCTCACCATCTTGTCGAATTGCGCATTGGTCACAAACGGGCTGTCCAGAACCAGGATCTCGGTCTGCGACGAATCCTCGTCCAACACGTTCTTCAGGTTGCCGAACCGCGTCTTCAGGCTCATCACCCGGTATTCGCGCAAACTGTCGATGGGCGGGTTCGTCACCTGGCTGAAGTTCTGCCGGAAGTAATGGCTCAGCGGGCGATATTGGCTCGACAACACCGCGCTCGGCGTGTCGTCCCCCATGCTCGCCAGCGCCTCCTTCGCATCCTCCGCCATCGGCGCCAGGATCTGCTCCAGCTCCTCGATGGAATACCCCGCAGCGATCTGCCGCTTGCGCAGGTCTGTACCGCCGAACAGGGTCGTTTCCGTCGCCCCCTTCATCTCCGCTTCAAGGTCCGTGATCCGGTCAACCCAATCGCCAAACGGGCGCGAGGCCGCCAGCGCATCCTTGATCTCCGTGTCGTGGAACAGAGCCTGTTCCTGCATGTCGACGGCAATCATCTGCCCCGGGCCCAGCGCGCCTTTCTCGACCACGCGCGCCTCGTCGATCGGCACCATCCCGGCCTCCGATCCCGCGATCATCAACCCGTCACCCGTCACCACATACCGCATCGGACGCAGCCCGTTCCGGTCCAGCCCCGCGCAGACCCAACGCCCGTCGGTCATCGCCAGCGCCGCGGGGCCGTCCCACGGCTCCATCACCGAGTTGCAATACGAATACATGTCCTGCCACGCCTGCGGCAGTTCCGTCGCCGTCTGGCTCCAGGCCTCGGGCACCAGCATCGTCTTGGCCATCGGCGCATTGCGCCCGGCGCGCACCAGAACCTCGAACACCGCATCGAGCGCGGCGCTGTCACTCGACCCACCGGCAACGATCGGCTTGATATCCTCGGCCATGTCGCCAAAGAACGAAGACGCCATCCGGATCTCGTGGCTCTTCATCCAGTTCACATTGCCCTTCAGCGTGTTGATCTCGCCGTTATGGGCCAACATGCGGAACGGCTGCGCCAACCACCATTGCGGGAACGTGTTCGTCGAATACCGCTGGTGGTAAATCGCAAACGCGCTCTCGAACCGCTCATCCATCAGGTCGGGATAAAACGCCGCCACATCCTGGGCCAACATCATGCCCTTGTAGATGATCGACCGGCACGACAACGAACACAGATACAACTGCCCGACACCGGCCGCCGCCGCCGCCTTCTCGATGCGCCGCCGGATCACGTACAATTCCCGCTCGAACGTCTCTTCGTCGACACCCTTGGCGTTGGAAATGATGATCTGCTCGATCTCGGGCCGCGTCGCGTTGGCCTTTTCGCCCAGAACCGTCACATCCACCGGCACATGACGCCAGCCGTAGATGTAATACCCCATCCGCAGCACTTCGCTTTCCACGATCGTCCGGCACGTCTCCTGACCACCGAAATCATTGCGCGGCAGGAACACCTGACCCACGGCCATCAACTCGTCCATGCGCGGCTCGTGACCCGTGCGCCGCACCTGATCATAGAAGAAATGCGCCGGGATCTGCACGTGAATACCCGCACCGTCCCCGGTCTTGCCATCGGCATCCACCGCGCCCCGGTGCCAGACCGCCTTCAGCGCATCAATGCCGTTCTCGACCACCTTGCGCGACGGCTTGCCATCCACCGCCACAACAAGCCCCACACCGCAGGACGCATGCTCATGCTCCTCCCGGAACAAGGCGTTTTCTTCCATCCACGCGCGCTTTTCGGCCTCGGCCTTCGCCCAGCTTGTGTCGAATTGGGTCATCACAGGTCTCCCTCGATATGGGGGTGCTTCGCTTCATATTCCGCGCGGGTGGCCCGCCGGTGATCGCCCGCCAAAGCCGCATAGGCCGGGGCGCAGTCGATGTAGATTTCCGAGATCACCGGAAAATCCGATGCCTCCGGGAACAGCGCGGGCATCAGCTCGTAGGCCGCGCCCTCGTCGTTATCGCGCAGCCACAGGTTGCTGCCGCAGGTCGGGCAAAATACCCGCGTCGCAAACGCGGTGGAGGCATATCGGGCCACCTTACCCGTCACCGTCACCGCCTCGGCATTCGCCTGAAACGCGCCCCACACAACGCCGTTGGAGCGTTGGCAAATCCCGCAATGACACACGCCGATGGCCGCGATGTGATCGCCGTCCACGGTAATCCTGACGGCCCCGCACAGGCACGCGCCCTCAAGCCGCCCTTTGGTGCGGAACGGATCGGCGATGCTCATTGCGCAACCCTCCACACCGGCGCGGCCGGCGCCGCGCTCATGATCGACCCGCAATCGTATTCCGGCTCTGTCGTCAGGAATCCGGGATCGCCGGGTTCGTGGAACTCCACCGGGCTGTAATTGCCTTCGAAGGTCTCGCCGCCGGGTGTCGTGACCGTTTCCAGCCCGCCAAAGAACAACCCCCGCTCGCGCCAGACGAATTGCGTGCCCTCGGTGCGGCGCGGACCCGCGGTCGTTTCCCATTGATACGCGAATTCCGTCACCAGAAGCGGACGCCCGTCAATCGTGACCTGATCGCCGGTCAGCCGGTCGAACCCGGTGTAATCGCGCCGAAACGTGCCCTCGGCGCGCTCTTCGCGGATCGAGAACACCATCGTGTCGTTGCCCGTCTCCAGAAGCTCGCTAAGGCTTGCGGGGTCGTCCTCCGGCTCGACCAGCGTGTCCTGACCGCCCGAGCGCAAGTTGAACGCCCTGAGCCACCGGAACTCCGCATCCGTGTAGTTCAGGTAAAATGGCCCGTCCTGATCCAGTGTCACGCGCCAGTGGCTGCCCTCCGGCTCGCCCTCGCAGCGCCAGTGATGCGACACCAGACACGACCGCGATTGCACCGTCAGGAACGCGGTGCAGCCTTCCGGCACCGGGAACGTCTCGGCGCCCGTCTGCGCGGCGGCAGGCACCGCCGACAGCAGCACGAACACGGCAGCGTTCATCAAGTGTTTACGAATGGGCCACATCAGGTCAGCATTCCTGTCCTTTGAATTTTTCACGACACCGTCGTTCAACCGCAGATGCACTACAAAAGAACGACAGAAAAACTACAGGTAAATTACACCGGTCCCGCGACTGATACCGCCGGACCAAATCATTCGGCGGCCACCGTGGCCGAGCCCGTCGCAACCCGCTCAAGGATCGCGGTCGCGGCCTCGCGTCCGTCGCGGATCGCCCACACAACCAGCGACGCGCCCCGCACGATATCGCCCACCGCGAACACGCCTTCGAGGTCGGTTTCATGGGTCAGCGGTTTGGTTTTCACCGTGCCCCAGCGCGTCACGGCAAGCTCCGGTGTGTCCCACAGCGTCGGAAGGTCCTCCGGCTCAAAGCCCAGCGCCTTGATCACCATGTCCGCATCTTCAATATAATCAGCGCCTTCAATGACTTCTGGGCTTTGGCGGCCCGTCACATCCGGTGCGCCAAGGCGCATTTTCTGCACCATCACGCCGGCCACCTGCTCGGGATGCTCACCTTCGATGGCCACGCCTTCCAAAGCCGCGGGGTCGCGTCCGGCGGGGCCGCCCGACGTGAAGCCTTTCGGCGCGGAAAGCCAAACGAATTCAACGCCTTCCTCTTCCGCGTTTTGTACTTCGCGCTGCGATCCCGGCATGTTCGCCCGGTCGCGCCGATACAGGCATTTCACGCTGGTCGCGCCCTGCCGCGTGGCCGTACGCACGCAATCCATTGCCGTATCGCCGCCACCGATCACCACAATCCGCTTGCCTTCGGCGTTCAATTCGCCGCTATCGAATTCCGGCACCGCATCACCAAAAGACTTGCGATTTGAGGCGGTTAGGTAATCAATCGCGCGGATGATCCCGGTCGATCCGGCGCCCGGTCCGGGCAGGTCGCGCGATTTGTAGACGCCGGTGGCGATGATCACGAAGTCATGTTCGTCGCGGATTTCCTGAAGCGTGATGTCCTGACCCACATCGGTGTTCAGCTCGAATGTAACGCCGCCATCAGCGAGGAGTTTGTTGCGCCGCATCACGACGTCTTTCTCCAGCTTGAACCCCGGGATGCCATAGGTCATCAGCCCGCCCGCGCGGTCGTACCGGTCATAGATCGTGACCTGCAAACCCGCGCGGCGCAGCATGTCGGCGGCGGCAAGCCCGCCGGGCCCCGCGCCAATAATCCCAACGGATTCAGGGCGTTCCACCGACGGCGCGATCGGCATGACCCAGCCCTCGTCCCACGCGGTGTCGGTGATATATTTCTCGACCGAGCCGATGGTGACGGTGCCGTGGCCCGATTGCTCGATCACGCAATTGCCTTCGCACAGGCGGTCCTGCGGGCAGATGCGGCCACAGATTTCAGGGAAGGTGTTTGTGGCCTGGCTCATCTCGTAGGCCTCGCGCAACCGCCCCTCCGCCGTCAGCTTCAGCCAATCGGGGATGTTGTTGTGCAACGGACAATGCGACTGGCAATAGGGCACACCGCACTGGCTGCACCGCCCCGCCTGCTCCGCCGCCTTCTCGCGCGCATACTCGCCATAAATCTCGGCAAAGTCCTCTTTCCGCTGGTCCGCCGCCCGCTTTTCAGGCATCTCCTTGCCAACAGAAACAAATTTCAACATCGGTTGCTCACTCAATCCACCGCTCCCTATCTTGAAACGTCCGTATATCGACCGTTTTTCAGGATAAAAAGACAGATATACTTACCTATTTGCAGGAAGATGCTTCGCTGCCTCACATTTCATCGGAAAAGTCTGCCTAAAAAAGACAGTTATGCTTACCTTATTTTTGAAATTGTCATGATAATCAAGTATTTAGAAATCGTGTCCGGTAGATCAACATGAGCCTCCTTCACCTCCTTATTCTCGCTCTGATCCAAGGGGTCACTGAATTTCTGCCGGTTTCTTCCTCCGGCCACCTGATTCTCTTGCCCGCGCTGACCGGCGCAGAGGATCAGGGACAGGTCATCGACGTCGCCGTTCATGTCGGCACCCTGGGCGCCGTTATCCTGTACTTTTGGGGCGACGTGAAAATGGGTCTCATGGGCCTCCCCCGCCTTCTGACCGGGAAAATTGACACCCAAGGCGCCAAGCTGGCCTTCCTGCTCATCATCGCCACGATCCCCGTCATTCTGTTTGGCCTCGTACTTGAGCTGACCGGCCTCTACGACAGCTTGCGGTCCATCGCCGTGATCGGCTGGACCATGCTGATCTTTGGGCTTGTCCTGTACTGGGCCGACCAAAAAGGACCACAGGACAAACATTCCGAAACCTGGACGACACGCGATGCGGTGATCATGGGACTATGGCAGGCCATCGCCCTGATCCCCGGCACCTCGCGCAGCGGCATCACGATCACCGCCGGGCGTTACCTTGGGTATGACCGCGAAAGTGCGGCGCGGCTTGCCATGTTGATGTCGATCCCGACGATCATCGCATCGGGCGTTTTCGCGGGCGCCGAAGTGATCGCAACCGCCGACGCAAGCGCCGCACGGGACGGCGCCATCGCGGCGGGCTTTTCGTTCCTCGCCGCACTGGTCGCGTTGATCTTGATGTTCAAGCTTCTGAAAAGCGTCAGCTTCACGCCCTACGTGATCTACCGCGTCCTTCTTGGCGTGATCCTTCTGGGGATCGCGTACACCTAGCTTTCGCGAAGGTTCTGCGCGCTTTCCTTGATGTCGGAATACTGCCCCGACGGACGGAATGCATAGAGGTATTCTTCCAGAACAGCATCCATCGCGGTCGGCGCAATCCCCAGATCCGCAAAGCCTTTCGCCCCATCAGACACCACATTGTCGCTGCGCAGCGAACGCACCTGATCGCTTGTCAGGATACCATTGTGGATCAGACCCCCGGTCACCGTCTGCACCGTGTCGAACACGAAGCCCATGATGGAGGCCACGAAGAACGGAATGTTCAAGACCATACGGCGCCGCCGGATCACCTGCAGCATGCGCTGCATCAGGTCGCGAAAGTTTTCGACATCGGGTCCGCCAAGCTCGAACGTGCCCTGCGCCTGACCGGTGATGCCCTGCACTGCAGCCTGCGCAATGTCGTCCACGTAGACCGGTTGGAACCGTGTATCGGCCCCGGCGACCGGCAGGACCGGACCAAGCCGCGCCATCCCGGCGAAGCGGTTGAAGAATTGATCCTCGGGTCCGAAAACGACCGACGGGCGCAAGATCATCGCATTGGGGAACGCGTCCAGCACAGCCGCCTCGCCACGGCCCTTTGACTTGGCGTAGAGGCTGTAGCCGTCCACATCCGCGCCAATCGCCGAGATATGGACCATCGCCGATGCGCCTTCCTCCGCCGCGATCCGCGCGATGCGGGCGGCACCTTCGTCCTGCACCGCATCGAAATTGTTTTTCCCGCGTGCATCAAACGTACCGACGCAATTCACAACGGCATCCGCGCCATGAACAGCAGCCCGCACGGACACATCATCGCGAATATTGGCAAGGATCGGTTCGACCTGCCCGACAACGCCATAGGGTTTGACAAAAAGTGCCTCGTTCGGGCGGCGCACGGCAACCCGCACACGCCAGCCTTCTTTGGCCATGCGGCGGGCGATGTAGCGGCCGATAAAGCCCGAGCCGCCGAAAATCGTGACGAGTTTGGCCATTTCAGGCTCCTTTGGTCGCGTTCATTTGCGGTGATACGGTCCCGCTCTGGTTGCAGCAAGGCGCAAAACGTCTCAACTTTTCGCGCGCTGGCGGGGAACCGGAGCTATACGGCTGGCGTTTACGCCCATGGCAAACTACCAAGTCAGCATGTCTGCACGAAAATCATTGTTACTTGCAACTGTGTTGAGCCTCGGGATGGGCCCGGCCCTTGCCCAAAACGTCCAACTTCTGGCGCCGGATGCCGACGAGGAGCTACAGGAGCGCCTGCGGTCGGCGTCCCTCTTGCTGCAGGAAACCGAGGACGCGCGCACCGCACAGGATATCGTGGCTGCGGCCCGAGCCGACTACGGCCGTCTGGTCGCAGCACTATACGACGCGGGCCATTTCTCCCCGGTGGTGCGGATCGATGTCGACGGGCGCGAAGCCGCGCGCATTCCGCCCTTCGGCGCCCCACAATCAGTGTCCAACGTCACGATCCGTGTCTCGACCGGTCCGGATTTTGTGCTCGGTACCGCCGAGATTGGCCCTCTCGCTTCCTCCACGGAACTGCCTGAGGATTTCCGCACCGGCGGTCCCGCATCGACGCCGTTGTTGCGCGATACGACCACCGCCGCGATTGACGCCTGGCGTATGGCCGGGCGGGCAAATGCCGATGTCGCCGATCAACAGATCACCGCGCGCAATGGCGAGGCCATCCTCGACGTACGCGTGCGGATCGAACCGGGGCAAGTCGTGCGCTTCGGCACGCTTGATCCCGAAGGCCATGAACGGATGCGCCCCGACCGTATCCGCGCCATCGCCGGGCTACCGGAAGGCGAGGTCTTCTCGCCCGAAATCCTCGATCGGGTCGAATCCCGCCTGCAAGACACCGGCGTCTTTTCCGGGATCGCCCTGCAGGAGGGGGACGTCGGCCCAAATGGTACGATGGACATCACCGCCACGCTGGTCGAAAGCCTGCCGCGCCGCTTTGGTGCGGGCGTTGAGTTTTCGACCGATGATGGCCTCGGCGTAAGTGCCTATTGGCTGCACCGCAATCTCTTCGGTGGGGCAGAGCGCCTGCGCGTTGAAGGCGAGATCAGCGGCGTCGGCTCCGAAGGGATCACAGCCGATGAGGTCGGCGGTATCGATGCGTCCGTTGGCCTGCGTTATTCACGGCCCGCAACGTTCACGCCGGATACGACATTCTACGCCGAACTTGGCGCCGAATTCCTCGATGAACCCGCCTTCACCCTGACTACCATCGGCGCCGAAGCGGGGGTCGAGCATCGGTTCACCCGGACGCTGACCGGGTCCGCCGGCGTTGGCCTGACCTATTTCGACATCGACGACCAGTTCGGCGACCGGCAGGTCACACTGCTGTCGCTGCCCGGCATGCTGACCTGGGATCGGCGCGAAGATCCGCTTGATGCGCGCCGTCTGTTCTTCATCGAAGCCTCTGCCACACCCTTCCTGAGCGATAGCGGCAATGCAGGCGCCCGCGGGTTCATCGATGGCCGCGCTTATTTTGGGTTTGGAGAAGATCGCGCCAGCCGCATCGCCCTGCGCGCCCAGGCCGGAAGCGTGGTGGGCGGCGATATCGCCGAGATCCCGCCGAACTTCCTGTTCTTCTCGGGCGGTGCCGGTACGGTTCGGGGTCAGGCGTTTCAATCGCTCGGCGCGACGCAGCTTGGCGAAGACGCCGGGGGCCGTAGCTTTGCAGGTCTGTCCACCGAATTCCGCCAGGATATCGGGGAAACCGACTTCGGACTCGTGGCCTTCGCGGATGCCGGGTTCGTTGGCGCCGACGCCATCGGTACGGATGGCGATTGGCACGCTGGCGGCGGGCTTGGCGTCCGTTACGCGACACCGTTCGGGCCGATCCGCGTAGATGTGGCAACGCCCCTGCGTGGGGAAGGTGTGGGCGAGGACCTGTTCCTGTATATCGGTATCGGGCACAGCTTCTGATGCGCCGCGTCCTTTGTATCGCTCTGCTGATCCTGGTTCCAACATCGCTCTTCGCGCAGGACGATGACCGCTCCCGCCTTGTGCGCTTCCTTGAAGAGCAGCTCTCCGACGGCGCCGCCCGGCAGATCAGCATAGACGGCTTTCGCGGGGTCCTTTCGTCCGAGGCTCAACTTGACCGCCTGACCATTTCCGACGCCGATGGCGTGTGGCTGACGCTTGAGAACGCAACGCTGAATTGGTCGCGGTCCGCCCTTCTGACCGGCGCGCTGGAGGTCGATGCCCTGACCGCGGACCGCCTCGAAATCCTCCGCCCGCCGCTTCCCGACGACAGCGTCGAATTGGCGGATGCCGAGGCTACGCCCTTTGCCTTGCCCGACCTTCCCGTCAGCATCGAATTGGGACAACTCGCCATTGCCGAGGTCGTGTTGGGCGAGGCCATTCTTGGTCAGCCCGCGACGCTTGCGGTCGAAGGGTCCGCGCAACTGATCGGCGGGGCCGGGTCGACCGATATCGCGCTCTCGCGGCTGGATGGTCCGGGCGGGTCATTCACGCTGTCCGCCGCTTATGACAATGCCAATCGCGACCTCGCCCTGGCACTGCAACTCAGCGAGCCCGCCAATGGGTTGGCCGCCGATCTCCTTGGCCTGCCGGGTCGCCCGGACCTCAGTCTTTCGATTGACGGCGCGGGTCCGATCACCGACTTCACAAGCCAGATCACCTTGCAAACAGACGGCGAAGACCGCTTCGCCGGGCAGGTGATTTCCTCCACGGCGGACGATGGCGATCAACTGGTTACTGTGGACCTGGGCGGTGATATCCGGCCCCTCCTGTTGCCCGATTATCAGGACTTTTTCGGCGCAGACACACGGCTTCAGGCTCAGGTGCGCCAGCAGGTCGAAGGCGGCGTGATGCTGGAAGAGCTTGAACTTGCCTCCGCCGCGTTCACCCTCGGCGGCACCCTTGCCCTGACGCCCGGCGGATTGCCCGATGTGGTGGATCTGTCCGGTCGGATCGCCCCGCCTGACGGTGACCGCGTGCGCCTTCCCGTCGGCGGCACGGAGGCCAATCTCGCGTCCGCCGATCTTGTTATCTCCTTTGACCGGGCTGCTGATGACGCGTTTAGCCTGATCGTCGATCTGGCCGGTTTGACCGTGGATGACCTTGCGATCCAATCCGGCGAGCTGCGCTTCGAGGGGGCCGCCGACATCACCGACGCGGGCCTTGATGCGGCCGCCGCGGAATTCTCCGCCGCGCTCTCGGGCGTGCAGCATGACGACCCCGCGCTGGCCGAAACGCTTGGAGACCGCATCTCGCTGACCTCCAATCTGTCGTGGATCAACGGCGCGCCACTGATCCTGTCGGACCTCATCTTCCAATCTGGCGATGTCGCCCTCGCCGGAGCCATTTCCGCCCAAAGCGGCGAAAACAGCGTCAACGTCACCCTCGATCTGGCCGCCGAAATCGCCGAGCTGTCACGCTTTGCCGCGCTTGCAAACCAGCCGCTCGATGGCGCAGCCAATGTGACCCTATCCGGCGGTGTAGAGCCGCTTTCGGGCGCGTTTGACTTGGCAATCGACGGCACCGGCACTGACCTGCGCTTTGTCGATGCGCTCCCGTCCCAGATCTTCGCAGGCAACACGCAACTGTCTGCCAATGTCACACGGTCGACCGGCGGCCTCACGCTCCGCGCGCTGACCCTGCAAAATGCCGAACTGAACCTGACCGGCGAGGCCTCCGTCACATCCGGCGATACGGATGCCTCGCTTGCGTTCGACTTGCGCGAGGTCGGGTATTTCACCGATATCCTATCGGGCCCGGTTGCGATCACCGCCGACGTCGCCCGCACGGGAACCGCACCGTTCGATGTCGATGTCGCGCTCACCGGTCCAAATCAGATCGCCGCCACGACAACTGGCAGTTTTGATGCCGAAAGCGGTGATTTCGCGCTTGATGTTGCGGCCTCCGCCGAGGGCCTGAACGTCGGAAACGGCATCCCGCCGCAGCTTCTTTCGGGTCGCACAGAACTGTCTGCCGTTGCCGCGCGCACCGGCGATGTGCTCAGCCTCACCGACCTGAGCCTGCGCAACCCGGAACTCACGCTCAGTGGCGAGGCCAGCGTCAGCCCGACGATCAGCCGTGTGGATGTCGATGCGCGCCTGGCCAATGTCGGGCTCTTCACCGATGCGCTTTCCGGCCCGGTCAGTGCCGATGCCCTTCTGACCCGGCAGGGGGAGGATCCATGGCAAGTGGCGGCGGATCTCGGCGGGCCCGGCGGCATGAACGCAAACGTTGCGGGCCGGGTCGGCCTTCCGAACGGCACGGTTGATCTGCGCCTCAATGGGCAGGCCCCCCTCGCGCTGGCGAACCAATACATCCAACCCCGCTCGATCCGCGGCACGCTTGGCTTCGATCTCGCCATGCTGGGCACCCCGGGCATTCCCGCGCTCAGCGGCCGCCTCTTCAGCAATGATGCCCGCGTTTCTGCCCCCACACTGGCCCTCGCCGTCGAAAACCTCGACCTGAACGCGCAGATCTCCGGTGGTCAGTTGAACCTGAACGCCAACGGCGCCTTGTCGACCGGCGGGCAATTGACGACGCAGGGCACCATCAATCTGATCAGCCCCGGCATTGACGGGCAGATCAACGTCGCACTCGTCGATGGGCGCATCATCGACCCGACACTTTATGATGCGCGCATTTCCCGTGCTGACCTATCGATCAGCGGCCCGCTCGCGCGCGGCCCCCGCGTGTCCGGGGACATCACCCTGGGCGAATCCGAGATCCGCGTTCCCGAGGCCAGCCTTGCCGGCAGCGCCGCAATCCCCAACATCCGCCACATCGGCGAGACACCCGAGGAACGCGCGACGCGGCGCTTTGCGGGCCTGCTCGGGCGCGGGGCGACAGGTGCTTCGAGCGGTGGCAGCGCCACAACAGCCCTCGACATTTCGATAAACGCACCGGGCCGGATCTTCCTGCGCGGGCGCGGCATCGACGCGGAGTTCGGCGGTGCGATCCGGCTGTTCGGGACGACCGCCAACGTGATCCCCACCGGACAGTTCGAACTGGTCCGCGGCCGCCTTTCCGTGCTTGGAACGCGGCTTGACTTTGTGGAGGGGCAAGCGACCCTGCAAGGCAGTTTCGACCCGTTCTTGCGCCTTGCCGCCGTCAGCCGCGCCTCAGGCTACCAGATCACGATCGGGGTCGAAGGCCCTGCGTCGAACCCCGATATCACCTTCTCCTCCGACCCCTCCCTTCCTCAGGATGAGGTGCTTGCGCAGCTTCTCTTTGGGCGCAGCGTTTCGGGCCTGTCGCCGCTGCAACTTCTGCAACTGGCCGATGCGGCCACGTCACTGGCCGGGGGATCCACCAACTCCGGTTTCATCGCGGGTCTGCGGGATGGTCTGGGCCTCGACGATCTTGACCTGTCCACCGATGACCAAGGCAACGCCGCCGTCACTGCCGGGCGCTACCTGTCGGAAAACATCTACACCGACGTCACAATCAATGCCGAAGGGGATGCGGACCTGTCGCTCAACATCGATCTGACACCCAATTTCACTGCGCGCGGCAGTGTGGGATCGGATGGCAACTCAAGTATCGGCATCTTCTTCGAGCAGGACTATTGACGGCGCAATCCACCGGATATATCAGCCGCCCACACGACACCTGCCCAGGTGGCGGAATTGGTAGACGCGCCAGCTTCAGGTGCTGGTGTCTGTATGGACGTGGAGGTTCGAGTCCTCTCCTGGGCACCAGTCGCACCTTTCCTTCCGCAAATGTGAATCACATGACCCGACGGAGGGGCCGCGCCGATGACCATCCATCTCTATCAAAACGATTTGCCCGATGACCTCTCGCTGGGTCCGGTTGTGGCCATTGATTGCGAAACCATGGGCCTGCATCCGCACCGTGACCGGCTCTGCGTGATCCAGTTGTCCGATGGCGACGGCAACGCGCATCTGATCCAGGTCGCCAAGGGGCAACGCGACGCGCCCAACCTGACCCGCCTGTTGACCGATCCCGAAACACTGAAGCTGTTCCACTTTGGCCGCTTCGATATCGCCGTGATGTACCATGCGTTCGGTGCGCTCACGGCACCGGTCTACTGCACCAAGATCGCCTCGAAACTCGTGCGCACCTACACGGATCGCCACGGCTTGAAGAACCTGCTGCAGGAGCTGATCGAAGTCGACATCTCCAAACAACAGCAAAGCTCGGATTGGGGCGCGGATACGCTGACCGAGGCGCAGAAGGCCTACGCCGCCTCCGACGTGCTGTATCTGCACCGGGTGAAGGACAAGCTCGACGCCATGCTGGCCCGCGAAGGCCGGACCGAGATGGCGCAAGCCTGCTTTGACTTCCTGCCGACCCGTGCGAAACTCGACCTCGCAGGCTGGCCCGAGATCGACATCTTCTCGCATTGATCAGTCGGGAGGGCCTATCACATGGCGCGCGGCGATCTTTATTCGAGACTTGTGGTCTGGGTGAAAGTCACTCTGCCGCTCATTGCGCTGGGTCTCCTGTCGACCCTGTTCCTGCTGTCCAGCCCGCCTGATCCGGATGCCGCCCTGCCCTATGCAGAGGTCGACATCGAACAAATCACCCGCGAACAACGCGTGACCGAACCGCGCTTTGCCGGTGTCGTCGAGGAAGGGCGCGAAATCATCCTGCTTGCCGAAGCCGTGTCAGCCGACACCGGTCAGATCGACCGCATTCGGGCGCAGGCCATCGACGGGCGTGTGGACTTGGCCATGTCCGAGGTCATGACCCTGCAGGCTGCGCAGGGCGATATCGACATGGCGGCGCAATTGGCTTCGCTCAGCAACGGTGTCGCGGTCGAAACAACGCGCGGCTACCGCATGGAAAGCGAGACCGTTGTCATGGCTTTGGACGCGGTGCGCTTCTCCACGCCCACCCCGGTGCACATCACCGGGCCGGGCCTTGATCTGACCGCGGACACGATGGAAATGGAAGAAGTGGACGGCGCGCCAATCCTTCGTTTCACTGGCTCGGTTCGGATGCTATATCAGCCGGAGAATTAAGGGGTTTCCATGCAGCGTCTCTTTATCTTTCTGGCTCTTCTTCTCTGGCTCTCCGGACCGGTCACTGCGCAGGTGAATATCGGCTTCGGCGGCGTGAACTACGACGCCCGCACCCCGATTGAGGTCACGGCAGACAACTTGACCGTCGATCAATCCACCGGAGAGGCCGTGTTTTCCGGGAATGTCATTGTCGTGCAAGGCGATCTGCGCATGGCCGCCGGCGCGGTTCGTGTGGTTTACGCCGGGCAAGGCGGCACCCAGGAAGTGCGCGAGGTCTTGGCAACCGGCGGCGTTCTTGTCACACGCGGCTCTGATGCGGCCGAAGGCGGGCAGGCGCGCTTCGACGTGAACTCGTCGTTGCTGACGCTTTCGGGCAACGTTCTGGTCACCCAGGGCGCGACCGCCATCGCAGGCGATAGCATGGTCGTCAACATGCGCACCGGAAGCGGCTCGGTCGATGGCCGTGTGCGCACGGTTCTGGGTGGTGGCGACTGAGATGCCGCTCGACGTCACACAAGGCTCCGCCGGGCTCCGCGTTGAGAAACTGCGCAAAAGCTACCGCAAGCGCCCGGTGATCCGTGACGTGACACTGGAATTGAACCGGGGTGAGGTCGTCGCCCTGCTCGGGCCAAACGGATCCGGCAAAACGACCAGCTTCTATTGCATCGCCGGATTGATCACGCCCGATGGCGGGCGCGTCACCATCGACGGGCAGGACGTGACCCTGTTTCCGATGTATCGCCGCGCACGCGCCGGGGTCGGCTACTTGCCGCAGGAGATGTCCATCTTTCGCGGCCTCAGTGTGCAAGACAACATCATGGCGATCCTCGAAATTGTCGAACCGAACCGCAAGAAGCGGCGCGACCGTCTGGAAGAATTGCTAAGCGACTTTTCCATCGAACACCTGCGCCGTGCGCCTGCCCTGTCGCTGTCCGGCGGCGAACGTCGGCGTGCGGAGATTGCCCGCTGCCTTGCGTCCAACCCCCGCTATGTGCTGCTGGATGAGCCCTTCGCGGGCGTCGATCCCATCGCCGTGGGCGACATCCGCGCCCTCGTGTCCGAACTCAAGACCCGCGGCATCGGCGTTTTGATCACCGACCACAATGTGCAGGAAACACTGGCCATCGTGGATCGCGCCTATATTCTGCATGACGGGTCGATCATCATGTCGGGCACCGCCGAGGAAGTTGTGCAAGACGAAAACGTCCGTCGCGTCTATCTCGGGCAAAGCTTCCGCATTTCTTAACCCGGTTTTCGTTGACAGACGGGGGCGACTCGTCGCCAAATGGCTGCGATGGTTGCGTTCGCTTCATCCCGATCCCAAAGCTGCATCCCGATGCAAGCACACGATCGCCTTTATCTTGAAAATTCAAGTAAAACAAAGGCTTGCGATTTTGTGCACGCGTGCACAAACTGCCACCAAGCAACATAAACGGAGGTTTCATGCGGTATCAGATCAGTGGAAAGCAAATCGAGATCGGCCAGGCTCTGCAGACCCATGTGCAGGACAATCTCGGCGGCGTGGCGCAAAAATATGCCGAGCGTCCCACCGACGCGAATGTCATCTTCTCCAAATCGGGGTCGGAATTCGTTTGTGAAACCACTGTCCATCTGTCCACCGGTCTCACTGCCTCCGCTAAGGGTCACGCCCACGAAATCTACGCTGCCTTCGAAGCGACCGCCGAAAAGCTCGAAAAACAGTTGCGCCGGTACAAGCGTCGCCTGAAAGATCACCACCGCGACCGCACGCAGCCCATTGATGTCTTTGGGGGTTCCTCTTATATCCTCGCGTCATCTGAAGGGTCGGACGAGACCCCCGAACCCGAAAGCCTGCAGCCGATTATCGTGGCCGAGATGGAGACACGCATTCCATCCCTGTCCGTAGGTGAGGCCGTCATGCAGATGGAGATCGCCGGCGCACCCCTTCTGGTGTTCCGCAACGAAGGACACGACCGGGTGAATGTGGTCTACCGCCGCGAAGACGGTAACGTAGGCTGGATCGACCCCGCCACAGAATGAAACAGACGGTGATCGGGGCGCGCACCCGATAGACACGGGGAACTGTGACACATGGATCTACCGACATTGCTTGCACCGCAGGCCGTGAAAGTCGTCAGTGACGTCAGCAGCAAGAAACGCTTGTTCCAATCCATCTCGGACCTGGCGGAGCAGATTGTCGGCGTGCCGTCCGCACGTATTTTCGAGTCGTTGCAGGAGCGCGAAAGCCTTGGGCCCACCGGTGTCGGAAACGGGATCGCGCTACCGCACACGCGGCTCCCTGATCTGACCCGGGTCAGCGGTGTTTTCATCCGTCTGGAACGGCCCATCGACTTTGATGCCGCCGATCGGATGCCCGTCGATCTGGTGTTCGCCCTTATGGCGCCGCAGGAATCCGGTGTGGATCACCTCAAGGCGCTGGCGCTCGTATCGCGGACCCTGCGCAATACCGAGCTTTGCACCAAACTCCGCGCAAATTCCGATCCTGCCGCGCTTTACGCCCTGATGACGGATCATGAGGCCAGCAAAGCCGCCTGATCCACGATCCGAACTCGCCGCATTTGCCGCATTTCGAACCCTACGACCGGTTCCAGCGTTTGAAACCGAACCCGACGTAGTCGCGCCGATAGGTGTCGATCAGCGCCTGCTCGATCTTGCCATCGTAGACAACCTTCAATCCGAACACGCCCGGCATCAGATCGTCGCCGACCTCCGGCACGTCTTCGATCCCAACCTCATGCGCCAGGGTCGGCAGCACCTGTTTCATCTGGCGCTCATGAACGACGGCTTGCGGCACAACAACCTGTGAAATCCCTTGCAAGATCGCCATCTGACTGGCCCAGGCCTGATCGACACGGATGCTGGTCTGTCCGTTCAGATTGCCTTTCAGGAACCCGACAAATCCGACGAACGCCGCCTTCTGCGCCTCCTCGGTCCAATCCTCTCCCGGCGTCTTGCCCGGGATCGGCACCTTGTAGCGTTGGCGCAGAATCTTTCGCGGGTCCGCATACATGGGCCGGTTGTCGGGCAGGATGAAGCGATTGAAGCTGCAATATGCACGTTCCACCGGGTGGCGCAGCACGCTGAAACTGCGAAATCCGGGCCTGTCCTTCATCCAATGGCGCAGTTGCTTCTGGCTCATTTTGCGGATCAGGGCGTCACGGCCAACACTGTCAATCGCACCCATCCAATCCAGCACCGCAGCCTCCGGTGCACCCTTGATCGGGCAAAACAAGAGCCCCCGCGTCGGATGGGCGACAAAATTCGGAACCTGTGCGGCACGGTCCGGCTCGAGCTCGGGCACCTGCTCCAAGCCGAAGCGATCCAGATCGGCCAACGCTGCGACCATCTCATCGTAGTTCTCGACTTTATCCCCAAGCGGGCTGGGGTTCTGTCGTTTAAGCTTCTTCGACGGCGCGTCGACCCGCTCGTCCAACCCCAAAAATGCCGCCAACCCGTTGAGCACAGCCGTATCATTGATGTCCTCATAGCGGATCTGGAACGCGACCTGACCGGTGTGTTGCATGCCGCGCCGCAGGTGATCCTGAAAGCCGCCAAGCGTATCGACAAGGTCCCGGAACTCCGACGCATCGAAACGCACCTTGGCCGTTTTCGCATGTTTCACATCCGTCAGCCGCCACTGCCCTGTGGCTGAAGCGATCTTGCGACTCACATAGCTTTCGAGCGGGTTTCGCGTCAGGATCACCTTGGCAATCCTCGGATCGGGCAAGACACGCGACACCACACGCGCGTCATGGTCATGGAACAACCGAAACCCGGGCACCACGCCATCGGCGTTTTCAATGATCGCATCCAACAAGCCGAGTGGATCCGCCTCACGCCGGTCCATGTCGTAACCATGCAAGTCGAATGTGTTGTGATGGCCAATGAAGGTCGGGTTATAGACCTCCCCCAGGCATTGGATGGTGTCGAATTTGTTCAACGACTCTTCAAGGTAATTCGATCCGGTCCGCATCTCGGCAAACAAAACGAATGCGTCGTATCGACGGACCAAGATCTTACCTCACAAGATAGGGGCGATTGTTTGCACCAACCGGAAGCGGCGCCACGCCCTCTGGTGGGAAATCTCCCACGGCGAAGGGATTCATCCCCTGGTTTTTCAGGTTCTGCAGGAATTTCGGAAGCCCGGTCAAATCCGCCATACGCGGCGCCTCGGTCAGGCGACTGGCCTGTGACCCTTCCATCCCATCCAGAATACGTTGCAGGTTTTCCATCGGTTCTTCCAGAAACTCCGCCAAGGACCAAATGCGGATCTCGGCCCGGCTACGCACATGACGCAGCGTGTTCACATAATCCACCTCGCGCCGCTGAAGGCGCGCCGCTTCCGTGCGAATATCGCTGAAATTGCGGTTCGCGGTGAACAATCGCACCGCCCACCCGCCGGTGATCACGCTGATTTGGGCGTTGGAATCACTGGCCATGAACGCGCCCGGGCGTTGATTGTCCTGCGGGCCGAACATGAACACCTGCCGTTCGCCGCGTGTATTCCAGATCAGGTTCGTCAAAAACCGTTCCGGATTGTAATCCCGCAGGGCAGGAGCCGCCGAGAGGCATCCGGCAAAAGTGTCGGCATCGCCGGCAAACCGGGCCCGTTTTGGATCGAACAGGTTGCCATGAACCGAAGTCCCCAATCGCCGTGACAGCCATGGCTCAAAATCCAGGAACAGATCATTGAACCCCTGGAACACCGAATAAGGTGCGGCGGTCTTGCCGTTTTCCCATTCGACGTTTGGAAACCGGCTCTGCATGTACAGACCGGCGCGGCCCTGCGTCCGGCGTTCCAGCGCTTTTGCAAACACCCGGTCGATCTTGCCCGGAGTCGGCTCAGCGCGGCGTTCGTCCCCCCCTCCGTCGTCGAGAAACGATTGGTACAATCGATCCGCCCGGTGCCAGATCTTGCGCGCGACAAAGCAATCCGACCGCCGCAACAGGTGCAGGTGATCATCGTAGAAAACATGCGGTTTTCCCTGAAAGTCGAACTTCGACAGGGTCAGTGACCGGCTTTCAATCTTGCGGGAGTAATTGCGCACCAACGTCTGCCAATAGCTTTCATCGGGAATCCAGACGAGCTTGAAATACCGGTCGAATTCCTTGCGCTTGGTATCTTGCAGAATTGCGCTCAGGGTCTGACGCGACAGGCACCACCATTGGCTGCCCAGATGCGGCGCGAGGCCGTCGGGGATCTTGCGCCGGAATCCGATGTTGCGCTGAAACTCCACATAGCGGTCGAAGAGAAACCGGTGCCGCTTCCACGAAAATGGAAACCGAAGCTGAAAGCGTTCGGTGTTGAGCCCGTCGACCGTCCAATCCACGTCACGCAGCGTGACGCTTTCGATGAAATCGGTCATCGGTCGCGCAGCAAGATAGGCGCGCAATTCGTCCACCGGCCGCAGCGGCAGGCACGAACCGGAAGTCAGATACACATGCCGGACACCGGGAAATGTCTCCAGCATCACCTCGCTTGCGGTTTGGCTTGCGGCCACAAGGCTCCAGGTGCCCCATTCGCATTTGTGCCGTTTGGAGAACCGTACATTCTCAAAATCCGACATCTCGGCCTTGAACCAATCGAACCGCGCTTTCGGAACGCGTTTGTCGAGATGAATCACGACCGGGCAATCGCGCTCGGCCCAGTGGCGTGCGACCTGTGCCGCCCGCTCCAACGCGGTGTGGCACATCATCACGAACCCCAGCGTGCTCATGCCCAATTGCCCTTGGACATGAGGCCCAGAATTTCAAGCTGTCGCCAATTGATGTATTTCTCCGACCACTTGGTCCAGAAATCCGGGTTTTCCCGCAGCCCTTCGGCATAGGCTTTGTATTCTGCCGAGGCCGCATAATGCTCCCTTCGCGCAAGCTCCTCCGCGGCCTTTTTGGAAAACGTGTCGAGGAATTTCGCATGCAGCAAAACGCCCGACGTCTTTTCACCCCCCCATTCGTCGTACACAAGGTTCAACCCCCGCGGCAGCAACATGTGGGTCGAGGACGCATAGGCATAATGCTTTTGCCAATGAACCAACGGCGTCTTGTTCAACGCAGGTGCACGCTCGGGATTGTCCTGAAAAAACGCCCGCGCCCTTGGCCCACCCTGGATCCAGAGATTTCCGTAATCCCAATTCCGCTCGATCGCGTAGTTGCCCGCATCGAACCAACACGCGATATCGAACGGATTTTGCCCCTCGCGATAGGTCTGCGCATTGATCGGGCCCTTCGGATACATGTCCAGAAGCATCGCCCCGAAGGATTTGATCGACGACGCCTGCAGCCAATCCGTCAACGCAGGGATCGGGCGCGTGTCGGAAAACGGGTAAACCAGGAATTCATCCGGATCGACGGTCAGACACCAGTGGCCATGGCCATAAAGGCGCAGAAGGCGGTTCATCCAATCCATCCCGAACCGCGCCCGCTTGTAGCTTTGGTCCGTCCACCAGACCGAGCAATCTGGTTGTTCCGTCAGGTACTCGCGACTGCCATCACCGCTGTCGTTATCCACGAACAGAAAATGGCGAACGCCGCGCTCGCGGTAATACTTCAGGAAATACGGCAGCCGGACCTGTTCATTGCGCAGGGTCACGAAACACAGGATATCGCCCTCGCGGATCGTGTCGGTGCGGTCGGCGATCTCGTCCAGGGCCTGCGACTTCCGCCAGGCGCGCACGAGGTAACGCTTGCGTTCCAGACGCAATCCATAGCGGCGAATAACCTTCATGATCGGCCTCGCACATCCTGTGAAATGACACTCTCTGCCACGATCTCAAAATGCTCCTGCCAGGTCTGAACCTTAACGTCCGTCGGATCCGGCACCCTCACCTTATCATCAATGAGTTGCTTAATGGTTTCCTTCCAGTGATAGGCGGTGGGATTGTCTACGTAAACGCCACAATCCCCAAGTGTTTCGTGGAAAACAGCAAGGTCCGAGCAAACCGGAGTCGCGCCGGCCATCGCGGCTTCCAGCGGCGGGAAGCCATAGCCCTCGGTGATCGAGGGAAACAGCAACGCATTGGCCCGGGCGAGGTGCGCACGCATTTCCGTATCCGGCAAGCCGCCATGCAGGTGTATCGCCGTGCCGCGCAGCATATGCCTTTCCAGCCGATCCATCAGCGCCTCGCCCCTCCAGCCGGGCAGTCCGATGATGTGCAATTGCGGCATCTGATCCGCAGGGTATTCGGTGGCGAGCGCCTCCCAGACATCAATCATCAAGCCGTGGTTCTTCCGTGGCTCGATGGTCCCGAGCATCACGAAATGAAGAGGGTCCCGCGCGGCATCAACGCGCGTGAAATGGTCGGCGCCCAATGGCGCAACGGTGATCGGTGGCACGCGATCCGTCCCTGTCCAATGATCGCCAAGCGCGGTTGCGGTGGCCCGGGAATTGGCAATGACATGGCTCGCATGGCGCCGCACACGCCCGATCCGGCCCGCGAAATTCGCCGGTTGTGTCGGTGCGACCAGATCGGGATGCGTGATCGGGATCAGGTCATGGACCATCACAACGCAAGCCGTCCCGCCGCCAAAAACGGAGAGCACGTCGCCCGACAGGTTGGCATGCCCGATGTTGAGATAGGTTGCACCATCAACGCCTTGACGCTGCGCAAGGCGATTCAATCGACCGGGCGCACAGCGATCCATGGCAAACGCCCGCAATCCGGCTTCCGCCCTGTGCCTTGGCCGATTGGACCGAAAGCTTAGCCGTGACAGAAGATCCGCCCGCCCCAGGGAGCGCTTCCCTTCGGCAACATCAAGTAGCCATTGCCCCCCACGCGCATCCATCAACAGATATCCCCGGGTGGTACGGCACAAGTACCGATCACATCCCGAAGCCAGGCATGTTTTGATGTATTGCAACTCCACCCGGTCGATACCGGTTGGCGGGCCCCGTCCAATGCGGGTCAAGGTGCGCGTCACGTCCAGCCAAATCGCCGGAACGTCGGACAACGCACCCCCTGTCATACGCCGCGGCGCGCTATTGCGCCGCGTTTCTCACCGACCCGAGGTCCGTGAGGTAATCCTGGAATTCGTCGCGCAACTCTTCATGCGCCAGCCCGAAGGCGACCGTAGCCTGCAGAAACCCGGCCTTCGAACCGCAATCGAACCGCTGCCCCTTGAACCGGAACCCGTACACGTTGTCGGCGCTGGTGATTTCCTGCGCGATGGCATCGGTCAGCTGCACTTCTCCACCGGCACCGGTCTTGATCCGGTTCAGGTGCCCCATCACGTCCGGCGACAAGATATAACGCCCGATCACCGCCAGGTTCGACGGCGCCTTATCGGCTTCGGGCTTCTCGACCATGCCTTTCACGGACACAACGCTCCCCATGTCTTCCTTGATATCGAGGACACCATAGGAGGAGGTCTTTTCATCCGGCACTTCCATCGCGGCGACCATGTTGCCGCCAAGCTCTGCATGGGCCTCGACCATCTGCTGAAGACACGGCGTTTCGGCCGCAATCACATCATCAGGCAAGATTACCGCGAACGGCTCATTGGACAACAGACGGCGCGCGCACCAGACGGCATGCCCCAGACCCAGCGCTTTGTGCTGACGGATATAGGCGATTTCGCCGCTGTCCATATTGGTCGCTTTAAGCTTTTGCAGAAGGTCTGTCTTGCCCTTCTTGCGCAACGTGTTTTCCAGCTCATGCGCATGGTCGAAATAATCTTCCAATGCGCCTTTGCCGCGGCTCGTCACAAAGATGAATTCCTTGATCCCGGCTGCGCGCGCTTCGTCGATGGCATATTGGATCAGCGGGCGGTCGACCAATGTCATGATCTCTTTCGGGACCGACTTGGTTGCCGGAAGGAATCGCGTTCCAAGACCCGCGACCGGAAAAATAGCTTTGGTTACTTTCTTCTTCATGCCTTGCCTCTTGTGCATCGCCCGACCTTCGGTGCGCGTGCGCATTCTATAACGTGTTGGATATTAATGAAACGTCATGAGCTGGGAAATGCCCATCTTACCTCCCCGCAAGCTACAAACCGCGCATGGCAGAAATACGGCAAACCTCGCGCGACACACGTCCGCGAAAGGAATGCAGTTGAATGCGGGATTCTGTCCGATCCGCTGGCCCAAAAAGACCGCCGCTATGCTCCCACCAACCGCCATCTGTAAAACGGACCCTATGCTTGCGCGGGGTGGGCTCGAAGATGAACAGGGTGACGGGCTGTCCCGCACCCACGGCATCCGCCGCAACCCGATGCAGCCGCATCCGTTGGAATGGGCGGCCCGACAGAACCAGCGGCTTCGGCGGATCGCTGGCACAAAACGGCTGAAACCTGTCCCCGCAAGCCGTGATCCGGGGCGCAAGGCTCTCGCGGTCACGCCCCTCATCCAATCCGGCACGCAGGCTTTCCATCAGCGCCCGCATCTTTTCGGCGTCCAGCGCTTTGGTCTTGGCCAGCCTCAACAACCGACTGCTTTGCGCTGCCTCCAACCTCCGAACAGCGCGCGCATGGTCCGCTTCACCGGCATGTTTGCGCAGAAACACCCGCGTCGAGGAACCGATGTCATGAAGGCTTGTCGGAACGCGATCCGCCGTCCGGCGAACGCTGGCCTGAAACCCGTGATGCACGATAGCGGCTTCGATCCATGCCGTCGGCAACCCCGCATGCCCGATCCGCAGCGCCATGTCGGTATCGTCGAGGTAGAAGTGCATCGCCTCGTCAAACCCGCCAATCTGGTCAAAGACAGCGCGCCGGAACGCCATGTTCGTCCCGTGCAACTTGCGCACGAAACCGTCTCTAAATGGCGTGGCAGGTTCTGTTTCAACCTCATCGACCTGCCCGTTTACGGCTTGCGGCCCCCATTGCAGGCCAATGCCGTTTCGCCCCAGAACAGGCCCGGTCACGGCGGCAATCCCTGGCTGCGTGAACGCCTGCACAATCGCATCGCCCCAGGTCGGCTCCGGCACGGCATCGTCGTCGATGAAGGCAACAATCTGCCCCGACGACGACGCGATCCCGGCATTGCGCGCGGCGGAGATATTCGGGATGTCCTGCGGCAGCAATTTTATGCGGCCCGCGAAGTCTTGCACCGCGTGCCGCCCGGCGCGATCGGCAACCACCACCACCTCGCACCCGGCACGGCGCAATTGGCTCAGCGCCAGAAGACATCGATGCAAGGCCTCCGGGCGCCCGGTGCTGACAACAACAACGCTCAGCGCCGAGGGCGTCACACCGTGCCCATCTCGGCCATCATCGCCTCGATCCTCGGGATGTCCTCGGGGTTGTTCAACTCCCAGAACTTCGACCCCCGCGCCTCCACCTCGACACACAGCACCGGGTGTCCGGCCTCCAGAAACCGCAGCTGCTCTAGCCCTTCGAGCATTTCCAACGGGCCCACCGGCCAATGCGGATAGGCCCGCAAGGCCCAGGGCCGGTAGGCATAGACACCGACGTGATGGAACACGGGCGTATCCGCCTCCGGCGCATAGGCCTCCGCCGTGAACGGGACCACTTCCTTTGAAAAATAAAGCGCGCGCCGTTTGCTATCGGCCACCGCTGTCGTGCCCCCGACCCTGCCCGCCGCCCGATCCGCTTTCAAAGCCGCCAGCGTATCCCCGTCACATCGCAGAATCGGGGTCGCCAAAGCCGCCTGACTGTCGGCCCGCAAACCGCTCGCCAATTCCTCCAGGAACCAATGCGGCGTCAGAGGTGCGTCACCTTGCAGGTTCACGACCATCTCGACATCACCAAGGATCTCAAGCGCCTCGGCGCAGCGTTCGGTGCCGTTGCGCGCGTCGGACGAGGTCATCAAAACCTCCGCCCCAAACCCGCGCGCGGCTTCTGCGATCCGGTCATCATCCGTGGCCACGTAAACCGCATCAAGCCCGGCAACAGATTGCGCCGCTTGCCAGGAGCGCTGGATCAGGCTGCGGGCCTCACCCGTCGCTCCCCGCAACATCGCCAACGGTTTACCCGGATACCGGCGCGACGCGTAGCGCGCCGGGATGACACAAACGACACCCCCGCGCGGCTTCGACCCCGTGTCGGCCGTATCGCTCACGGCGCCTTCAGCTCCACCCCCGGTGCATAGGCGATGAAGAACCCGTTGGCGAAACCATCCTTGCCGTAATCGAATGTGGCATGGTCCTCGAACCGGACCATCTTGCCGCCCGCGCCGCGCAACACAGCATCGCCCGCGGCGGTGTCCCATTCCATCGTGCGGCCAAGCCGCGGATAGATGTCAGCCTCGCCGGTTGCCACAAGGCAGAACTTCAACGACGAACCCGCCGATTTCATGTCGGCATGGGCATATTTGTTGATGTAATCATCGGTCGCCTGATCGCGATGCGACTTTGACGCCACCACGCGCAACGCCCCATTGTCGGGGCTGGAGACGGCCATTTTTTCGACCCGGCCAGGCGTCTTAGGGTCAAACGCGCCCTGTTCTTCAACGCTCACGCCCTCGGCATCGGTGTAGAACAAACGCCCTTTGGCGGGCGCATAGACAATGCCGCGCACCGGAATTCCGTTTTCGACCAGCGCGATGTTGACCGTGAAGTCGCCGCGCCGCTTGATAAACTCCTTCGTGCCGTCCAGCGGATCAACGATCAGGAACGACGACGCGTTCAGGTCATGACTGTCGGATTGCTCTTCGGTCACCAGCGCCACATCGGGAAACGCCGCGCGCAGATGGGCGGAAATCACCGCATCGGCCTTTTCGTCGGCCTCCGTGACGGGGCTGTCGTCAGATTTGACCTTCACGTCGAAATCGTCGGCCTCGTAGACCTCCATGATCACGCGGCCTGCCTCAAGCGCCGCCTCGCGCATCACATCAAGAAGTTTCTGATAATCCATTCCGCCTCACTTGCGATTGAATTGAAAATTAACACCTGCCGCGTTATCGTCTGCGCAGGTGGGAACGGCAAGTGTCGCCTTCGGGCGAAAACAAGGGCACCGCACGACCCGCTCTAGGCAGGCAAGGATTTTCGATGTTCGTATCCTCCCGAAAGACCCGGTCGATGGTCGGGCTGATCTTCAATTTCTGTGAGGTCACGTTTCACGCGACGGCGCGCAAAGTCCGCAAGACCCACGGCAATGCCATCCTCGCCATTGCGCTTTCGGTGGTGCAAAGCCTTCTGTTCATTGCCGCATTCTACTTCATGTTCAGCATTCTGGGCGGGCGCGGCATGGCGATCCGTGGCAATTACCTGCTGTATCTGATGTCGGGGATCTTCATCTACCTGACCCATATCCAGACGCTGCGACAGGTGATGATGGCCGATGGGCCAACGTCGGACATGATGCAGCACGCCCCGATGAACACGCTTGTCTCCATCGCCTCCGCCGGATTGGCTTCGCTCTACACGCAATTCGTCTCGCTTCTGTGCATCCTTTTGCTGATCCATACGCTGATCGAACCCGTCGAAATTCACTACTGGCCCGGCGCGCTCGGCATGTTCCTGCTGGTGTGGTTTTCAGGTGTGGTTCTTGGCATCATCTTCATGGCGCTCAAAAGCTGGTTCCCGGAATTCATCAACATCCTGTCGATGGTCTATATCCGCGCCAACATGATCTTCTCGGGCAAGATGTTCGTGGCAAACATGATGCCCGCGATGATGCTTCCGGTTTTCACCTGGAATCCGCTGTTCCACATCATCGACCAGATGCGCGGCCATGTTTTCGTGAATTACGTGCCGCACAACACAAGCGCCGACTACCCGCTTTACATGTCGCTTGTGTTCCTGCTCATCGGCATGATGCTCGAACATTACACCCGCCTGCATGCCTCGGCGAGCTGGAACGCAAAGCGCTGATGCTCAGTCGACAACCCGCAGGGTCAGGTTGATCCGCCCCCCGTTCGGCAACAGGCGCGACGACCCGGGACGCAGCCGATCGATCCCGTGGTAATTCAGACGCGCCGCGCCACCCATCACCGCGACATCCCCCGATCTCAGCCAGATCGATTGGGTCTTCCCGCCGCGCCCAGGCCCGCCGACGCGGAACAAGGCCTCATCGCCAAGCGAAATCGACACGACCGGCATCTCGAAATTCGCCTCGTCACGATCCTGATGCATCCCCATCTTCGCGTCCGCGTCGTAGAAATTGATCAGGCAGCTTTCCGGATCACGGGCCACGCCCGACACATTGCGCCAGACATCCATCGCAATGGCGGGGATCGGTGGCCATTCCAACCCCTCGGGATGCCTCCGCTCGTAGCGATACCCGGCCCGGTCCGAAATCCACCCATACCGCCCGGCCGAGGTCATCCGAACGCTCATTTTCCGACCCCGCGCCGTCTCCGGCCGGAACAGCGGCGCGGCCTGCGCAACGCGGCGCACCTGCTCCACCAGCGCCTCTTGTTGCGACGGCTCCAGCAAGCCTTGATGCACCGTGATCCCGCCAACATCGACACTCATTGTAAAATCCCCTGCACCGCGACGCTTGCAGCCCCAAAACCCGCTACTTATATACCCTCCAAACTCGCACGGGCACCTATGCGCCCACTTCAGTCATTGGCAATGGCGGCACGGGGGCCGCAGGGTCGGACCCGCTCCCGCCAGTTCGCTTTAAGAAAGGGACATGACACATGGCCAAAGTTATCGGTATCGACCTCGGTACAACCAATTCCTGCGTTGCAATCATGGACGGCTCGCAGCCGCGCGTGATCGAAAATTCCGAAGGGGCGCGCACGACCCCCTCCATCGTCGCCTTCACGGATGACGAACGCCTCGCGGGCCAGGCGGCCAAGCGTCAGGCCGTCACCAATCCGGAGAACACGATTTTCGGCGTCAAGCGCCTGATCGGGCGCCGGATCAACGACGAACACCTCGAGAAGGACAAGAAAAACCTGCCGTTCGCCATCATCGACGGCGGCAACGGTGACGCCTGGGTCGAAGCCAAGGGTGAGAAATATTCCCCCTCGCAGATCTCCGCCTTCATCCTTCAGAAGATGAAGGAAACCGCAGAATCCTACCTCGGCGAAGACGTCACGCAGGCGGTCATCACCGTGCCCGCCTATTTCAACGACGCCCAGCGTCAGGCCACCAAGGACGCCGGCAAGATCGCTGGTCTCGAAGTGCTGCGCATCATCAACGAACCGACCGCAGCCGCGCTCGCCTATGGCCTCGACAAGGAAGAGACCAAGACCATCGCGGTCTATGACCTCGGCGGCGGCACCTTCGACGTGACCATCCTCGAAATCGACGACGGCCTCTTCGAAGTGAAATCCACCAATGGCGACACGTTCCTCGGCGGTGAAGATTTCGACATGCGCATCGTCAACTACCTCGCGGACGAGTTCAAAAAGGAACACGGCACCGACCTGACGCAGGACAAGATGGCCCTGCAGCGCCTGAAGGAAGCCGCCGAGAAGGCCAAGATCGAGCTGTCCTCCTCGACCCAGACCGAGATCAACCAGCCGTTTATCTCGATGGGCGCCAATGGACAGCCGCTGCACATGGTCATGAAGTTGACCCGCGCCAAGCTGGAAAGCCTGGTCTCCGACCTGATCAAGGCTTCGCTCAAGCCCTGCGCCGCCGCCCTCAAGGATGCGGGCCTGTCGAAGGGTGAGATCGACGAAGTCGTCCTCGTGGGCGGCATGACCCGTATGCCCAAGGTGATCGAAGAGGTGACCAACTTCTTCGGCAAGGAACCCCACAAGGGTGTGAACCCCGACGAAGTCGTCGCCATGGGCGCCGCGGTTCAGGCCGGTGTTCTGCAAGGCGACGTCAAGGATGTTGTCCTGCTCGACGTCACGCCGCTGTCGCTTGGCATCGAAACGCTGGGTGGTGTCTTCACCCGCCTGATCGACCGCAACACGACGATCCCGACCAAGAAGTCGCAGATCTTCTCGACCGCGGAAGACAACCAGAACGCCGTGACGATCCGCGTGTTTCAGGGCGAACGCGAAATGGCCGCAGACAACAAGATGCTCGGCCAGTTCAACCTTGAAAACATCCCACCCGCCCCTCGCGGCGTGCCGCAGATCGAGGTGACCTTCGACATCGACGCCAACGGCATCGTGTCGGTCGGCGCCAAGGACAAAGGCACCGGCAAGGAGCAGCAGATCACGATCCAAGCCTCCGGTGGTCTGTCGGATGATGACATCGACCGGATGGTCCGCGAAGCCGAGGACAACGCCGAGGCCGACAAGGATCGCAAGGATCTTGTGGAAACCCGCAACCAGGCCGAAAGCCTCATCCACGGCACCGAGAAGTCGATGGAAGAGCATGGCGACAAGGTCGATGCCTCCACGATCGAGGCCATCGAACTGGCGGTGAACGCTCTGAAAGAGACGCTGGAGACCGACGAAACCGCCAAGATCAAGGGCGGCATTCAGAACGTGACCGAAGCGGCCATGCGTCTGGGCGAAGCCATCTACAAGTCGGAACAGGAGAACGCCGAAGCGGCCGCCTCCGACGATGACGCCGAGGACGAAGAAGAGCAGCGCGGTGTCGACGAAGACATCGTGGATGCCGATTTCGAAGACCTCGACGACGACCGCAAACGCGGCTGATCGCTGTTTGACCCCATGCGGCCGGCTGGGGATGTCCCCGGCCGGCTCATGTGTTTTCAAAAGGGAAAACCATGGCAAAACGCGATTATTACGAAGTGCTGGGCGTCGCCAAAGGTGCCGATGCGGATGCGATCAAAAAGGCCTATCGCAAGAAGGCAAAGGAACTGCATCCCGACCGCAACGCCGACAATCCCAACGCCGAGGCGCAGTTCAAGGAAGCGAACGAGGCCTACGACGTCCTCAAGGATGCCGACAAGAAAGCCGCGTATGACCGCTTTGGTCATGCCGCCTTCGACGGTGGCATGGGCGGTGGCCCGCGTCCAAATGCCGGCGGGCAGGGCGATTTCGCCAGCGCCTTTTCGGACGTGTTCGAAGATCTGTTCGGCGATTTCATGGGCGGTCAACGCGGTCGCCCCGGCGGCGGGCGCAGCCGTGCCAGCCGTGGCTCGGACTTGCGCTATAACCTGAAAATCTCTCTCGAAGATGCATTTTCGGGCCTGACCAAGCAGATCACCGTTCCCGCCTCCACCGCCTGCGAGGCCTGTGATGGCACCGGGTCCGAGGCGGGCGCCGAACCCACCACCTGTCCGACCTGTTCCGGCATGGGCAAGGTCCGCGCGCAGCAGGGCTTTTTCACCGTCGAACGCACCTGCCCGACCTGTTCGGGTATGGGGCAGATCGTCAAGAACCCGTGCCGCACCTGTGGCGGCGCGGGACGCACCGAGAAAGAACGCGCGCTCAGCGTGAACATCCCCGCCGGTGTCGAAACCGGGACCCGCATCCGTCTGTCCGGCGAAGGCGAGGCCGGTCTGCGCGGTGGTCCGCAGGGCGACCTCTACATCTTTGTCGAAGTCGCAGATCACACCCTGTTCCAACGCGAAGGCATGGACCTTTTCTGTCGTGTGCCCGTCTCGATGGTGTCCGCAGCACTTGGCGGCGAGATCGAAGTGCCCACGATCGACGGGGGCCGGTCCCGCGTGCGCGTCCCCGAAGGATCGCAATCGGGTCGCCAAATGCGTCTGCGCGGCAAGGGCATGCCCGCCCTGCGCGGTCCGGGTCAGGGCGACATGTATATCGAGATGCAGGTCGAAACGCCGGTGAACCTGACCACCGAGCAAAAGGAGCTGCTGAACCAGCTTGATGACAGTCTGAAGAAATCCAACAACCCGAACGCGTCGGGCTTCTTCGACAAGGTCAAAACCTTCTGGGATTCAATCAAGGATTAACCGAAGCACGATCTTCGCGGGGTAGGTGAAATCCCGCTCACTCACGCGAAGAAGGCCCCCGCCGTCACCGGTCGGGGGCCTTCTCGTATCCGCGGCACGCCTGCGCGATGAGTTACGAAAAAACTACAAATAAACTACAGAAAAATGCATGCCGGTTTCGGGCCTCAGACCCGCCCAATCTCGCACGCTGCCATCACCGCCATATTCAGAATGTCATTCGCGGTCGAAACCGTCGACGCAATCTGAACCGGCCGATCCAACCCTGTCAGAATCGGCCCGATCACAGTGGCACCGGCCATTTCCTGCATTAATTTCACCGAGATCGACGCCGAATGCCGTGCCGGTACAACAAGGATATTCGCGGGCCCGGACAAGCGGTTGAACGGGTATTGCTCCCGCGTCGCCGGGTTCAGCGCAACATCGACCGTCATCTCGCCATCGTATTCAAAATCCACACCTTTTTCGTCCAGAACCCGAGGCGCATGGTGCATTTTTTCGGCCCGTTCCGACACCGGATACCCGAAGGTCGAGAAGCTGACGAACGCCACCCGTGGCTCCATCCCCAGGCCCTTCGCAACCGCCGCGCCCCGCTCCGCAATCAACGCGAGGTCCTGATCGCTCGGCCATTCATGCACCAAGGTATCCCCGATCAACACGATACGCCCCTTATGCAAAAGCGCCGTCACTCCAACCGCGCCATCCTCGGCCCGGACATCAAAGACTTTTCCAATCATTTCAAGCGCCTGCGCTGATTTCCGCGTCGCGCCCGTTACCAATCCATCGCCATGCCCATGGGCCAGCATCAAGCTGGAAAAGACGTGCCGATCCCGCGACGCGAGGCGGTGAATATCGCTCGGATCATGCCCCTTGCGCTGCAGCCGCTCATAGAGAAAATTCTTGTAGGTCTCCAAGTGACGCGTGTTGGCCGCATTGACGATTTCCAGTTCACGCACCGCATCGCCAAGACCTGCCCCTTCGAGCTTTTCCTTCACATCCGCGTCGCGCCCAACAACCAACGCCTTGCCCAGACCCTGCCGCTGATACGCCACCGCAGCACGCAACACGCGAACATCATCGCCCTCGGCAAAGATCATCCGCGCCTGCGCATTTTTGGCCCGCGCATAAACGCCCTGAAGGATCGAAGATGTAGGGTCCATGCGCGCCTGCAGATCTTGCGCATAGCCATCCAGATCAATGATCGGCCGCCGCGCAGCACCCGTGTCCATCCCCGCCTGCGCCACAGCGGGCGGAATGGTATAGATCAGCCGTGGATCGAACGGCGTCGGAATAATGTAATCCCGCCCGAAGCTTAGCTTGCGGCCATAGGCCATCGCGACCTCATCGGGAACGTCCTCTCGCGCGAGTTCCGCAAGAGCGCGCGCGCAGGCAATCTTCATCTCGTCATTGATGGCACGCGCGTGGACGTCCAGAGCACCGCGGAAAAGATACGGGAAGCCGAGCACGTTATTGACCTGGTTCGGATAGTCCGAGCGCCCAGTTGCAACGATGGCATCCGCGCGTACCGCCTGCGCCTCTTCCGGCGTGATTTCAGGATCAGGGTTCGCCATCGCGAAGATCACCGGATTGTCGGCCATGCTCTTTACCATATCCGGCGTAACGGCACCCTTGACCGAGACACCCAGGAATACGTCCGCCCCCTCCATCGCGTCCTCGAGCGTGCGCAGCTTCGTAGAAATCGCATGGCCCGATTTCCACTGGTTCATACCCTCGGTACGGCCTTGATAAATCACGCCTTTCGTATCGCAAACGATGCAATTCTCATGCCGCGCGCCCATGGCTTTCAAAAGCTCGATACATGCGATCCCGGCAGCTCCGGCGCCGTTCAGTACGATTCGACACTCCTCGATCTTTTTCCCGCTGAGGTGCAGCGCGTTAATTAACCCCGCCGCACAAATGACCGCCGTGCCGTGCTGATCGTCGTGGAACACCGGGATGTCCATGATCTCTTTGAGTTGCTGTTCGATCATGAAACATTCGGGCGCCTTGATATCCTCAAGGTTAATTCCCCCAAATGTCGGCCCCATCAGTTTCACGGCGTTTACGAATTCATCGACGTCCTCGGTATCAAGCTCGATATCGATGGAGTTCACATCGGCGAACCGTTTGAACAGCACCGACTTTCCCTCCATCACTGGCTTCGACGCCAGCGCACCAAGGTTTCCGAGGCCCAGAACCGCCGTCCCGTTGGAAATCACCGCAACCATGTTCCCCTTGGTCGTGTAATCATACGCCGTCTCGGGCTTTTCCGCGATCACTTCGCAAGGCACGGCCACACCGGGCGAGTAGGCTAGCGAAAGGTCGCGTTGCGTGGCCATCGGTGTGGACGCGTTGATGTCAATCTTTCCCGGAGTGGGCTCAAGGTGATAGGCCAGCGCCTCTTCACGCGTGATCTTCTGCTTGTCGGCCATGTGATTGCCCTTCTTTGCGGTGCCGGACCGGCATAGCGCGGCCCTTGCCGAATTCGCAACCGATTGCGCTTCAATCCGGGCGCGGCGTTTCGTAGTTTCTGACCGGGGGGTGCGGATCATGAACGCGCAAGTCACGCCGATGATGGCGCAGTATCTTGAGATCAAGGCGCAGCATCCGGATGCGATCCTGTTCTACCGGATGGGTGACTTCTACGAGATGTTCTTCGATGATGCCGTCGCCGCAGCCGAGGCGCTGGACATTGCGTTAACCAAGCGCGGCAAACACGACGGCGATGATATACCGATGTGTGGCGTGCCCGCCCATAGTGCCGAATCCTACCTTTTGACCCTGATCCGCAAGGGATTCCGCGTCGCCATAGGCGAGCAATTGGAAAGCCCCGACGAGGCCAAGAAGCGCGGTTCGAAATCGGTTGTAAAACGCGATGTCGTTCGGCTCGTGACGCCGGGTACGCTCACCGAAGATACCCTTCTTGAGGCGCGTCGGCACAACTATCTTGCCGCCTATGCCGAAGTCCGTGGCGATGGAGCGCTCGCTTGGTGCGATATTTCCACTGGCGATTTTCGTGTGATGACCTGCCCGTCGGTACGTCTTGGCCCGGAACTGGCGCGGCTTTCGCCGAAGGAAGTTCTGGTTTCCAATGGAATGGAGGTCATGCGCCAAGATGCGATGATTGAACTCGGCGCAGCCGTGACGCCCTTGTCCCCCGGTTCATTCGACTCGTCGTCCGCCGAAAAACGGCTAACCAGTTTGTTCAATGTGTCGACGCTCGAAGGGTTCGGATTCTTCACTCGGCCCGAGCTTTGCGCCATGGGCGCGCTGATCGACTATCTGGACCTTACGCAGAAAGGGGCATTGCCGCTTCTTCGGGCTCCGCGCAAACAAGTGGCGGATCGGTTGTTGCAGCTTGATACCGCGACACGACGCAATCTGGAACTGACGCATGCATTGTCTGGAGGCCGTGCGAATTCCTTACTCTCCGTCATTGACCGTACATTGACCGCTGGTGGTGCCCGCCTTTTGGAGCGGCGGCTTACAGGCCCATCTACAGACCTCGACACGATCCGCAGACGGCATGACGCTGTTGCGTTTTTTGTCTCTGATACGCTGATTAGAGATCATGTTGAAGCAGAGCTGCGCCGCATCCCAGACCTTGATCGCGCACTCTCGCGCCTCGCGCTTGACCGCGGAGGTCCAAGGGATCTCGCAGCCATTCGCAATGGCCTGATAGGGGCCGCGCGCTTGCACGAACGGCTCGAAACCATTGACCTCCCCACGCTTCTGGCCGATGCCAGCGACGGCCTTGCGGGACATGCTGGTCTTATTGATCTTCTCGACGCCGCCTTGGTTGCTGAGCCGCCCGTTCAACTGCGCGAAGGTGGCATGATCGCACGCGGATATCACGATGAGCTCGACGAAGCGCGAACCCTGCGTGACGAAGGGCGCGGCGTCATCGCCTCCATGCAGGCCGAATATTCCGAGGCAACTGGGGTCCAGAGCCTCAAGATCAAACACAACAACGTTCTGGGCTACTTCATCGAAACAACGGCAACACACGCCGAAAAGATGCTGAACCCGCCGCTTTCAGACCGCTTTATTCACCGGCAAACCACAGCAAATGCCGTACGCTTCACGACCGTCGAGTTGTCGGAACTGGAAACCAAAATCCTGAATGCCGGGAACCGCGCGCTTGAGATTGAGCGCACGCTGTTCGCGTCCTTGCGCGACGCAATATTGGATCAACAGGATCGGGTCGGCGATACATCACGTGGTCTGGCGGAACTTGATCTGGCCGGTGGTCTGGCCCGCCGGGCACGCGAAGGGGATTGGGTTCAGCCCGAGATGACCGAGGACCGCGCATTCGAAATTGAAGGCGGACGCCACCCGGTGGTTGAGGCTGCGCTTGCCCGAGACGGGCAGCCCTTTGTTGCCAATGATTGCGAACTGACCGCAGAGGATGGCGCGGCGATCAGCCTTCTCACCGGTCCGAACATGGCAGGTAAATCGACCTATCTGCGCCAGAATGCTTTGATCGCGATTCTGGCTCAGATCGGCAGTTTCGTGCCTGCAA
The DNA here is from genome assembly GCF_037543845.1 of Gymnodinialimonas ulvae. NCBI lineage: Bacteria > Pseudomonadati > Pseudomonadota > Alphaproteobacteria > Rhodobacterales > Paracoccaceae > Gymnodinialimonas > Gymnodinialimonas ulvae. The sequence continues at coordinate 132,258 of NZ_JBBIFX010000002.1, forward strand.
ATCGGGCGAAAATCGGTCTGATCAGCCAGGTGTTCAGTCGTGTCGGGGCCTCCGATGATTTGGCACGGGGTCGATCGACTTTCATGGTTGAAATGGTGGAAACAGCCACGATCCTGAACCAGGCAAACGACCGGGCGCTTGTCATCCTCGACGAGATCGGTCGAGGAACGGCGACTTATGACGGTCTGTCCATCGCCTGGGCCACTTTGGAATATCTGCACAACACAAATTCCTGTCGCGCGCTGTTCGCCACGCATTACCACGAGATGACATCACTTTCTGCCAAGCTGGACGGGTTGAGAAATGCGACCATGGCCGTGATGGAATGGGAGGGCGACGTTGTCTTTTTGCATGAGGTCCGCGACGGCGCTGCGGATCGCTCTTACGGGGTGCAGGTCGCGAAGCTTGCGGGTCTACCCGACGCGGTCATAGACCGTGCGCAGGTGGTGTTGGACGCATTGGAAGAAGGGGACCGGGAAGGCGGGAAGCGCAAGGCGGTGATTGATGATCTGCCGCTCTTCAGGGCGACCCCTGCGCCACCACCACGGATCAGCAAACCATCCGAGGTAGAGGAAAAACTGCGCGCCGTACATCCCGATGAGATGACGGCGCGCGAGGCGTTGACCTTGCTTTATGAGCTCAAGGCGAAACTTAGCCCGCCGGAGTAGACGACACCCCGACCTGCGCGGGACGCAGCAACCGATCGTAAAGCATGAACCCCGTTGCGGCGACCTGAATAATATCGCCAGCCTTGGTGTTCGGTACCGGCGCTTCAAACATGGCCTGATGCAGTTGTGGATCAAAGGCATCGCCAACTTCCGGCTGGATCGGCGTAATGCCGTGCTTGCCGAAGACGTTCAGCAACTCTTTCAGCGTCAACTCCACACCCTCGATAAGCGCACCCGCGGTCTCTTTCGAGGCGTCGTCGGAGGCTTCAAGTGCACGGTGCAGGTTATCGTAGACCGGCAATAGATCCCGCGCGAGCTTTGAGCCGCCATATTGCTCGGCCTCACGCCGATCCCGATCTGCGCGTTTGCGCATGTTTTCGGCATCCGCCAAGGCGCGCAACATACGGTCGCGATGTTCATCTCGCTCGGCTTCCAGCGCTTTGATCACCGCCTCGGCCCCGGGATCGGCGATATCGTCGTCCCCGATGTCGATATCCGGCGCGTCGCCCAGACCGTCTTCGGCCAGCGTCACTTTCGGTTCGGAATACTCGTCTTCTTTCGGCTCGCCCATGTCACCCTCTCACGTGCGGTCGGATATCAATTTCCCGACCAGCTGCGCCGTATAATCCACGATCGGGACGATACGGCCGTAATTCAGGCGCGTGGGTCCGATGACACCCACGGCACCAACTATCTTTCGATCAGCGTTCATATAGGGAGACACCACCAGAGAGGAACCCGAAAGTGAGAACAACTTGTTCTCTGAGCCGATGAAAATGCGCACGCCGTCGCCTTCTTCGGTTAATTCGAGAAATTCAGCGATATCACGTTTGCGTTCGAGGTCATCAAACAGCGTCCGGATTCGGTCCAGGTCCTCGGCCTCGGGCGTGTCAGAAAGAAGATTCGCTCGCCCCCGAACGATCAGACGGGCCGATTGCTGATCATTTTCGTCCCAAACGGCCAAACCGGAATCGATAAGCCCGGAGGCGAGATCATCAATCTCACGCCGTCGCGTTTCCATATCCGCTTCCAGCTGCGCCCGGATTGAGGTGACCGTTGTCCCACTGATCCGGGCGTTGAGGAAATTGGCCGCCTCGCGCATCGCGCTGGGTGTCGTTCCAAGGGGCGGCGTGAACAGCCGGTTTTCAACATGCCCATCCGAGAACACCAGAACCACCAGCGCCTGATCAGGCGACAGCGGTACAAATTCGATGTGCTGAATCGGTGCTTCGTGTTTCGGGGTCAGCACAAGACTGGCACCATGGGTGGCCGCCGATAGCGCGGAACCGACCCTATCCAGCAGTGCAGGCACGTCAGATGCGTTGTTTCCAAGCGTCTCATGCAGGGCCGTCTTGTCGTCATTCGACAGATCGCCGGTTTCCAGAAAGCCGTCCACAAACATCCGCAGACCGGTCTGCGTCGGCACGCGCCCCGCGGAGGTATGCGGGCTGTCGAGGAGCCCGAGAAATTCAAGATCCTGCATGACATTGCGGATCGTCGCCGCAGACACCTTTTCAGACATCGTACGCGTCAGGGTCCGCGAACCCACCGGTACACCACTGTCCAGGTAGCCTTCGACGATCCGCCGAAATACTTCGCGGGATCGGTCATTCAACTCTTCGAGGATTTTGCCTTGCTCGGTCATTGTTTCAATCGTTGAACTCGTCCATTCAGGGTTGCGAGCCGTCAGCCTGCCGGATTATCCCCGCACAGCAACGCCAAAGAAATATCAGGAGATATTTATGCGCCCTTCCGGTCGAAACCTAGACGAAATGCGCCCGATTTCCATTGAGACCGGCGTTACGCGCCATGCCGAAGGATCTTGCATGATCCGATGTGGCGATACACACGTCCTGTGTACTGCGTCTCTGGAAGAGCGTGTTCCCCCGTTTCTGCGCAATTCCGGTCAGGGGTGGGTGACTGCCGAATACGGCATGCTGCCCCGTGCGACGCATACCAGGGGCCGCAGGGAAGCCGCCGCTGGCAAGCAATCGGGTCGGACGCAGGAAATCCAGCGCCTGATCGGTCGTTCCTTGCGCGCTTGTGTCGATCGCAACGCGCTTGGCGAACGTCAGATCACTGTGGATTGCGACGTGATCCAAGCCGACGGCGGCACGCGGTGCGCATCGATCACCGGCGGTTGGGTGGCGCTGCGCCTTGCGGTGAACAAGCTGCTCAAGGCAGGCGACATCATCGCCGATCCGATCACCGACAACATTGCAGCCGTATCTTGCGGTATTTTTGCCGGGCAACCCGTTCTGGATCTGGATTATCCGGAAGATTCCGAAGCGGGAACCGATGGCAATTTCATCATGACAGGCGCAGGTCAGGTGGTCGAACTACAGGCCAGCGCCGAGGGCGCAACCTTTTCGCGCGAGGAGTTCAATCAGCTCTACTCGCTGGCCGAAAAAGGCGTGGCCGAACTTGTTACCGCACAAAATGCGGCAACGACCTGATGCGACGTTTTACCGGATCCGAGCTTTTGGTGGCAACTCACAACCAAGGCAAGCTTGATGAGATGAAGCACTTGCTCGACCCGTTCGGCATCACTGTGACGGGCGCCAAGGATCACAACCTGCCCGAACCGCCCGAGGACGGCACCACGTTTGTCGAAAACGCCAGGATCAAGGCCCATGCCGCGGCCAAGGCAACCGGCCTGCCAGCGCTATCCGACGACAGCGGGATCGAAATCGATGCTCTCGGCGGCGCGCCAGGAGTCTACACGGCGGATTGGGCCGAAACCCCAGACGGGCGCGATTTCGACATGGCCATGCGTCTGACCCACCAAAAACTGATCGAAACGAGCGCGCCCACGCCGCACACCGCACGGTTCTGCTGCACGCTTGTTCTGGCTTGGCCTGACGGGCACGACGAAGTTTGTCCTGGCGTCATGGAAGGACAGGTCGTTTGGCCCATGCGCGGGGATCAGGGCCATGGATATGACCCGATCTTTCAGCCCGATGGCTATGACATCACGTTCGGAGAGATGGATCGTTGGGAGAAAAACAAGATCAGTCATCGCGCGCGCGCCGTTGCACAGTTGGTGAAACTCTTCGGCGATGGCTGATTGGGAGGCCGGGGGATTTGGGCTCTACATCCATTGGCCGTTTTGCGAGGCCAAATGCCCTTATTGCGACTTCAACAGCCATGTCGCCGCAAAGATCGATCACGCCGCCTGGCTAACCGCTTATCTGGGCGAACTTGAACGCGTCAAATTCCGAACCGCTGACCGAACCTTGCAAAGCGTCTTTTTCGGCGGTGGAACGCCATCGCTTATGGCGCCGGAAACGGTTGATCAGATTCTCTCCGCTGTCCGCGCACACTGGCCTGTTGCCAACGATATTGAAATCACGCTCGAAGCGAACCCATCGTCCGTTGAATCGGGTCGATTCCGGGCGTTTCGGGACGCGGGCGTGTCACGCGTTTCCATGGGGATCCAGGCGCTCAACAACGAAGATCTGCGTCGGCTTGGCCGGCTTCATTCGGTGGAGGAGGCCCGCAGAGCTTACGATGTTGCGCGGGCGTGCTTTGACCGGGTCAGTTTCGATCTGATCTATGCGCGGCAAGATCAGTCGCTGTCGCAATGGCGTTCTGAATTGTCCGAGGCACTGTCTTGGGGAACCGATCACCTCTCCCTTTATCAACTCACGATCGAACCAGGGACGGCTTTTGGCACCCGGCACAATGCCGGTGGACTGAAAGGGTTGCCCGATGAAGATCTGTCTGCCGATCTTTACGACCTGACCCAGGAGCTGTGTGATGCGGCTGGCCTGCCCGCTTATGAAATCTCCAACCACGCGGCAGACATGGATCAATCGCGGCACAACCTGATCTATTGGCGTTGCGGTGACTTTGTCGGTATTGGCCCCGGTGCTCACGGGCGGATCACTCAAAACGGCCAACGCGTCGCAACCGAGACATATCTTGCACCAAAGCGCTGGCTTGACGCAGTCAAGACCGATGGTACGGGGGAGCGCGCTGCCGTTCCGATCACTGCGCAGGAACAGGCTGAGGAATATCTGATGATGTCGTTAAGGCTCGCGGAAGGCTCTGATCTTGCCCGTTTCGCGCGCTTGAATAGCGGTCCAATTGACGGCCATCGCATAGAGCGCCTCGAAGAACTTGGGCTTGTCGAGCACGCGGGTCAGCGCCTCAAAGCCACCAGGCCTGGCCGCCCCGTCCTGAACGCTATTCTCAGAGAGCTTCTTGCTTAGACTTCAAGGCGCACTGAGGAGCTTCATCAAGTCATCAAGCTTCTCTAAGTCTTTGTAATGAATAGATATTTTTCCCGTACCAGATTGCGTATTGTGATCAATGCTCACCTTTGTCGAAAGTGCGGCGGTCAAATCAGCCTCCAGCGCACGCGTATCGGCATCCTTCTCTGAAGGGGTCCGCTTACCAGCGGCACCTGAGGCACCTGTTTCGGCAGAGGACTTTGCAGCCTTCTCAACCGCACGGACCGAAAGCGCTTCTGCAATGGCGCGGCGCGCCAGGGCGATTGGATCATTGGCGGTCAGCAAAGCCCGCGCATGACCTGCACTAAGTTGCCCGTCACGCACCATGGTTTGAATTTCATCGGGCAACTGCAGCAACCGCATCACATTCGCCAGATGGCTACGGCTTTTGCCCATCGCAGTCGAAAGCTCGAGCTGCGTGTGCCCAAACCGATCCATCAGCTGCTTGTAGCCTTGCGCCTCTTCCATCGGGTTCAGATCAGAGCGCTGAATATTTTCAATGATGGCGACCTGAAGCAGTTCATCTTCATCGAAATCACGAACCACCACAGGCACATCATGCAATTTCGCCATTTGCGCGGCACGCCACCGGCGCTCACCCGCGACGATTTGAAATTTGGTCGAATCGTTTGGATCCGGACGCACAATCAACGGCTGAATGATTCCATGCTCTTCGATCGATTGCGCAAGCTCCCGCAACTCATCATCGCGGAACATCCGACGGGGTTGATCCGGGTTGGCACGCAGGTCCTCAATTGGCAACGTGCGGTCCGGGCGTGCTTGAACACCCGCTGCACTCGTTGGAGTCGGCGTATCGCCTCCCGCGTCAATATCCGCCATCAGCGCAGACAATCCCCGGCCCAGACCCCGTTTCTCGGTTGATCGTGCCATTATGCGGTCTCCTGGGTCTGAGGTTCGCGATCAAGCAACTCATTCGCCAGATCAATGTAAGCCTGACTGCCCTTTGACGCAGGGTCATAAGAAATCACGGGCAGGGCAAATGATGGCGCTTCGCTCAGACGCACGTTGCGGGGAACAATCGTGTCGAACACCAACTCCCCTAGTGTTGCGCGCGCGTCATCCTCGACTTGCTTGCTAAGGTTCATCCGCGCATCATGCATCGTCAGAACTACACCTTCGATCCGAAGCGCTGGATTGGCCGTTTCGCGCACCTCGCGCACCGTCAACATCAGCTGCGAGAGCCCCTCAAGCGCAAAAAACTCCGCCTGCAATGGCACAAGTAGGGAATGCGCCGCGGTCAGCGCGTTCAACGTCAGAAGGCTCAACGAGGGCGGGCAATCAATCAACACGTAGTCGTACGGAACTGCTTGCGCCAATGCCTCTTTCAAAAGAAATACCCGGTTATCTCGCTGGCCGAGCTCAATATCGGTTGAACTCAAATCCGTCGTCGCAGGGGCAATCCACAAGTCATCGACCTGTGTTTTCTGGGCAACGTCGGCAAGATCGGCACCGTCCAAAAGCAAATCGTATGTAGATTTCACACGATCCGCCGGATCGATTCCCAATCCCGTGGACGCATTGCCTTGAGGATCCAGGTCGACGATCAAAACCCTGAACTTCATCGAAGCAAGCGTCGCGCCAAGATTGATCGCCGTCGTCGTTTTTCCGACGCCGCCTTTTTGGTTTGTAATCGCAACGATGCGCATTTCAGGCCTCGTCTTTCAACTGGCTGGTATCGAATCTCAGGATCACCGCATCAGGATGGGTGACACTCGGCACGGGTTCACAGATGCTTTGCCAGCGTATCGGTAGCGTTTCAACCTCTTCCCGCCAAGCGTGACCTTTTGAAAACAGCAGCTGCGTTTTCGGTGTCAGATGCGGTTTGGCATGGTCGATCAACGTGGATAGATCGCTCAAAGCACGCGCGGACACGACATCCGGTAATTGCTTCGGGATATCACCGATGCGACGCGAAAGGATATGAACTGTGACACCCATTTTTCGCGCCACTTCCCTTAGAAAACCGCACTTTCTGATGTCACTCTCGACCAATGTCACACGATAGTCGGGATCGTTTTCGGTGCCCATGGCCGCAATCACCAAGCCCGGAAAACCACCGCCCGACCCGAGATCAAGCCAGTTCGTTGAATAACGTGGTGCGATCTGGAAAAGCTGTGCCGAATCGACAAAGTGCCTGCTCCATGCCTCATCCAAGGTTGCTGGCGCGACTAGATTGACCGTGCGCTGCCACTTTTGAAGGAGGTCGTAATAGACCTGTAGCCGCTCCAATGTTTCACGTGAAACATGATGTGCCAGCCAAGCTTTGGCGTCTTCTTCGGTCACGCCGATTTCCGATCAATCTTCCGCAGCTGCGTCAAGATTAAGGCAAGTGCCGCTGGAGTCATCCCATCGATCCGGCCGGCCTGAGCAAGCGTTGCAGGTTGTACTCGCGATAACTTCGACCGCAATTCGTTCGACAATCCGATCACGTCCTCATAGGCAAAATCACCGGGAATTTGCTTTGCCTCATCGCGCTCCAACGCTTGCGCATCCCTCTGCTGGCGCGCAACGTAAGTCGCATAGGTCGCCTCTATCTTAAGCTGCTTCGCAGTCGATGCATCCAAATCCTTGATCCTCGGCGCAATCGGCGCAAGATCGAAAACCTGAACATCCGGAAACGCAAGATATTCCATACCTGTGCGGCGCTTACCGTCTGCATTAACCGAAATTCCGGCTTCATTCGCCTCCTTGGGTGTTGCGGTAAACCCACCAAGAAGCTCCCGACCCTTTTCCAATCGGTCCATCTTGGCCTCAAACACCGTCCGGCGCTCTTGGTCGATAAGTCCCAGATCAGAAGCAATCGGCGTCAATCGCTCATCGGCATTGTCGGCACGAAGCGACAATCGGTACTCCGCACGCGAGGTAAACATTCGGTAAGGCTCAGCCACTCCACGCGTGATCAGGTCGTCGATCATTACTCCGATGTAGCTTTCTCGGCGCCTAAAGTGCACCGCATCGCGCCCCTGAGACTCCAAAGCGGCGGACAAACCGGCCACCAACCCTTGCGCCGCCGCCTCTTCATATCCCGTTGTCCCATTGATTTGACCCGCTAGATACAACCCGGGACAGGCGCGAAGCTCCAGCTGAGCTGACAAGCAAGTCGGATCCACGTAATCATATTCAATTGCATAACCCGGCTGCAGTATCTCAGCCGCCTCCAGGCCAGCGATCGACCGCACATAGGCGTCTTGCACATCCTCTGGAAGCGACGTTGAGATCCCATTTGGATAGACGACATCCGAAGTCAGACCTTCAGGCTCCAGGAAAATCTGGTGTGACTCCTTATCACTGAACCGAACGATCTTGTCTTCAATCGACGGACAATACCGCGGCCCCACACCTTCGATCATGCCCCCATACATCGCGGAACGGGACAGGTTTTTCTCTATGATGTCATGCGTTCGACTATTGGTATGCGTGATCCCACAAGCAACTTGCCGCGCCTGAACCCTGTTGGTCAGGAATGAAAAAAACGTTGGATCCTCATCCGCTTTCTGTTCCTGGAGTATATCCCAGTTGATAGAGCTGCTTTTTATGCGGGGCGGGGTTCCCGTCTTGAGGCGCCCCATAGGAAGGCTCATCGCGTCCATCCGCTCCGCAAGCTTAACAGCAGGGCGATCCCCCATACGGCCGCCTTCGATTTTCCGGTCCCCGATATGGATAATCCCGCGCAGAAACGTGCCCGTCGTCAGAACCACAGCACGCGCACCGACCTCACTACCGTCTGCCAAGGTGACGCCAACGGAGCGGCCGTCATGTACAAGCAGATCAGCAACCTCGCCCTCAATCAACGTAAGGTCATCCAACACGGCAACATGATCCTGGATGGCCTGAGCGTACAGAACCCGGTCCGATTGCGTTCGCGGGCCCTGCACCGCTGCACCTTTTCGCCGGTTTAGCAAACGATACTGGATACCGGATGCATCAGCAGCACGGCCCATGACACCGCCGAGCGCGTCAATCTCACGTACCAGATGGCCCTTCCCCAAACCACCAATCGCTGGATTACAGGACATGACTCCAAGATCAGCCTGTCGCAAAGTGACCAGTGCAGTGCGCGCACCAGCCCGCCGAGCCGCGTCGGCGGCTTCCACGCCAGCATGGCCTCCACCAACGACAACAACATCGAAGCTTGGATGTTTCACGTGAAACACTCCTATTTCCCGATACAAAACCGAGAGAAAATTTCGCCAAGGATATTCTCTACATCAACGCGACCAATTACCGAGTCAAGCGCCCGCAGCCCATCTTGAATATGCTCCGCCACAATCTCAACTTCGCCAACGCCACGCATAACCTCACCCGCCGCGATAAACTCCGATCTCGCACGCTGCATTCCGCCTCTTTGTCGCGCCGAGATCGTAGCTCGAACCTGCACCACGCGTTCCGACAAAAGTGCGGACACATCGGAGATGAGACGATCAAGGCCCTCTCCCGTCAGACCAGATACACCACCTGCGCCGGTCACATCGGCCTTCGCTCCGTAGGTGAGATCAATCTTGTCCTGAAGTCGCGCCGGAAGCTCAAACCCGTTGGATGCCAAAAGAATCCTCAGATCCGCATCTATCGCGCGATCTATCGCACGAGACACACCAATCTTTTCCACCTCATCCGCCGTTTCACGCAAACCGGCGGTGTCCAAAAACGTTACTGCAAGCCCGGCAATATCCAACCGAGCCTCTATGATATCACGCGTCGTGCCGGCCACATTGGACGTAATCGCGATATCGCGGCCTGCCAGAGCGTTGAGCAATGTTGATTTACCTGCATTCGGTGCACCAAGAATAGCGACCTCAAAGCCATCCCGAACCCGTTCTGCAATATGGGACCCGTCAATTTCCGCGGTAAGCTCGCTATTCAGCTGATCCAAGAGATCCAGAACCTCCGGTGCTACATTCACAGGAACCTCTTCATCCGCAAAATCAATCGTCGCGGTTACAAGCGCGGCTGCTCGAAGTCCAGTAGCCCGTAAGTCATTCATTTTCTTCGACAAAGCACCGGAAAACACGTGCTGCGCCTGAAGTCGTTGCGCTTCCGTTTCCGCCTCAACCAGGTCGCCAAGACCTTCGACCTGCGCAAGATCAAGCTGGTCGTTCATAAGCGCTCGCTTGGTGAACTCGCCAGCCTCCGCTTCCCGCGCCAGCCCGGTCGCCATGATCCGACGCTCAACAGCCCGGATGACGGCTACACTGCCGTGCAAGTGAAGCTCCAGAACGTCCTCTCCGGTAAAACTGTTGGGCCCCTCAAAGACAAGCACCAAAGCCTGGTCAAGGATCGCGCCGTCTTCCGACATGACAACCCGCAAACCATGACGCCCCGCGCCCGGCAAGCTCCCACACAGCGCGCACCCGATGGCAAACGCCTCCGGTCCAGACACCCGCATGATTGCAACGCCCGCCTTCCCCCGGGCCGTTGCCAGGGCGAAAATGGTCTGCATCACATCACCCTTTGGTTCAGGTATTCATGGAATCGAAGAATTCCGAATTCGTTTTCGTCTGTTTCAACTTCGAAATCAGAAACTCGATGGCATCCGTCGTCCCCATCGGGTTCAGAATCCGGCGCAGCACGAAGGTCTTCTGCAGATCACCCTTATCGACGAGCAGATCTTCCTTCCGCGTCCCCGACTTGAGAATATCCATCGCCGGATACACTCGCTTGTCCGCAATCTTGCGGTCCAGAACGATCTCGCTGTTACCGGTGCCTTTGAATTCTTCGAAGATCACCTCGTCCATCCGGCTGCCGGTATCGATAAGCGCCGTCGCAATAATGGTCAGCGATCCACCTTCTTCGATGTTTCGCGCGGCACCAAAGAAACGCTTTGGACGCTGTAGCGCGTTGGCATCAACACCACCGGTCAAAACCTTGCCCGACGACGGGACAACGGTGTTGAACGCACGGCCCAGACGCGTGATTGAATCCAGCAAGATCACCACGTCCCGCTTATGCTCCACCAAACGCTTGGCCTTTTCGATTACCATTTCCGACACCGCCACGTGGCGCGTTGCAGGTTCATCGAAGGTCGACGAAATCACTTCGCCCTTCACCGACCGCTGCATATCGGTAACTTCCTCGGGCCGTTCATCGATCAGCAAAACAATCAGGTAACATTCAGGATGGTTGCTCTCGATGGAATTGGCGATGTTCTGCAACAGAACCGTCTTACCCGTCCTCGGCGGCGCCACGATCAGGCTCCGCTGGCCTTTCCCGATCGGTGAAACAAGGTCGATGATTCGCGCCGAGCGATCCTTGATCGTCGGGTCCTCGATCTCCATCGTCAGGCGTTCATCGGGATAAAGCGGGGTCAGGTTGTCGAACGCCACCTTGTGCCGAGCCTTTTCCGGTGCCTCAAAATTGATCAATGACACATTCACCAGGCAGAAATACCGCTCACTCTCCTTAGGGGCGGTGATAACGCCCTCGACCGTATCGCCCGTGCGAAGCGAATGCTGACGGATCATATCAGGCGAGACGTAGATATCATCTGGGCCCGGCAGGTAATTCGCTTCAGGGCTGCGCAGGAATCCGAACCCGTCTTGAAGCACCTCAAGAACACCGTCACCGGAGATTTCCCATCCTTCCTCAGCACGCTCCCGCAGGATCTCGAACATCATGTCGCCCTTGCGCATGGTCGAGGCATTTTCGATCTCAAGCTCTTCCGCCATAGACAAAAGGTCTTTTGGGGATTTCGCTTTCAGATCAGCAAGGCTCAGGGATTCAGTTGTCATAGGGGGTCATCCAACGCACGACGTCCTTTACAGGAGCGTGGTGTCCATCATTCAATGTGAGAAGCAGCCACTCCGAACGGAGCGCAAGGTTGCAGGTAAGGACTTCGCTTTTCTCTGTCAACTCGCGCGATGCTCTCCATCCACCCTATAAAACAAGAAAGAAAGAATCTTTATTGTTGTTGGTAGTAGGGCCGTGGATTTCCGGGAGAACCCAGATTTCCCGGTTTCATCCACAAGGTTTTCTGAGGTGTGTGAAACTTCAGCACCTGACCTGAATATGTGGATAACGAGTTAAAATACATAAAAATCAATAACATATGTGAAGTATTCCTGAGAATATCTTCTCTTGAGCCCTTTAACGTTTGTGGGCGAAACCATTAACCATGTTCTACGCTTTCACAATCGTACCCGGGGGTAAATTGCGGAAGCGCGAGGCGAAAATCGCGTAACTTCCGACTTGACGCGGCAACGGGCGGAGTCCTTCACATTGGCTCCAGCGTTGTCCCGTGAAATTTCCACAGAGTTCCCCAAAAGATGATCGATCTTATCCTAGCATCGGCCTCTCCGATCCGACGGCAGCTTCTTGAAAATGCCGGCCTGAACATCGAATCGCGCCCTGCCCGCATAGATGAAGACGCCATCCGCGAATCGTTGCAGGCAGAAGACGCAGGACCAAGGGACATCGCTGACACATTGGCCGAATTCAAAGCGCGCCGCGTGGCCGAGAGCGCACCGCCTGATGCGCTCGTGCTTGGGTGTGATCAAATCCTCTCCGTCAAGCGCCGTGTCTTCGCCAAACCGTCAAATAAGGACGAGGCCTTCGAGCAGCTGAAACAGCTACAAGGTCAAACGCATCATCTGATGTCCGCAGCCGTGCTTTATGAAGAAAACAAACCGGTTTGGCGTCATGTCGGCGTTGTTCGTATGACCATGCACACTTTCTCCGACGATCAGATTGCCACCTATCTCGATACCGCCTGGCCAAACGTGTCCTATTGCGTCGGCGCCTATCAGGCCGAAGCCGTCGGTGCCCGGCTGTTCTCTCGGATCGAAGGCGATTGGTTCTCGGTTCTGGGCTTGCCGTTGCTTGATGTCCTTTCCCATCTGCGATTGCGCGGTATGTTATCGCCATGACCAAACCTTCCATCCCTCTGGCCGGCGTGATTGGCGACCCGGTTTCGCATTCCCTGTCCCCGAAGCTGCACGGCCATTGGCTCAAGCGCTATCGATTGCCCGGTCATTACGTCCCGCTCCACGTCGGTCATCAGGATTTGGCCGAAGTGCTGGGCGTTCTGCCCCGGATGGGGTTCGTCGGCGCAAACGTTACGCTGCCCCACAAGGAACAAGTGCTGGCGCTGGCCGATACCGTCACAGATCGCGCCGCCCTTATCGGGGCTGCAAATACGTTAACCGTTCGGTCGGATGGTCTGATTCAGGCCGACAATACCGACGGTATGGGGTTTCTGTCGAACATTCGCCAATCCTTGCCCGGCTGGACCGCATCCGCCGGTCCTGCGCTGGTCCTTGGATCTGGCGGTGCGGCCAAGGCGATTGTCTCCGCGCTGATCTCCGATGGCGCGCCCGTTATCCATGTCGCCAACCGAACCCGGCTGCGCGCCGACGCTCTGCGTGAGCAATTCGGCGCGCGGGTCTCTCCTATCGACTGGACGCAAATCCCCGATTTCATCCGTGATACGGCCCTGATCGTGAACACAACGGCTCTAGGCATGACTGGCCAGGCCCCGCTTACGATTGACCTGTCGCGCTTATCGCCGCCCACCGTTGTCACCGACATCGTGTATGCACCGCTCGAAACCGATCTTTTGCGCAATGCGGCGGAGAGGGGCTGCGAAACCGTCGACGGGTTGGGCATGTTGTTGCACCAAGCTGTCCCCGGCTTCGAACGCTGGTTCAGCTATACCCCAATGGTCGATGACGACCTCCGCGCCGCGGTACTTGGCGGATGACAACGATCCTTGGCCTGACAGGGTCGATCGGGATGGGCAAAAGCACCACCGCCCAGATGTTTCGCGATGCCGGCATTCCGGTCTGGGATGCGGACGCCGCTGTTCATGCGCTCTACGCCCCAACCGGTCCTGCGCCAAAGCTGTTCCACGCCACTTTTCCCGGAAGCGTCGGGCCCGACGGGCATGTTGATCGAGCCTACCTCCGCACCTTGATCGCGAAAGATCCCGGCGTTTTGGATCAGATCAACGCCATCATTCACCCCCTCGTCGCGCAAGTCCGTGCGGATTTCCTGAAACGCCATAACGGATTGGTCGTCCTGGACGTTCCACTGCTTTTCGAAACCGGCCTTGAAGCGCGGTGTGACAAGGTTGCCGTGGTCAGTGTCGATGCCAAAACCCAAAAGGCGCGCGTCTTGGCGCGTGGCACAATGACCGACGAAGATTTTGACGCCATCCTATCGCGTCAAGTGCCCGATGCCGAGAAGCGGCGCAAAGCCGACTACATCATAGACACTTCCACAATTGATGTGGCACAAGATGCAGTGAACTCCATCATTGCTGAGCTGACATGAGAGAAATCGTTCTCGATACCGAAACCACCGGTTTGAACCCCTTCGACACGCCTCGTCACCGGATCGTCGAAATCGGCGCGGTCGAGCTGTTCAATCAGGTTCCCACCGGCAAGACTTACCACCAATACATCAACCCCGACCGCGACATGCCGACCGAAGCGTTCGAGGTGCATGGCATCGGAATGGATTTCCTCGCCGACAAACCGGCGTTCGCCGATATTGCGCCGCAATTCCTGGATTTTGTTGGTGACGCAAAGATGGTCATCCACAATGCCGAATTCGATATGCGCTTTCTCAATGCTGAACTCGAATGGTCCGGCCACCGGCTCCTCCCCAATGATCAGGCGCTTGATACGCTCAAAATTGCGCGTCGCCGCTTCCCTGGATCGCCGGCATCATTGGATGCCCTGTGCCGCCGGTTCGGGATCGACAATTCGGCCCGCGAAAAGCACGGCGCCCTGCTCGACTCTGAAATCCTGGCCGAGGTCTATCTTGAACTGACCGGTGGCAAGCAGCCCGACTTCGCGCTGGCGCAAACCCAATCCCGTCAATCCGCCTCGGATCGCGATCAGAACTGGCGACCGACCCAGCGCGCGGCTGCACTTCCGTCGCGTCTGTCCGAAAGCGAAAAGGCCGCGCATGCGGCCTTTGTCGAGAAGCTTGGGGAAGACGCCCTTTGGACGCGGTTCCAGTAAGTCAGGCAGTGCCTTGCGGTTGCTGCTGGGCCTGACGTGCTGCCAGTTGCTGCCGGTACAACGCTACGAAATCGATCTGATCAAGGTTCAGCGGCGGATATCCCCCGTCGCGGGTCACGTCCGAAATGATCCGGCGCACAAACGGGAACAGCATCCGAGGGCATTCGATCATCAGGAACGGATGCAATTGCTGTTCGTTGATGTTGTCGATCGAGAACACCCCACCATATTCCAGCTCGATCAGGAAAACCGACTTCGGCTCGTCTTCCTTGGTCTTGGATTCGACCTTTAGCTTCATGATCACATCGTACTGGTTCTCGGTCGTCCGCTTGCGCGCATCCAACGCCACCTGAACCTGAATGTCCGGCTGGCCCTGTGCGGCGACGGCGTTTTGCACCGCGGCGTTCTCAAACGACAGGTCGCGGATGAACTGGCCGAGGATTTGCATCTTGGGAAGCTGAACCGCAGGCTGTGCAGCGCCGTTTTCGGTTTCGCCATTGGCCGAAGCGTCGGACATGGATCGTTCTCCTGAATCTATGGTTGCGGGCGACATAACAGGCCCGCGCACAGGCCTCAATGCCTGCGCCAGCCCGATGGACCCGCAGGCCGATCCGTATCGGAGTCGCTGTAGGTGCCTTCGATGATCGTCTCATCCTGCGGCTGCCATCCCCGATCCGTTCGCACGGTCTGCACATTTACCCGCTTCTTGATCTCAAGCAGCACCCGGTTGCGCACCCCCGGCACCAGAAGTGCAAAGCCTACCGCATCGGTGAAAAACCCCGGCGTCAACAAAAGCGCACCGGAAAACAGGATCATCGCCCCATGCGCCAGCGGCTCCGTCGGATCCCGCAAATCGTCAAATGACGTGCGCAATTGTTGCATAGCGCGCGCGCCCTGGCTTTTCACCAACATCGTCCCCGCAATCGCCGTCACCACGACAATGGCCAAAGTCGGCCAAAGGCCAAGCCATCCACCGACCTGAATAAATAAAGCGATCTCGATCAACGGAACCGCAATGAACAACAAAAGCAGGCGCATATCACCCTTCCTTCCTAACAACGGCCTATTGCCGCGGATGGGCTGTCATGGACTTGACCCCACCCCTGCCTTACATATGTGGCGTCTACACAGGTTTTTAACCCATTCCCCCGCCGAGGTGCCATGAACTCGTCCCTTTTGTCCTTGCTGGTTCTGGCCGGCGTCGCGATTTTCTTGATCTTGCGCCTGCGCTCCGTTCTCGGGTCGCGCGAGGGGTTCGAACGCCCATCCGCCCGTGCCGATGGCACGCCCCGCCGTGACTTTGAAGTCATTGAAGGCGGCCCGGATGAAGATATCACCGACCATGTCGAAGACGGGTCCGACAGCGCCAAGGCCCTTGCCGCGATGAAAATGGCAGAGCCCGGCTTCAACGTTAGCGAATTCCTTGGCGGCGCGCGGCAAGCCTACGAGATGATCCTGATGTCGTTCGAGCGCGGCGATGTCGACGGGCTGAAGCCATTCCTGGCCGATGACGTGATGGAAACATTCGAGACCGTCATCAATCAGCGCAACGAACAAGGCCTCACGATCGAAGCGGAATTCGTTGGCGTGCGTGACATGGCGCTGCAGAACGCCACCTTCGACCGGTCTTCCGGCGAGGCCGAGATTGTCGTGCGTTTCGTCGGCGAATTGACCAGCGTGGTGCGCAATTCCGACGGTGAGATCATCGAAGGCGATGCCTCTGAGATCAAGCGGCAGCGCGATGTCTGGACCTTCGCGCGCACCATGGGCGCGGATGATCCGAACTGGGCCCTGGTGGCAACTGACGGATGATCCATGGGACTGCGCGTCGTTGCGATGGCTTTGGCGATCTTTGCTACCGCGGCTTCGGCAGATGAACCCGTGCAGCTTCTGACCTTCGATGAACTGGACGGCTGGGCCGAGGATGACCATTCCGCGGCCCTTTCCGTGTTCCGCAATACCTGCATCGATCTCAACGGGTCCGATTGGGACGCGATCTGTGCTGTGTCCGAAACGACAAGCGACGCGCGCACCTTCTTTGAACTGTTCTTCCGCCCGGTGCTGATCGGCGGCGAAGCGCCTGCGTTGTTCACCGGCTACTACGAGCCGCAGCTTGAAGGCTCTCGCACACGCAGCGCCCGCTTTCGCTATCCGGTCTATCGCCTGCCACCGGAAGTCGATGGCCAATGGCTCTCCCGCCAGGAGATCGAGGAAAGCCGCGTGTTGGAAGGCCGCAACCTTGAAATTGCCTGGGTCGATGATCCGGTCGAACTGTTCTTCCTTCAAATCCAGGGTTCAGGTCGCATCCGTCTGGCCGAAGGCGGCGTAATCCGCGTCGGCTATGGCGGGCGGAACGGCCACGAGTATCGTTCAATCGGACAAGAGCTTGTCCGACGGGGCGTGTATCAACCGCATCAGGTCTCCGCTCAGGTGATTCAATCCTGGGTCCGCCGAAATCCCGTCGCCGGGCAGACACTTCTGTATCACAACCCCAGTTACGTTTTCTTTCGCGAGGTCGACATCGACGACCCCGACCTTGGCCCCCTGGGTGCGATGAACCGCAACATCACCCCGCACCGCTCTATCGCAATCGATCCGGATCACACACCGCTCGGTGCGCCGGTCTGGATCGAAAAGGACGGTGAAACACCGATCCGCCGCTTGATGATCGCGCAGGACACCGGCGGTGCCATCCAGGGCCCGCAGCGCGCAGATATCTTCTTTGGCTTTGGTGATGATGCGGGCGAAGCGGCCGGCGTGATCCGCGACCCCGGCCGTATGATGGTGCTTTTGCCGGTCGAACTGGCCCACCAGTTGATCCCGGACGCCTGACCCGTGGCGCGGCGCGGCAAACGTGGCCTGTCCGAAGAGGATAAGGCCCTGTGGGAAAGGGTCGCCGCCAGCGCCACGCCGATGGACCGGAGCGGTGCCCCGAAAATTGCGCCCGAGCCCGCCAAACCGAAACCCTCAATCCGCCGCGAGACATCGACCACCGCCGACAGGCTCCCGGCGTTCCGCATCGGGGAAAAAGCGTCTTTCGCCGCCAACCCGGTCAATCACTCGCCGACGCTCTCCGCGCGGCTCGCCCATGCGCCGGTTCGAATGGATCAGGCCACGCACAAGCGCATGGTCCGCGGCAAGCTGAAGCCCCAAGACCGCATCGACCTGCACGGCATGGTTCTGGCTGAAGCGCATCCGGCGCTGATTTCCTTCATCAGCAGCGCCTATGAACGCAACCTGCGTCTGGTTCTGGTGATCACCGGCAAGGGCAAGGATCGCGATGGTGGTGGGCCGATCCCGATCCGGCGCGGCGTTCTCAAGCATCAGGTGCCAAGTTGGCTGCACGCTCCGCCGCTCGGGCTGATGGTGCTCGATATTCGCGAAGCCCACCAACGCCATGGCGGTGGCGGCGCCTATTACGTCTACCTCAAGCGCAGCCGTTAAAGCGCTTCGGTTTGAGCCTGCGTCAGCAGATCAAACCGAAGCGCCTACGACGGTTGGATAAAGGGCGCTTTCCAACACAAGCCGATGTCGCGGGTTTGTCTCGAAATGCTTTAGGCGTACCGTTCAAAGAACGTACCGGCTCAGGTCCGTACTCCGCGTCAATTCGCCAAGGTTCTGTTCCACGAATCCCGCATCGACCGTCACAGCCTGCCCCGATTTGTCCGGCGCAGTGAAACTCAGCTCCTCGAACACGCGCTCAAGCACGGTATATAGCCGCCGTGCCCCGATGTTCTCCACGCTTTCGTTGACCTCCGCCGCGATCTTCGCCAGCGCGGCAATGCCCTGCTCGGTGAAAGTCACCTCCACCTGCTCGGTCGCCATCAACGCCGTGTATTGCCGGGTCAGCGCATTGTCCGTCTCCGTCAGGATTCGCACGAAATCCTCTTCCGTCAGTGCCCGCAAGTTCACCCGGATCGGCAAACGCCCCTGCAATTCCGGAAGCAGATCACTGGGCTTGGCGATGTGAAACGCCCCCGAAGCGATGAACAGGATATGATCGGTCTTCACTGGCCCATGCTTGGTGGACACGGTCGTCCCTTCGATCAGTGGCAGCAAATCGCGCTGCACGCCTTCGCGCGATACATCCGCCCCCCGCGCATCGGACCGCGCACAGACCTTGTCGATTTCGTCGATGAACACGATCCCGTTCTGCTCCACCGCGCGCATGGCTTCCTTCGTCACCATCTCCGGGTCCAGCAATTTGTCGGCCTCCTCGTCGATCAGGATGTCGTAACTCGCCGCCACTGACAGTCGCCGTTTCACCTTGCGTCCGCCCATCCCCTTGAACAGATCGCCCAGGTTCATCATCCCGCCCATTTGCCCCATGCCGGGTTGACCGGGGATCTCAAAGCCGCCCAACGGATTGGAATTGTCCGTGACTTCCAGCTCGATAATCGTGTCGTCCAATTCCCCATCACGAAGCTTCTTGCGGAACATCTCGCGCGTCTGATCGCGCGCCCCGTCACCGGCCAGCGCTTCGATCACCCGCTCTTCGGCGGCGTCATGGGCCTTGGCCTTCACCTCTTCGCGCATGTTCTCGCGGATCATCACCTGCGCCGCATCCACCAGGTCGCGCACGATCTGTTCGACGTCGCGGCCGACATACCCCACCTCGGTGAACTTCGTCGCTTCCACCTTGATGAACGGCGCGCGCGCCAGCTTGGCCAACCGCCGGGAAATCTCCGTCTTGCCGACACCCGTAGGCCCGATCATCAGGATGTTCTTCGGATACACCTCGTCGCGCAAATCATCGCCCAACTGCTTTCGGCGCCAGCGGTTGCGCAGGGCCACGGCCACGGCACGCTTGGCGTCTTTCTGGCCGATGATGAAGCGATCCAATTCGCTGACGATTTCGCGGGGGGTCAGGTCACTCATGCAGAGGTCTCCTTTAGGGCCCCGGGATTAGACCAAGGGGGCAATCTGTTTTTTCCGGGAAAGACGGGCAGGGCGCGCATGATCGCGCCGCGCATCGCCTCCCATTGCGCACCAAGCAAGACAAGGCCCGCTCCGAGCAGCAGGATGACGAAGAACGCACCTTCACCCTCCACCACCGAGATGGAAAGCGCGACGACATATCCGACACCCGACACAAGGAACGATCGCCGGTCGATGATCACGGCAAAGACCGCCATCGCCGTGACGAACATAACAAGCGCCACCTTCGATCCGGCATCGCCGTTCTCGAACAACGTCAGCGCCACAGTGTTCACAATCGCTGGCGCCGCAATCACATGCAGCCAAAAGCCCGACGCCGCCCGCCGCGTCACGCGGTGCGGGTCGCTCATGTCGAAGGCCATCGCGATGATCAGGCCGATCAAGCCCAAAACGATGGTCAAAACCGCAAATGGCCCATCCGCCGACAGCAGAAAGATATCTTCAACCGAAGTGGGCAACGCTCCGTTCAAGGTCGCAACGCCAAAGGCCACAACCACAACGCTGACCGCGATCAGGGCCACGGTGAACGGCACGCGGAAAAAGAAGTAATATCCAACCAGGGCAAGCCCCGCCAAACCGGCTGAGGTGATCAGGACCCCCTGCAGGTTCAGGTCCAGCATCGCACCAAAAGATCCGCTGAACTGCACCGCCGAAAGCCCGAACATGATCGCCAGTGCAATCGACGGTGCCACCATGCGCCGCCTAAGCGTGAAATACCGCGCCAAAAGCGCCACGCCGATCATCGAGACACAGCCGAAAACCATGCCCAGAACCCAGCCATTGGTTGCGGCCAGAAGCGAAAAGCCCGTCGCCCCCGACCAGCCCAGATAAAGCACCGTCAGGCCCACAACGATGAAGATCTCGTTGAACCCCTTGAACAACTCGAACGGTTCATCAAGCCCGGTCCGCCGCGCCCGCAAGCCGTCTCGCTCTTCGGCCAGGCTGATCAACGACGCGGCCTGCGCCTCGCTCATCAGACCGGCGCCCACAGCCGCCCGCAGATCATCGCGGGTGATCTGGCTCATGCCTCGATCACTTCAACCGTCAGGTTGCCGTTGGTGTAAACGCAGATATCGGCCGCAATCTGCATCGCCTCGCGCGCAATCGTTTCGGCATCCTTGTCGGTGTCGAGCATCCCGCGCGCAGCGGCCAGCGCGAAGTTTCCGCCCGATCCGATCGCGGCAATCCCATGCTCCGGCTCTAACACGTCGCCCGCACCCGTGATGATGTAAAGCTCCGCCCCATCCGTCACGATCAACATCGCTTCCAGCTTCTGAAGGTACTTGTCCGTGCGCCAATCCTTGGCCAGATCCACGCTCGCGCGCTGCAATTGCCCCGGTGTCGCTTCAAGCTTGCTCTCCAGCCGCTCCAGAAGGGTGAACGCATCCGCCGTCGATCCCGCAAACCCGCAGACAACCTCGTATCCGCCGGGCTGGAGCCTCCGCACTTTCCGCGCGCTGCCCTTGATCACGGTCTGGCCAAGGCTCACCTGCCCGTCACCGGCGACAACCACCTTGCCACCCTTGCGCACGCCAATGATCGTCGTGCCGTGCCAACCGGGGAATTCGTCTCGTGCCATCGGGGCCTCCATTCGTTGACCGTCTATATGGAGGGCCGCCGGGATGGTCGCAAGCGCAGTGCGCCTTATGCCCACCGTCTGCGTCGCGGCACCCGCACGGCCAACATCGGCATCAACCACGGCCCCCGAAACCGATCCAGATCCAGCGCTTCATAGACCCCAACGGTTTCTTCCCCGTTGATCTTCGTCTTGATCGCCGAGCGGTTGTAAAACGGCGCGTCCAGCATGGCTTTGACCTGATGCGGGCGGAAATCCGCATCGGCCCGCGTCTCACGCCGAACCATCCACAAAGGGCGGTTTAGTCTCTGTTTCGGCGGCATCTTGATGGCATGTGGCGTCCCATCGCTGGCAAACCCGACCCCCGTGGCAAGGGTCGTCCCGTCGCGCCGCTCAAGGTCGTAGAAACACGCCGACCCGTCCCGCAACGGAAACCGCCCCCAGGTCCAGTAATTGAAATCCGCCTCCAACGCGCGCGTGCCGAAATTCGCATCGAAATACCCGTGCCCGGACCATTTCCACCCCGCCCGGTTCAGATCGACCTCGATCCGCGCGGTCGGCGCAAATGGGCGCCAGACATGTGCGCCATCCTCGCTCAACAACATCTCCCGATCCGTCAACGCGCTCGGATGCACCGTCACCGTTCCGCTTACCTTCTGCGCATGCGGCGTGCTCATCTCGTCGATCTGCACCTCCAGCCGGTCGCCTTTCCAGACCATCGCACTTGGCCCGATCTGCAACCTGTCCCGCGACAGGCCAAGCGCCTCTTCACCCCGATCCGTCATCGTCCACCGCCCGCCGCGCCCATAGGTCACCACGTTCAGGCAGCAGTGATTGGCCGGGTTCTCCCGCCCGCTCCAGCGATACCAGGGCGAGAAAACCGACCCTATGAAGCCGATGATCGAGATGGCGCGCGTGCCGCAATCGCTGATCCCGTCGACATACCACCAAGCGTAGCCGTCGCTTGGGACGTCGATATCAAAGCAAGGTCGCTCCGTATCGCCTCTGCCGCGTGCTTCCCGGAGAGGCAGGCCATCGGAATCCCCGCTCCCGGATGCGCCCCGCCCCCCGCCAGGTACAGGCCTCGGATCGCCGTCCGCGCCGTGGGTCTTTGAAACGTCGCGTTCATCCCGTGCGGGCTCCGCCCGTAAAGGGAACCGTCCGATGCCGGAAAGGTTCGGTCGAAGTCCAGCGGTGTGGTCAGCGCGGTCGTCCCGGGCCGAGGGGAGAAGGTCAGACCCATCGCCTGTAACGTCTCGAACGTGCGTGTTCGACATGTATTTCTCTCCTCTTGGGTCGTTTTGTGGCCGGGTGGTCCGTTCATGATAATCTCGAACCGTTGCGGCCCGGGTGTCCCGTGATCCTGCGCGCAGACATAAAGCGTCGCGTCGCGCGGCATCTTGCCCTTCGACAGATCGCCAAACTCAACCTTGGGATCCGCGCAGAAGAACACGTTGTGATGCGCCAGATCGACGCCGCTGGGCTCTGCCGCAAAGCCCCAGACAAAGGCGGAATAGCTTCGCGGCTCCGTGCCCACCCTCGGTATGGCCCCTGTCACGGCCTCGCCAAGATACCCGTCACGCAGCGCCTTCGGATCGCCGTTGAACACAACCAGATCGCAGGGCAGGGCGCGTCCATCCCCCAGGCGCACCTCGCGAACACCACCTTCACCGGCCTCGATCCGCTCCACCGCCGTCCCGAATTCAAACGAAACACCCTTCGCCTGCGCCACCCGCATCATCGCCTGCGCCAGCCCGTGCAGTCCGCCGTCAACCGCCCAGACGCCCTGCGCCTCCGAATGCCAGATCAGGCCTAGAACCGCCGGGCTCTGATACGGCGAGCCGCCCACATAGGTCGCATACCGCCCGAACAATTGCCGCAACCGCGCATCGCTGAACCGCATCGCAAGCTTCCGCGCAAGGCTCAGCCCCGGCGCCATCGCGGGGATCAGACGCGGACTCTTCATCACACGCGCCGCCAATTGCCCGAACGCAGGCGCGCCCGCCTGCATCACCGGCGCATCGAACGCCTCGTAAAGCCGCTTCGCCTCCGCTGAAAACGCCCGAAATTCGCGCGCGGATTTTGCCCCGGCGAAATCGCCAACCGCCTCCGCACTCCGCTCCGGCTCATCAAACAGGTCCAGCGTCGATCCATCCCGCCACCAATGCCGCGCCAAAAGTGCATCGCGGTGCAGCGTCACATGATCGCTCAGCCGTTCGCCCACATCCGCAAACAGCGCCTCGAACACCGGCCGCATCGTCAAAACCGTTGGCCCGATATCGACCGGCCCCGCCACCGAAGGTGCGGTGCGCATTTTGCCCCCCGGGTGATCCGCCATTTCTATGACATGCACGTCCAACCCCTGCGCCGCCAGACGCAAAGCAGCCGAGAGCCCGCCGATTCCGGCGCCGATCACCACAACTCGGGTCAGTCGCTTGTCCTCCACGCCGGGTCTGGAAAAAGACGCATTACCAATGCCCTGCACCGATTTCGGTGCTGTAGGGACATTGACGAAAGATCCATTCTTGCGGCTTTTCCAGAACGCATATGTGTCAGCTTATGTTGACACGTCGCTCTGATATGTCCAGTCTGATTTACATATCGGGTGTCACAGGACGCCCCCGAATCTCGTGACCGGAGGTCAGGCCATGCCGTTGAAATCCCGCATCGAAAGCGCCATCGCGGCGGCCATCGCCGAAGGGCAGGGCGCGCTTGCCCCGCCCAGGCTCGCCTCGGCACTCGACTATGCCGTGAACCCGGGTGGCGCGCGGATCCGGCCCACGATCTGTCTCTCGGTTGCCTTGGCCTGCGGTGATGATCAGCCCACCTTGTCGAACGCTGCCGCTACCGCGATCGAGCTGATCCATTGCGCCAGCCTCGTCCACGATGACATGCCCTGTTTCGACGATGCGGACACCCGCCGCGGCAAGACCTCCGTCCACAAGGCCTATGGCGAACCGCTTGCGCTGCTCACGGGCGATTCGCTTATCATTGCGTCGTTTGAAACGCTCACCCGCGCTGCCGAAGCCGACCCGATGCGCGCCATCACGCTGCTGCGGGTATTGGGCGAATCGACCGGCATGCCGGGCGGGATCTGCGCGGGTCAGGGCTGGGAGAGTGAGGATAAGATCGACCTCTCCGCCTATCACCGCGCCAAGACCGGCGCGCTCTTTACGGCCGCCACCCGTATGGGTGCGGCAAGCGCCGGTGAGTATCCCGAACCCTGGACCGAGCTTGGCGCCCGCATTGGCGAAGCCTTCCAGGTCGCGGATGATCTGCGCGACGCACTTTATGATGAAGCCACCCTGGGCAAGCCCGCCCATCAGGATGAAATTCACGACCGCCCCAACGCCGTCAGCACCTATGGCGTGCGCGGCGCGATTACCCATCTCGAAGACATTCTATCCGGCGCGATTTCGTCGATACCATCCTGCCCCGGCGAAGCAATGCTCGCCGAAATGGTCCGCAAAACGGCCGAGCGGCTCACCCCCGTCATGCCCCCGGTTCAGGCCGCCGAGTAGATGGCACTTGCCGACCCCGACACTCCGCGCCCGTCCCTGAAGGATCGCCTTTACGCTTGGCGCACCGCGCTCATCGGGTCGCGCCGGTTCCAACAACGCGCCGCGCGCCTGCCCATCGCCCGCACCATCGCGCGACAGGATGGCGAAGCACTCTTCGATCTGGTTGCGGGCTTTGTGCACAGTCAGGTCCTGATGGCCTTTGTGCAATTCGACCTGCCCCATCACCTCGCGTCTCAACCTCGTACATTGGCTGATCTTTCGACCCGGACCGGCATAACAGAGCCGCGCCTACAACGTCTGGCCCAAGCCGCCAGTGCTCTTGGCCTGATGGCGCGTCAATCCGATGGCCGCTATGCGCTGGGCCGTCTGGGTGCCGCACTGCCCGGCATTCCCGGCCTGCAACAGATGATCCGGCACCACGATGTCCTCTACCGCGATCTTTCCGATCCGGTCGCGTTTTTCCGCGATGGCTCCGACACCGAGCTGGCGCAGTTCTGGCCCTATGTTTTTGGTGCCACCGGCAAAGCCGACCCCGAAGTCGCCGCCACCTATTCCGAGCTTATGGCCGACAGTCAGACCCTCGTCGCCGAAGAAGCCCTCGCCCATCTGGACCTCTCCAAGACCCGCACGCTCCTCGACGTCGGCGGCGGCACCGGCGTGTTCCTGACCGCCGCGGCCCATGCTAATCCCCACCTGTCGCTGCAACTCTTTGACCTGCCCGAAGTCGTTGACCCCGCCACCGCCCGGTTCGAGCGCGAAGGCCTCTCCGCCCGCGCCACGATCACCGGCGGATCCTTCCGCAGCGATCCCCTTCCCACCGGTGCCGACACGATCAGCCTCGTGCGCGTGCTCTACGATCACGCCGACGAAACGATTACCGCCCTTCTCGCTAAGGTCCACGACACCCTGCCATCCGGCGGGCGGATCATCGTGGCCGAACCGATGTCCGGTGGCGCGACCCCGACCC
Organism: Gymnodinialimonas ulvae; assembly: GCF_037543845.1. Classification (NCBI taxonomy): domain Bacteria; kingdom Pseudomonadati; phylum Pseudomonadota; class Alphaproteobacteria; order Rhodobacterales; family Paracoccaceae; genus Gymnodinialimonas; species Gymnodinialimonas ulvae. The sequence continues at coordinate 158,143 of NZ_JBBIFX010000002.1, forward strand.
GCGCGGGGGACGCGTATTTCGGGATCTACTGCATGGCCATGCAAACCGGTCGCGCCCGCTCCGTCGATGAGATCGCGGCGCATCTTGAAGCCGCCGGTTTTGTTGGGATTTCCCCTGTGAAAACAAGACGCCCCTTCGTGACGGGCCTTGTCGATGCCCGCAAACTGTAAACCTGGGCGAACAGTTTCTCAGATAATGTCTATTCTGATTGACATCACATAGTGTCAGGTTAAACTGACACCTAAGGAATTGCGCCCCGAGATTCTGTCTCACCAGTCCGGCGCACCAACGACCATCAAGGGGAGATACGGCACTTGCAGAGCTCGGCCGTCATATTGGAAGGCCCCAAGGCACTGAGCCTTGGCACCATCGACCTCACCGCGCCCGGCGCGGGTGATCTGGTCGTTGACGTGCGCCATTCCGGTATCTCCACTGGGACCGAAAAGCTCTTCTGGTCCGGCCAGATGCCGCCGTTCCCGGGAATGGGCTATCCGCTTGTGCCCGGCTACGAGGCCGCTGGCGAAGTGGTCGAAGCCGCTCCCGGCACTGCCTTCAAACCCGGCGATCTTGTCTTCGTGCCCGGCGCCAATTGCTACGGCGATGTGAAGGGCTTGTTCGGCGGAGCGTCCAATCGCCTTGTGACTGCTTCGGACCGCGTCGTGAAAATCGACGCCGCGCTCAAGGCCGAAGGCGCGCTCCTCGCGCTGGCCGCCACGGCACGTCACGCGATGGCGGGCCTCGACAAGGCACTGCCGGAACTCATCGTCGGTCACGGCGTGTTTGGCCGCCTGCTGGCGCGGCTTACCATCGCCGCCGGTGGCAAGCCGCCCACCGTCTGGGAAATCGACACCGATCGTCAGGCCGGAGCCACCGGCTACAACGTCGTCCATCCCGATGAGGATGAGCGCCGCGATTACACCTGCATCTACGATGCCTCCGGGCAATCCGACCTGCTCAATACGCTGATCTCGCGCCTGACCAAAGGCGGCGAAATCGTGCTGGCCGGGTTCTACCCCGAGCCGCTGTCCTTTGGCTTCCCGCCCGCTTTCATGCGCGAGGCGCGGCTGCGCATTGCCGCCGAATGGACGCGCGACGACCTCGTCGCAACGCGCGACCTGATCGACCACGGCGCGCTCAGCCTCGATGGGCTGATCACACATACACGGCCCGCGACCGACGCGGCGAACGCGTATCAGACCGCGTTCGAGGATCCCGCCTGCCTGAAAATGATTCTGAATTGGGAGGCCACGGCATGAAAGATATTCCTGACCTCAAGAACTACGACCAGACCCTGCGCGATGAAGCGGCTGAGCCGACCCTTGAAGTGCCGCAGGGCGAGCCGACCTCAAAAACGCAGATCATCGCGATCTACGGCAAGGGCGGCATCGGCAAGAGCTTCACCCTCGCCAACCTCAGCCACATGATGGCCGAACAGGGCAAGCGTGTGCTTCTGATTGGGTGCGATCCGAAATCCGACACGACCTCGCTGCTGTTCGGTGGCAAGGCGTGCCCCACGATCATTGAGACCTCGACGCAGAAGAAACTCGCCGGCGAAGAGGTTGCCATTGGTGACGTTTGCTTCAAGCGCGGCGGTGTCTTTGCGATGGAGCTCGGCGGGCCCGAGGTCGGTCGCGGCTGCGGCGGGCGTGGCATCATCCACGGGTTTGAGCTCCTCGAAAAGCTGGGCTTTCACGATTGGGATTTCGACTACGTTTTGCTCGATTTCCTCGGCGATGTGGTCTGCGGTGGCTTCGGTCTGCCGATTGCCCGCGACATGGCGCAGAAGGTGATCCTGGTCGGCTCCAACGACCTGCAATCGCTTTATGTGGCCAACAACGTCTGTTCCGCTGTCGAATACTTCCGTAAGCTTGGCGGCAATGTCGGCGTCGCCGGTCTTGTGATCAACAAGGACGACGGTTCCGGTGAGGCGCAGGCCTTCGCCAAGGCCGTGGACATCCCTGTGTTGGCGTCTATCCCGCAGGACGATGACCTGCGAAAGAAATCCGCCAATTATCAGATCGTCGGCACGGCGGAATCGCAATGGGGCGCACTCTTTGCCGCGCTTGGCGAAAACGTCGCCGTCGCGCCGCCGATGCGTCCAACGGCCCTGAACCAAGACGAGCTACTCGAATTGTTCGACGGGTCCGAAACCGGCGCTGGCATCGAACTGGTCCCGGCCAGCGATATGGACATGCGCGGCAAGAACGCCACCGCCAAGGAATCGCTGGAGGTCGTCTACGATGAAGCATGATCTCCTCCACGACATGATCGCCCGCTCCACGCGCCGCATTGAAATGTCCCGTGCTGCTGTCGAGGCGGCGCTCTCACAAAAGCTCAAAGCTGCCGCACCCCTTCAAAGGTGCTACGCGCAATCCGCTGAAGTGGATCGTCAGGCGTGAGTTCCGAGCTGACATATGACACCACCGCACAGGTTGACGTGATCGAAGGCGAAGCCGTCTCGACCCCGCCCGGATCTGCCGATGGTATGGGCTGCCACGGCGGTGCCGCGGAAATGGAAGCGGCGGCGCGGTCCGCTGGCAAGTCCGAGATCCTCGATCAATTTGCCAAGGACTACCCGCAAGGCCCGCATGACAAACCGCAGTCGATGTGCCCGGCGTTCGGCTCGCTTCGCGTGGGCCTGCGGATGCGCCGCGTTGGCACCGTTTTGTCCGGGTCGGCCTGCTGCGTATACGGCCTGACTTTTGTGTCCCACTTCTACGGCGCGCGCCGGTCAGTCGGATACGTCCCGTTCAATTCAGAGACCCTGGTCACAGGGAAACTCTTCGAAGATATCCGCGACGCTGTGCACGAGATGGCCGACCCTGAGCGTTACGACGCCATCGTGGTCACCAACCTCTGCGTGCCCACGGCGTCCGGTGTACCGCTCAGGCTTCTGCCTGACGAAATCAATGGAGTTCGGATCGTCGGCATCGACGTTCCGGGCTTCGGAGTACCGACCCATGCCGAGGCGAAAGACGTCCTCGCCGGGGCGATGCTCAAATATGCCCGACAGGAAGTGGAGGCCGGTCCAGTTATGGCTCCTGTCTCGGGTGTTTCAGACCGTCCGACAGTTACGTTGTTGGGCGAAATGTTCCCTGCGGACCCCTTGGGGATTGCAGGGATGCTCGCGCCACTCGGTCTGGCGGCAGGTCCGGTCGTTCCCTGCCGTGAGTGGCGTGAGCTCTATTCCGCGTTGGACAGTCAGGTGGTGGCCGCAATCCATCCCTTCTACACCAGCGCCGTGCGCGAGTTTCAGGCCGCGGGTCGTACCGTGGTTGGTTCCGCGCCCGTGGGCCACGATGGCACCGCCGCTTGGCTCGCCGCGATCGGCGAGGCCTACAATGTGCCCGCCGCCAAGGTGGCCGAGGCGCAAAACGCGTTTCTGCCCGCGATCAAGGGGGCCTTGGCCTCCGTTCCGATCAACGGCACGATCACGTTGTCAGGCTATGAAGGCTCTGAACTCCTCGTTGCGCGCCTGCTGATCGAATCTGGCGCCGATGTGCCTTATGTTGGCACCGCCTGCGCCAAAACGCCGTGGTCCGCGCATGATCTCGAATGGCTCGAAGCGCGTGGCGTGAAGGTCAAATTCCGCGCCTCGCTCGAAGACGATTGCGCTGCGATGGAGGCGATCCAGCCCGACCTTGCCATCGGCACCACACCCGTTGTGCAAAAGGGTAAGGAACTCGGTATCCCGAGCCTCTATTTCACCAACCTTATTTCCGCGCGTCCCCTTATGGGTCCTGCCGGGGCCGGGTCGTTGGGTCAGGTGGTCAACGCCGCCATGGCCAACAAGGAACGTATGTCCCACATGCGCGAATTCTTTGAAGGCGTCGGAACCGCAGACACCGCCGGTGTTTGGGAAGGCGCGCCGAACCTGCGCCCTGAATTCCGCGCTCAGAACCTCAAGAAGCTGGAGCGCGCCGAAAAGGCCCGTCTCGCCGCAAATGGCGGTGTGAAATGCTGATCCAGGATCACGATAGGGCAGGCGGCTATTGGGGAAGCATTTACGCGTTCACCGCCGTGAAGGGCCTGCAATGCATTATCGACGGTCCGGTCGGTTGCGAAAACCTGCCTGTGACCTCGGTCCTGCACTACACCGATGGCCTGCCGCCCCATGAGCTGCCGATCGTTGTCACGGGGCTGGGCGAGGAAGAGCTTGGCCGCGACGGCACCGAAGGCGCCATGAAACGCGCCTGGGGCACGCTTGATCCCGCTCTGCCCGCCGTAGTTGTGACCGGTTCCATCGCCGAGATGATCGGCGGCGGCGTCACGCCCATGGGCACGAATATCCAACGCTTCCTGCCGCGCACCATCGACGAAGACCAATGGGAAAGCGCTGATCGCGCCATGACCTGGATCTTCACCGAATTTGGCATGACCAAGGGCCGCATGCCGCCCGAGAAAAAACGTGACGAGGGGGCCACTCCGCGCGTCAATATCCTCGGGCCGATGTACGGCACGTTCAACATGCCCTCCGACCTTGCCGAAATCCGCCGCCTCGTCGAAGGCATCGGCGCCGAGATCAACATGGTCATGCCGCTGGGCAGCCACGTTGCCGAAATGCGCAATCTGGTGAATGCAGACGTCAACATCTGCATGTACCGCGAATTCGGCCGCGGCCTTTGCGAGGTTCTGGGCAAGCCCTACCTGCAAGCGCCCATCGGCGTGGACAGCACCACCAAATTCCTCCGCATGCTGGGCGAGATGACGGGCCTCGATCCCGAACCGTTCATCGAGACGGAAAAGCATTCCACCATCAAACCCGTCTGGGATCTGTGGCGCTCGGTCACGCAGGATTTCTTCGCCACCGCCTCCTTCGGGATTGTCGCGAACGAGACCTATGCCCGCGGCATCCGCAAGTTCCTCGAAGACGATCTGGGCTTTCCCTGCGCCTTCGCCGTGGCCCGTGTGGCTGGCAAGAAGACCGACAATGAACAGGTCCGCGCCATGGTCAGCGAAAAGCGCCCCCTCGTTCTGATGGGGTCGATCAACGAAAAGATGTACCTCGCGGAAATGGCCGCAGGGCACGGACCCAAGCCCGCGTTTATCCCCGCAAGCTTCCCCGGCGCCGCGATCCGTCGTGCCACCGGTACGCCAATGATGGGCTACGCGGGGGCGACGTATCTGTTGCAGGAAGTCTGCAACGGCCTGTTTGACGCCCTGTTCCATATCCTGCCGCTGGCTTCCGATATGGATAGCGCCGCTGCCACACCCGCCACCTTGCGCCGCGATTTCCCGTGGGACCCGGAGGCGCAGGCGCTTCTGGACCAGATCGTGGCCGAACACCCGATTTTGACCCGTATCTCGGCCGCGAAGACCCTTCGCGATGCAGCCGAAAAAGCCGCGCTCGAAGAGGGTGCGGAACGGGTTGTGGAAGACACGGTCAAGCGCCTCGCGCCGGCCGGATTCGATTTCGAAAGGGAGACGCGTCATGAGTGATATGACCTCGAACAGCCCCGTCACACGGTCGGCCAAGCCGCCCAAGACGGAGTTCATGATCTACTTCGCGATCATCTTTGCCGCGACCTTGCCCCTGGCAACGCTCACCTGGGCGCTGGCGGCGATCAAATCGGCATCGCTGCCGGAAAAGGGCCCGGTCAAGCGGGCCTGGCGGCAGGCGAACCTCATCACTCCGATGATCTTCGCCGCCTGATAAACATGCCCTGATCCGCACGTTAGAGCCTGACTAGACCCAGGTGTGCAGATCGGAGCCACACGAATTTCTCGGCGTGACGACCGGAGCCGGGGCCAAGCTTTCACAGCGTTTTAACGTGGCGCAGTGAAATGCCGGCAGGGCAATGAGGCCTTGTCGGGGCCCGGCCGCAGGGTTTGCGGCATCAGTCTGACGTTCCGGAGGAAAATATGGCTGATAATTCCGACCTGTCATTCACAGGTCTCACCGACGAACAGGCGCAGGAACTGCACGCGGTGTATATGAGCGGGCTCTGGCTTTTCGCAGCCGTCGCCCTCGTTGCTCATATCGCCACGTATTTCTGGGCCCCTTGGTTCGGTTGAGGGAGACGAGACATGGCTAAGTTCTACAAGATCTGGCTCATCTTCGACCCGCGTCGCGTTTTCGTGGCGCAGGGCGTCTTCCTCTTCCTGCTCGCGGCGATGATCCACCTGGTGGTTCTGTCGTCCGGCATGAACTGGTTCGAGTCCGCCGCAATGAACATGGGTTTTGGCGGCGAGTAAGCCCCCGACCCCATGCTTTGACGGCATACGACAACAGCTGCGGGCGGGGCCTGACCGTCTCGCCCGCGGCAAACCAACAAAAACGCAAGATGACTGACGGCTGATCACCGACCAAGGGACAGGCCGCCAAACGCGGAGAGAGCGCATGGCTTTGCTGAGCTTCGAGAAGAAATATCGCGTCCGCGGAGGGACGCTTATTGGCGGCGATCTGTTCGACTTCTGGGTGGGCCCGTTTTACGTGGGCTTCTTCGGGGTCACGACTGCCTTCTTTGCCCTTCTGGGCACCATCCTGATTTTCTGGGGGGCGGCCATGCAAGGCACGTTCAACCCCTGGACGATCAACATCGCACCACCTGACCTCAGCTACGGCCTTGGGTTTGCACCGCTTCTCGAAGGCGGGCTCTGGCAGATCATCACCTTCTGCGCGGTCGGGGCCTTTGTGTCCTGGGCCCTGCGTGAGGTCGAAATCTCCCGCAAACTCGGCATGGGCTATCACGTGCCCATCGCTTTTGGCTTCGCGATTTTCGCCTATGTCACGCTGGTGGTGTTCCGCCCGCTACTGATGGGCGCCTGGGGTCACGGCTTCCCCTATGGCATCTTCAGCCACCTCGATTGGGTCAGCAACGTGGGCTACGCCTACCTGCACTTCCACTACAATCCGGCCCACATGATCGCGGTGACGCTGTTCTTCACCACGACCTTCGCCCTAGCCCTGCACGGCGGCCTGATCCTCTCGGCTGCGAACCCGCAGAAGGGCACGATCATGAAGACGCCGGATCACGAAGACACGTTCTTCCGCGATTTCATCGGCTATTCCGTCGGCACCCTCGGCATCCACCGCGTGGGTCTACTTCTGGCGCTGGCCGCAGGCTTCTGGAGCGCCGTGTGTATCATCATCTCCGGTCCCGTCTGGACCGCCGGTTGGCCCGAATGGTGGAACTGGTGGCTCGATCTTCCGATCTGGCCGGATCATGGCCCGGTTTACGACACCACCGGTCTTGAGACCTACGGTACCGAAGCCGGCTATGCCGACGTGACCGCAGCCGAGGGAGCGACCGAATAATGGCCTACTTCGAATACCAAAACATCTTCACCCAGGTTCAGGTTCAAGGCGAACCCGAAGCAGGGATGGAGTTCACCGACGACAACATCCTTGGTGGCAAGCGCTATGGCGATGGTGGTTTTTCGACCCTCGCCGGCTGGTTAGGCAATGCACAGCTTGGCCCGATCTACCTTGGGTGGGCCGGCTTGATCAGCCTCGCCACCGGCCTCGCCTGGTTCAACATCGTTGGCTTCAACATGCTGTCTCAGGTCGACTGGTCGATCCCGGAGTTCATCCGGCAGCTCTTCTGGCTCGCGCTTGAACCGCCCGGTCCGGAACACGGCCTTTCCATGCCACCGCTCAATGACGGCGGCTGGTACATCATCTCCAGCTTCTTCCTGCTGATCTCGGTGATGTTCTGGTGGCTGCGGACCTACCTTCTGGCGGTGCAGCACCAGATGGGCAAACATATCGCATGGGCGTTTCTCGCCGCGATCTGGCTGTTTCTCGTGCTGGGCCTCTTCCGCCCGATCCTGATGGGGAGCTGGTCCGAGGCCGTGCCCTACGGCATCTTCCCGCACCTCGATTGGACCACGGCCTTCTCGATCCGGTACGGCAACCTCTACTACAACCCTTTCCACGCGCTTTCGATCGTCTTCCTCTACGGCTCCGTCCTGCTCTTCGCGATGCACGGCGCTACCATCCTCGCTGTTTCCCGCTACGGCGGCGACCGCGAGCTGGAACAGATCATCGACCGCGGCACGGCATCCGAACGGGCTGGCCTGTTCTGGCGCTGGACCATGGGCTTCAACGCCACGATGGAAGGCATTCACCGGTGGGCCTGGTGGTTCGCGGTTCTGACCCCGATCACCGGCGGGATCGGTATCCTACTGACCGGTACGGTCGTGGATAACTGGTTCATCTGGGCCCAGGAACACAACTTCGCTCCCGACTACCTCGAACCCTATGGCTATGAAGCCTACGGCTCGTATGAGGATTTCGGCGGCATCGCACGTGGGGAGGAGTAAGAGATGTTTCCCAAGTGGTTCGATAAATGGAATGACGACAACCCCACCAATATCTTCGGCCCCGCCATCGCGGTCGGCGCCTTGGGTGGGGCCATCTTCGTCGCGGCGATGATCGTGGCCTGGGGGCAACCCTACGCCACGGCCGCGCAGCAAACCGGCCCTCGTGGCACCGGTATGCATGTGCAGGAATTCGTGTCCGACCTCGAAGCCGGTGATCCCACCGTCATCGATTACTACACCGACGAGCCCTTCGTTCCCGAAGAGGGCGAAGAACTGGCCGGTGATATCTACGAAAACGTGCAGGTGCTTGGCGATCTCACGGATGCCAACTTCAACCGCCTGATGGGTGCGATCACCCAATGGGTGGCCCCCGAAGAAGGCTGTACCTATTGCCACGCCGGTGCGGCTGACGGCAACTACGCCGACGATGACCTCTATACCAAGGTCGTCGCGCGGAACATGTTGCTGATGACCCGCAACATCAACGTGAACTGGGACGCGCATGTGAACGCCAATTACGAAGTTGGGGTCACCTGCTACACCTGTCACCGCGGCCAACCGGTGCCCAATAACGTCTGGTTCCGCGTCGGGCAGGTCAATTCCAACGCCGAAGGCTGGCCCGCGATCCAGAACCGGGCGACGATGACGTCGAACTTCACGTCGCTGCCGTCCGATTACCTGGAGCATTACCTGCTCGAAGCCGAGGACGGCGGGTATAACCAGATCGCCGTGCACGACCTCGAAAGCCGTGTGCAGCAGCAACCCGGCGACCCCCTGATCCAGCAGACCGAGCGGACCTATGCGTTCATGAACTACTTCTCGAACTCGCTGGGTGTGAATTGTGTCTTCTGTCACAACTCCCGTGCCTTCTACGACGGTGCGCAGAACACGCCGCAATGGGGCACTGCATCGCTTGGCATCATCATGGTGCAGGAGATGATCTCGGAATACCTCCTCCCGCTGGAAGACGTGTATCCCGAGAATCGCCTCGGCCCGGTCTTTGGCGACGCGCCGCTTGCGGCCTGCCGCACCTGTCACCAGGGCTACCAGCAGCCGATGCAGGGCCTCAACGTGATCGCGAACTGGCCCGAGCTGAACGTGATCGACGGCCCGCCGGATTACTCGGCCTGGGAAGAGGCTGCATCTGAATAAGCGAACACGGCGGCAGGGTTACACTTGCCGCCGTTTCTCGATCCGGTGGACGTCAGACCCCACCGGTACCGGGCTCAAACAGCCCAACAGAGACGGAGAATGACCAATGACCCGCCCCCACACCCCCGTGCTTGACCAAGTCACCTATCCGTCTGATCTGCGGCGGCTCTCCGACGTCGACCTCGCACAATGCGCCGACGAACTCCGCACCGAGGTCATTTCCGCCGTGTCGGAAACCGGCGGGCACCTCGGGTCCTCGCTGGGTGTCGTCGAACTGTCCGTCGCCATCCATTCCGTCTTCAACACACCCTATGACAAGCTCGTCTGGGATGTCGGTCACCAATGCTATCCGCACAAGATCCTGACCGGGCGCCGCGACCGTATCCGCACGCTTCGGCAGAAGGATGGCCTCTCCGGTTTCACGAAACGCTCGGAATCAGAATACGACCCGTTCGGCGCGGCGCATTCCTCCACCTCGATCTCCGCAGCGCTCGGTTTCGCCATGGCCTCCGACCTGGGCGAGGCGACCGGCGACGCGATTGCCGTTATCGGCGACGGCTCGATCTCCGCCGGCATGGCCTACGAGGCGCTCAACAACGCCGGTGATCTCGGCAAGCGCCTCTTCGTCATCCTCAACGACAATGAAATGTCCATCGCACCCCCCGTCGGCGCCATGTCCCGCTACCTCACGGACCTGCAAAGCCCGCTCGCGACCCTCAAGGACATCGCCGATGGCGTCGCCTCGCATCTGCCCGAACCGATTCGCAAAGGGGCCGAACGTGCCCGCGAACTCGTCACCGGGCATCAGCCCTCTGCGACCCTCTTCGAACATCTGGGCTTCACCTATGTCGGCCCCATCGACGGCCACAACATGGATGAACTCCTGACCACGCTGCGCGCCGCCAAGGCCCGCGCCGATGGCCCGATCCTGATCCATGCGGTCACCGTGAAGGGCAAGGGCTACAGCCCCGCCGAACTCAGCGATGATTGCTACCACGGCGTCGCCAAATTCGACGTGGCCACCGGGCAGCAGAAGAAATCCGCCCCCAATGCGCCAAGCTACACCGGCGTGTTTGGACAGACCCTGTTACGCATGGCAGAGACAGATAATCGCATCGTCGGCGTCACCGCCGCTATGCCCGGCGGCACCGGCATCGCGACCCTGCAGAAGGCCATGCCGCGCCGCGTTTTCGATGTCGGCATCGCCGAACAGCATGCCGTCACCTTCTCCGCCGGGATGGCCGCGGGGGGCCTGAAACCCTTTTGCGCGATCTACAGCAGTTTCCTGCAACGCGGCTATGATCAGGTTGTCCATGACGTCGCCCTGCAAAACCTGCCGGTGCGTTTCATGATCGACCGCGCGGGACTCGTCGGAGCCGATGGTCCGACCCACGCGGGCGCCTTCGACATCGGCTATCTCGCCGCGCTCCCGAACATGTCGGTTATGGCCTGCGCCGATGAGGCTGAACTCGTCCACATGCTCGCTACCGCCGCCGCCCACGATGACGGCCCGATCGCGCTCCGCTATCCGCGCGGCGAAGGCACCGGCGTTGACATGCCCGAGATCGGTGACGTCCTTCCAATCGGCAAAGGCCGCGTGATCCAGGAAGGTCACGATGTCGCGCTCCTGTCCTTTGGCGCGCATCTGGACGAGGCCAAAGACGCCGCCAAGGCACTGGAGGCTCGCGGCCTCACGGTGACGATTACGGACGCACGCTTTGCCAAACCGCTCGACACCGATCTTGTGGACCGCCTCGTCGCAGACCACGGTGCTTTGCTCACCATTGAACAGGGTGCGATGCTCGGCTTCGGCGGTATCGTCCTGCATCACCTAGCTGCCACCGGGCAACTCGATGGCCGATGCGCCGTCCGCACGCTTCATCTTCCAGACCGCTTCATTGATCAAGCCAGCCCGGCAGACATGTACGCCGACGCGGGCCTGACGGCCGATGATATCGCGGCGCAGGCGCTTGATGCGCTTGGGGTCGCGGTGGGTGACTTTCGAGGTGTGAAAGGCGCGTGATGCCGGAACCGTTAACCTTTCAGGTCGAAGGTTCGAAAATCACGCTCGCATGATCGCGCAGATATATCTGTAGCCAGGGCGTGAACGTCTCGGGCTTGCGCAAAACTTCATCTGCAAGGCCGCTCAAAGGCGTCCAGATCGTGTCCATCACCTCATCGGGATTGGCGACCGGCTCGACCCCCATGGGCATTTCGCCCACAAAGATATCCACAACTTCATGCTCAACCAGGCCGCCGCCCACGTCGGCCCGATACTCCACAGTATCGCGGAAGGTCAGGGAAACTCCATTGATTCCAAGCTCTTCATCCAAACGACGTGTCGCACAGGTCAGCGGATCCTCTTCCCAATGCGGGTGTGTGCAGCAGGTATTCGCCCACAACCCTGGCGTGTGGTATTTTCCCAGCGCCCGACGTTGCAACAACACCTTTCCCGAACGCAGAATGAACACCGAAATCGCCTTGTGCCGCAGCCCGCGCTGATGCGCTTCCAGCTTTTCAACCGGCTGCAAGGTGCCATCCACCCATGTTGGAATATGAATAGTCATGCCCGCGTCGCGCTCACAATCCCGGTCAAATGTGCAAGGTTTTTGATACCAATTTTGATATGCGCCATCGGCCGCGCCTTGACCAGCTTCTTGTTCATGTAGGCCTCGAACGTCAGCCGCTGCACATCCACATCATGGCACAGGCTCACGAAGCGTTCCCGGCGTTCGTCGGACTTGTAATAGGCGTTCTGCATGGCGCCTAACACTTTGAAAACACTCTTATGTTCCCGCATGAACAGCTTCCGCGCCAGTTGCAGATCCTTCACCCGACCCGATTGCAAACACGCCGCCGCAGCCGTTGCCGCGACCCGTCCACCGACCATCGCATAGTAAATGCCTTCGCCCGAAGACGGCGCCACAACGCCCGCCGCATCGCCCGCAAGCACAACGTCACGCCCATTATCCCAACGATCCAAAGGCTTTAGCGGAATGGGCGCGCCTTCCTTGCGGATCGTCTTGCAATCATCAAGGCCCGACGCCACCCGCAGCGCCGCCGTGGCCTGCTTGAGGTCCACGTCCTTCACAAGCGATCCCATCCCAACACTGGCCGAATTGCCATGCGGGAAGACCCAGCCGTAAAAATCGGGCGAAATCGCCCCGTCGTAGATCACGTCGCAGCGCTTGGGATCATACTCGCCACGCGCTCCGGGGCTTTCAATGATTTCGTGATACGCAATGACATAGGGGATCTTGTCCCCCCCCTCGACCTCGGCCCGGGCAACATTCGACCGCGCGCCATCGGCTCCGATGATGATCTTGCCGGTCAGAACCCGTTCCTCACCGCTCTCCTTGTCGCGGTAATGCACATGGGTCCCGTCGGAATCGCGGCTGATCTTCGTAAAGGTCCCGGTCAACCTGTCGGCCCCGGCAAGCGCGGCGCGGCCCCGCAGAAACTCGTCGAAATGCTCCCGATCGACCATGCCGACGAAGCCATTTTCGATGGGAATATCCACCTTGCGCTTGGTCGGAGAGATCATGCGCGCCGTGGTGATCTTTGCCACGATCTGCTCATCCGGAATGAAGAAATCCTTGATCAAGCGCGGGGGAATGGCCCCGCCGCAGGGTTTGATCCGACCCGCGCGGTCGATCATCGCAACACTGTGGCCGGACCGTGCCAGATCCTCGGCTGCGGTTGCGCCGGACGGTCCGCCGCCCACGACGATGGCGTCATAGATCATGGTTATTCTCCCGGTTGAAGCTGCGGCTCTAGGGGCCGTGCATGAAGAAGCCGTCCAGCGACCAGCGCCGCGGCCAGAAATAGGATCGCCTCAAGTCCGAAGACGGTGGCGTAGGCGGTTTGTGTCGGCAGCGCGAGCCGCGCAATGTCGAGAATGCCGGTGGCCAGTAGCCCCGCAAGGCCCGCTGCAACGGCCTGCGCAGCCCCGAAGACACCCATGCGTGTACCAGCTGCGCCGCGCCGCTCGGACGCCAGCCGCATCATCGACCCGATGGCACCTACAACGAACAACCCGTTGCCAAGGCCGAGAACCATGGTGAACGCCAGCAGATGCAGCCCCGCACCAAGACCAACCAAACCAGCGGCAGAGATCATACACCCTACCATCGCCCAGATCCGAAGTGAGCCGATGCGGAACTGGCTTAGCCCGCCGGCGAGAAGCATACCCAGCAAAGCCGCGCCGTCTTTCCCGCCGCTGAGCTTGGTGGAATCCTCCGGCGAAAGCCCGTGCACATGGCCCGCAAAGGGTTCCAGCACCAACTCAGACAGATAGAAGGCGAAGATGGAGAGGAAGACAAACCCGGTGAACGACCGAGCAGCTGGATCGGCCCACGTCGCGGCGATCGCAGGGCCAAGCCTTGGGTATTCCGGTGCGGGCGCGGGGCCAAGCTTTGCTTCCACACCCCAAGTCGCAACAAATGCGAGGAGCGTAGCGAGGAGGGCTACAACCGGAACCACCGCCATCAAACGCTCTTCCGAGTAAGGCTCCAGCGCGAAGCCTGTTCCGATGGACGTCACGATAGCCCCGCAGATCAGCATCAGCCAGGCGAACGTCGCCGCAGCAGGCTTCCTGTCGTCCGGCGATGCGGTGGCCAGCAAAGCGAGGAACGATGTTCCAGCCGCCCCAATCCCAAGCCCGATCAGCGCGTAGGCGACAATCCAAACCGCAAGCGCCACCAAACCGTCGAGATAGCCGATCCCGTAGGCCGTCATCACCAGGCCGATGCCCACACAGACAATCCCGCCGATAATAAAGGGTGTTCGACCGCCCTTGGCATCAGATCGATGTCCCCACATGGGCCGCGTCAGTTGAACACCATAGTGCAAGGCCACCAGAAGGCCGGGCAGGATGGCAGGCCAGCCAAGGTCCACCGTCATCAGCCGGTTGAAGAGGTTCACAGGCAGGGCGGCGAGGCCTCCGATCGCCATGTTGCACAGGCACAGTCGCGCGATCCCACCCCAGCCAAGCGTCATGTCAGCCCCCGGATTGCGACGGCCGTGACCATCATGCCTAGCACATAAAGCGAGACGCCCGTGCCGTTGTACCAGGGCGCCTTGCCCTTCGGATCCCGCAGCAGCACACGCATCGCGAATAGCTGCAGAACGACGGAGATGATGATCGCCAGCGCGTACCATTGCACGCCCCAGTAAATCAGCAGCCCGATCACGATAAGCTGCGGGACCGCCATTACCACGCAGGCCAGTTTTGCCGCGCGTTCGGGGCCGAGCGTCACCGGAAGGGAATTGACACCCATCTGCCGGTCGCCTTCCAAAGCTTTGAAATCATTGAGTGTCATGATGCCATGCGCGCCGATCCCATAAAGCAGCGCGACGATAACGATCGGCCAGGACGGCGCGCCCGCGGCCAGAACGGCGGCACCGGTGAACCATGGCAGGCTTTCATAGGACAGACCCACAAGACCCGGCCCCCACCAGCCCGAGCGCTTCAGTCGGATCGGCTCCACCGAATAGGCCCAGGCCGCTGCAATCGCCACAAGCGTCGCGCCAAAGCCCCACGGCCCCAGCGCAAGCCCAAGCAGCGCCGCGAACACCGACATGATGAGCGCGATCCAAAGCCCCCATCGCCCCGGAATGCGACCGGAGGGGATCGGCCGGTTGGGTTCGTTAATCGCGTCGACGTGGCGGTCGCACCAATCGTTTGCAGCCTGGCTCATCCCGCAGACAACGGGGCCGGCCAGAACCACACCAAGGCCAAGCACGAACCAATGCCCCGACGGCGCAACGCCGGCCGAGACGGCCCCGCACAGATACGCCCACATCGGCGGAAACCATGTGAGGGGTTTGAGAAGCGTCAGGACGGCCCGGGGTTCGGGTAACGTGCGGGGCGCTTCCGATGTGCTGAGGTCGGTCGTTACACTCATAGTGTCAGATTAGTCTGACACCCCACGAGTCGGCAAGTGTAAACTCCAGTTTACGACTGATCGCCTGATCCACCGTCGTTCCGTGCCAATAACCCGTATTTGCGCAGCTTCACGTAAAGCGACTGCCGCGACAGGCCAAGCATCTCTGCGGCGGCAACCCGGTTGTTGTCCGTCAACTCCACCGCCGTCTCGATGCACATCTTTTCAACCACATCCGTCGTGGCCGAAACGATATCCTTCAGCGGAGCGGAGCCAACAAGGTCCATTACGTTACGCATGGCATCGTCGGACATTGGCCCTGCACTGGGCAGAGTGCCGGGATTGGCGGTGCCGTTTGGCTCGCGCACAACCTCCATACGACTGGTATCGCGGATGATGAACGCAAAACCGGTGTTGCCGGACGTCGCCAGATGCGTAGCTGACATCTCGACCGACAATTGCGCGCCAAACACGCCTTCCAACCGGGTCGAATAAAGCCGCATCCGCTTGTTGCGCGCCGCGTTGTCGATCAGAACCTTCAGGTCAACAGACCCGCGCGCAAGGAAATCACCCAAGGATTTCCCTTTGACATCCGACAACTGGCCAACATCACACAGGCCAAGGAACGCGTCATTGGCCGACCGGATCATCCCATGGGAATCGGTGAACACAACCGCATCCGCACCATCACGATACAGCGCCGATAGAACCTGGCTCAGCTCAAGCGCCAGTGAATCGGCGTTGCCCGCGGTCTCGATCCGGCACAGCAGCGTCTTGTCACCGGCAGCCCGGAACACCATCGGGTGCAGGACCACATCGGCTTCGGTGCGCTTTGTCTGTACCGTGACCGTGCGTGCGGCCTCGTCACCGGCGGCCAGAACCAGCCCTTCGATGAACTCGCTGCGCCGCTTGCCGTCGAATTCCTGCGTGAACGCAGCCCCGGTCAGCGTATCCGCCTCGGCCCCAAGAACACGCGCGGCGGCGGAGTTCAGGTCGACGATCCGACCCGTTCCGACATCGACAAGCACCATCGCGTCACGCGCGGCTTCCATGATGACCCGGTACCGCGTCTCGTAATCGCGGTGGGTCTCGTAATCCTTCTCAAGCGCCAGTTGCGCTTTCACCAGGCGATGCTGCAGCTCGGCAATCGGGCGAAGATCCCGACCGAGCATCAGGATGATATTCTCCCGCCCGGTCTTGTGCAGCGTGTAGCGGATCGGGAATTCCCAATTCGCATTGTCGAAGTGGTTCACCTCGATCGCATCGATCTTCGCCTTCTTTCCGCTCCGATAAGCCTCAAGCTGTGCCTCAAGCTTCGACAGGCTGTCCTCGGCCATGAATTCGCGGATGTCGCGATCTTTCCAATGGTCGAGCCGCCCGAGAGTCGGGTTAAGCGGATTTGTGATGACCGAATGCACTTTGCCTTCGGTATCGAGCACAATCGCAAGATCCGCTGCGGTCGTGACGATGTCATTGAATTGCTCCGGCCCAATCGGGGGGGTCGAAGGTTGATCCCAGAAATCTGATCCGCGCGTGTTCATAAGAACCTACTTTCCGTCACAGATCGTTCACCATTGCTCTTCATGACTTGGCACCGTCTTCTGAGAGGGGTCTGCCCTCGCAATGTCCAATCCACACTTCATCAACGCGTCCATCGCCGAGACAGCGACATGGTCCGCGCCCGTAGTCTGTTTCAAGTCTGTCCCGACACTTACGAAGGAACCGCCAATTGCGATGGGCGTGACACGCGTCACCATCGCCCTGATTTTTTCGACCAATTCTTTTGTTGATGCAAGCGTTCTCCGCCCACCAATTGTAATTCCGACCATCACATAACGTTGGGTCCGCAAGTCATTTGCCAACTGGCGTACATCCGTATCGACGGCAATATCGACCGCATAGCCATAGCGACGAAATTGATCCGCGGCGACAAAAGTCCCCAGTGTGTGATCCTCTGGCCGAGGAATGATCATCAGGATCCGCGGTGCATTCGTGCCCGCCGTATCGCCGGTGGCCGAGATGTCCCGCGCGATCAGCGAGCGAACACATTCCTGCAGGCGCGCCGACCCGATGGAAACCTCGGCAAAGCTCAGTTCGTCATCTGCCCAGCGCTGGCCGAGGATACGCGCGACTTCCGGAATGACATAGTCGATGATTTCCGGGATCGTAACGCCATCTTTACGCAGGTCTTGAATCGCCTCGTGACGCAGCTCCTCGTCTTCCGACAAGAACGCAGCGCACAGATCATCCAGCCGCGCCCTCAAAGGAGCGGGCCGCCTGTCGCTTTGACCGGCCAGCACGCGGATCGCTTCGCGTGCAAGACGGCGTACATCGACACCCGCCACAGTGGCGGGCATGGGATAAGCGTCTCTGCGATCGTCGGCCATCGTGATGCCTTTGCCTTTGCTCACGAAGCACGGAAACCCGTGCAGGTTGCGCTCATACGGGAGCATGCCGTCGTTTTACCAGTGTCGCCGACACTGTAGCCAAATGTCAAAGGAAATTGACACTGCAACGATTTAGACCCCGTCGAAGGTCATACCGTTTACCACTTCAGCGCCGAAAAGCAAATGAAACAAAGGCGAAAACCGCGGCTTCCCAGTTTGACAGCGACGTTTGCACTCTCCTGCAAAAGTGTAAGTTTGGATTGACACTCTCGGGTTTACAGCCCTACTTTCAAGCAGGGACCGGAGGAATCGAATTCGAATGCCGAGCGACACCTTAACCGATCTGCCTTCCCGGCAGTTGTACACCGCTGAGGAGCGCGCGCGCCGTGACGCGACGATCTGGACCATGGTTCAGGGCGTTTTGGCGCCATTGCAGTTCCTGGTGTTCCTGATCTCTCTGGCGCTTGTCCTGCGCTACCTCTGGACCGATGTCGGATACACGGCCGCCACAGCGTCGATCATCGTCAAAACCGCGATCCTCCTGACGATCATGGTCACCGGCGCGATTTGGGAAAAAGTCGTTTTCGGTCAATACCTCTTCGCGCCTGCTTTCTTCTGGGAAGATGTGTTCTCCTTCGCGGTCATCGCGCTGCACCTGACCTATGTCTGGGCGCTCCTTGCGAGGTGGCCGGTCGACACGCAGATGTGGATCGCGCTTGCGGCATATGCGGCCTACGTCATAAACGCGGCGCAGTTCCTGTGGAAACTCCGCATGGCACGCCTCGATGCGGAGGCCCGCGCATGAACTCCCCAAGCAACGTTCCCGCCACCACCTGCCGCGACGCTCCGATCCTCAAGGAACGTGGTCAGCGCGAGGTCTTCTGCGGCCTCACCGGCATCATCTGGTTGCACAGAAAGATGCAGGACGCGTTCTTCCTTGTGATTGGCTCGCGCACCTGCGCGCACCTTCTGCAAGCTGCCGCGGGCGTGATGATTTTTGCTGAACCCCGCTTCGGCACCGCGATTCTCGAAGAGGGCGATCTGGCCGGTATGGCCGACGCCCACGAGGAACTTGACCGCGAAGTGGCGCGTCTTCTGTCGCGCCGCCCGGACATCAAGCAGCTCTTCCTCGTCGGCTCCTGCCCGTCCGAAGTCATCAAGCTCGACCTCGCCCGCGCCGCCGAACGCCTGACCCAGGTTCACGCCCCGCATGTCCGCGTCCTGAACTATTCCGGCTCCGGCATCGAGACGACCTTCACCCAGGGCGAAGACGCCTGCCTGGCCTCCATGGTCCCCGTCCTGCCGTCGACCGATCAACGCGAATTGATGCTCGTGGGCGCTCTGCCAGACGTGGTCGAGGATCAAGCCGTCTCCCTTCTGACCCAGATGGGCATCGGCCCGATCCGCGTTCTTCCCGCCCCTCGTACCGCCGAGACCCCCGGCGTCGGCCCCAACACCGTCTTCGCCTGCCTGCAGCCGTTCCTCGGTGACACCGCCGCCGCCCTGACCCGTCGCGGTGCGCGCCATATCCAGGCCCCGTTTCCCTTCGGTGAAGAGGGAACAACGCTCTGGCTCCGCGCCATTGCCGATGAATTCGGCGTCGATGATGACACCTTCTCCCGCGTCACCGACGCGCCCCGCGCCCGCGCACGCAAGGCCATCGCGAACGTGAGCGAACATCTCAACGGCAAGACGATCTTCTTCTTGCCCGACAGCCAACTCGAACTGCCCCTCGCACGCTTCCTGACTCGGGAATGCGGCATGGAGGCGATCGAGATCGGCCAACCCTACATCCACAAAGGCCTCGTCGGTCCCGACATGGACCTGATCCCGGCTGGTCCCACGATCTCCGAAGGGCAGGATGTCGACAAACAACTCGACCGCGTCCGCGCCGCGCGGCCTGATCTGACGGTCTGCGGCCTCGGCCTCGCCAACCCGCTCGAAGCCGAAGGTCTCACCACGAAATGGGCCATCGAACTCGTCTTCACGCCCGTCCATTTCTACGAACAGGCCGGCGACCTCGCGGGCCTGTTCTCCCGCCCCGTCCGCCGCCGCGCCCTCCTGAAATTGGAGGCCGCCGAATGAAACGCGCCCCCTCCTTCATCTTGCCAGAAAAACCTCGGGGGTCCGGGGGCAGCGCCCCCGGCGGCCAGCCTCTTGCGCGCACGCGCGTGGTCGCGCGATGAAACTGACCGTCTGGACATACGAGGGCCCGCCCCATGTCGGCGCCATGCGCGTTGCAACCGCCATGCGCGGCCTGCACTACGTCCTGCACGCGCCGCAGGGCGACACCTACGCCGACCTGCTCTTCACCATGATCGAACGGCGCGACCACCGCCCGCCCGTCACCTACACCACGTTCGAAGGCCGGGATCTGGGCGAAGACACTGCCGGCATCTTCAAATCGACCTGTCAGGACGCCTACGACCGCTTCAAGCCCCAGGCGATGATCGTTGGCGCCTCCTGCACCGCCGAACTGATCCAGGACGACCCCGGTGGGCTGGCCGAAACGATGGACATCCCCGTTCCGGTTATCCCGCTCGAACTGCCGTCGTATCAGCGCAAGGAAAACTTCGGCTCGGACGAGACCTTCTACCAGATCGTCCGCCACCTCGCGCAGCCGATGGAGCGCACGCCGGACATCAGCGTGAACCTCCTAGGACCCCTCGCGCTCGGCTTCCGTCACCGCGATGACATCGAAGAAGTGAAGGGCCTGCTCTACGAAATGGGCATCCGCGTGAATGTCGTGGCCCCCTTCGACGCCACGCCCGAGGACATCACCCGCCTCGGCGCGGCCCATGCCAATGTCCTGATGTATCCCGAGCATGCCGAAACCGCTGCGCGACATCTCGAACGCGCCTGCGATCAGCCGTTCACCAGGATCGTTCCGATCGGCGTCGGCGCCACACACGATTTCGTCGCTGAAGTGGCTCAAATCTGCAGCGTAGAGCCGAAGAAAGACCTTTCGCGCCTGCGCCAGCCCTGGTGGTCCAAATCCGTCGACAGCACGTACCTGACCGGCAAACGCGTGTTCCTCTTCGGCGATGCCACCCATGTGCAAACTGCCGCCCGCATCGCCCGCGATGAGATGGGGTTCGAGGTTGTCGGCCTCGGATGCTACAACCGTGAATTCGCTCGGCCCATCCGGGCACTGGCCAAGGAATTTGGCGTTCCGGCACTGATCACCGATGATTATCTTGAGGTAGAGCAGGCTATCGCCGATGCCGCGCCCGAGATGATCCTCGGCACCCAGATGGAGCGCCATATCGGCAAGCGCCTGGGCATTCCCTGCGCCGTCATCTCCGCCCCCGTCCATGTGCAGGATTTCCCAGCGCGCTATTCCCCCCAGATGGGCTGGGAAGGCGCGAACGTGATCTTCGACACCTGGATTCATCCGCTGGTCATGGGTCTCGAAGAACATCTGCTTGCCATGTTCCGCGAGGATTTCGAATTCCACGACGAAGCCGGTCCAAGCCACCATGGCGGACATGCACCCCGACCCGCTGAGGGGGGCCTTGTCCCCCGGCCGGAGGCCTCCCCCCAAGGTATTTCGGAAGCAAAGAAGGCGGGCGCGCCGTGCGAGGCCGAAGCAGGCTCCGACGTGATGGTCTGGCTCGCGGACGCCGAAAAAGAGCTCAAGAAGATCCCCTTCTTCGTGCGCGGCAAGGCCCGCCGCAACACCGAGAAATTCGCAGCCGACCAAGGCCTGCAGGAAATCTCCCTCGATACCCTCTATGAGGCGAAGGCACACTTTGCGCGGTGATGACACACATATCCCCGGCTACCGGGTTGTTATTGTCACGCTGGACAACCACGTGGCCGGTCCCGCCACGCGCGTGTCCGACAGGCTGGCCGCGGAATTCCCGGGCCTGAACGTCTCGGTACACGCCGCTGCCGAATGGGCCGAAACACCCGAAGCATTGGACGAGGCGCGCCTTGCGGTGAAGCATGGCGACATCATCGTCACCAACCTTCTGTTCATCGAAGAACACATCAATGCCATCCTGCCCGACCTCAAGGCACGCCGAGATCATTGCGATGCGATGATCGGTGTGATTTCGGCCAAGGAAGTCGTGCAACAGACCCGCATGGGTGAGTTGGACATGCAAAAGCCCGCGTCCGGGCCGATGAAGTTGCTCAAGAAACTGCGCGGCTCCAAAGAGCCGTCTGCCAATTCCGGCGAGAAGCAGATGAAGCTGCTGCGCCGGCTGCCCAAGATCCTGAAGTTCATCCCCGGCAAGGCGCAGGATCTGCGCGCGTGGTTCCTGACCATGCAATATTGGCTGGGTGGCTCCGACGACAATGTCGAGCAGATGATCCGTTTTCTCGTGGGTCGTTACGCCAGTGACGCCGCCTTCAAGGGGGCGGAGGCCGCAGCCCCCATCGATTACCCAGAGGTCGGCCTCTACCATCCGGACCTGCCGGACCATCACATCACCACCGACTCCGCCAACCTGCCGCAGCCGGAAAATCCCGTGGCCACAGTCGGCCTTCTGATGATGCGCAGCTACGTCCTCGCATCGGATACCGCGCATTATGATGCCGTGATTCGGCAGATGCAGGCAGCGGGCATTGCCGTCTTTCCTGCCTTTGCGGGCGGACTTGACGGGCGTCCTGCGATCAACGCCTACTTCGCCGACGGCAAGATCGACGCTCTGGTCTCTCTCACCGGGTTCAGCCTCATCGGTGGCCCGGCCTATAACGACAGCGCCGCCGCGGTCGAAACGCTCAAATCCCTCGACGTGCCCTACATCGCCGCCCATCCGATCGAGTTTCAGACTCTCGGCCAATGGGCGTCCTGTGAGGGGGGTCTGGGCCCGGTCGAAACCACGATGCTCGTCGCTTTGCCCGAGATCGACGGCGCCACCAACCCCACCGTCTTCGGCGGTCGGCACGGCACCGATGGCTGCCAGGGCTGCCACATGGATTGCAAGGGCGTGTCCGACACCAAGGCCATGGCCCCGTGTCCGGAGCGGATCATTTCCCTGGTCGAAAAGACCCGCCGCCTTGCGGTTTTGCGGCGCAAGCAGAATGCTGAAAAGAAGGTCGGCGTGGTGCTCTTTGGGTTCCCGCCGAATGCCGGTGCCGTCGGAACCGCTGCCTACCTGAGCGTCTTTGAAAGCCTCTATAATGCATTGCAGAGCCTGAAAACACGCGGATACAACGTCGAGGTTCCTGCCTCCGTCGATGATCTGCGCGCTGCGGTTCTGCAAGGCAACGCCAAACAATACGGTCAAGAAGCCAACGTCGCGGCCCATGTCGATGCCGACACGATCGTCGCCAACACCCCGCCGCTCGCCGCCATCGAAGCCGTCTGGGGCCCGGCACCCGGCAAGGTGCAATCGGACGGGCGCGGCGTCTTCGTTTTGGGTGCACATTTCGGCAATGTCTTTGTCGGCGTGCAGCCCACCTTCGGATATGAAGGCGATCCGATGCGCCTTCTGTTCGAGAAGGGTTTCGCCCCCACCCATGCCTTCACGCAATTCTATCTCTGGCTCCGCAACACATTCCAGGCTGATGTCCTTCTGCATTTCGGCATGCACGGCGCGTTGGAATTCATGCCGGGCAAGCAGGCGGGTCTTGGCGCGCGCGATTGGCCCGATCGCCTGATCGGTGAGGTTCCCAACGTCTACCTCTACGCCGCCAACAACCCGTCCGAGGCAACGCTGGCCAAGCGTCGGTCCAACGCCGTAACCATCACGCATCTGACCCCGCCGCTTGCCGCCTCCGGCCTCTACAAGGGCCTGCAGGAGCTGAAAGACAGCCTGACCCGTTGGCGTGGGCTTCCCCCCGACGCCCCGGAACGCGCCGACCTCGAAGCCCTCATCGCGACGCAAGCCGAAGCCGTCGACCTCGCGGGCGATGCCGATACGCTCTGGCTGACCCTACTGGAGACCGAAGACGCGCTGATCCCAGACGGCCTTCATATCCTCGGCAAACCGATGGGTGAGGCCGAATTGGCCGAACATCTCCGCGTTATGGTCGACACCACCGAAGAGACCCGCAACCGCATTGCCGGCCTGCTGCGGCAGCAATCCGAAATGCTGGGTCTCATGCGGGCTCTCGAAGGCCGCTTCATCGAACCCGTGCCCGGCGGTGACCTGATCCGCTCGCCCGAGGTTCTGCCCACGGGCCGCAACATCCACGCCTTCGACCCGTTCCGCATGCCCACCGCCTTCGCGCTGCAGGACGGCGCGAAGCAGGCGCAGAAACTGATCGAAGCGGCCGACGAAATGCCCCGCTCCGTGGCGCTGGTGCTTTGGGGGTCCGATAACATCAAATCCGACGGCGGCCCGATCAGCCAGGCCCTCTCGCTTATGGGTGCGACGCCGCGCTTTGACGAATTCGGCCGCCTCTGCGGGGCCGACCTGATCCCGCTTTCGGACCTTGGCCGCCCCCGGATCGACGTGGTGATGACCCTGTCGGGCATCTTCCGCGATCTCCTGCCCCTGCAAACCCGGATGCTGGCCGAAGCCGCCTTCAAGGCCGCCACTGCCGATGAACCGCTGGATCAGAACTTCGTCCGCGCCCATGCCCTCGACTACGCCGAAAAGATGGGCGTTCCGATGGAAGAGGCCGCGCTGCGGGTCTTCTCCAACGCCGAAGGGGCCTATGGGTCCAACGTCAACGCGCTGGTCGATAGCGGTGCCTGGGGCGAGGAAGATGAACTTGCCGACGCCTATGAAGCCCGCAAATGCTTCGCCTACGGCGTGACGGGCAAGGCCTCGAAAAACGCGGGCATGCTGCAAAGCGCGCTCAAGGACGTGGACCTCGCCTACCAGAACCTCGAATCCGTCGAACTGGGCGTCACCACCGTGGACCATTACTTCGACACACTTGGCGGCATTTCACGCGCCGTGAAACGCGCCAAGGGCGGCGCGGAAGCGCCGGTGTTCATCGGTGACCATACCCGCGGTGATGGCAAGGTGCGCACCCTGCAGGAACAGGTCGCGCTCGAAACCCGCTCGCGCAGCCTCAACCCCAAATGGTTCGAAGGCCTGCTCAAGCATGGCCACGAAGGCGTCCGGCAGATCGAAGCGCAAGTGACCAACACCATGGGCTGGTCCGCCACCACCGGACAGGTCGACCCCTGGGTCTACCAGCGCCTCAGCGAGACCTTTGTTCTCGACGAAGAGATGCGCCGCCGCTTGGCCGCGCTCAACCCACAGGCCTCGGCCCGCATGGCGAACCGCCTGCTCGAGGCACACGAACGGAATTACTGGCAACCCGATGAGGCCACGTTGGCCGCGCTTCAGGCTGGCGCGGACGAACTCGAGGACACCCTCGAAGGCCTCAACGTGGCTGCGGAATAGGAGACGACCCGATGCTGGACGAAAAGAATCCCCCCGCCGCGCGCGCCGCGATGCGCGAAGCCGCCGGGCTAGAGGCGCGCGGTCTAAAATCGCCGCCAATCCTGAAGGGTCAGGATGGTGAAGGCTCGCTTCAGGTGCATCAATCCGATGACATGAAGATCGAAGGCGCCAAGGTCTTCGCCGTCTACGGCAAGGGCGGGATCGGCAAATCGACGACCTCGTCGAACCTCTCCGCCGCCTTCTCCAAGCTCGGCAAGAAGGTCCTGCAAATCGGCTGCGATCCCAAGCACGACAGCACGTTTACCTTGACGGGCATGCTTCAGCCCACGGTCATCGACATCCTCAAGGACGTCGATTTCCATGCCGAAGAACTGCGCCCCGAAGATTTCGTCACCCAAGGCTACAACGGTGTGCAATGCATCGAGGCCGGTGGCCCCCCCGCCGGGACCGGCTGCGGCGGTTATGTCGTCGGCCAAACGGTCAAGCTCCTCAAGCAGCACCACCTTCTGGAAGACACCGATGTGGTGCTGTTCGACGTGTTGGGCGATGTCGTCTGCGGTGGCTTTGCGGCCCCTCTGCAACATGCCGACCGTGCGCTGATTGTCACTGCCAATGACTTCGACAGCATCTATGCGATGAACCGGATCATTGCCGCGGTGCAGGCCAAGTCCAAGAACTACAACGTGCGCCTCGCAGGCTGCGTCGCCAACCGCTCCAAGAACACCGATGAGGTGGATCGCTATTGCGATGTGGTGGGCTTCAAACGCATCGGCCACATGCCCGATGTCGACGCTATTCGGCGTTCCAGGCTCAAAAAGAAGACCCTGTTCGAGATGCCCGATGAAGAAGACATCGTGCAATGCCGCGCCGAATACATCCGTCTGGCCCAGACGCTTTACGCGGGCACCGATCCGCTTGCGCCCGCGCCGCTGGAAGATCGCGATATCTTTGAATTGCTGGGGTTCGACTGACTTGGTGGACACGCCCACATATGACGCCACCCGCAACCGGGTAGAGGCCTATTTCGACCGCACCGCGACCAAAACGTGGGAGCGGTTGACCTCTGACGCGCCGGTGTCTCGCGTGCGGGCGACCGTGCGCGCGGGCCGGGACCGGATGCGTGCGACGATGCTGGCCGCTCTGCCCGAGGATCTGACCGGTCGCCGTGTGTTGGACGCAGGCTGTGGCACCGGGGCGATGACCGAAGAACTCGCCAAACGCGGGGCCGAGGTCGTGGCCATCGACATCTCGCCGCAACTCATCGACATCGCCGCCAAGCGCCTGCCCGAAGATCTTGCCCATCGCGTGACCTTCCGTTCGGGCGATATGCTGAGCGCCGATCTGGGTGATTTCGATCATGTCATGGCGATGGATTCGATGATCTACTACGCTGCGCCCGATCTGGGCCGCGCGTTGGCGGGTCTGGCCGAACGCTGCCCCCATATCGTCTTTACCGTCGCCCCCAAGACGCCCTTCCTGATGGCTTTCTTTGGTCTTGGAAAACTCTTCCCGCGCAGCGACCGCTCGCCCGTAATGATCCCGCATTCGGAAAAAGCAATCCGGCGAGAGTTGTTGAAAAACAATTGCTTAACCCCTGGTTGCAACCTTGCAACCGTCTCATCCGGCTTCTACATCTCCAAATGCATGGAGATCCGTGCATGAGTATGCTGAAACGCATATCCATCCGCTATCTGCCCTTCGCAGATGCCGCGTCCGATGATCTCCCCCTCGGCCAGCTCCTGCGCCTTTCGCTGTTTCAGGTCTCCGTCGGCATGGCCGCTGTCCTTCTGTTGGGCACGCTCAACCGCGTCATGATCGTGGAGCTTCAGGTCCCCGCCTTCCTCGTCGCCTGCATGGTCGCGCTGCCGGTCCTGATCGCGCCCTTCCGCGCCCTTCTTGGCTTCAAGTCCGACACCTACAAATCCGCCATCGGTTGGAAGCGTTTGCCCTACCTTTGGTTTGGAACGCTCTGGCAATTCGGTGGCCTCGCCATCATGCCCGCCTGCCTTCTGGTCCTCGGCGGAGAGGTCACGCAAACCACCTACGATATCCCCTTTGCCGGTGAGATCCTCGCCGCGCTCGCCTTCGTGATGACCGGTATCGGCATGCACATGACGCAGACCGCCGGCCTCGCGTTGGCCGCCGACCGCGCCACCGACGAAACCCGCCCCCGCGTGGTTGCACTGCTTTATGTCATGTTCCTTGTCGGCATGGGCGTCAGCGCCGTTGTGATCGGCTGGTTCTTGCGGGAATTCACGCCGCTCGAACTGATCCAGGTCATCCAATCCTGCGCCGTCCTGACCCTCGTGCTGAACGTAGCTGCGTTGTGGAAGCAAGAGCGCGTGCAACCCATGACCAAGGCGCAGCGCGCCGAGGCCAGCCCGACCTTTCGCGAGGCATGGGCCGATTACGCCAACGGTGGCAGCGCCGGGCGTTTGCTGGTCGTCGTGTTCCTCGGCACCATGGCTTTCAACATGCAAGACGTCCTCCTTGAACCCTACGGCGGCGAAATCCTCGGGCTGTCTGTTTCCTCGACCACACTTCTGACGGCCACCTGGGCCGCGGGCGCGCTGGCCGGATTCGCACTGGCCGCACGCTGGTTGAGCCAGGGTATCAACCCCTACCGCATGGCGGCGCGCGGTCTTCTGGCAGGGGTTCTGGCGTTCTCGGCGGTGATCTTCTCCAACCCCTGGGCGTCGTCCGAGCTGTTCTTTGTCGGCGCCTGCTTCATCGGCTTTGGTGGTGGTCTGTTCTCTGTCGCGACGCTTACCGCCGCCATGACCATGCCGACCAGCAACCGCGCGGGTAAGGGCCTTGCCCTCGGCGCATGGGGTGCTGCGCAAGCCACAGCCGCCGGTCTCTCTATCGCCATGGGCGGCGCGATCCGCGATGGCGTCAATTCCATCGCCATGTCTGGACAACTTGGCGAAGCACTCGGGACCGCGGCGACGGGGTATTCCGTCGTCTACCACCTCGAAATCTTTCTGCTTTTCACAACATTGGTGGCCCTCGGGCCGCTGGTGCGCACTCGAACGACCAAAACCCAAGATGGGGGGGCGAAGATCGGCCTCGCCGATTTGCCCACCTGATCGGGCCCACCTGAAAGGACCCACGCCATGGAAAATGCATTCTTTGGTAACTTTGACCTCGCAAGCCTCTCGATCTGGCTGTTTTGGATCTTTTTCGCCCTGCTGATCTATTACCTGCAGACGGAAAACATGCGTGAAGGCTACCCGCTGGAAAGCGAAGAAGGCGGTGAAGCGGCCAACCAAGGTCCGTTCCCCGTGCCGAACCCCAAGACCTTCGAGCTGCCCCACGGGCGCGGCAAGGTCGTGGTGCCCTCTGTCGAGAACGAGGATGAGCATAGGCGCACCGACCTTGACGATGTGATGGAGCGCGAGCGTCCGTCCACTGGCTACCCCTGGGATGTGACTGGCGATCCGATGAAGGCCGGTGTCGGCTCCGGCGCCTGGACTCCGCGCCGCGATGAGCCCGAACTTGATGGCCATGGCCATGCCAAGATCGTGCCGATGGGTGCAACCGAGGCCTACCGCGTCAGTGCCGGGAAAGACCCGCGTGGCAAGGTTGTGCGCGGCGGCGACGGCGAAGAGGTTGGCACGATTTCCGACATGTGGATCGACGCGCCCGAACAGCTTGTCCGTTACCTCGAGATCGAACTGGACGCGGCCCATGGCGGCGGCAAGCGACTTGTGCCGATTCACTTCTGCCAGATCTGGACACGGGTGACGATCAATTCGATCCACGGCAGGCATTTTGCCGATGTTCCGGTGACCAGATCCGCCACCCAGATCACCAAACTCGAGGAAGAGAAGATCTCCGCCTACTACGGTGCGGGCATTCTCTACGCCGATGAAAATCGGGCCGAACCGCTGCTCTGACCGAAGCAGCCCGACCGTAACCAAGGAGCAATGACCGATGCCCCACGACCACCACGACGACTTTCAGACCGAGCCTGTCCGTGGCCTTCCCGAGATGCTGCCGGAGGGGGAACACATCCTCTGGCAGGGTCAGCCCCATTGGTGGACGCTGGCGAAAGAGGCCCTCAGCCTGTGGTGGGTCGCAGGCTACTTTGTCTTCCTCTTCGCGTGGCGTACCACGGGCGGGGCAGCGACCGAGACGTGGGTACAAAGCGCCACGGCCGCGTCGTTCTTCCTGGTTCTGGGTGCGATCGTCTGCGTCCTCCTGATTCTGGTGGCTTTGGTTCAGGCCAAGGCCACCGTCTACACGATCACCAACAGGCGCGTTGCCATGCGCATTGGCGCCGCACTGACCATGACGCTGAACCTGCCGTTCAAACATGTGATGAACGCCACCCTCGGCCTGCGCAAATCCGGCCATGGCACCATCGCGCTTGAGATGAGCCCGGAAGGCGGCATGGGCTTTTCCTACATCATGACATGGCCCCATGTCCGGCCGTGGAAAATGAAGCACACCCAGCCCGCGTTGCGGTGCATTCCCGATGCAAAGCGCGTGGCCATGATGCTGTCGGATGCGGCCGAAACCGCCGTTTCCGTGCCCGATATCCAGATCACCCGCGTGCCTGAAATGGCCGCACAACCCGCGGAATGAAGGAGGAGAACGACCAATGACCCTCGATTCCACACCCGCCCAAAGCCAGATGATCCGCACCAGTGCGGAGCAGAAACTGGTTGAACGCGACAAGGAGATGATCCCGACGGTTCTGATCCGCGCGATGTTCATCCTCTGCCTTTGTATCTTGATCATCGTTAGCTACGCGCGCCTGACCGACCGACCCTTGTCGGCCATGCCGCCAAGCGAAGCCGAAGTGCCCATCGTGACCGAGCGCACCGTGCGCATATTTGCCGAGCTTGACGGGTCCGCCCGCGTTATGGCGCTCGATGGCACTGTTGTTGCCGATTTCGCGGCGGATGAAGGCGGCTTTGTCGCCGGGATCTACCGCGTTCTGGAACGGGAGCGCGGGGCCGTTGGCCTTGAGGCCTCCGATCCGATCCGCGTGGTCCGCTACGCCGATGGGCGCATCAGCCTACGCGATGCATTCACTGATTTCCGTGCCGAGCTTGTTGGCTTCGGCGCTACCAACGAAGCCGCGTTCGCGCGCATCTTGGAGGAATAAATTATGGGTCTTCTGACACGTGAATTCGAAACGCATCCCTGCGAAGTCGAGGTCAGCCACTGCTTCGACAGCCTCCATGCGCATGTGAAGTTCCTGGATGGCACAACCATCAATCCAGGTGACGAAGTGCAGGTGAAAGGGCCGCCCGTGATGGCCCCTTACGGCGAAGTTGTGCGGGAAGAACGCGTCGCCCGCATCACCCGCGCCTCGAAACTGGAACAGCTCTGGACCCGAATGACCGGCGATTTCGAGTTCATGGAACTGTGTGAATTTTCATTCTCCGAGGAGGTGAAGCTATGAAAGATCTTGCCAACGAATCCGCCCTGCACACTGCCGATGCCACGACCGTCGAAGAAGGTCTGGCGATCCAGGAAGAGCAGGCGAAATACGACGACGATTTCGCCACCACCACGGCGATGAGCGATACGCTTCTGACGCCGCGCTTCTACACCACCGATTTCGAGGCGCTGGATTCGATCGACGTATCGCCCGTGCGCGCAGAATGGGATGCCCTGATCGCGCAAATGGTCTCGGACCCGAACAAGGGTCACTTCAAGAAAAACGAAGATTGGGACGACGTCGACTGGGACGGGATGGAGCCGCAGTTGAAGAAGGAGTTCATCGATTTCCTGATTTCAAGCTGCACGGCCGAATTCTCGGGTTGCGTTCTCTACAAGGAGATGAAGCGCCGCGGCAATAACGAGGACATCACGCAGCTCTTTCAGCTTATGGCCCGGGACGAGGCGCGCCATGCGGGCTTTATCAACGACGCGCTGCGGGAGGCTGGTCTGCGCGTGAATCTTGGGTTCCTCACGCAGAACAAGAAGTACACCTACTTCCGCCCAAAGTTCATCTACTACGCGACGTATCTGTCCGAGAAGATCGGCTATGCCCGCTACATCACCATCTTCCGCCATCTCGAGAAACACCCCGAACATCGGTTCCACCCGATCTTCAAGTGGTTCAAGGAATGGTGCAACGACGAGTTCTCCCACGGGGAAGCCTTTGCCCTTCTGATGAAGACGGACCCGAAGCTGACACAGGGACTGAACGTCTATTGGATCAAGTTCTTCCTCGTTGCGTTCTGCGCTACGATGTATGTCCGTGATCACCAGCGTCCAGCCTTCCACGCAGCGCTTGGCGTCGACCCGGATGAATACGCGCACGAGGTGTTTCGCAAGACGTTCGAGATTGCCCGGCAAGTCTATCCGATCACGCTCGATATCGACCATCCGCGTTGGCAGCCCGCCCTGGAGCGTCTGCAGAAGGCCAACGAGGACCTGGCGAAGGCCACCGAACAGGGGCGTTTCCTGCGCAAGATCGAGGCGCAGATGCGTGCCGGCTTGGCGTTCGCCAGCCTGATGTCCATCCCTGCAATCCGGCGGGACACTTTGGAAAATGTCCGACTGGAGCCCGCCTACTGATGCTCAGCTCGCCCTGGATCGCGGCCCTCGCGGCCCTGTTCGTCTGGTGGTTCTCCACCGGAGCGATCCTGCTGGCTGTGCGCCGGGCGGATCAGGGCGGCCCACAGGCGCGGCTTTGGGCGTGCCTGATGACCCTGCCGTTCCTGGTTTTGGGGGCGGCCGGTTTTCTGGACACTTTGGGCAACGGCACAATCGCGGGCGTCTACGTGGCCTTCTTGTCGGCGCTGGCGCTGTGGGGGTGGATCGAATTGACGTTCCTGACCGGTACGATCACCGGCCCCGTGCGCAGTGATGCACGCGAAGGTGTCCCGGAGTGGGAGCGTTTCATTCGCGCCTGGGGCACAATCGCTTACCATGAGATGCTTCTGGCTGCGGTGTTTGTGGCCATGGTTGTCCTGGCCTGGGGGGCCGAAAACCACTATGGCATGTGGACCTTCGCCGTGCTGTTTGCGGCCCGGATCAGCGCCAAGCTGAACCTCTACCTCGGGGTACGGAAGGTGAATGTTGAGTTCATTCCCGAAACCCTTGAACATCTTCCCAGCCATTTCCGCACCGCGCGGATGAACTGGCTGTTCCCGATGTCGATCACTGCCCTGTCGTTCACAGCCGCCTGTTGGCTGGAACGGCTTTTGGTGTCCGAGGCCCAAGCCGATGTCGTCGGTTTTGCCCTCCTGAGCGCGCTGAGCGCGCTCGCCCTGCTGGAACACTGGTTCATGGTGCTCCCGCTGCCCGATGAGAAACTATGGCGATGGATGCTGCCCGAAAGGCCCCAGCCTGCCCAAGCGACAAGACTAAGCGAGGAAGTCCAATGAACTTTGACCAGCTGTTCCAATCCCAGCTCGACCAACTCAAGGAAGAGGGGAACTATCGCATTTTCGCGGAACTTGAACGCGAAACCGGGGATTTCCCACGGGTGAAGAACCACGGTAACGGCGAACAGGACAAGGTCACTGTCTGGTGCTCGAACGACTACCTCGGGATGGGTCAGAACCCGAAAGTCATGCAGGTGATGATGGACACGGTCGCTACCTGCGGCACGGGCGCTGGCGGGACGCGCAATATTTCGGGCAACGCGCATCATCACAAGTTGTTGGAGGCCGAACTCGCCGACCTTCACGGCAAGGAAGCAGCGCTTCTGTTCACCTCGGGCTACGTGTCGAACTGGGCCTCGCTGTCTACATTGGGCTCGCGCTTGCCCAACGCGGTGATCCTGTCGGACGCGCTGAACCATGCGTCGATGATCGAGGGTATCCGCCACGCGAAATGCGACAAGGTGATCTGGAAACACAACGACCCCAAGGACCTCGATCGCAAATTGGCCGCGCTGCCTGCCAATGCAACGCCCATCGTGGCGTTTGAGTCGGTCTATTCCATGGACGGTGATATCGCTCCAATCGCCGAAATTCTCGACGTTTGCGAAAAGCACGGCGCAATGAGCTACATCGACGAAGTCCATGCCGTTGGCATGTATGGCCCGCGTGGCGGTGGTGTGGCGGAACGTGAGGGGTTGATGGACCGCATCACCCTGATCGAAGGCACGCTTGGCAAGGCCTATGGGTGCGTCGGCGGGTATATCACCGGCTCTGCGGCTTTGGTGGATTTCATCCGGTCCTTTGCCAGCGGGTTCATCTTCACCACGGCCCTGCCGCCCGCAGTTGCAGCGGCGGCAACCGAATCGATCCGTCATCTCAAGCAAAGCGGTTGGGAGCGCGCCATGCAGCGCCGGCAGGTCGAACGCCTGCGCGCCCGTCTGGACGCCGAGGGCATCCCCCATGAACATAACCCATCACACATCATCCCGGTAATGGTGAAAGACCCGGTGAAATGCCGGATGCTGGCCGATATTCTGATGGATCAATTCGGGATCTATGTGCAGCCGATCAACTATCCGACGGTCCCCAAAGGCACCGAACGGCTGCGATTCACTCCCGGCCCGCTTCACACCGATGAGGATATCGAATACCTCGTGATGGCCCTCAAGACCCTCTGGAAGCAGTGCGCCATTGCGCATGCTGTTGCCTAAGTTATCAAAACGTCACAAAAAGGTGTGGACGCAATTTGTATACAGCTAGGTATACTCATGTGAGCACACTCGAAGGGAGCTACCTATGAAACGACTTTCCGTTCTTGCAGCGGCAGCCACACTTTTCACCGTTCCGATGGCCGTGCCGGCCCTTGCGGACGGCCATGCAACGGGTGACGCCGAAGCGGGCGAACGCGCGTTCCGCCAGTGCATTTCCTGCCACGTCGTCGTCGATGCAGAAGGCGAAACACTGGCCGGTCGCAACGCACGCACTGGCCCGAACCTCTGGGGTATCCACGGTCGCACTGTTGGCGGTGTCGAAGACTTCCGCTACTCCAACGGCCTGACCGCCCTGATGGAAGCGGGAACGGTCTGGGACGAAGCGTCCTTCGTGGCCTATGTGCAGGACCCGACCGGCTGGATCCGCGAGACTACGGGCGATGACAGCCTGCGTGGTGCGATGAGCTTCCGCGTTCGTTCGGAAGAGGACGCAGTGAACCTCTATGCGTATCTCGTGTCCCTCGGCGGGCCGGAAGCGGAATAAGACCCGGCGCGGACGGCGCGCTTTTTCAGGATGTGCAAACGGGCGGCCCAAGGGTCGCCCGTTTCAGTTTGCCTCGGTCATCTCGCAAAAGCGCCGTACCTCGAACGCGACCTGATCTGGCGCTTCTTCGTGGGCCAGATGACCGGCGCCCTCAAGCAACACCAGATCCGCATTCGGCATTCGGTCGGCCACGCGCCGGGCGGAAGCAACGCCAACCGCTTCGTCTTTGGCACCGTGAATGAACAGCGTGGGTGTGTCGATCTGCGGCAAAGCGCGGCTCAGATCCGCAAGCGACCATTGCGCCATCATCGCCAAGGTGCCGTCGACGTGAGACTTCTGGCTGATCAACTTCGCATAGGGCGCAAGCAGGGGGTCCGGAAGGTCCGAGCCGGTCGAGGAGATGACGGATCGCGCTTGCTTCATCGCCTGTGCGCCCGAAGGCAGGAAGAACGAGGTCAGCGGATTGAGGGCCAGAACCCTTGCCATGACCGGAAACAGCAAACCGGCGGCGCCGCGAAAATCCTCCAACGCTCCGTTCAGGATGACCAGCTTGCGTGGATTGGATAGGCCACTTCTGATCATCTCCAACGCCACGGCTCCGCCCGCGGAATGCCCGATGATCAGCTCTGGCTCTGCACCCAGATGCGTCAAAAGCGCCGCGATGTCCGCTGCAACGTCCGGCAAACGCGCCCGCCCACGGGGGCTTTGCGTAAAGCCGTGACCCGGAAGGTCAGGCATAATGGCATCCCAGCCATCATTCCCCGCCTGCAACAAGGGTGCCCACGTATGGGCGGATGCTCCGGCGCCATGCAGAAGCAACGCCGTAGGGCCGCCGCCCGTGCGTTGAACATGCCAACGATGCGGTGCAACGGGTATGCTTTGGCTGGCCGCGCGATTGGGCCAATTCGGCGGAGGAAGGTGGGCTGTCACGGGGTCAGCGCCGCGTCCACGGCGCGTGAAAGGCTGCGGCCATCGGCACGGGGCAGCGGCAGGTACGGCGCGCCCATTTCGCGGGCCAGACCGTCCAGTCCACGGGTCGGCCGCAAGCCGGTGTCGATCACCAGCCCAGGGACACCTTCCGAGCGCAGGAACCGCGCCATGAGGTTTGCGTCTTCAGAGGCCTGAGCGCGATTTGCGGCCCCACTCAGGTCCACATTCGCACGCCCATCCGTCAGAAGCGCGACCGACGGTGTCATGCCTTTGCCGCGCGCCAGGCCGACCAGATCCAACGCCGATTTGAGGCCCGCGGCAAGAGGTGTCCCGCCGCCGCCCGGCAAACTCGACAAACGCCGCTTCGTTTGCACCAACGAGCGCGTTGGCGGCAAAAGCACGTCTGATCCATCCCCGCGAAACGCAATCAGCGCCACGTGGTCGCGCCGCGCATAGGCTTCGGCCAACAACAGCTCGACTGCGCCCTTCGCTTCGGCCAGTCGTGCCATTGCGGCCGAGCCCGAGGCATCCACCACGAAGATGATCGCGCGGTCGGAGGTTTCTTGGTAACGCCGAATGCGAAGGTCGGACGTCCGCACATGGATACGCCCTTCGTCGCCCGAGACCTTGCGTCGAATGGTTTGCCAAGGCGCTGCGGCGCGTAAGGTGGCGACCAGGTCAATACGAGCGCCGCCGCCCAAACGTCCGGGTCGCGGCGGCAAGGGACGGCCTCGCCGGTTGCCGGTTTGCTTGGCGCCCGAGCCGCTTCCACATGCGGCGCGCCTGGCCTTTGCGGCCGCCAACCGCGCCAGGAGATCGGGGGGTAGCATCGCGCGCGCGGCGTCCAGAAGGACCTCGGCAGGCGGTTGATTGGCCTGCGCGTCGGGCTCGGCTGCATCGTCCGGCTGATTTTCGGGGGCGGGGGGTGGCGGGGGTGGCACGTCGTCCTGAAGTGTTTCCATCTCAGGGATTTGCGTCGCCCTTGGAGCCAGGACCAGTTCCACGGCCAACAGCAAATCGGCTTCGTCCACCTGCTCTGCACCAGACAAAGCGGCGGAGGCGCGGGCCATGGCAAGCGCCTGCGATGGTGCGCGGAGCGACTGCACGCCAAGGCGCGCGGCAACGAAGACCAATTCGGTGATCGCATCTTCCGGGACTATGATCTGCGGCAGGGCATTCCGCGCCTCGGCAAGGGCGTCGATGTCGAATTGCAGATCCGGGGCCGCGGAGAGTGGATGGTCGGACAAGTCGATATGTAAGGCCAACCGGTCGAGCAGGGCGTCCGGCGTGTGTTCACCCGGCTCCGCCCCTTCGTCAAACGCCACGATGGCCAGTTCACGCCGCGTATCGAGCGCGGTCGCCAAGCGTCCGGCCAATCGCGGTTCAACCCGTTCTGCCATCGGCAAAAGCAACGTCCCACCGCGGTTCAGGATGCCCTGCGTCCGGTGCAGCGCCCCCGCCTGCAGCGTAGCGGCGAGGTCGAGCCCCCCGTACAACGCTTCATCGCCCATCGTAGGTGCCATGCGCGACAACGCCTGCCCCGCCAGTGCAACCCTTAATCCGGCTTCGAACCGATCGCGCACCGGGCCCACGCGCGCGCGGACCTGCATGCCACCAAGCGATGTTGGATCAAGTGCGAAGCAGGCAACGGCCAGATTGACCGAATGCCACCGGGCTTCATGCGCGCTCACCCCAGGACCTCGTCGACCACACGCGTCACGCGGGTCGTGGACCCCGCTTCATCCAGTGGATCGCGGCGCAGGCGATGGCGCAGGGCACTTGCGGCGACCATCCGGAGATGGCGGCGGTCTACGGCTGTGTCCCCGTTGAACGCGGCCAGGGCGCGGGCGGCGCGCAGCAATGTCAATTCGCCCCGCAACCCGTCCGATCCAAGCGCCACGCACAGCGCGGCACAATCGCGAATGATCGCGTCACTCGCATCGACCGATGCCAGCCGTTTGCGCGCGGCCACGATCTGCGCCCGGAGATCGGCGTCCGAGGCTTCCCATTCCGTGCAAAAGGTCATGGCATCGCGGTCATAGGCATCGCGTCTGCGGATCACATCGATACGCACATCAAGATCCTTGGGGCTCTCGACTTCCACCGACAGGCCAAACCGGTCGAGTAATTGAGGCCGAAGCTCTCCCTCTTCGGGATTCCCCGACCCGACCAGCACGAACCGCGCCGCGTGACGGATCGAAAGCCCCTCGCGTTCCACCACGTTCTGACCCGATTGGGCGACGTCGAGCAGAAGATCGACGATATGGTCCTCCAGCAGATTGACCTCGTCGATGTAAAGGTAGCCCCGGTTCGCACGCGCCAGTAGGCCGGGTTCAAACGCCTTTTCGCCTTTGGTCAGGGCCTTTTCGATATCAAGCGCACCGACCACCCGATCTTCGGTTGCCCCGAGCGGCAGGTCGATCACCGGAGTCGGCTTGGCGATCACCGTGCCGTCCTTCAATGCGACCCAATCCGGCACATCAGAGACGGTTTCCGAGTTCACGGGGCACCCGGCGACCGCGTCGATTTCGGGCAGCAGCGCCGCCAATCCGCGCACGGCGGTGGACTTGCCAGTGCCCCGATCGCCGAACACCAGAACGCCGCCGATACCACCGTCGATTGCGGTCAACACCATCGCGCGTTTCATTTCTTCCTGACCCACGATTGCGGAAAACGGGAACGGGCCGGGGCGCTTCATATCTTTCATTCGGCGGCCATCCTTGTGCTTCTCTGTAGGGTCTCAGTCAGGTTCAGGTTCAGTTGCTGGCCGTCCCAAATGCCGTCGACGGCATCTATGTTGAACCGCGCGTAAAGCTCTTCCTTGAACCATTGTTCGGTGCGTACGGCGCGAATGGCCTGTGCATGGGGACCGTCATGGCGTGCGAAAGCCGCCATCGACTCCGAATCGGGCCAGATGGAAAAAGTCACCTGGTGGAGCCATGGCACCTCACCAATTCCGATCTTGAACAGGACGTTCGGGTCTTGCCCAATCACGGTGGAAATATCGGGGACGCGTTTCCAGAATTTCGCGGCCAGCCTTGGCTTCACCGTCGCGCGCGTCAGCGCCGCGATAGGGCCGCCACTTGGATTAGCGTCGGCTGCGAACGGTTCTGTTCCGGACCAGGTGCCGCGCGCCGATGTCGCGCTTAGAAACAGGGTTCGCGCTTCGGTGGCGCGCGCTTGATAGCGGCGGAAAACGGGGCTTCCATGCATCGCGCGCCTCGCCGAATCGTGGTCAGGCCAGGTGGCCAGTATCGCGTAGACGGCGGTGTTGGGAATCGGGGTAAAGCCCTCTCCCGTGCCGGAACCGCAAAGCTTCCACGCGCCGATATCACGGATCTGGGCCAGGCCACGCCGGGCCAGCCCCATTTGCGCAAATGCCCAAAGGCGCGCGTTCAGCGCGCCGAAGCGGAACAAACTAAGGGTTGTCGATTTCATGGCCGGTCTTTCCATGTGTCAACTTAGTCTGACACATTGGTCGCAGGTTTGAAAGTCAAATCGCCTTTGCAATGTGCGAACGCTCCACATAGTGTAAAGAAGAGTGGACACTTTATGGAAGCGAGCGATCCAAATGCCCTCCCCTGATCCCTCCCGCGCGATTGTCATTGGCGCCGGTTTGGGCGGCCTGTCTGCCGCGATGCGCCTCGGTGCCAAAGGATATCG
Source organism: Gymnodinialimonas ulvae (assembly GCF_037543845.1). Lineage (NCBI taxonomy): Bacteria > Pseudomonadati > Pseudomonadota > Alphaproteobacteria > Rhodobacterales > Paracoccaceae > Gymnodinialimonas > Gymnodinialimonas ulvae. The sequence goes on from NZ_JBBIFX010000002.1 coordinate 196,845, forward strand.
TGTCACGCTGCTCGACCGGCTGGACCGGGCCGGGGGGCGTGGTTCGTCGATCACCCAGAACGGCCACCGATTCGATCTTGGCCCGACCATCGTGACGGTCCCGCAGGTTTTTCGTCAGCTTTGGGCCGAGTGCGGCCGCGATTTTGACGCCGATGTCGATCTGCGGCCCGTCAATCCGTATTACGAAATCCGGTGGCGTGATGGCTCGGCCTTGCGCGTGCAGCAGGACGAAACCGCGATGGAGGCCGAGGTTGCGCGTCTCTCGCCCGATGATCTTCCCGGTTATCGCAGGTTCCTAGCCGACAGCGAGGCGCGCTACGAATTTGGATTCGAAGGCCTTGGCCGGCGTCCGATGAACAAGCTTATGGACCTTGTGAAGGAGCTTCCCGGGTTCGTCCGTCTTCGCGCGGATCGGTCGGTTTACCGCCACGCCGCGCGCCGGGTGAAGGACGAGCGCCTTCGCATGGCGTTATCGTTCCATCCGCTGTTCATCGGCGGCGATCCGACCCGTGTCACCAGCATGTATATCCTCGTCAGTCACCTCGAAAAGGAATTCGGCGTCCATTACGCCATGGGTGGCGTGCAGGCGATGGCTGATGCCATGGTCCGTGTGATCGAGGATCAGGGTGGCGAGGTGCGGCTGAACGAAGATATCGCCGAGATCACCGTGCATAACGGGCGGGCCTCCGGCGTGGTCACGGCAGGCGGTGAACGCCTCACCTCGGATATTGTCGTGTCCAACGCCGATCCCGGCACGACCTATGAACACCTCCTGTCCAAGCATACCAAAAAGCGGTGGACACCCAAGCGCCTGAACCGGTCGCGTTGGTCGATGGGGCTGTTCGTCTGGTATTTCGGAACCAAGGGTACGCGTGGGAAATGGTCCGATGTCGGGCATCACACGATCCTGAACGGGCCGCGCTACAACGGATTGCTCGATGACATCTTCATCCGCCGCAAGCTCGCGCAGGACATGTCCGTATACCTGCACCGCCCCTCGATCACCGACCCCAGCGCCGCACCAGACGGCGATGATACGTTCTATGCCCTGTCTCCTGTGCCGAACCTTCATGGTGCGGGTGCTGTCAATTGGGAAGAGATGCAGCAGACCTACCGCGCGCGGCTTGCCGGTGTTCTCAACGACCATCTCCTGCCCGGCTTCGAGGACCACCTGAGCGCGTCGCATGTCTTCACACCCGACACCTTCGTGTCGCGCTACCGTTCTCCGCATGGGGCCGGCTTTTCGCTTGAGCCGCGCATTTTTCAATCCGCTTGGTTCCGTCCGCACAATATCTCCGAGGAGGTGCCGGGCCTGTTCCTTGTCGGGGCGGGCACCCATCCGGGCGCCGGTATCCCTTCCGTCGTCACTTCGTCCGAGGTTTTGACGCACCTCGTTCCCGACGCCCCGCATCCGATGACGCGCCCCGACCAACGTCTTGCAGCCGAGTGAAATATGATTGACCCAAACGATATGGAGCATTGCCGCGCCGCGATCCGCGAAGGCTCTTACTCCTTTCATGCCGCCTCGCGGCTTCTTCCGGCGTCGGTGCGCGATCCGGCCCTGGCGCTGTACGCGTTTTGCCGCTGCGCCGATGATGAGGTTGATTTCGGCACAGACAAACCCGCCGCCGTCCTCGCCCTGTCCGAGCGTTTGGAAGCGGCCTATCGCGGCACGCCCCGGAACACTCCGACAGATCGGGCCTTCACCGCGATGATCGAGGAATTCGATATGCCCCGCGCCTTGCCCGAGGCGCTTCTGGAAGGCCTTGCCTGGGATGGGATGGAGCGGCGTTACGCAACTTTGTCGGAGCTGCGCGGCTATTCTGCCCGCGTCGCATCCGCCGTCGGGACGATGATGTGCGTCCTGATGCGGGTGCGCGATGAACAGGCGCTCGCGCGTGCCTGTGACCTTGGTGTCGCCATGCAGTTGACCAATATCGCTCGCGATGTCGGTGAGGATGCGCGCGCCGGGCGGCTTTACCTGCCGACCGATTGGCTTGATGAGATCGGGCTTGAGGCTGAGACGCTGTTCGCCGACCCAATACCGTCGCGTGATCTTCAACGGCTGACCAAGCGACTTCTGGCCGAGGCGCACCGGCTTTACCTGCGCAGCGAGGCGGGGATCGGGCGTTTGCCGTTCGCCGCGCGCCCCGGCATCTTCGCCGCGCGGCATTGCTATGACGCCATCGGGCGCAACCTGGCGCGGTCCGGCTACGACAGCATTTCGCGCCGCGCGACGACGACCGGTCGGCACAAGATGGGTCTTCTGGCCCTGTCGGTGCTGCGGGCCGGTTGGGCCACCGTCACACCCGAAAGCCCGGTGATCTTCGCAAAACCCCTGCCCGAGACGGCCTATCTGGTGCAGGCCGCCGCGCATCCAAAGCCCAATGCGCCGGTTTGGAGCGACTCCGTCATCGCCATGCTTGGACAGTTGAAGTCACAAGACCACATGACCGCCGCAGAATGATCAATCCTGCGCGCGGGCCCTTGTTCGCCACAGCGTGAACAGCCCCGCGCAGACCACGATAAACGCGCCGATGACCACATTGGTCGCAAGCTCTTCGTTGAACACGACCAACCCGAGCGTCGCCGCAAACACCAGTTGCAGATAGGCGAAGGGTTGCACGGTAGAGGCCTCCGCATATTCATACGTCTTGATCAGCAGGAAATGCCCGCTGGCCCCGGTGATGCACAACGCCCCCATCCAGACCCAATCTCGCCCGATCATCGGCTCCCAAAACCAGATGCCAACACAGGTCATCATCACGGCGCCTACGGTTCCGGTCCAAAAGAAGCTTGTTGCGGCACGATCTTCCCGCGCAGCATACCGTGTCAGCAAGTTGTAGAGCGCAAACAGAAACGCGGCGCAGAGCGGCACCAAAGCCTCGACCGAAAACACAGCGATGCCCGGCTGCAGGATCACCAGGACACCAACAAACCCAATCCCGATCGCGGTCCACCGCCGCCAGCCGACTTTTTCGCCGAGAATAGGGCCGGACAACGCGGCCACTAGAAGCGGATAGCAGGTGAAGATAGCATGTGCCTCCACCAGCCCCAGCAACACGAACCCGCCGACCATGACGCAGATTTCCGTCGCCAAAAGCAGGCCCCGAAACGCCTGCAACACAGGCTGCTTGGTGCGTGCGGCGGCAGCGATCCCGCCGGCTTGCCGCGACGCCACCGTGATCACGAAGGCCGCAAAGAACCAGTACCGGATCATCACGATCATCAGAACGTTGTATTCCCCCGCCAGATGGCGACTGATCCCGTCTTGCATGGCAAAGACAAACGTGGTGGCGATCATCAATAAGATGCCGAGCCGAGGGTTTTCGGTCATCTCAGGCGCCCCCTGGTCATGTGGCGTTTGCGTCCGAACCCTGCGCAGCGTGTGACCGCGAAGCCTGCAGCCTCCAACGCGCGCCGCACATCCCCAACGGCAGTATAGGTCGCAAACGTGCCCCCTGGCGCGGTGTGTTTCGCGACCTCTGCCATCATTTCGGCTGTCCACATTCCCGGGTTCTTCGCCGGAGCAAACCCGTCGAGATACCAGGCATCCACCACCCCCTCCCACGGTGGCAACGTCCGCCCTGCCTGCCCGGGAATGATCCGCAGATCGAAATCATTCCCTTCCATCCGTAAAGGCAATGTTTCGTCCGTCAGGCTCGTGAAAATGTCGGACGGCAGACCGCGAAACGCGCCCAAGGCACGCTTCAAATCCGCAAGCGGCATGGGGAAGGCCTCGAATGACGTGAACCGCAGCGTGCCGGGCCCGCCAGCCTCCCGAAACGCGCGCAAGGTGGTGAGGAAATTCAACCCTGTTCCAAAACCCAATTCGCCGACATGAAACCCGTCCTGGAACCGGTCGGGAAGGTCATTTCCCTGTAAGAAAACGTACTGGCTTTCCGCCAAACCGTTATCGAAAGAATAAAAAGGATCATCAAATTGAGTGGAGACCGGCACATCCCCGTTCCATTCGATCTTGTGCTGGTCCTGAGCCATGCCGCGTCCTATCACCTGACCGGCGGACGATCTGCCAAGGTGGGTGAAGTTTCAATGGTCGACATCACGATACGCGGCGCTGGTATCATGGGGCTGATGTGCGCATGGATGTTGCGCACGCGGGGTGCTGCGGTTCAGGTGATCGACCCGCATGGTGTCGGCGCCGGGGCATCTGGCGGTATCGTCGGCGCCTTGGCGCCGCATGTCCCTGAGAACTGGAACCCGAAGAAGGCGATGCAGTTCGAAGCGCTCGACAAGGCGAACGCGCTTTGGGCCACCATCGCTGAAGCAGGTGGCCAGGATCCCGGCTATGGCCGCACCGGTCGTCTGCAACCCTTGCTCGATGCCCGCGCCGTGGAATTGGCCCGCGCGCGCGCGGTGACATCGCAAGATCTCTGGCAGGGTCGTCATAGGTGGGAGGTGATCGAAGCCGCCTGCGCCGCTGTTGAAGTTAATAGCCCCACAGGCCTCGTCATTCACGACACACTGACAGCCCGTATTCATCCCAAACAGGCATGTTTGAGCCTTTCTGCGGCCCTCATTGCAAGGGGCGTCAATATCACCTCAGATGGCGAAGCTCGCGGCATAGAAGTCTTGGCCACGGGTGCCGCGGACTTATCAGAAATCTCGCAAGCCCTTGGCAGATCCATCGGTGCGCCGATCAAGGGTCAGGCCGCTCTGCTGCGCTGCGCCTTGCCGAATGTGCCGCAGGTGTTTGTAGATGGGCTGCATATCGTGCCCCACGCAGACGGCACCGTTGCGGTTGGTTCCACTACGGAACGGGAGTTCGAAAGCCCAACGGCCACCGACGAACAGCTTGATCCGCTTATCAATCGCGCCCGCCGTGCCCTTCCCGTTTTGGCCGATGCGCCCGTGATCCAGCGATGGGCCGGTCTGCGCCCTCGCGCGCGCAGCCGTGCGCCCATGGTCGGCGCACATCCGACGCGCGCCGAGGCTTACATCGCGAACGGCGGTTTCAAGATCGGCCTCGCCATGGCCCCCGTCGTGGCCGAAATGCTGGCCGATCTGATCCTCGACACCAACGATCGCATCCCCGACGGCTTCCGCCCCGAGGCAAGCCTCTAGAGCCCGGCGGCGGTCCGAAGTGCGTCCATCAGCCCATTCAACGCCTTGCGATTGATCTCGTTGGTCAAAACCTCGCCCTCGAACTGATCCTGTGCCGCGCCGACCAGAACTTCGGGCCCGGTCACCAATCGTGGGCGAAACGCAACAAGGCTTTCGCGCATCATCAACTGCCCACGCTCACCGCCGGCGCGCCCGGCGGTGGCCGACATGATCGCCAGTGGTTTGTCACCCCATGGGTTGCCTTCGGTCCGGCTCACCCAATCCAGCGCATTCTTCAAGGCACCCGAAATCGACTTGTTGTACTCCGGGCTGGCGATCACGACGGCGTCGGCCTGCGCGATTTGGTCGGAGAGCGTCTGAACGGCCTCCGGGATGCCGTCGCGGGACTCCAGATCGCCGTCATAAAGCGGAAACCGAAGATCGGCGTCGTCAAACGTTGCCGGATCAAACGCCGCCTTTGCCTCCATCAGCAGCTTGCGGTTCAACGATCCCGCACGCAGGGAACCACAAATCCCCAAAAGTCTTCCGCTGGACATATCCATCTCTCCGTCACACTAATCGACCCGTGTGCAGTTAGGTTGGGGATGCCGATGGCCAAGCAACACGGCGGAAAAATTCTCGCAGAGCGATTGGCCTTGCATGGCGTGACACGGGTCTTTTCGGTGCCGGGGGAAAGCTTCCTTGCGGCGCTGGACGGTCTGCACGACGCGAACATCCCCAACATCGTCTGCCGACAAGAGGGCGGGGCCGCCATGATGGCCGACGCCCATGGAAAGATGACCGGCCAGCCAGGTGTCGTTTTCGTGACGCGCGGACCGGGCGCCACGAATGCCAGCGCGGGTCTACATATCGCTATGCATGACGCCACGCCGTTGGTCTGCTTTGTCGGTCAGGTGCCGCTCAAACACCGCGACCGTGGCGTGTTCCAGGAGGTTGATTACCGTGCTTTCTTCGGGCCGCTGGTCAAATGGGTGGCTGAGGTCGAGCGCACGGATCGACTGGCCGAATACATCGACCGCGCCTTTGCGGTTGCCCAGTCGGGCCGTCCCGGGCCGGTTGTTCTTGCCTTGCCCGAAGACATTCTATCCGCAATGGCGGAGCCGCCCAAAATGCGCCCCGGATCCCTGGCTATGCTCGGCGCGGCACCCGATACGATCCACGCCTTCGCCACTTGCCTGAACGATGCCAAGCATCCGCTGATCATCTGCGGCGGATCGCAATGGTCCGACACTGCGCGCCAGCAAGCCGAGGCCCTCGCCGCGCGCACTGGCGCGCCTATCGCTGTAACCTTCCGCAGGCAGGATTACATCGACAATGACCATCCCCATTACGCGGGCGATTTCGGGGTTGGCATGAACCCGGCCCTGGCCAAACGGTTGGGGGCATCGGATTGCATCCTGCTTCTGGGGGCCGAACTGAACGATATCACAACCGCCGATTTCACCCTGCTCGATCCCGCACAAACGCCGACGCTCCTTCAGGTGCACCCCGAAGCCGAGGCGATCGGCAAGGTCTACCCCGCAACCCACGCCGTCTCGGCCATTCCGGGCGCGATTTTGCAGGATCTGCTCGAAGCGGTCGACCCTGTAGCGGGCGACCGTGGTGCCGCGTCGGCACGCACTGAATACGAGGGCTGGCAGAGGCCGCAGGAAACCCCCGGCACGGTGCAGATGGAATGGGTGATCTCCTGGCTCCGCGACAACGTGGCCCCCGAAACCATCATCACCAACGGGGCCGGGAACTATGCGGCGTTCCTGCATCGCTATCACCGCTTCCGTCGCTATGGGACGCAGGTCGCGCCAACGTCGGGCTCAATGGGATACGGCTTGCCTGCTGCGATCTCGGCCAAGCTGCAAAACCCGCAAAGCCCGGTCATCTGTCTTGCCGGTGACGGCTGCCTGCAGATGACCCTGCAAGAGCTTTCGACCGCGCGACAGCACGGGGCCGATATCACCGTGATCGTGGCCAATAACGGGCGCTACGGCACGATCCGCATGCATCAGGAAAAGACCTATCCCGGCCGCGTCTCGGGCACCGATCTGTACAACCCCGATTATGCGACGCTGGCCAAGGCCTATGGCGGAACCGGCCACACGATTACCACCAATTCCGAATTCCCCGATGCTTACAAAATGACCCTAGATGGCGGGCTGCACATCATCGAACTCAAGCTCGACCCAAGGATGCTGGCCACCACGAAAAGCCTTTAATCCGCGGGTTCGGGTCGATCATCCAACATCCGAACCTCGCGTTGCGGGAAGGGAATGTTGATCCCGTGGTGCTGAAACGCGTCCCATAGTGCAAGGTACACCTTGCCGCGGATATTGGTCAGGCCACCGGTCGGATCCTTGATCCAGAACCGCAGGATATAATCCACCGAACTGTCACCAAAGCCCACGATATGGCAGACCGGGGGCCGGTCATTCAGAACCCTATCCACACCCTCGGCCGCTTCGATTGCAAGCTGCCTGACCTTATGCGGGTCATCTCCATAGGCAGTGCCGAAATAGATATCGAGGCGCACGAAATCGTTCGAATGGGACCAGTTGACCACCTGATTGGTGATCAGGTCCTCGTTGGGGATCAGGTATTCCTTGCCGTCGCGCGTGACCACGCTGACGTATCGTGCGCCGAGCGAATTGATCCATCCAAAGGTTTCGCCCAATGAGATTACGTCGCCCGGCTTGATCGACTTGTCCAGCAGGATAATCACGCCCGACACGAGGTTTGAGACAACTTTTTGCAGGCCAAAACCAAGGCCCACGCCGATCGCGCCCGACAAGACCGCAAGCCCCGTCAAATCCACCCCGGTCAGGCGCAGGCCGACATAGATCGCGACCCCGTAGAATGCGACTTGCAGGAACTTGATCGCCAGCACCCGCATGGATGGCGACATCTCTTCATTGCGTTGGATGCGGGTGGTCGCCGTCCCGGTCAGGAACCGCGCGATGATTACAAGGGTTGCGACAACCAGCACCGCCTGCAGCAACGTCAGAAGCGACAGTCGCGCGTCACCGAGGTTGAAGCCTACCGAATCGAGGATCGCAGCCGTTTCATCCCGCAGGTCCAGGATCGCCAGGGTGACGTAAATCCAGGCGCCATAGCGCACAATCGCACGCAACAGTGCCGACCGGATCAGCCGCGTCGCGAAGGCAACCACAAGCCACGCGGTCGCCAATTCCGCGATCACCATCAAAAGGAAAGACCGCGACGGCCATGTCACCTCCCGCATGATCAGGACGACAAGCCACATCAGCGCGACGAAAAAGATCATCTGCAAGCGGATGTGGACGACCACCAGAATGCGCATGCGCCAGGTCGGCCACCCTTCGCGTGATGCCATCCAAGCCCGAATGCGCGGCCCTAGTGTCCGCCGCAAGACAAACGCGGCAAGCAAGACGGCCAAGGCGATCCCGACCTGATAGGCATTCCAGGGCCGCAGCAGGCTTTCCGCAAAGGTGAGCGCCTGTTCCCAAAGGCTTGTGATCTCACCCAGGGCGGCGTCGACCGCCTGTCCGTCAGGGGGTGGTTCGATCTCTGGTTCCATCTGCGCTCCGTACGTCGGTTGTCCCACCTTACGCGCGGACACGGCCACCTTGGCAAGCCTGTTGGGGCGGTGTAATCCCTCCGCCATGACCAGCTTTTTCGATATCGGCGACCGCGCGCGCCTGCCTTGGCGGTTCCATGGTGTCCGCGCCTCGCGTCTGGGCGGGTTATAGGCCCTGTCTCCGCACCGATTTCGACCTGCCAGACAAACCCGGGACATCTGCCCGGGGAACCGAGGATCACACCCATGACCGGCAAGACACTTTACGACAAAATCTGGGATGCCCATCTCGCCCACGAGGCCGACGACGGCACCTGCCTGCTTTATATCGACCGTCACCTGGTGCACGAAGTGACCTCGCCGCAGGCCTTCGAGGGGCTGCGCATGGCGGGACGCTCGGTGCACGCGCCCGACAAGACCATCGCCGTGCCCGATCACAACGTGCCGACGACACCGGGCCGCGAAAACCCCGAGAACATGACCGAGGACAGCGCAATTCAAGTCGCAGCCCTCGACAAGAACGCCAAGGATTTCGGCATCCATTATTATCCCGTCTCTGACGTTCGTCAGGGCATCGTGCATATCGTTGGCCCGGAACAGGGCTGGACGCTTCCGGGTATGACCGTCGTGTGCGGCGACAGCCATACCGCGACCCATGGTGCGTTCGGTGCACTGGCCCACGGTATCGGCACGTCGGAGGTCGAGCATGTTCTGGCCACGCAGACGCTGATCCAGAAGAAATCCAAGAACATGAAGGTCGAGATCACGGGCAAGCTTGCGCCAGGTGTGACGGCCAAGGACATCACCTTGTCCGTGATCGGCAAGACTGGCACCGCGGGTGGCACCGGCTACGTCATTGAATACATGGGCGAAGCGATCCGCGATCTTTCCATGGAAGGCCGCATGACCGTCTGCAACATGGCCATCGAGGGCGGCGCGCGGGCTGGCATCATTGCGCCGGACGAGAAGACGTTCAAGTACTGCATGGGTCGCCCCCACGCGCCCAAAGGCGCGCAGTGGGAGGCCGCACTTGCGTGGTGGAAGACACTCTATTCCGACGATGACGCTCATTGGGACGAGGTCGTGACCATTCGCGGTGAAGACATCGCGCCGGTCGTCACCTGGGGCACCTCACCCGAAGACGTGCTTCCGATCACCGCTGACATTCCCGCGCCCGACGCCTTCACTGGTGGCAAAGTCGACGCAGCCGCCCGGTCGCTCGATTACATGGGTCTGACCCCCGGCACTGCGCTGCGCGATGTTGAAATCGACACCGTTTTCATCGGCTCCTGCACAAATGGCCGCATCGAAGACCTCCGCGCTGCGGCAGAGATTCTCAAGGGCAAGAAGATCGCCGTGAAGCGCGCCATGGTCGTGCCCGGCTCTGGCCTCGTCCGCGCGCAGGCCGAAGAGGAAGGTCTCGCCGATATCTTCAAGGACGCCGGTTTCGAATGGCGCCTCGCGGGCTGTTCCATGTGTCTTGCGATGAACCCCGATCAGCTTCAGCCCGGCGAACGGTGTGCTGCCACCTCCAACCGCAACTTCGAGGGGCGGCAAGGCCGCGGCGGACGCACCCACCTGATGTCGCCCGCCATGGCGGCAGCGGCTGCTGTGACCGGCAAGCTGACCGATGTACGGGAGATGATGTAGATGTTGCGGTCCACTCTTGCCCTCCTTTGCGTGTTCGGCATCTCCGCCTGCACGCCGACCAGCGCCGACCTCGGCGCCGCCGGGTTGGTTCCCTTTGAGCGTGCCGCAAACAACGGCGATGTCTATGTGCTGGCCTGCGAAGACGGGCCGGACGCCGGATCCCGCGCCACCAGTTCGGGGCGTGTTCTCGATGAGGGGTTCGACGCGCTAGAAGAGGAAATCGGTCGTCGTTTCGATGCCGCGGCTTCGGGCGGCGAGCGGTTCAGTTCCACTGACTTGGTCCGCCTCTCGACAAATACGGGGGAGGCCTTGGCCCGTCAGATCGACGAACAATACGGCTGCTTCCTGATCGAAACGCGCGAATAGCGGATCGACCAAAGCGGCCTAACCCGCCTCGGCTGGCTCCGGCACGAACCGACGCGCCGTCCGTTCGCGGCCCAACCCCATGCACAGGATCACCACCGGCAGCAACCCGACCACCGCAATCACCAGCGATGGCACCGCCGCCTCCCCCAACCGCTCATCCGCCGCCAGCCGGTGCGCCTGCACCGCCAGCGTGTCGAAGTTGAACGGTCGCATGATCAAGGTCGCCGGCAATTCTTTCATCACGTCAACGAACACGATCAACAACCCGGTCAGGATCGACGGCCGCAGGATCGGCAAATGCACCCCGCGCAACATTGATCTCGGCGTGCGTCCGAGGGTCCGCGCAACGGCGTCCACGTTGGGGTTGATCGTACTCAAACCGGCGTCATAGGCACTTAACGCTGCCGCCATGAACCGCACCGCGTAGGCCGCCACCAGCAGCCAGATCGACCCGGTGATCAGAAGACCGGTATCAATCCCGAACCGTGCTTCCATGAACGCGTCGAGTGCGTTGTCGAAGGCGGCAAATGGCACCAGAAGCCCAACCGCGATCACACCACCCGGCACCGCATAGCCAAGGCTCGCGATCCGAATACTGGCCCGCGCCGCAGGCGTCGGATGCAGACGCGCATTGAAGCCCAGAAGAACCGCCGCACCAACCGTAAGCACCGCCGCAATCACCGCAAGCGTCACGGAGTTTCGCAAGAAACCCAGATACCGTTCGGTCAGAAGGTTGTCGAACGAGGTCCAGCCGAGGTCCAACAACAACACAACCGGCAACCCGAAGCCAAGCAGCACTGGCAGGGCGCAAAACGTGAATGCTCCAAGGGCCTGCCAACCGTGTAGTTGCACTGTCTGCATCGCCTCGAACCGACGACCCGCGCCGTGGTGCCGCTGATCACGCCTTTGCCGCCGCTCCAGCGCCGCGATGACAAGGGCCACGACCAGAAGGCACAAGGCAAGCTGCGCTGCTGCGCTGCGGTCGAAGAAGGAATACCAAGCCTGATAGATGCCGGTCGCGAACGTGCGGACGCCGAAATAGGACACCGTGCCGTAATCCGCCAGCGTCTCCATCAACGCCAACAGAACGCCCCCGGCGATCGCGGGGCGCGCGATGGGCAAGCTTACACGGAAGAACGCGCGCCATGCGCCGTCACCAAGGGTGCGTGCCGCGATATAGGCGGTCGCCGATTGCTGCAGAAACGCCGCCCGCGTCAGAAGGTAAACGTACGGATACAAAACCAGCGTCAACATCGCGGCCGCGCCGCCAAGTGACCGGATCTCGGGAAACCAGTACTCGCGCGGGCCCCACCCGGTCAGGTCGCGCAACGTGGTCTGCACCCAGCCGGGGTGATCGAGAAAATCGGTGTAAGCGTAGGCCAGGACATAGGCCGGAAAGGCCAGCGGCAGCGCCAGTGCGATTTCCAACACGCGTTGTCCGGGAAAGCGCGTGGCCGTCACCAACCACGCCGCGCCAGTTCCGATTACCGCTGTGCCCGTTCCGACCGCGACGATCAGGATCGCGGTCGTCAGGGCAAACTCGCCCAGAACGCTGGTCCAAAGGCTGCGGAACGTGTCGAACCCACCGGAAAAGGCGGCCAGAACGGCGGCCACCATCGGCAACAGGCACATTCCAGCAACCAGCCATGACAGGCTGCCGAGGTGGAAGGCAGAAGGGACGCGATACGTTTTGGCCATGATCGCAAGCGTTTTTGTCGGGATCAGGCCGCAATGCAACCCCGTTCACCGTATGAAGGGGACAAACGGGTTACACCTGTGCGTCGCTTCGATTGAAGATCACCGGAAACCAATCCTCGCGCAGACGCTCTCCGGCCTGCATTCCGTGCCCCGGAAACGGTGGCGACGTCGGGCCGGGCCGCTCAACATAGCGCGCATCGTCACCGACAAATCGCACCGACAAAGCGCGACGCCGTTGCTCCGAGGTATTGCCCCGCGCGCCGTGCAGGATCCAGAAGTTGAACGCCACTGCATCGCCGGGCTGCAGGGACCATTCGCGAATATCCATACCCTCCGCGTCGGGATCGGGCACCGGCATGTAGGTGTTATCGTCGGGGTAGAAGTTGTCTTCGTTCAACCACCGGGTCGGAAGCACGGGTTTGGCCCATAAGTGAGAGCCTGCAACACAGCGTAGGGATGCCTCCGCGACCGGATCGACGGGGGCCCAGAAGCTGACCGTCTGTTGTCCGCCAACGAAATAATAGGGCCCGTCCTGATGCCAGGGCGTGGGTTTCGAAGTGCCGGGTTCTTTCACCAACACATGGTCGTGGAACAGCTGTGCGGTTCTGGAGCGCATCAAATCCGCCGCGACCTGGGCCGCGGGGGAGGTGCGGATCACGTGCTCGATCTCGGGAATGCGGGACCAGTTGCAATAATCGTCGAAAAAGCGGCCCTGATCCCCGGGTTTGAGGTTTTCTGCCGCGTAGGGTCCGGGTGTGTCCATGTTGCGCTGGATGCCCGCGCGCATCGTCTCGATATGATCGGCGAACAGGCCCCGGATCACGATCACGCCGTCGCGTTGAAACGCCTCGACGTCTTGCTGGGACAGGTGGGGTGCGATGTCGGACATGTCTTTCAATCTCTGCGTATGGGATACGATCCCTTGAAAGAGAACCCGCGCTCCGGCGCAAGTCGGAAAATTACGGATGAACGTGTTCGAGCCTATCCCTTGCGGCCGGAGACAGCGGTGCGCACGCGACGGCCAATGCATCCGGCACTGTTGTCTGGCATAGGTTTGGAATGACCTGAGCCAGCTTTGTCCCATCCGCCCGATGGGGCTGGTTCCAGAGGTAGCGCATCTCGACGAGGTGTTTCGCCTCTGCCCAGAACGGACGCGCCAGATGGATCGGGAGCCACGACATCGTCTTGGCCTTGAGGCGCTGGCCGGTGGCGGCTTCCACGGCCTGGGCCAGCTCGGCGCCGGTCAGGGTGTAGCCGTCGAACATGAAATCGCTGAAGATCGGCAGATCATCGAGCTTTTCCGCCAGCCGCGCACCGGCCTCTGCCAGGTTGGGCAGGTACGCCCATGAATGGGGTTGGTCCATCGGGCCGGGGTAGGTGACGCGGCCTTTGGCGAGCTTGGCGACGATGATCATGTCGAACCAGTTTCCCGAAGCTTCCGTATCGATGTAGTCGCCGGCGCGCAGGATCACGGCTTTCACGCCCGCGTCGCGGTAGGCGGCTTCCATGCGGCGACGGATCTGGCCGAGAGGGTTCGTGGCGCGATGGGGTGTGTCGGGGCCGATGATCGCCGGGATGTCCTCACCAAAGACGTAGACGTTTCCGGGGATCATCACAGCGGCGCCGGAGGTTTTGGCGGCGGCGATGACTTGGGCCGTGAGGCCGGGGATCTGAGCGGCCCAATCGGAATAGATTGGGTTCCACCCGTTGACGATAAGCTGCGTTCCGCGCGCCGCGTCTTGCAGCGTATCGGTGGCGCGGTTGAAGGGGCGGGTTTGCCAGCCGTGACGCTTCAGGGCGGCCATCATGTGGCGGCCGAAGCGGCCTGTATGGCCGAGGATGAGGGCGGTTTTTTGCATGGGAGCCTCCTTCGTTGATGTCTCCCATCTCATGTTGCTCATTCATCGATGAATAGAAATTGCCAAAATCCTGAGCTCTGCTATTCATTTATGAATGAGCAACGTGATCGACTGGCCCATGCTGCGGGCCGTTTTAGCCGTGGCGGAAGAGGGTTCCATGAGTGGGGCGGCGCGGGTTTTGGGGCAAAGCCAACCCACGATCAGCCGCCTGATCCGCGCCGCCGAGGAAGAGGTGGGCGACTACCTCTTTGCGCGCAACGAACGCGGATTCGAGCCGACCGGGATATGCGCAAGCCTGCTGCCCGAAGCGCGCGAGATCCGCGATGCGCTGCGCCGTGTCTCGCTGACCGTGGCGGGGGAGCAGCCGGGGCTGGAGGGGCGCGTGCGGATCACGGCGTCGGTCTTCGTGACGACGCATATCCTGCCGCCGATCCTTGCCGATATCCGGGCGAAGTATCCGTCTATCGCGCTGGACGTGGTGGCCAGCGATGCGACGGACAATCTGCTGTTCCACGAGGCCGATATCGCCCTGCGCATGTACCGGCCCACGCAGCTCGATACGGTGACGAAACATCTGGGGGATTTGCCGCTGGGGCTTTACGCCTCGGCTGGCTATGCGGCGGCCCATGGCGTGCCGGAGCACGCGGACGAGTTACGCGCGCACGCAATGGTGGGCTATGACCGCGACGACCGCATCATCCGCGCGATGCGCGAGATGGGGTTTTTGGCGACGCCGCGCTGGTTCCAGACCTGCACAGACGATCAGGTGGCCTATTGGAATTTTGTTTTGGCCGGGTGTGGGATCGGCGTGGGCCAAGTGGCGGTGGCCGAGCGGACAGAGGGGATCGTGCGGGTGCTGCCGGAGTTGGAACTGCCCGCGCTGCCGGTGTGGCTGACGGCGCATCAGAGGTTGCGGCACCAGCCGCGGGTGGCGGCGGTGTGGGAGGTGCTGGCGGACGGGGTTGGTGGGGTGTGTGGGTGAAACCGCTTATCGTTCGCGTCCATTACGTCCCGATGATATGTCTTTAGGAAGTGGGGGTCTGCGATGCGGTTTCTTTATTCGAATACTGGAAAACGAAACGTTCACCAGGCTCTTTGTCTGGCGAGATAAATTCGATTGCCGAAATAGAGTCTAGGTAGGCAGATCCGAGAATTTATATTGGAATTCAGCCAATTCGTTCTTATAGATATCTGCTACGAGCGCTCGCGTTTCATCATTATAAATCTCAGAAAAATTCTGCCTTCGAGTATTACCTTTTGCAACCGGAAGGTGCGACTCTCCCAAATCCAAACCAATATCTTGGAGCGCCTTGTCCAAGTCCTCGCTCAGATTTTCAAAGCGGCCAATAAAGTCGACTGCAATTTCATCATGTATTGTATAAATTGGCCAATTTGTAACAGGTCTGGCTAAAACGCTCTCTGGGTCGGGGCGAGTGGTATCTTGTTTTCGCTTCAGGAATTCCACGAAATCGACGCCTTTTGCCAAGGATTGTCGCCAAAAAAAGTCCGAAACTGCATGCTCATACGGGTTTCTAACGAAACAGAACTTATAATAATCTCGCCATGCATCAGGCGCGAAATCGCGTACGAGCTCAGCTGGTGCATGAGGCGGGTTATTTGATAGGACCTTTCGATAGGGCTTTTTGAGTGCCAAGTTTATGGACGCGGCCAAATCTACTTTCTTCCCAGATAAAAAGGATCTTCCAATTGATTTTATCAAATTTGATCGTGCAGAGTTTTCGAATGCCAACGTGCGAATTGCCTTTCGATTATACGCACCGCCCAACCGAATACTGTCGTGCCAAGCCCCAATTTGAAGATCATCAGGACCAAGAAACCTATTCAGGAGTGCTGTAATAGAACTGCCTGCTACTTTCCGGCAATGAAGGAAGATGAACTTGTGGCGATGGCTAATAATCAAAGTGCACCTATTCTGCATGGTTTATGCCGACAATAGACGTAAGCGGTCTTTATGATGCCGTAAAGTAAGATTCAGAGGGCAAAGACGCTCGCCTATCGGGTGTGTATGCTTATCTCGGGCCTTATCGTGGAACACGTGTTCAGTTGGCAGATCCCGGCGCGACATTTATGCTGCCTTGCGTTCGTGTATGCGATGCTTTTGGGGTCCGCTCAGCCCGCATTGGATCCCCTCTCGAGACCGTAATGCCGTGAAAAAACTCTGTTGGGGCGATAAGCGGGCATTGCCCGCCCTTGCTTGAACTTCCCCTCCCGCCACGCTACCCGAACGGCAACTCCGCTATAAGGGAACCCAGACCATGTCCGACCGCAGCTTGCTTATACTTCCAGGTGACGGGATCGGCCCCGAAGTCATGGCCGAGGTCCGCAAGGTGATTGACTGGTTCGGCGCGGCGCGCGGGATCGGGTTTACGGTGTCGGAGGGCCTCGTCGGCGGGGCCTCTTACGACGCGCATGGCACGCCTCTGACGGACGAGACAATGGCGCAGGCGCAGGGTGTGGATGCGGTGTTGCTCGGCGCGGTCGGTGGGCCGAAATACGACGATCTGGATTTCTCAGTGAAGCCCGAGCGGGGGTTGTTGCGGTTGCGCAAGGAGATGGACCTTTACGCGAACCTGCGGCCTGCGCAGTGTTTTGACGCTTTGGCGGATTTTTCATCCTTGAAGAAGGATATCGTGTCAGGCCTCGACATCATGATCCTGCGGGAATTGACGAGCGGAGTGTATTTCGGCGAGCCGCGCGGCATCCACAAGGAAGGCAACGAGCGCGTGGGCGTGAACACGCAGCGTTACACCGAGAGCGAGATTGCGCGGGCGGCCCGGTCGGCGTTCGAGCTGGCGCGGCGGAGGAACAACAAGGTGTGTTCCATGGAAAAGGCCAACGTGATGGAGAGCGGCATCCTGTGGCGCGATGTCGTCAATGAGGTCCACGCGGCGGAATACGGGGATGTGGAGTTGTCGCATATGTATGCCGACAACGGCGCGATGCAGTTGGTGCGGGCGCCCAAGCAGTTCGACGTGATCCTGACCGATAACCTGTTTGGCGATATCCTGAGCGATTGTGCGGCGATGTTGACGGGGTCGTTGGGGATGCTGCCGTCCGCAAGCCTTGGCGCGCCGATGGAGAACGGGCGGCCGAAAGCGCTCTATGAGCCGGTCCATGGGTCGGCGCCCGACATCACCGGGCAGGGCAAGGCGAACCCGATTGCCTGCATCCTGAGCTTTGCGATGGCGTTGCGGTATTCGTTCGATCTGGGCGAGGAGGCGACGCGGCTGGAGCGTGCGGTGGAGGCGGTTCTGGCCGATGGCGCGCGGACCGCGGATCTGATGGGGCCGGAGGGGGGCACGGCGATGTCCACGGCGCAGATGGGCGACGCGATCATCGCGAAGCTCGCCGCCTGACCCCTCGCGTCGGGGCGCGCGGCGTGGCAGGGTTGGGGCATTCCAACCCGAAGGAGCATTTGATGATTTGCCGTATTGCCGTTGCCGCCGCCTTGCTGACCAGCCCGATCCACGCCGAGGGTTATGCTGTCGGGGACACGTTTGATGACCCGATGCTCATCGCGCAGGAGGCCTTTGCGGGCTTCCCGCCGGGTGAGGAGGGGCGTCCGGGCGTTGCGGTCGAGGTCAGTACGGATTTCTTCGGGCAGATGACCATTCTGGTGGCGCAGGCCGGGTTCGCGGATGATTCGGTGGCCGGGCAGCGGGATCAATATGTTCTGAGCCAGCTCAACGGTGTCTGGACGATGACATTCACCCTGACGCAATACCTCTGCCGTCGTGGGGCCAACACCGTAACCTGGCAGACCGACCTTTGCCCTTGAGCTTACAGCGCCTATTGGAGGTTCCATGTCAGCATCGCTTCGCGGATCGATCCTGGCGCTTGTCGCGTTTGCGATTTTCGCCACCCATGACGTCCTGATCAAATATCTCGGCGGCACCTATTCGCCGTTCCAGATCGTTTTTTTCTCGGTCTTGTTCGGTTTTCCGATCGTCACGATCCTTCTGCTGAGAGACGCGAAGGAGGCGAACCTGATCCCGCGGCATCCGGGCTGGGTCGCAGCGCGGACGTTGGCTTCGGTGGTGACTGGGTTTTGCGCGTTTTACGCCTTCTCGGTGCTGCCGTTGGCGCAGACCTACGCGATCCTGTTTGCGGCGCCGTTGCTGATCACGTTGTTGGCGATTCCGATGCTGGGCGAAACGGTGGGCTGGCGGCGGGGCCTTGCGGTCATGGTCGGGCTGGCGGGGGTGCTTGTGGTGCTGCAGCCGGGCACCACGGACCTGTCGCTGGGGCATGCGGCGGCGATGGTGGCGGCGTGTACGGGGGCGTTCGCGTCGCTGGTGGTGCGCAAGATCGGTCGGGAAGAACGCTCTGTCGTGCTGATCCTGTATCCGATGGTGGCGAATTTCGTGTTGATGGGCGCCGCGATGCCGTTCGTTTACGTGCCGATCGCGGGGGTAGATGCCCTGGCGTTGGCGGTGATCGCGGCGCTGGCGCTTGTGGCGACGTTCTGCCTGATCCTGGCGTATCGAACGGCGCCGGCGGTGACGGTCGCCCCGATGCAATATTCGCAGATCCTGTGGGCGAGCCTTTTCGGTGTGGTTCTGTTCGACGAGGGGCTGACGTTACCGACGTTGGTGGGGTCGGGGATCATCATCGCCTCGGGCATCTACATCGTCTTGCGCGAGGGCAAGGGCGGCGGGTCGAGTACGACGCCGGTTCTGCGCACGCGCATGCGGTTGGGCACGCCGTCGTCAACGCGGGTGGCGCCGTTCCTTGACCCGGACGCCCGTGGACCGCGTGGGCCGTCCAACCCCGAGTGAGCCTTGCGAGACCCCTTGCCATCCGCGTCGGCCAAGGCTATGCCGCGCGACACGGTCGGGCTGTGGCGCAGCCTGGTAGCGCACCTGCTTCGGGAGCAGGGGGTCGGAGGTTCGAATCCTCTCAGCCCGACCAGTTAACCACCTTTTCTGATCACTGATCCGCCCCGGATTGACGGGATTTGGGACTGTGCGAGCTGCATCTTGCACATAGAAAAGAATGTTATATCATAGCAGTCTGTAACGGCATTCTTGCGATCCGACGGACCGAGCAGCGCATGACGAACCAGAACCTTGGCAGCACCAGCCTGCGCCGACGGCGGCGGCCGGGCGATCCGATGAAGGCCTATGACACATTGCCCAAACCTCTGCGCCATTGGCTGGCGGAAGCGGCTTTGCCATGGTCGCCGCGGTCGGTCCGGCGGATCTGGACACAGTCGATTGCGGACGGGCAAGCTCCTGAGGACGTGCTGCATCATTTGACGGAGCTGGAGCATCGCACCCTTGCGCGCGATGGCGGTGTGCTCAGGCGTTCACGTGCCTGAAGCGCCCAGGACAATTGGATGTTGCGCGCGTTCCGGGGCATGCTGATGTCTCGGCTTTGTCTCGAATTGCTTAATAAGCGATATCCACCCAGACCAATCGATGGGCCGACGCCTGCTCAACCGCATCGGCCAGGTCGCCGTCCTCGGGCCAGATAACACCCGAGCCGGTTACGGAAAGCGTGGCCGATGGCAGGATATAATCGACGCGCAAGTCGCCCGGAACGGGATCGCGCCAATCGGCGGTCGCGACACCGTGCGGACTTTGCGGGACCGGGTCTTGCAGTGCGTCATGGGACAAGAGGGCATGAAGCGCGCCACGCCGCCCTTCGCCACGCTCGGGATCAAGGTTGAGGGTGCCGAGATAGGCGAAGGTGTCGGCGGCGAAGGGCGGACCATCGGGGCTCCACTCGCCATGCAGGTAAAGCTCCCAAAACCGCAGCTCATCGGCGTTGCGCAGACCGTTTCGGTCTTCGGGTCCGTCAAACACCGGGGCCGATGCATGCGAAGTCAGGATATGGAACGGGCCGTCGGGCAGCAAGATTTCGACATCCCAGGCCGCAACCGGATGTAGACGCAGCACCGGCATGGCGGCGTCGGGCGTGACGCCAGCGGCGTTGTTGTCCGGCAGATCCCGCCAGAGCAGATCCGAGAAATTGCGTATCTCGCCAACGGGATGGCGAGACAATAGCGCAAGGCCGCCCGCGCCATTGAACCGCCCATAGCCATGCGCATCGCGGGCCCCAAGGGTCGATCCGTCACCATCGAGATCAAAGCCGGTCGGCCAGCCGGCGTTGGGCCTGAGCGAGACGATATGGGGGTAATCGAGGCCACGGTCTGCCAGCGCGTCGCGCAGTGCAGTGATGGCCGCGCCGCCACCGTCATAATCGATGTCCTGAAGCGCGAGGATATCGGCCCCCGCGGCGAGAATGACCTCGATGCTGGCGGCGGGGATATCGTCGAGCCGCAGGATATCGCGCAGCACAACACCGGGGCCGCGCCCAGAGAGGTCGGTGTGAAAGGTGGCAAGGCGCAAGGTTTCGGCGAAGGCGCCGGTGGCCCCGAGGCCGGATGCGATCAGGAGGGCACAGCCGATCCCGGCGCGTCTGCGTCGACGCTGGCCACAAGGCGTGCGCGCCGGGCGCGGATCATCCGCGCGATGCGCAACATTGCCAGCCCGCGCATCACGAGGCTGAGGGGGAGGAACATCCATATCGCCACTGCCCAAACCATGGTCTGCGGTGAGCCAAGCACGGGGATCTGAAGCTGGTTCGCCGCCATGACCGCCACCACTGGGATAATGAATGGGCTGCAAATTCCAAAGATTACGTTAACGCGGGCGTCGCGAACTAACCTTTTGATAACATCTCCGCCCGCCGTGGGGTCAAAAGTGGGCAGGTTGACCCAGACATTGAAGGCGGTGCCGCGGTTGGGCCAGTTCTCGGTCCGGATCAGGGCCGAGAAAATGAACAGCGAGATGATGGTGATCAGGACGGCCAACCCGGCCATGGCCTGCACCTGGCCCGCGATGGCCGGGTTCACGTCGTCAGGCAGATGATCCAGCACCAGACGCAGCGGGCTGGACGGGAAATCCAGCGCGTGTCCGACCAGATAGCCAAGCGCGGTGACGACCACGGCGAGGGTCGAGCCTTCGCGGTCCACGCCCATGATGACGGACAGGCCAAACAGCATCAGGAACAGGGCGATAACCCTTATTCTGTTGAGCGGAGGAGCATCCCGGAATTCGATCAGCCCGGGATATTTCGCGCCGTATTCGAAGGCCACCACAAGGGCGAATGCGAGGGAAACGAGGGTAATGACCTGCGCATTTTCCGCAGTCGACCCTGGGGCGAGCAGGGACGGCGTCAAAATGACGACGACAATCATAACCGCCCGCAAAATTGCGCCGACCAACCTGGAAACCACCGGTACTACCTCAATGCTGATGCCAGTTCATGCTGACACCTTGTTCTGCCTTTTGGCCCGCTTCGTGGTGCGATCTGTCCAATTTCGTGAGAATTGGTTCAAATGCACCCATTGCTGGCACGATTTTGACACATTTGTGCCCAAGTTGGCCGAAGCTGGCAATACAAACGGCGCGCCCCGGACTGAGACGCGCCGGTTAAGTGGCTGACCTGTCGCAGTTTTGCACCACCGCGAGAGGGGGATTAGGAGGGGGTCAGACCCAGGGACGCTCCTGCGACGCCTTGGCTTCGAAGGCTTCGATGGAGGCGGACTTTTCCAGCGTCAGCCCGATATCGTCGAGTCCGTTGAGCAGGCAATGCTTGCGGAACGCGTCGACTTCGAACGTGACTGTGCCACCATCCGGGCCGGTGATCGTCTGGCTTTCCAGATCGACGGTGATCACGGCGTTTGCGCCGCGTTCGGCGTCATCCATCAGCTTGTCCACGTCTTCCTGTGGCAGGACGATGGGCAGAATGCCGTTCTTGAAGCAGTTGTTGTAGAAAATGTCCGCAAAGCTGGTGGAGATCACGCAGCGGATGCCGAAATCCAGCAGCGCCCAAGGCGCGTGTTCACGCGACGAGCCGCAGCCGAAATTGTCGCCCGCAACAAGGATCTGCGCGTCGCGATAGGCG
This sequence comes from Gymnodinialimonas ulvae, assembly GCF_037543845.1. Taxonomy (NCBI): domain Bacteria; kingdom Pseudomonadati; phylum Pseudomonadota; class Alphaproteobacteria; order Rhodobacterales; family Paracoccaceae; genus Gymnodinialimonas; species Gymnodinialimonas ulvae. The sequence continues at coordinate 218,985 of NZ_JBBIFX010000002.1, forward strand.
GGTTTGTTGAGCACGAAATCCGCGACCTCGTTGCCGTCATCGTCAAAGCGCATCTCGTCAAACAGGTTCACGCCAAGGCCCGAGCGTTTGATCGTCTTGAGGAATTGCTTGGGGATGATCATGTCGGTGTCGACGTTGATCAGGGGCATCGGGGCGGCAATGCCGGTGAGTTTGGTGAACTTGTCCATGGGCGTCTCCTTCGGTCGGGGGTGGAGTAGCGCGCGGGGCGGAGCGCTACAAGGTCATCCCAGTTTAATTCATTGGGGCACGGCGAAGGTCATGTTGGCCCAATGGGTGACCCAGATCGCATCGCCCTCGGCGGCGGGTTCCACCGGTTCGAGAAAGACGGCATCTGCCATGTAGATCATCCCCGCCTCGACCGGCAGGGTGACCACACCCTCGGCATCGGTGCGGTGCAGCGTGATCTCGACATTGCCGTCGGGGTCCTGCGCGAACAGCTCGACCTGGTAATCGGGTTGCAGGGCGTCGTCGTACCACAGCTCCATGGTGACCGCGCCGCCGAGATCGTCGGTATAGGGATTGTCGAGCGCGACCAGTTCCGCACGCATCCCGAAGCGCGCGTCCGTGCCCGCGCCTTCACCAACAGCGACCAGCGACTTGGCGTAGCGGATGTAATCTTCCTGAACGTTCTCCTGGCTGAGGCCGCGGGCGTCGTGCATCGCGGTCACATCGCCGAGATCCTTGTGATTGGCGAAATTCAGGAACCTTTCCCATGTCGACCATGTCAGGTCGCTGACGCCGGTCTGGTGCACGACAACGGCGAGCCCATCGGTCAATGCGTCGATGTTGAGCGCGGGGATATCGCCAAGGCGGCCCTCGACCTCGCGCGTTTGCCCCCCGTTGATCACGACGAAGGTCTCGAAATTGCGGGGCAGATAGCTCATGGAGGCGCCGACGAACTCCTGACCGACGCGCAGGTTGCCGGACAGGACCGCGTCCGGCGCAATCGTGTAAGTGCCCGGATCGATCCAGAATTCATGGGCCACGCCCTTGTCAGTCAGCGCCAGAAGCGCAAGTGTCGCGGCCAGAAACACGGGTTTCATGAAAGGTCCTCCAATGGGTGTTGCAACGATGCTTCGGCGCGTCCTGATGTCAATCGCCGTTGTCTTCACGGTTTTGCCAGCAACCGCCCATGAAATCCGCCCGACCATCGCGGATATCGAGGTTGGAGAGACCGCCGTCACCCTGAGCCTGCGGGTCACGCTTGAGACGCTGATTGCGGGCATTGACCTGAGCGCGGTGGAAAACACCAACGACGCGCCCGAGGCGGCGGTCTATGACCGATTGCGCGCGTTGGATCCCGATGCGTTGGAGGCCGCGTTGCGTGAGGCATGGCCCCGGATCAGCGCGGGCTTCATCCTGCAATCCGGCGGCGCGGCCCTGTCGCCCGAGATCGCGGCGGTGCAGATCCCGCCGGTGGGCAATGTCGAACTGCCGCGGGATAGCCTTTTGACCGTCACGGCGGCTTTGCCCGAGGGCGAGGCGGGTGTGCAGATCGGCCTCGCGCCGCAATTCGGCACGTTCATCCCGCGCCAGATCGGCGGTGGAGAGGATGCCTATGAGGGCTTTCTGGATGGGGGTGAGCTGACCCCGGAACTGCCGCGCGCGGACGTTCTGACCGAAGGCTGGCTGGATGTGTTCGTGCGATACATCGGGGCGGGGTTCGAACATATCATTCCCCTGGGCCTTGATCACATCCTGTTCGTGCTTGGCCTGTTCTTCTTTGCCACGCAATTGCGCCCGCTTCTGTTCCAGATCACCGCCTTCACGGTGGCACATACGATCACACTGGCGCTGGCGGCCACGGGGGTTGTCACCATCCCGGCCAGCATCGTGGAGCCGATGATTGCGGCGTCCATCGTTTATGTGGGCATCGAGAACACGTTCGGCTGGGGCAGCACGCGGGGCCGCACGGCGTTGGTCTTTGTGTTCGGCTTGTTGCATGGGCTCGGCTTCGCGAGCGTTCTGGGCGACTACGGCATCGCGTCCGAGCGTTTCGCGGTGGCGTTGATCGGGTTCAACATCGGGGTGGAGTTTGGCCAGTTGGCCGTCATCGCCATCGCCTTCGCGCTGGTGGGGTGGTTCCTGCATGCCACATGGTATCGCAAGGTGATCGCGATCCCCGCGTCGTTGATCATCGCGGCGATTGGTGCGTTTTGGGTGGTTGAGCGGACGCTTCTGTGAGGTTTCTGCAAGAGAACGCCCGGTGGCTGGCCACCGGCCTGCTTCTGGCGTTCGGGTCGTCGTTCGGACAGACCTATTTCATTTCCCTCTTTGCCGGTGAAATCCGGGTGCATTATGGCCTGACCGATGGGCAATGGGGCGGTATATACACGATCGCAACTGTCGCTTCGGCCGCTCTGCTGATTGGCTTCGGAGGCCGCGCTGACACGATGCGCCTGTCGCGCCTTGCGGTGATCGTGGCCGCGTTCTTTGCGTTGGCGGCGGTGCTGATGGCGGTGGGGCAGGCGGTTTGGACGCTGCTCCTTGCGGTGTTCCTTTTGCGGTTCTGCGGGCAGGGCATGATGACCCACATGAAGATGACGGCCATGGCGCGGTGGTTTGTGGCGACCCGGGGCCGCGCGATGTCGATCACCAATCTGGGCCACCCGATGGGAGAGGCGATCTTGCCGGTGGTGGCCATCGCGGTGATATCCCTTGTCGGGTGGCGCGCGACATGGGGCGTGGCGGCGGCGGTGATTGCCTTTGCCCTGATCCCGGCGTTGATCTTGTTGCTGGCGCAAGATCGCGCGCCGAAGGGATCGAACGGTGGCCAGGGCGCGCCGGGCCTCTACGGCAAGCATTGGACCCGCGCCGAGGTCTTGGGCCACCCGTTGTTCTACGCGTTTGTGCCGCTTCTTCTGACACCGGGGTTCATTGGAACGGTGGTGTTCTTTCACGCCGTGCATGTCGGCGAGGTGAAGGGGTGGAGCCTGTCGCAAATGGCCCCAAGCTACGCGACCTATGCCTTAGCCAGCGTGACCACGGGGCTTTTGGCGGGATGGGCGGTGGACCGGTTCGGACCGCCGCGATTGCTGCCCTTTGTGCTTTTGCCGATGGCGGCGGGCATGGCGTTGATCGGCCCGGCAGAGGCGCCGTGGCAATGGGCGGCGGCACTGGCGCTTGTGGGGGTGACGCAAGGTTGTGCCGCGGCTTTGGCGGGGACGTTGTTGCCGACGCTTTTCGGGACGAACCATTTGGGCTCCGTCCGGTCGATCGCGACGGCGTTGATGGTCTTTGCAACGGCCATCGGGCCGGGGATCACGGGGTGGTTCATTGATCAGGGCGTGACCTACCCCGAGCAGGGCATGGCGCAGGCCCTGTGGTGCGTGGCGTTGAGTGCCGCGTTTATTCCGGTGATGCGGTGGACCTTGCGCCTGCAACGCGAAGGGGCGCCCGTTTCCGAGCGCCCCTTTTGATCTTGGATCGAACGGGATTTATTCCCAGCCGACGTCGTTGAAGATTTCCTGCGCCAGCGCGACGTTTTCCGCCACGGCGGCCAGATCGACGTCATCGCCTTCGAATTCCCCAAGCGACGCGGGCGCGTCGGCCACGGGAACCCCGACAACGGCCGGATATTCGTCATTGCCGGCCGAGAAATACTCCTGCGCCTGATCGGAGGCGAGGTATTCAAGGAACGCCACCGCCGCGTCGGCATTGGGCGCATTCACGGCGATGCCGCCGCCCGACAGGTTCATATGCGCGCCATTGCCGCCCTGATCGGGGAACACCCAGCCGATGTTTTCACGCTGCTCGGCGCTGAGGCCGTCGACCTCGGTGCGGATGGCGCGGGCCATGTAGTAGGTGTTGGAGATCGAGATATCGCATTCGCCCGACACCAGGCCGCGCAGCTGATCGGTGTCGCCGCCCTGCGGATCGCGGGCGAAGTTGTTGACGACACCGGCGGCCCAATCGCGGGCGGCCTCTTCGCCGTAATGCTCGATCACCGCGCTCAGCAGGGTCTGCGAATAGACGTTGCCGGACGAGCGGTGGCACACCATGCCCTCATAGGCGGGATCGGCCAGATCGACGTAGGTCTGCGGCGGGTTTTCGACATCGGCGGTGTCGTAGAAGATGATCCGCGCGCGCTGGCTGAAGCCGAACCACAGGTTGTCGTCATCGCGCAGGTTCGCGGGGATACGGTCGGCGAGAACGTCGCTTTCGACGGGCTGTAGCAGGCCCAGATCGGCGGCGCGTTGCAGGCGGCTGGTGTCGACGGTCAGGAAGACGTCGGCAGGGCTATTGGCGCCCTCGGCCTCCATCCGCGCGATCAGTTCGTCGGCATTGCCTTCGATGCGGTTGATCGTGATGCCGGTGGCGTCAGTGAAATCGGAATAGAGCCGCTCGTCGGTGTCATAGTGGCGGGAGGAGTAAAGGTTAAGCTCCTGGGCCTGCGCAGCGGTGGCGGCGGAAACGGCGATTGTGGTGCCCAGAAGCGCGGCGAGTGTACGGGTCATGATGGGTCCCTCTTATTACCTGACTGATTTCGTCGGGAACCTTGAAGCGGATGCGGACCGCATCGTCAAGATGTTTCCGACAAAAATCATCGGATAAGCGCGCGCTTGCAGATGCGAAGAGGGAGCGGCAGGGTCGCCAGGAGCGGCGGAGCGGAAGGGAGGTCCCGATGCGTGCGGGTCTGATCTTTCTGATCATCGCCTATTGCCTGAGTCAGTTTTTCCGCGCCTTCCTAGCGGTGCTGAGCCCGGTTCTGGAGGCCGAGATTGGCACCACGACCGCCGACATGGCACAGGCGTCGGGGCTTTGGTTTGCTGCGTTTGCGATGATGCAATTGCCGGTCGGGTGGGCGCTCGACACCATTGGGCCGCGGCGCACAGCCTTTACCTTGTTCACCATTGGTGCGGTGGGGGGCTGCGTGGTCTTTGCCACGGCCACCACGCCCGGCGCCATATCGCTGGCCATGGCGATGATCGGCATCGGTTGCGCACCGATCCTGATGTCTGCCTATTTCATCTTCGCGCGGCAGTTTTCCCTGGCCTGTTCGGGACGCTCGCGGGGGTTACGGTTGGCGTCAGTTCGCTTGGCAACCTGTTGTCCGCCGCCCCGCTTGCCGCCGCGGTGGAGGCCTACGGCTGGCGCGAGACACTGTGGGCGACAAGCGCCTTTACCGGGGTGATTGCCGCAGGGATCGGCCTGTGCGTGCGCAATCCCGAAAAGCCCAAGGACGAAGGCCAAGGCTCGTTTGCGGAGCTTCTTCGCATCCGCGCGCTATGGCCGATCCTTGCGGGCATGTTCATCTGCTACGCACCGATGGCGGGCATCCGCGGCCTTTGGATCAGCCCCTACGTGACGGATCGTTTCGCGGCGCCGTTGGATCAGGTGGGTCTTGCGACATTGATCATGGGCGTTGCGATGGTGCTGGGAAATTTCGTGTATGGGCCGGTCGACAAGCTGATGGGGGGGCACAAACGCGCGATTCTGGGTGGCAACCTGATGGTGGCCCTGCTGTGCCTGTCGCTGTGGATCTGGCCACCGGTCAGCTTTGCGATGGCGGTCGGGATCTTTGCGGCGATCGGCCTGTTCGGGGCGTCCTACCCGGCCGTCATGGCCCATGGCCGCACCTTCCTGCCGCCGCATCTGACGGGGCGCGGTGTGACGCTGTTGAACCTGTTTGGGATGGGGGGCGCCGGGGTGATGCAGTTCGCCTCCGGCCCCACCCACGCCGGGTTGGCGGGGTCGATGGGCGCAGAGGCTGCGTATGGGGTGCTGTTTGCGATCTTCGCGGTGGTGATCCTTGTCGGGCTCACCGTCTACGCGCGGTCGAGGGACGCTTAGGCCGCGGGCTTGCGCCGCCGGTTGCGCCGGGGACGACGCGGTTTGCCATCGGCATTTGCAGGCTTGGCCGAGCGGTTGCGATGGCCGCCACCGCCACCGCCACCGCCGCCACCTCCACCGGAGCTGCGACGCCGACCACCCCCACGCGAGGGCTTTTCGACCTTCACCGGCGCGGGCCGTTCGCCGTAAGCCACGGGGATGCTGATCTTCATCAGCTTTTCGATGTCCTTGAGCAGGTCGACCTCTTCTGCGGAGACGAGGGCAATCGCCTCGCCTTCGCGCCCGGCGCGGGCGGTGCGGCCAATGCGGTGCACATAATTGTCGGGCGTATCGGGAAGCTCATAATTGATCACGTAAGACACGCCGGGGATGTCGATGCCACGCGCGGCCACATCGGTCGCCACGAGGATCTTCACCGCGCCGTCGCGGAACGCCTTGATGGCGCGATCCCGCTGGCCTTGCGATTTGTTTCCGTGGATGGAGGCGGCGTTGAAGCCATCCGCGACAAGGCTTTTCATCAGCTTCTCGCAACCGTGCTTGGTGCGGCCAAAGACCAGAACCAGAGCTTCGGGATCCTGGCTGAGGATCTTGCGCAGCGCGTCGCCCTTTTCGGGCTTGGACATGAAGCGCACGCTTTGGGTGATCTTGTCGGCGGCTTTGCCGGGGGGCGAAACCTGCACCTTCTTGGGATTGTTGAGGTAGGCCTGCGACAGCTCTTCCATCTGCTTGGGCATGGTGGCCGAGAACAGCATTGTCTGACGCGGGGTGCCCAGTTGCGGGGCGATCTTGCGCAGTGCGTGGATGAAGCCGAGGTCGAGCATCTGATCGGCCTCGTCCAGAACCAGGTGCTGCACGGTGTCGAGGCGGATCGCCTTGCGGTCCATCAGGTCGATCAGGCGGCCCGGCGTGGCGACGAGAATGTCGATGCCTTTGGCCAGCGTCGAGATCTGCCGCCCGATGCTTTGCCCGCCCACAACGGTGGCAACCTTGATCGGGGTTTTCTGCGTGAAAACGCGCAGGCTTTCGGCGATCTGGTTCACCAATTCGCGGGTCGGCGCCAGGATCAGCGCGCGCGCCGTCTTGGGCTCGGGCTTGCCGTGCAGGCCCAACAGATGTTCCAGCAGGGGCAGGCCGAAGGCGAGCGTCTTGCCGGTGCCGGTTTGGGCGAGGCCCATGATGTCATGGCCTTCCAGAGCGAGCGGAATGGCCTGGTTCTGGATCGGAGTGGGTTCGGTGAACCCATTTTCCTTGAGGGCTTTGGAAAGGCTTGGCTTCAGGCCGAGCATGTCAAAATCAAACAATACGTATCCTTTCGGGATCGCGCCAAAAGGGCACGAGCCGAGGGGGCCGCACATCGAGGTGCGGCGAAGCTAGGGTGCGACCGGGCGGCTCATCCGCCGATCGTCAGAACCCTGCGTGATGGGGGTCTTGGGAATTTTATCGGCGCTGTAGGCCCGGTGTTAGGGGCGACTGCTCACGCGGCAGTGCAGCATCCGATGAGAGGCAGATGGAGTAGCCCGGACCACAAGTCAAGGGAAACCGGTCATTCGGGTTCGGAATGACACCCATCCGAAGATGTGTCGTCGCCCCCCTTTTCATGGCGCAGCCCTTGGCGTACACGCCCGCCATCCCATTAGAAAGGACACCGTCATGGGTTACCGGATCGTCGTCGCGGGCGCCACGGGCAACGTGGGCCGCGAAATGCTGAACATTCTGGCCGAGCGCCAGTTCCCCGTCGATGAGATCGTGGCGCTGGCGTCGCGTCGCTCGCTGGGGTCCGAATGCAGCTTTGGCGACAAGACCCTGAAGACCAAGGACCTTGATACCTTCGATTTCGAGGGTTGGGATATCGCGCTGTTTGCAATCGGCTCGGAGGCGACCAAGAAATATGCGCCCAAGGCTGCGAAGGCGGGCTGCATCGTGATCGATAACTCGTCGCTTTACCGCTACGACCCCGAGATCCCGCTTGTCGTGCCTGAGGTGAACCCCGAGGCGGTGGACGGCTATGCCAAGAAGAATATCATTGCGAACCCGAATTGTTCGACCGCGCAGATGGTCGTCGCGCTCAAGCCGCTGCACGATCGCGCGCGGATCAAGCGCGTCGTGGTGAGCACTTATCAATCGGTGTCGGGCGCGGGCAAAGAGGGCATGGATGAGCTGTGGGACCAGACCAAGGGCATGTATGTTCCCGGTCAGGAAAAGGCCCCGTCGAAGTTCCAGCGCCAAATCGCGTTCAACGTGATCCCGCAAATCGACGTGTTCATGGAAGACGGCACCACCAAGGAAGAATGGAAGATGGTGGTCGAGACGAAAAAGATTGTCGACCCGTCGATCAAGGTCACGGCAACCTGCGTACGGGTTCCGGTGTTCGTGGGCCATTCCGAGGCGATCAACATCGAATTTGAAGAGTTTCTCGATGAAGATGAGGCCCGCGATATCCTACGCGAAGCGCCCGGTATTCTGGTCGTCGATAAGCGCGAAGACGGTGGATACACGACGCCGGTGGAATGCGTCGGCGATTACGCCACGTTCATCAGCCGGATCCGGCAGGACAGCACGATCGAAAACGGCCTGAACCTGTGGTGCGTGTCCGACAACCTGCGCAAGGGGGCCGCATTGAACGCGGTGCAGATCGCCGAAACCCTTGGCAAGCGAGTGCTCAAGAAGGGGTAGCCGGCGTTTTTTCCCGGCCATCAAAAAAAACTGCGCGTCCCACCCAAGGATCGGGGGCGCGCTGCCGTCCTATACATATGACCCGCCTGGAAGCCGGAGTTCCGCCGCTTGTCTACTGGCGGAAACCGGCCGATTCTGGCGCTGTATTTATGTGAAGGACCACCCTTGAGATGAAACGCTTTCTTTTGACCACGGCGATTTGCGCCACCCTGCCCTTTGCGGTCCATGCCGACGATATCCTGATCCGCGCCGACCTGACCCAAGCCTTGGTCTTTGCCGACGGGGCCGAACTGACGCGCAGCGGGACGGTGTCGCTGCCTGCCGGTGAACACCGTTTGATCGTCGCGATGCCCGACCTGAACGAAGCGGGTTTGCCGCAGATAACGGGCCCTGACGGCACCCGCCTGGGGGTACCGCAGCGTTTGTTTGATCACCCGATTTCGGAAGGCGTGCTGGACACTCCGGCGCAGGCCACGGCGCGTGCGGGCGTAGAATCGGCGGAAGAGGCGCTATTGGCCGCAGGGGACGCGCTGGCGGAGGCCGATGCCGCGATCCGAGCGATCGATGCGCAGCAGTCCTATGTTGCCGCGATCCTGCGGGGCGGTGACGACGGGGTGGCCATGCCCGAAGATCCGACGCTTGTGCCGCAATTCCTTGCAACCCTGGGGGCCGAGACCGAGCGGCTGTCGCAGGAACGGCAGGCCGCCACGGTGGCGCGCCGCGCGCTGGCAGAAGCGGTGACGGAGGCGCAGGCGGAGCTGGAGCTGGCCGCGCAGGGGTTACAGGCGCTGCGCCCGCTTGGGACGCAGATCATGGCCTATGGCATTGATGTGGAAGTGGCCGAGGCGGGTGAGTTGAGCTTTGAGCTGGATTACCTGTCCTATGCGGCAGGATGGACGCCGACCTACGAGCTGGAGCTGAATTCCGAAACCGGCGATCTGCAGATGGAGCGCTTCGTTGTCTTGCGCAACCGGGGGGCTGCAACGTGGGATGACGTGTCGGTCACATTCTCGACCGCAACGCCCGGGCGCGAACGACGCCCGTCCACGCTGACCTCGATCCCGGCGCGGATCATGGACCCGGTCGACCTGCGTCCGGAGGCCCGCGGGGGCGGTCTCATGGGTATGCAGGACGCGGACAGCGGGGTCGGGATCGCGCCACAATCCCTGATTGCGGGGGCGGCTTCGCCGACGATGGAGCCCGTTGTGCTGGTCGAGGATCGCGCCGTTTCTGGGGCCGAATTCGCGGGCCTTTCCGTGACCTATTCCTATGGCGCGCCGGTGTCGGTTGGCCCGTCGGGCGAGGTGATCCTGCCGTTCGACACGCAGGTGCTTGAAACCGAGATGGAGAACCGCGCCGTGCCGCGCCATGACGCGACCGCATTCCTCGTGGCACAAGTCGAGAACACGTTGGGCGAGCCGATCCTGCCTGGCGCGGCGGTATTCTTCCGCGATGGTGCGTTGATGGGCGAAGGGTTCCTGCCGCTCATCGCGTCCGGGGCGGATGTGGAGATGGGCTTCGGCCCGCTGGATCACCTGCAACTGCGCTGGATCGACCGTTCGCTGGCGGAGGGGGATCGGGGCGTTTTCACAACCTCGACCACGCAACGCCGCGAACTGGCGTTCGGCGTGACCAATTCCGGTGCGGAGCCCGAAGAGGTGCGCATCCTGTATGCGACCCCGTTTGCCGAGCAGGAGGATCTGGAGCTTGATGTGACCCTGAGCCCGCGCCCGAGCCAAGAGGATGTGGACGATCAACGCGGCGTGCATGCCTGGGAGAGGAACGTCGCGCCGGGCGAAGAGATCCTGATCGAGATGGGCGTCGAGTTCGAGTTCCCCGAGGGTCAGGTGCTGGATTGGCGCCCCTGAGCCTGTGCGGGGTTAATCATCCTCGATCAGGATAATGTCGGAGGCGTCCTCCAGCTCTGGAAACAGGCTGGGGTGCGCGCCGGGGGTCGTGTTTTGCAGCGCGCGATGGGCCAGCCCGTCCTGCGCAGGCCCCGGAAACACCACCCCGAACCGGCGCATCAGTTCGCCGTGGGACCAGCCCAGATCCGACGCCTGGCACAAGCGCGCGGCGGTGGTGAGGCAATAGAGCGCCAGATCGCCGCCGCGTTCGCGAAACGTGTAGCCATGATGGGCAAGACGCTCTTGCAGATCGTCCCAGCTTCCGGCGCTGGCCAGATCAACTGCGAGGAGGGCGCGGAGCGGCCCGAGGAGGGGCTGAGCCGGGCGCGCCTCCGCCCGGTCGGGTGCCGGTGCAGCCGCGCCGGGATCGCGCAGCGCCTGAACCAGCAGCAGATGCGCGAAGGTGGCGGGCGACATGCCATGGGCCTGCGCACGGCGGCGCAGGGTTGCGGTGGCCTCGGGTGGCAGGCTGATCAAAAGGGGGGCGGACATATCCATGCCGCCATTGCGCGCGATTCTGGTTAAAGTGACGTGAACTCAGCCTTCGACGGCGGCTTGCAGCCGGGATAGCCCGCGCTCGTAATCCGCACCTACCATGCCATCCATCAACAGCCCGAACCACCGCCCGATGGGACCGCTGCCCATATCCGCGTCGAGCCCCCAGGTCACCCGCGTGCCAGAGCCGTCGGGGTCGAGTTGCCACCAGGCCCGGGCCGTGCCCATGTCGCCGAAATCCAGATCCGTCGTGACGCGCTCGTTCTCCACTATCTCCACGATTTCCTGGCGACCGTTGCCGACGTTGGGATGATCCGATGTCCATTCCATCACGTTGCCCACACCCGTGTCGGGGCCGGAATACGCCACCTGCATATCCGGGTCGAGATCCCCCCAGGGCGACCAAGCGGCGAAGGCCTGAAGCGAGCTGACGTGGGGAAACACCGCTTCGGGCGGGGCGTCGACGATCAATTCGCGCTCGACGATGACGTGGCGCGGCAGGAAGAAGCCCGCAATCAGGGCAAGGGCGACAATTGCCACAAGCCCGAAGAGGATGTTCCGAAGCAGACGCATGATGCCCTCCCAAGCCGATCGGTCCGGGGGGAAGGATACCATAGGTTGCAGGATTTTGCGAAACGCGCGACCCGAGGGCTCAGAACCGTTCGGCGCGCAGCACTTCGCAATCGCTGACCGTGATCACCCCGATGTGCTTTTCGACAACAGCGAAGGCCTTGTTGAGCAGGTCGTCGATCTTGTCGGGGGCGATGATGCACACGACCTGCACCATGCCTGTGCCGCGCCCGATCTGGCCCTCACGGGTCCAATTGCCGGAGCGTCCGCCACCGGCCAGCACGGGCAGCACGGAATAGCCGCTGACACCCGCGCGGTCCATCGCGTCGGTCAGGCGGGATTGCATCACTGCTTCGATGATCACGGCCACGCGTTTTGCCTTGTGGGTATCCATATCAGCCTCCGGTCACAAAGGTGGCAATCGCAAGATAAAGCGGGATGCCGAGTGTCAGGTTGAAGGGGAAGGTCACGCCGAGCGACAGGGTCAGGTAGATCGACGGATTGGCTTCGGGCAGGGCCACGCGCATGGCGGCGGGCACTGCGATATACGATGCCGAGGCCGACAGCGTCATGAACAGGACGACGCCGCCGGGGCTGAGGCCCAAAAGCACTCCGGCCAGAAGCCCGAAGGTCGAGCCGACCACCGGCATGACGACACCAAAGAGGAACAGGCCTGGCTTCAGCACTCCGCGCGCCTCGCGCAGGCCACGACCCGCGACAAGCCCCATGTCCAGCAGGAACAGGCACAAGACGCCCTGGAATGGGGTGACGATGAAGGGCGCGATCAGATCAAGGCCGTCCGCCCCGGTGATCACGCCGATCACGAAAGAGCCGACCAGCAACACGATGGACCCGTTCAGCAGGATCTCTCGCATCAGCCCAGCGTCCATCTCGGCGGCGCCTTTGTCGAAGCGCGCAATCAGCCACAGCGCCGACAGGATCGCGGGTGCCTCCATCACAGCGGCGACGGCCACCATGTAGCCCTCCGATGAAAGGCCCGCGCTTTGCACGACGGAGGTTGCGGCCACGAACGTCACGATGGAGATTGAGCCGTAATGTCCTGCGACGGCGGCGGCATCCGTCACCGAAAGGCCGGTCATGACACGCAGAAGCGCGAAGGCCACCATCGGGATCGCGAAAGACAGGACCAACCCCGCCACAAGCGAAAGAACAAGTGTCGTGTCGATGCCGTTGTCGGCCACGGCCGCCCCGCCTTTGAAGCCGATGGCGAAGAGCAGGTAGATCGACATGCCCTTGGCGACCGCTTCGGGGATCGACAGGTCCGACCGGGCAAAGGCGGCCAGGACGCCAAGCGCGAAAAAAAGGATGATCGGCGACAGCAGATTGTCGGCGGCCAGCGCCAGCATGCCCTCCATGGAGGTGTCTCCTATACCGTCGGTTGTCTGAGGCGGGCTTTACGGGCGTGGAGGCGGTGGTGCAAGTCAGGCCCGCGCGAAATGGCGGATCTTTCCGTCGAAGGTTTCAAGATCCATGTCGGCGATATCCGCCCAAAGCCCATGCAGGCTAAGCGTACCGGCGTCGACCGCCGCTTTCACGAAGGGATACCCCAGGAGGTTCTCGAGGCTGACATGGATGCCCTCCTTTTCAAGCGCGGTCTGGCGGTCGGCGGGATCCTTGATATCGGACACCGCCTTGAAACCGGGCCGCAGCACGTCGAGCCAACGGCCAATCAGGCTGGCGTCGTCCTCGAATTCTTCCGCTTCGCCCTCGCACATCGCGATACACCCCGCCACGCCACCGCAGCGCGAATGGCCCATGACGAGGATATGTTCCACCTTCAGGTGTCTGACCGCAAATTCCACCGCCGCGCCCGTGCCGTGATGGTTCCCGTCGGGCGTGTAGGGCGGCACAAGATTGGCGATGTTGCGGTGCACGAACAGCTCACCTGTGCGTTGCCCGAAGACAGAATTGATGGCCACACGGCTGTCGCAACAGGCAATCACCATGGCCTTGGGGTGCTGGCCTTCCTCGGCCAGTTTCCGGAACCAGTCCCGATTTTCCGGGAAGCTGGTTTCTTTCCAGTCGTTATACCGCTCGAGCAGGTAGTCGGGCAGGGATTTCACACGGTGCATCGCGCGTCTCCGGGGTCATTCAACCTCCGGTTTAGCGGAAATTCCAATCAAATTGCAGCCGCTTTCTGCAGCGCGTTAAAGGGTTTCTTCAGCACACTTCGTGATGGTGGCCCCGTATCCCTTTCGGGGGCGTCCTGTGGTGGGGGCGAAACTATGGAGCGAGTGGAATGGTACGGAGCAATGGGGTCGGGGTGGCCCTTGAAATTACATCGTTATCGATGGAGGAACCCGCGCGGTTTGATCCCGAATGTCTGGAAGACCTGTGCCGCCGGATTGGCGAAGTGCGCGCCGAAGCCGAAGTGGCGTTGGCCTTGCACCGCATATCGGAAGGCCTGCCAAAGCTGCTTGGCTTGCTGGATCAGGATGAACAAACCTTCCTGAGCGAAGTGGATCAGGTCGCCCGCGATGCGAAGTTGATCGGAATGTCGACCCTGTCGCGTGTGGCGCATTCGGTCCTCGACAACTTTTCGCGCGCCGATCCCGTGGCGCTGTCTGCGACGCTTGCGCGGCTTGAACGGGTCGGGGAACGCTCGATCCACGCGGTCTGGGATCTGGAGGATCTTTCCGGCTGAACCCACCTTGCGGAGCGGCTGGCAAACGTTACCCTGCGCGCATCTGAAAGAGGTGCGAGCATGTCATTCAAATTCGCCGAAGACGGAACCGGCGCGCTTCGTATTGTTCTGGTCGGATCCGAAACACTGGATCGCGACCTCTCCGTTCTGTCCGATGCGCAGCGGGCCTGGGCGGAAACCCATGGCTTCACTGGCGCGTTGGGCCAATCCCTGACCCTGCCCGAGGACGGGGCATCAGGTGCGCTTGCCGGCGCTTTGATCGGGCGCGGCACAGCAGGGGCCCGGGCGCGCAAACGGTTTGCCGAAGGTGCCGCGATTGCGTCTTTGCCTGAAGCAACATTCGCAATTGAAAATGCCCCCGACGCACAGGCCGATGTGGATGAGATTGCCCTAGGCTACCTTCTATCGCTTTATCGGTTCGACCGCTATCGCCGCCAATCCACCTCCAAGGCGCAGCTGGTCGCGCCCGCAAGGTGCGATGCCGATCACCTGCACCGCGTTGCCGCCGCCGAGGCGCTGACCCGGGATCTGATCAACACGCCTGCCGAAGATATGGGGCCCGACGCGCTGGAAGACGCGGTACGCGGACTGGCAGCGGAGTTTGGCGCGCAGGTTGCAACGGTCGAAGGCGATGACCTGAAGGGGCAGAATTTCCCGCTGATCCATACGGTCGGGCGTGCGGCCGCCAAGGCGCCGCGTCTGATCGAGATGACGTGGGGCGATGATGGCCCGGCCCTGACCCTGGTGGGCAAAGGTGTGTGTTTCGACACCGGCGGGCTGAACCTGAAGCCCGGCGCGTCGATGGGGTTGATGAAGAAGGATATGGGCGGCGCTGCCAACGTGCTTGGTCTGGCGCGGATGATCATGGCGGGCGGCCTGAGCTATCGTCTGCGGGTGCTGATCCCGGCAGTTGAGAACAACGTCGCGGGCAATGCGTTTCGCCCCGGTGACATCTATACCGCTCGCAACGGCCTGACGGTCGAGATCAACAATACCGATGCCGAGGGGCGCCTGGTTCTGGCCGATGCGCTGGCCTACGGGGCCGAGGCCGCGCCCGATCTGATGATCTGTATGGCCACTCTGACCGGCGCGGCGCGGGTCGCCGTTGGTCCCGATATCGCGCCGTTCTATACCGACGACGACGCGTTGGCCGGGGCGTTGGCACATGCGTCGATCCGCGTCGCCGACCCGGTTTGGCGCCTTCCGTTTCACGACGCGTACGAGCCGATGATTGAGCCCGGAATTGCCGATCTCGACAATGCGCCATCGGGCGGCATGGCGGGCTCGATCACAGCGGCGCTGTTCCTGCGCCGGTTCGCCGATGTGCCGCGCTTTGCCCATTTTGATGTCTATGGCTGGCAAAGGGCCAATGCGCCTGCCCGTCCGAAGGGGGGCGTTGGGCAAGGTATCCGCGCCTTGTTCCACGCGTTGCCGGAGGTGCTGACGCCATGAATGACCCCCGCATGACCCCGTCCAACGGGATTGTGGCCCATGCGTCCCTGAAAGGCGTGGTGGAGGCCGAGCGTTACACCGAGGGCCGCGTGATGATGGTGCAGCAGCCCATCGCCAACATCACCGATCAACCCCGCGGCATGCGCACCAGTCAGCTGGTCTTTGGCGAGCGGTTTCTGGTGTTGGACACGGCGGACGGGTTCGCGTTCGGCCAATCCGAGAAGGATGGCTATGTCGGTTACATGCTGGCAGGGGCGCTGACGGGGCTTGAGCCCGCAACCCATTGGGTCATTTCGCCCGCGACACATCTTTATCCCAAGCCGAACCTCAAGGCCCCGCCGGATGTGTGCCTCTATTTCGGCAGTCAGGTGAAGGTGTCCGGCGAAAAGGGCGATTTCAAGCGGATCCACACGGGCCATTTCATGCCCGCGCAACACCTGATGCCGATCAAGGCGCGGTTTGCGGACCCGGTGGGCATCGGTGATCTGTTTCTGGGAACGCCGTATCTTTGGGGCGGGACCAGCCGGTGGGGTATTGATTGCTCGGGGCTGGTGCAGGCCTGCTTGCTGGCGTGCGGCATCGCCTGCCCGCGGGACAGTGATCAGCAGGAAGCGGCGCTAGGAGAAGTCATCGCCCCGGACGAGCCGTTGAAGCGGGGCGATTTGATCTTCTGGAAGGGGCATGTCGGCCTGATGGCCAGTGACCGGATGCTGCTGCACGCCAACGCGCATCACATGGCGGTCGCCTATGAGCCGTTGAAAGACGCCGCTGCCCGGATCGAAGCGAGCGAATTCGGCCCGATTACCGCGCGGAAGCGGCTGCCGCTGCCCTAGGCGTCGACGGCGCGGATCAGTTTGCGTTCCAGAACCCGCAGCACGGTCTTGAGGTCATGCCCGCGTTTCAGGATGCGCCCGTCCATGCCGATCACGGCATATTGCCCCTGCTTGTCACGCAGTTTCGGACGTTTTTCGATCCGATAGAGCGGGTGTTCAGCCGTTCGCCGGAAGATTGAGAACACCGCCACATCGGTCAGATGGCTGATCCCGTAATCCCGCCATTCACCCGCCGCGACCATGCGCCCGTACAGGCCCATGATGGGACCAAGCTCCGTGCGATGAAACGCGACCTGATTTTGGGAGGAGGAGGGGCCTGTCGGCTGAAAGTGCATCACCATGTGGCGATGGTGGGCGCGAAGTTGGTGGGGGTCAAGCGTGGGAACGAAAAAAGGCCCCGCAGCGTCGCGGAGCCTTTCGGTCTTTATGGGTGGGCAGGTTTATGCCCGCACCAGATTCTCGTAGCTCTGCGCGATATCGCGGGTCATGGCGCCGACTTCGAAGTTGTAGTCGCCAATCTGGCCCACCGGCGTGACTTCGGCGGCGGTGCCGGTCAGCCAGCATTGCTCGAAGCCTTCCAGCTCTTCGGGCATGATGTGGCGCTCGTGGACCTTCACCTGCTTGTCTTCCAGCATGCCGATCACGGTCTGGCGGGTGATGCCGTTGAGGAAGCAATCGGCGGTGGGGGTGTGCACCTCTCCGTCCTTGACGAAGAAGATGTTCGCGCCCGTCGCCTCCGCCACATAGTTGCGGTAATCCATGAACAGCGCATCCGAGCAGCCTTTGGCCTCTGCCGCGTGCTTGGAGGTGGTGCAGATCATGTAAAGGCCGGCGGCCTTGGCATGGACCGGGATCGTCTCGGGCGAGGGGCGTTTCCAACGCGAAATATCAAGCTTTGCGCCCTTCATCTTGGCGTCGCCGTAATAGCTCCCCCATTCCCAGGCGGCGATGGCCAGGCGCACCGGGTTCTTGGACGAGCTGACCCCCATATCTTCGCCCGCGCCACGCCAGGCGACGGCGCGCACATAGGCATCGGTCAGCTTGTTGGCCTTCATGACCTCGTATTTCGCGGCCTCGATTTCATCAACCGTCCATGGGATTTCGAAATCGATGCAGGACGCGGAGTAGTGCAGCCGCTCGGAATGGCGGCGGGATTCGAAGATCTTGCCATTATAGGCGCGCTCCCCCTCGAACACGCTTGAGGCGTAATGCATTGCATGGGTCAGAAGGTGTACGTTGGCATCGCGCCAATCGATCAGCTTGCCGTCCATCCAGATGTGACCGTCGCGGTCATCATAGGCTCCAGCCATGGTCCCTTCCTCTCCTCGGTTAACCCGCTTCCACTCGGGTGCGCTTTCCAAAAATTGCGTAAGTTGGGTCCGTATCGGACATAAAATTACGCAAAAGGCCAGTTTGGCTACCAATTGATTCTTGGAAAGTCAACAAGGCTGACATAAACTGACCAAAACCGGCTGGACCGGTGAGCGAAGGGACAGATCATGGCCGAGCGCGGCGCAGGCGGAGCAATGGCGCGGGGGGAGACCCTGCTGTTTCTCACCGATGATCAATTGCGGCGCGGGATCGAGGCAATGTTCTTCGCGTATCGCGGCTTCACCGCCGATCCCGACCGGATCCTGACCGAAAAGGGCTATGGTCGCGCGCATCATCGGGCGGTTCATTTCATCAACCGAACGCCGGGCACGACGGTCAACAACCTGCTCGCCATCCTTGGCGTAACCAAGCAGTCGCTTAACCGGGTGTTGCGGACATTGGTAGACGACGGGCTGGTGGAGGCCCGCGTCGGCACGCGTGACAAACGCGAGCGGCATCTGCATCTGACGGAAGCGGGCAAGGCACTGGAACAGGCCTTGTCGGAAGCGCAGCGCAACCGCATGCGCGTGGCCTTTCGCAATGCCGGGCCGGAAGCGGTGCAGGGGTTTCGCGCCGTCTTGGAAGAGATGATGGACCCCGAGATGCGCCGACAGTACCTTGATGGCGTGGATCAGGGATAAAGCATGGATATCGGCGCACATCTTCTTATCGTCGACGACGACGAACGCATTCGGCAACTTCTGCAGAAATTCCTGATGCGCAACGGCTTCATGGCGTCGGGTGCCCGCGACGCGGCCCATGCGCGCAAGCTTCTGGACGGGTTGAGTTTCGATCTGATCGTTCTCGACGTGATGATGCCGGGCGAAGACGGGCTGAGCCTGTGCCGCGATATCCGTGCCGAGGCCGCGACGCCGATCCTGCTGCTGACCGCGAAGGGCGAGGCGGAGGACCGGATCGAGGGGCTGGAGGCCGGGGCGGATGATTATATCGCCAAGCCGTTCGAGCCGAAGGAACTGCTGCTGCGGATCAATGCGATCCTTCGGCGGGTGCCTGCGCCGACCGAGGAAAACACCTCGCCGCAGGTCTTGCATCTGGGGCCGATCCGTTACGATATCGAACGCGGGGAGATGTTCGACGGGCAGGAGCCGGTGCGCCTGACTGCGACCGAAGCGGCGTTGATGCGGATCTTTTCGCACCAGCCCGGCGAGGCCCTGACACGGGCGGATCTGGTGAGCCTGCTGAACCGCGACAAGGTGGGTGGCGAGCCGGTGCAGGAACGCGCGGTCGACGTGCAGATCACGCGGCTCAGACGCAAGATCGAGGTGAACCCGAAACAACCCCGCTACCTTCAGACGGTGCGCGGGGCAGGCTATATGCTGGCCCCGGATTGATGTGTTTGTGCACGCGTGCACAAACACATCAAACCTCAGGAAACAAACAAGAAAGCGGATCTTGTTAGGATTTCGGTTACCATGAAAAATGCCCCTTCCAGCCCCGCTCCAACCACGGACTCCTCCCCATGCTGATCGTCAATAACCCCTCGGGCCTTGCCCATGAGATGCCCGAGGGCCACCCCGAACGCATCGCGCGGCTTGAGACCGTTTTCGCCGTGCTTGCCGATGTCGACGCAGAGCGGATGGAGGCCCCGGCGGCGCGCGAGGCGGATATCGCCCTGTGTCATCCGCAAAGCTACATCGACGCCATGCGCGACGCGCAGCCCACGCAAGGCATGGTGCAGATCGACGCCGATACCTCGGCCTCTCCGGGGACGTGGGAGGCCGCGTTGAAGGGTGTCGGTGGGTGCCTGGCCGCTGTGGATGCCGTGCTGGGTGGCAAGCACAAGCGCGCCTTCGTGGCCACGCGCCCGCCCGGACACCATGCGGAAAAGTCCCGCGCGATGGGCTTCTGCCTGTTCGGGAATATTGCCATCGCCGCGCAGCACGCGCTCGACCGGCACGGGTTGGATCGTGTGGCGGTGGTGGATTTCGACGTGCACCACGGCAACGGCACGCAGGACCTTTTGTGGAACGAGCCGCGCGCCTTGTTCATTTCCTCGCACCAGATGCCGCTCTACCCCGGATCGGGCGCGGTGCACGAGCGCGGGGCGTCGGACAATGTAATGAACCTGCCGCTGCCGCCGGGGTCGGACGGACTGGCCATGCGGTCACGGTACGAAAGCCACGTCTTCCCGCGCCTGCGCGACTTCGATCCCGACCTGATCCTGATTTCCGCCGGGTTCGACGCCCATGCCCGCGACCCTCTGGCCAACCTTCTGTGGGAGGATGAGGATTTCGCATGGGTCACGCGCGAATTGGTGAAGGTCGCCGACGCCGTTTGCGACGGGCGCGTGGTCTCGACACTGGAAGGCGGCTATGATCTTCAAGGTCTGGGCGGCGGCGTGTTGGCCCACGTGAGCGAACTGGAGGACAACGATGGCTGAGACCCCCATTGAGGAGATGAGCTTCGAAGACGCGATCCGCGAACTGGAGAAGGTGGTCACACAGCTCGACCGGGGCGAAGTCGCGCTGGAAGACTCGATCAAGCTTTATGAACGGGGCGCGGCGCTGAAAGCGCGTTGCGAGGCGAAGTTGAAAGAGGCTGAGGAAAAAGTTGCCCAGATCACCCTGGATGCGACCGGTGAGGCGACGGGCGCGAAGCCGGTCGAGGGCCTGTAACGCGTGTTCGAGACGGCCCTGACGGATGCGCAAAGCCGCATTGGTAACTTCCTGACAGACCAAATGGCGCGCCTTGGCGACGACACGATCGCCCAAGGCATGCGCTACGCGACTGGCGCTGGTAAACGCCTGCGCGGATTTCTGGTGCTGGAAAGTGCGGCGCTGTTCGGTGTGCCGAAAGAGCGGGCGCTCTACGCGGCAGGGGCGGTGGAATGCCTGCACGCCTATAGCCTTGTGCATGACGATCTGCCTTGCATGGACGACGACGCGCTGCGCCGGGGCCAGCCCACCGTCCACGTCAAATGGGACGAGGCGACGGCGGTTCTGGTCGGGGATGCATTACAGACATTCGCCTTCGAATTGCTGAGCTGCGAGGAGGCTGGCACAGCCGAGGAGCGTGTGACGCTGATGGCGACCCTGGCCCGCGCGAGCGGTGCCGAGGGTATGGTTTTGGGTCAGGCGCAGGACATCGCGGCAGAGACCGCCGGGCAAGCCCTGACGCTTGACGAAATCACCGCGTTGCAGGCCAACAAGACCGGGCGTTTGATCGAATGGCCGGCCTATGCGGGTGCGCTCCTTGGCGGGGCTGATCCCGCGCCACTACGGACTTACGCAAGGGCCATCGGGCTGGCGTTCCAGATTGCCGATGATGTGCTGGACGTGGAAGGCGATGCCGCGACTGCCGGAAAGGCGCTGCGCAAGGATGCGGATGCGGGCAAGGCCACGTTCGTGTCATTGCTTGGGTTGGACGCGGCGAAGGCGCGGGCGGGCGAATTGGTGCGGGAAGCCGATGCGGCGCTGGCGCCCTATGGCGAAAAGGCGCAGGTGCTGCGCGATCTCGCGCACTACATAGTGTCGCGTGACAAGTAGGAAGACGATATTCCCATGACCGAGCGTCCGACCACTCCGCTTTTGGACAAGGTCCACCAGCCTGCCGATCTCAAGCTTCTGTCGGACTCCGATGTGCGCAAGCTGGCCGATGAGCTGCGTTCCGAGATGATCTGGACCGTGAGCCAGACCGGCGGGCATTTCGGAGCTGGTTTGGGGGTGATCGAGATGACGGTCGCGCTTCATGCGGTGTTCGATACGCCGCGTGACAAGTTGGTTTGGGACGTCAGCCACCAGTGCTATCCGCACAAGATCCTGACCGGGCGGCGGGATCAGATGCTGTCAATCCGCAAGAAGGATGGGTTGAGCGGCTTCACCAAGCGCAGCGAAAGCCCGTTTGATCCCTTCGGCGCGGCGCATTCTTCTACAAGTATTTCCGCAGCACTTGGGTTTGCGGTTGCGCGCGATCTGGGTGGCGATTGCGACACCGGCCACGGCGATGCGATTGCGGTGATCGGGGATGGCGCGTTGTCCGGCGGCATGGCCTTCGAGGCGATGAACAACGCGGGCCATCTGGGCAAGCGGTTGATCGTGATCCTGAACGACAACGAGATGTCGATTGCCCCGCCCACGGGGGCGATGTCGTCCTACCTTTCAAGGCTTTACGCCGGCGCCCCGTTTCAGGAATTCAAGGCCGCCGCGAAGGGGGCCGTGTCGCTTCTGCCGCAACCGCTTCAGGAGGGCGCGCGGCGGGCAAAGGAATTGCTCAAGTCCGCCACGGTTGGCGGGACGATGTTTGAAGAGCTTGGATTCTCCTATGTCGGGCCGATTGATGGCCACGATATGGAGAGCCTTCTGGCCGTATTGCGCACGGTGAAATCGCGCGCCGATGGGCCGATCCTGATCCATGCGATCACCAAGAAGGGCAAAGGGTACGCCGAGCATCGTGCCGATCGCGGCCATGCGACGGCGCAGTTCGACATTGCCACCGGCAAGCAGAAAAAGGCGCCGTCCAACGCGCCGAGTTATACCAAGGTATTCGCGCAAAGCCTGATCGCCGAGGCCACGGATGATCCCAAAGTGGTCGCCGTCACCGCCGCGATGCCCGATGGAACGGGCCTTGACCTGTTTGCCGAACGCTTCCCAACGCGTTGTTTTGACGTAGGAATTGCCGAACAACATGCGGTGACGTTTTGTGCGGGCATGGCCGCCGGTGGGCTAAAGCCGTTCGCCGCGATTTACTCGACCTTCCTGCAACGCGGCTACGATCAGGTGGTCCATGACGTCGCCATTCAGCGCCTTCCGGTGCGGTTCGCGATTGACCGCGCGGGGCTTGTGGGGGCGGATGGCTGCACCCATGCGGGCAGCTATGATGTGGGCTACCTGAGCAATTTGCCGGGCTTTGTCGTTATGGCGGCCTCCGACGAGGCGGAGTTGCGGCACATGGTGCGCACGGCGTTGGAGATCGACGACCGGCCAAGCGCCTTCCGGTTCCCAAGGGGCGAGGGCGTCGGGGTCGAATTGCCCGAGCGTGGAAGAGCGCTTGAGATCGGAAAAGGTCGTATGATTTCAGAGGGTTCGCGGGTTGCGATCCTGAACTTCGGGGCGCGTCTGAAGGAGGTTCAGGAGGCCGCAGAGAGCCTTGCGCAGAAGGGGATCACGCCAACCGTGGCCGACGCGCGCTTTGCGAAACCGCTGGACGAAGAGATGATCCTGCAACTGGCGCGTCACCACGAGGCGCTGATCACGGTTGAAGAGGGGGCTGTGGGCGGCTTTGGCAGCCATGTGGCGCAGCTTTTGGCCGAAAGGGGCGTGTTTGATACAGGCCTGAAGTACCGCTCGATGGTGCTGCCGGATGTCTTCATCGATCAGGCGAGCCCGGCGGATATGTATGCGATCGCGGGCATGAACGCCGAGGATATCGAGGCGAAAGTCCTGCGGACCCTCGGCGTTGAGGTCATGGAGCAGCGGGCCTGAAGACGCCGCCACCCGGACATTGGCGCTTCAGCAATCGGTGCAGGTCTTGAACCCGACAATGCGGTAGAGCGGGCAAAAGTTGAGAAACGCCGTGCCGACGAGGATCACGCCGAGATAGCCCCAGGCGCCGATGGTGCCGGTAAGGGCGAGAACGATGAGCAGCGCGCCGAGGACGAACCGCGCGGCGCGGTCCCAGGTGGCGAGGTTGCGGGTGATGGTCATGGGGTCACTCCTTGTCAAAACGATACGCGAGGAATGACGTGTAAACGCCCGCGTGTCGGTGACAGAGTCACGTAACCGAGGATTTTGCGTGGACGGCCAGCGCATCCGCATCGGTGATATCGAACCGGCCACGCCCAAGCGCCAGCCAGCCCTCCCGCTCGAAGGATTTGAGCGTCCGTGACACGACCTCGCGCGCGGTGCCAAGCTCCTGCGCGATCTCTTGCTGGGTCATCTCGCACCGGCCATTCCCGCGCGCGGCGAGCCATGCCGCAAGGCGCAGGTCAGTGCGATGCAGAAGCAGCGCGTCGATGACGTCGGTCAATTCGCCCAGGCGCCGCGTGAAGCCTTCGAAGACCATTTCGCGGAACCCGGCGTCTTCGGCGAGCAGACGGCGGAACGCATCATCGCCGATGGCCAGCGCCTCCACCGGGCCTTCGGCATAGCCATAGCCGCTATAGGGTCGCGACCCCATCAGGCAGGAGGTTGTCATCACGCAGCTTTCGCCTTCATGCACCCGGTAAAGGACCATGGTGCGACCCTCCGGGTTGGTCTGTTCGACCCGAACATGCCCTTTCGTGACGATCAGGAAGGCGCGGCTTTCATCGCCGGGCTGGAACAGACACGCGCCATCGGGGGCCGAAATCGTATGGCCATGGGCGGTGTATCGGGCGGGGTCGGTCACCGCTTTCCCAAATGCTCTTCGATGGCCTTGAGCCGTTCGAGCACCTCGTCGCGATAGGCGTCGGTGGCGGCGTTGGCCTCTTCGGAATGGGCGTCCTGCATGGAGTTCACCACCAGACCGACGACCAGGTTCACCACGGCGAAGGTGGTCACGAGGATGAAGGGGACGAAGAACATCCAGGCGAAGGGAAAGACCTCCTGCACGGGTCGCACGATGCCCATGGACCAGGATTCAAGCGTCATGATCTGGAACAGGGAATAGAGCGAGCGGCCGAGCGTGCCGAACCATTCGTCGAAATTGGCGATCTGTTCCGGGGTGCAGCCGGGGCAAGCGCCGCCGAAGAGCTTCGTGGCCATGACCGCACCGATGTAGAAGATGATCGACATCAAAAGGAAGACCGAGCCCATGCCGGGCAACGCGGTCAGCAGGCCTTCGACCACGCGGCGCAGCGAAGGCACGACGGAGATCACGCGCAGTACGCGCAGGATGCGGAGCGCCCGCAAGACGCTGAGCCCTTGCGCGGCGGGGACAAGCGCGATGCCCACGATGATGAAGTCGAAGATGTTCCAGCCGGAGCGGAAGAAGCGCGGGCCGAGGGCCACGAGTTTGAGAACCAGTTCGACGACGAAGATGCCGAGGCAGATGCGGTCGAGCAAAAGGATCAAAGGCCCGAATTGCGCCATTATCGGTTCCGAGGTTTCGAGGCCCAGGATGATCGCGTTGAAGATGATGACGGCGATGATGAAGTTGCGCACCGATGCGCGTTCCATGAACGCGGCCAAGCGGGGGCGAAGGGCGGTGGCGGTCATCAATCGGCTCCTGAGGGCGTCAGGGATGGATATGGGGCAGGCTGAGCTGTGCGGCAAGCTCGACATGGGGGGACCAGCGGAATTGGTCGATCGGCTGCACCCAATCGAGGCGGTAGCCCGCGTCGGTGAGGATTTTCGCGTCACGGGCGAAGGTGACGGGGTTGCAGGACACAGCGGCGATGCGGGGGACCTGCGCCTTGGCAATCTCGCGGGTCTGCGCTTCGGCCCCGGCGCGGGGCGGGTCGATGACGATGGCGTCGAATTTGGCGAGCTCGTCGGGGAGAAGCGGGCGGCGGAACAGGTCGCGCGCCTCGGTTGTGATGGGCTTGAGGCCGGTGGTGTGATTGGCGGCCTGCGTGAGCGCGTCGAGGAGGTCGGGGGCGTTTTCGACGGCGTGGACGGGGACATTGGCGGCCAGCGGCAGGGCGAAGGTGCCGAGGCCGCAGAAGAGATCGGCGATATGAGCGGCGCCATGGGTCGCCTCCGTCAAGGCGGCTTGCAGGGCGGCTTCGCCTTCGGGTGTGGCTTGCAGGAAAGCGCCGGGCGGCGGCGTGACGCGGGCGGAGCCGATGGGAAGGGTGGGCGGTGTTTCGATGAAGACCGGCTCGGTGTCCCAGGTCAGGCGGAGAATGCCCCGTGCTGCTTGCGGCAGCGCGGCCCGGAGCGGGCCATCGAGGGGTTTGCCGCCGCTGACCGCCAAGTCGATACCGGTGTCGGTCAGCGTCAGGGCAAAGGCCAGCGTGGCCGAGCGCGACGCACCGATCCGGGTGATCTGTTCCAGTGTCGGTAACGTGTCGAGCAGGCGCGGATGGAGAAGAAAACAGTCTCTGATCGGCACGATCGTGTCTGATTTTCGGGCATGGAAGCCGATCAGCGCACCCTTTTTGGTGCGGGTGCCCGACAAGGTGGCGCGGCGGCGCGTGCGGGCGGGAGAGGTGAGGATCGGGCGTAGATTTGCGGTGAGGCCATGGGTGGCGAATGCGTTTGTGATTACATCGGATTTGAAGGATGCCACGAACGGGTCCGAGGCGTGCATCAGGTTGCAGCCACCGCAGGATTTGAAATGCGGACACGGCGGCTTGATGCGGTCGTGGGACGGTGTGATCACAGATGGTGCGGCGATGCGGCCGCCGTCAATCGCCCCGGTAATGACCTCGCCCGGAAGGGTAAGCGGGGCGTAGACCGGGGTGCCTTTTTCGTTGGCCGCGATGCCGTCGCCGTGGTGGCCGAGGCGAAGGATCGTATGTTCAGCCATGGGGCACCGCGGGGGAAAAGGCGTATCCGTCGGGCGAGAGAATCGTCGCCTCACGCAGGCCGTGGGGCTTGTCGGTGGGCGGTTCCAGGATGTGATAGCCGCCCACTTCGGCGCGGTTGACGGCCTGATCGGGGTCGATGCCGAACGGGTAGATTTGCGCGCCGCCGCCGCGGGGCGGGTTTTCGGGGATGAGTTGGGGCAACGGATGGCCGGCATAGGTGCCATCGGCGTGGAGTTGGATCAACGCGTCGTCGTGGCGGAGGATGGCGAAATCATCGGACAGGCGATGCGCGGTGAGGCCGAAGGTTTCGGTCAGGAACGCCGCGAGGGCGCGGGTATCACGGGTCAGGAGGTTGAGGCCGACGCCGGTGAGGGAGCGGCCAAAGCCCTCGGCAGAGACAGTTTCAAGATCCATGGGCTGAGGATTGGCGGGTTTGGGGCGGATCGGCAAGGGGCAGCTAAAGGCCCGCAAGGAAGCCGCGGACATCTGACGGTGATTTCAAATGATGGATCACAACCTGTGGCCCGGCCTTTTCCATCCATCGGAGGTTCGTGAGGCGGTTCTTTTCGCGCGTGTCCCAGATCCACTTCCAGAACTCCAGGCTGACTTGTTCCGGGCAGCCGTCGGGCAGGTCGGGACGCGTTTTGCCGTAGTGCAGGACGGTGCGCTTGCCGACGCGCCAGGCGCGAAGCCAGAGCGGGAAATCGAGGTTGATGAGCGTGTCGCATCTTTGCAGGCGGTGGTCTTTCGTCGCGCCGAGGCCGCCTTCCAAGATCCACGTGTCACGGTTCTGAACCTCCATCGCCAATACGATCTTGTCGGGCTTGGGGCGTTCGACCCAGCCGGAAATCCAGTGGATCTGATCCATGTGATAGACCGGCAGGCCGATCCTTTCACCAAGAAGGCGCGCGAGGGTGGATTTGCCGGAGCCGGGCTGGCCAATGATCATCACCCGGCGCATCGTTCATTCGGCGGCGGCGATGTCGTCGGTGCCGATGAAGCCGCCGGATTGACGGTTCCAGTAGCGCGCGTAGAGGCCGTTTTGGGCCAGCAGCGCATCATGGGTGCCGTCCTCAACAATGCGGCCCTGATCGAGCACGATGATCCGGTCCATGGCCGAGAGCGTGGAGAGGCGGTGGGCGATGGCGATGGTGGTCTTGCCCTCCATCACGCGGGTCAGCGTGTCCTGGATCGCGGCCTCCACTTCGCTGTCCAGCGCGGAGGTGGCCTCATCGAGGACAAGCACCGGTGCGTCCTTGAGGAAGGCGCGGGCCAGCGCGATGCGTTGACGCTGGCCGCCGGAGAGCTTCACGCCGCGCTCGCCGAGGAAGGCATCGTAGCCGGTGCGGCCTTTGAAATCTTCGAGCTGAAGGATGAAGTCATGCGCTTCGGCGCGTTTGGCGGCGGCGATCACCTCGGCCTCGGTAGCGTCCGGGCGGCCATAGAGTATGTTGTCACGCGCGGTGCGATTGAACATCGCGGTCTCCTGCGTGACCATGGCGATCTGCTGACGGAGGCTGTTCTGGGTGACCTGCGCGATATCCTGCCCGTCGATCAGAATACGACCCTGTTCCGCATCGTAGAGCCGCATCAGAAGGTTCACGAGGGTCGACTTGCCCGCGCCGGACGCGCCCACGACGCCGAGTTTCTGGCCCGGCTCAACCACCAGGTCGATCCGGTCCACACCGCCGGTGCGCTGGCCATAGGCGAAGCTGACGCCGTCGAATTCCACGCGGCCTGCAAGGCGCGGCAACGCGGTCGCGCCGGGCGCATCGGTCAGGCCGTGGGCGGGGGTCAGGGTGCGCATGCCATCCTCCAACTCGCCGACATTGGAATAGATACCCATCAGCGTGAAGGAGACCCAACCGGTCATCTGAGAGATCCGCATGGAAATCGCGCCGATGGCGGCAATCTCGCCCGGCGTCACTGCGCCGACCCGCCAGAGCAGCACAGCGCCGATGACAAGCAGGACAGGCAGAAGCCCCGCCACGGTCATCAGCACGAAGCGGAAGGCGGTCGACAGATATCCGAATTGCAAAGCCGCATCGCGGTAGCCCGACATCGCGCCGATTGCGGCGGTATCTTCGTGGTCGGTATGGCCGAAAAGCTTGACGGTCTTGATGTTGGTGATGGTGTCAACGACCTGCCCGGTGACATTGGCGCGGGCGGCGGCGCGGGCCTTGGCGCGGATCCGAATGCGCGGCAGATACCAGCGGATCAGCGCGGCATATACCCCCATCCACAGAAGCAAGATCACCGCGATCCGCCAGTCGATGGCGACCAGAAGGCCAAGCGTGCCGAGGATGGTGATGACGGCATAGACGGCGGCGGAAATGACCTCCTGCACGACGTTGACGAGGGCGGAGGCCGATTGCGCCTGCTTCTGTGCGATGCGGCCGGCGAAATCATTGTCGAAGAAGGTGACGTCATGGCCAAGCGTCCAGCGGTGCAGGCGCGACTGGATCAGCGGCGCGAGGTTGGGCGGCAGGACGATGCCGGTGAAGGCGGCGGAGAGCCCGAAGAAGAGCGGCCGGATCAGCAGGTAGAAGGCGATGTAGGCGGCGATCAGCAGCGCGTTTTCAGCGAGGTAATCGGCGCTTGCGCCCGTGGTGCTGTCGATCATGACGCCGAGGAACCAGGCGGATACGACCTCCATCAGACCGGCCATGCCGGAGGCTGCGGCAGCGAGGAAGATCACCGGCCATGCGCCCGAGAGGCACCAGCGGATGAACGCGCCAAGCGTCTGCGGCGGAGGCCCTTCGGCGGGGGCGAAGGGCGAAATCAGGGTGCCAAGCCATTCGCCGATGCGTTTGAACGCCGTCATTCTGCCGCCTCTCCGGTGTTGTCTTTGATGCCGATGAACCCGCCCGATTGGCGCGCCCAGAAGCTGGCATATAGGCCATTCGCGGCGAGAAGCGCGTCATGGGTGCCGTCTTCGAAAATGCGCCCTTGGTCAAGGACAACGATCCGGTCCATCCGCGCGATGGTGGACAGGCGATGAGCGATGGCGATAACACTCTTGCCCTCCATCACGCCGTAGAGCGTGGCCTGGATCTGCGCCTCGACCTCGCTGTCCAGTGCGGAGGTGGCTTCGTCCAGCACGAGGATCGGCGCGTTCTTGAGGATCACGCGGGCGAGGGTGACGCGTTGGCGTTGTCCGCCGGACAGTTTCACGCCGCGTTCACCGACATGCGCGTCATAGCCCCTGCGCCCCTGCGGATCTTCGAGGTCGAGGATGAACTCATGCGCTTCGGCCCGTTTGGCGGCGGCGAGCATGTCGGTCTCGGTCGCATCGGGGCGCCCGTAGAGGATGTTGTCGCGCACGGAGCGGTGCAGGAGGGAGCTGTCCTGTTGCACCATGCCGATCTCGACACGAAGGCTGTCTTGCGTGACCTGTGCAATGTCTTGCCCGTCGATCAGAATGCGACCCTGTTCCGCATCGTAGAACCGCATCAAGAGCTTCACGAGGGTCGATTTGCCCGCCCCGGACCGGCCCACGAGGCCGACCTTTTCGCCCGGTTTGATGGTCAGGTTGAGCGCGTCGATCCCGCCGCGCCCGCGCCCGTAATGGTGGCTGACGCCATCGAAGGTGATCGCGCCATCGGTAAGCCGCAGGGGCTGCGCGTTCGGCGCATCGGTGAGTTGGATCGGTTCGGTGATCGTTTCCATCCCTTCGGACACGACGCCCAAAGCGCGGAAGAAATCGGAAAGCGCCCACATGATCCAGCCGGTCATCGCATTGAGCCGCAACGTGAGCGCCGTGGCGGCGGCGACCACACCGACCGAGGCCGCGCCCTGCGCCCAGAGCCAGATACCCCAGCCGACCACGGCCACGATCAGAAAGCCGTTCAGCGTTACCAGCATGATGTCCATCAGCGTGAAAATCCGCATCTCGCGCCCGAAGGTGCGCCGGGTCTCTTCGATGGCCTCCTTGGCATAGGCCAGTTCGGTGTCGTGATGGGCGAAGAGTTTGACGGAATGGATATTGGTGTAGCTGTCGACAACGCGCCCCGTGGTCATGGAGCGGGCATCGGCGGAGGCCTTGGAGGCAGGCCCGACACGCCGCATCGTCCAGCGCAGGAGCGCGGCATAAAGCGCAAACCAGGCGACAAGCGGGATGGCAAGGCGCGGGTCGGACCCGGCCAAAAGGATCGCCGCGCCAACGAGGTAGGCGAGCGCGAAGGTGATGGCATCGAAGACCTGGAAGATCGCGTCGCCCGCGCTTCCCGGCGTTTGCATGATGCGATTGGCGATGCGGCCCGCAAAGTCGTTCTCGAAGAAGCCGACCGATTGGCGCAGCACCTGCTTGTGCGCCCGCCACCGGACCAGCGCGCCGAATTGCGGCAGGATGGCGTTGTTCAGTAGCGCCACATCGAAGGCCTGCAGAAGCGGGCGCAGCACAAGGATGAAGGCCGCGGCCAACACAAGCTCGGCGCCGTGATCGGCCAGAACCTGCGCGGGCTCCCCTCCGGTCATGAGGTCCACGACCCGACCCATGTACCAGATCAGCCCGATCTCAACGGCGGCCACGACAACGGACATCGCCGCGGTGACGGCGAAGAGCCCTTTGAACGGCTGCGAATAGTCCCGGAAAAAGGGCCAAAGGCGCCGTGGCGGGCGATCGTTTTCGGGATGGTCCGAATACGGATCGACCAGGTTTTCGAAAAAGCGGAACATGACATTTGCCCCATGCCAGGCGGGAGGTATAGCGCCGTTATCCGAGAAACACCATGAGGGCCGAGGCGAGAAGGCCGGTGGCCATGACGCGGGCGAAGATTTTCCAGGCGTGCGGCGTGGTCAGAAGGAGTGCAAGAAGCGATCCCGCAAAGCTCCAGAACAAGCAAACGAAAAGGTTGAGGCCGGAGAACGTGGCCCCGAGGCGCAAGGCCTCGCCCCAAGGGCTCAGCCCGCCGGGAAAGCCCGATGCGGCGGCCAGCGCCACGGCCCAGATCTTCGGGTTCACCCATTGGAACAGGATCGCTTTCACGATGCCCCAGGGTTGATCCCCGGCCTGCCGCTGCCCCGATGCCGAGGATCGCCAAAGCGTGACGCCCATCCAGACGATCCATGCCGAGGCCACGACCTTCAGCGTCAGTTCAAGCGCCGGATACCGCCCCAGAAGCGCGCCGATCCCGATCCCGGTGAGCGCGGCGATGATGCCGACGCCAAGTGCGACGCCCGCAACATGCGGCAAGGTGCGCACAAAGCCGAACCGCGCGCCGGAGGCCGTCAGCAGGATGACATTTGGGCCGGGACTGAACAGGCCGACGAAGACGAAAGCGAAAAGCGGGTCCAAACTGCGGCTCCTGACGCGGACACATGCTCTTCCGTCCGCGTCCTCGCGCTGTCAACGCCCATCTTTGTTCCCTGAAAATGCAAATCCCACACCGGCCATCCCAAGCTGCCGCCGGAACGATGCCCGCGCGCATCGCGCGCCACGCCCAACGTGCAGGGGGCAGCCATCGGCTGCGCGCCAACACGGGAGCGCACCGGTCACAGTTCGAGGAGGGCCGCCCGGCTCAGGGTAAACCCGCTGTCAATCCAGGCCTGCTCCAACGCACGCAGCCGTTGGCCAAGTGCGGGGCCGTCCAACGCGGGCATCAGATCGGCGGCTTTGACCGGAAAGACCGCCGCCGCGCCGGTTTCCGCCGCGGTGATGGCGTCGGGATCCACCGGCTGCTCGAAGAGGGCCGCGCGCAGCAAAAGGATATCGCGCGCCTTGTCCGACCCGTGGCGGTACCCCAGCTCACCGGCGGCGGTGCCCGCCTCCATTTCCGCGCGATAAAGCGCATGCTGCGTGGCCTCCGCCCGAGACAGGCGCAGGTCGGGTGCCTCGGACAAGGCGGCCAGCCTTCGGATCGGGTTGGCGTCCGGCTCCAGCCCGCTCAGGATCGTCAGAAGACGCGCCGACGCGCCGGGCAGGATCGCCTGCAACACGCCCGATTGCGCCATCGCGGCAACGCTGGGCGCGGAGTCCGGCGCGGCCAGAAGCTTCATCACCTCGGTCGTGACGCGCTCGGTCGCGATGCCCGCAAGGCCATCGACATGGGCGGCGCAGGCGGCCAGACCATCGGCGTCGAGGCCGCCTTCGGGATCGGCATACCACGCGTGGAACCGGAAAAAGCGCAGGATGCGAAGATAATCCTCTTCGATGCGCTGGGCGGGCGCGCCGATGAAGCGCACGAGGCGCGCCTGCAGGTCGGCGAGGCCATGGCCATTGGGGTCGATCACCGCGCCTTCGCGGGTCGCATAAAGCGCGTTGATTGTGAAATCGCGCCGTGCGGCATCCTCGGCGATGTCGGTGGAAAAGGCGACCGTGGCATGGCGTCCAAACGTCTCTATATCGAGGCGTAGGGTCGTAATTTCGTGCGGTTTGTCCAGCGCCACAACGGTGACGGTGCCGTGGTCGATCCCGGTGGGAACAACGCGCAGGCCGGCGGCTTTTGCGCATTCCATGACCGTCTCGGGGCGCGCATCCGTGGCGATGTCGATGTCATCGACGGGCTGATCCAGAAGACCATCCCGCACGCAGCCACCAACGAACCACGCGTTGTGACCGGCGAGCGCGTCGAACACCGCAAGGGTGCCTGGATGGATCAGCCATGGCGCCGTAAGCCGCATCACGCGACACTGTCGGCGAGTGATTTCAGAATCCGCGCCGTGGCGCCCCAGATGTAATAGGGCCCGTAGGGAATGGTGAAGAACTCGCGCCGCATGCCCCTCCAGCGGCGGCCTTCGACGGCGTAATTGGCAGGATCCATCAGGAATGCCAGCGGCACGCGGAAGCATTCCGCGACCTCGCCAGGTTCGACAGTGGGCTCAAAGTCGCGCTCGACCCGTGCGAGGATGGGGGTCACGGCGTAGCTTGTGACGGTTTCGTGGGGCGGCAATTCGGCAAGGATGGTGACGATATCGGGAGGCAATCCAACCTCTTCGCGGGCCTCGCGCAGGGCGGCCTGCGAAGCGGTCTCGGCACCGTCCAGCTTGCCGCCGGGAAAGGCGATCTGGCCGGGGTGATGTTTCAGTGTCGAGGCGCGTTTCGTCAGGATCACCTGATCGTCCAACACGCCCATCAGCACGGCGGCGGGGCGCAGTTTGCGCCCCTCGGGCAGGATCACGCCCGGGCTCAGGTCATAATCCGAGGAGGGATGCGCCGGAGCCTTGTCCAGCGCATCCACAAGGGTTTCGAGATCAACGCGGTGTCCCATCGGGGTCTTTCTCGGCCTCGAACCCCAGGGTCAGGGGATCGAAGTCGTAATGCGCGCCGCAGAACTGGCAATCGGCGGTCACGCGACCGTCGTCGGTGGTCATATGCGCGATGTCCTTGGCCGAATAAATCGACAGCGATTGCCGTACGCGCTCATCTGAACAGGTGCAGCCGAAGCTCACCGGCTGCGCATCGAAGACGCGGGGCTGCTCTTCGTGAAACAGCCGCACCAGAAGGTCGGTGGGCGCGACATGGGGCCCGATCAACTCCATGGCATCCGCCGTTTCCAGCAGGATCTTCGCGCGGTTCCAATCTTCGGCGGTGTCGTCATCCACCAGATCGTCGGCCGTCAGAAGCCCCGCTTCGCCGCTGCCACCGCCCTGTGCCTCAAGCGAGGCCTCGGGCATCAGCTGCACCATCACGCCACCGGCGCGCCACGACGCGGCCTGTCCGGGTTCCTGCGCCTTCCCGTAGGAGAGCTGGAACTTGGTTGGCAATTGCTCGGACTGGGCGAAATAGGCCTCGGCACAGGACGCAAGCGACCCGCCGGCCAACGGTGTGATGCCCTGATACGGGGTCATATCCGCGCCCTGGTCGATGAGGATCGCGAAATAGCCCGACCCGATTTGCGGAAACGGCTCTCCCGCCGGGTCGAGTTTTTCGGCATCATAAGAGGCATAGGCCCGGATGCGCGCAGGTTCACCTTCCGCCTCGGGGGCGAGGAAATCAGTCGCAATCAAGCGGATTGGCCCGTCCGAGCGGACCTGTAGCGACAGTTTCCAGCGCAGCTTGATCGTCTGCCCGATCAGAGCGGTCAGCAGGGCCATTTCGGCCACCATCGCCTCTACCGGGGCGGGGTAATCGTGCTGTCCGAGGATCCGGTCAAGCGTGGTGTCAAGCCGCGCCACCCGGCCGCGCACATCGGAGCGGTCGAGTTGAAACGGCAAAACGGTGTCGTCCCACGCGAGCTTCGTGGTCAGGGTCATGATCGTCCCCCTTTACTCATTCTTTGGAAAGTCTGGTCCCATATAGGCGGGCAATCGGCAACACCAAACCCCGCTGGCCCATCCGGCGCCGCAGTTCCGCCTTGCGCCTGCCGCATGGGGCTGGAACACGAGAACCACCGAATTCAAGTAGCCCGACCACCGATGAAACTTCTCTTTGTGCATCAGAATTTCCCGGGTCAGTACCGCGAACTGTTCGCATGGTTGCGGGCACAGGGTGGGCATAAGCTGGTGTTCTTGACCCAGCGCAAGGATGTGCCGCGCCTGTCGGACGCGCGCATCGTGTCCTATGACACGCATCACAAACCGGCCAAGGATGCCTATGCGCTGACCCAATATTGGGAGGAATGCGCGGGCAACGGATTTGGCTGCGCGCAGGCGGCGGAGCGTCTGAAAGCCGAAGGGTTCACGCCGGATATCATCCTCGGCCATGTCGGTTGGGGAGAGTTGACGTTCCTCAAGCAGGTCTGGCCGGATGTGCCGATCATCGGGTATTTCGAGTATTTCTTCCTCGCCAAGGGCGGCTCGGTCGGGTTCGACCCCGAATTCCCGGCCAGCCCCCATGCGCCCTATACGATGCATGCCCGCAACGCGGTCAATTTCGCCAATATCCAGACCGTCGATCTGGGTCATTCGCCGACCCAGTGGCAGCGCGACACCTTTCCCCAGGCATTCCGCGACAAGATCTATGTCCGTCACGATGGCATCCGCACCGACCGGCTTCTGCCCGATCCGAAGGCGCAGGTCGCGCTGGGTCGTCTGGGGCGTGCGGTCACGCGGGAGGACGAGATATTCACCTATATGGCCCGCAATATGGAGCCAACGCGCGGCTTTCACGCGTTCATGCGCGCGCTTCCCCATATCCTTGATGCGCGACCCAATGCGCGGGCGCTGATCATTGGTGGCAATGATGCCTCCTACGGCAAGAAATCCGGCACCAGCGGTGGCTATCGTGCCGAGATGGAGCGCGAGGTTGGCGACCGTGTCGATTGGAGGCGGGTGCATTTCCTTGGGCGGGTGCCCTATGCGGATTACCAGAAGATCATTCAGGTCAGCCGCTGCCATATCTACCTGACGGTGCCGTTTGTGCCGTCGTGGAGCCTGCTGGAAGCGATGTCGATGGGGACCAATATCGTCGCCTCCGACGTGGCCCCGGTGCGCGAGGTGATCACCCATGGCGAGACCGGCCTGCTGGCCGACTTTTTCGATCCGGAAGACATCGCACGCAAGGTGGTCGATGTGCTGGAACGGCCGGGCACCTATGCGCATCTTGGCCCCAATGCCAGACGCCATGCCGTGACGCAGTACGATTTCACCGAGGTGTGCCTTCCCGATCATCTGGACCGGATCAACGAGCTCGTCCCCGACGCCAAACGCATCGCCTTGCCCTAGATCCGCGGGCGCCGGCCAGTCTTTTCACCTTTGACGCCGCAGGGGGTTCCGTGGCACTGCAGAACGGCAGGGGCGGGCAACAGATGGGCAGCCACAGGATGGCAGAGAAGATCCTTTTGACCGGCGGGGCGGGGTACATCGGCTCGCATACCTATGTGGCGCTTGTTGAGGCGGGCTACGAGGTCACGATCCTCGACAATTTTCAGAACGCCAACCGCTCGGTCATCGCGCGGCTGGAGCAATTGACCGGCAAGCCGGTCCCGCTGGCCGAGGCGGATGTCCGCGATGCGACGACACTGGCCAGCTTGTTCGCGGACCATCAATTCGACGCGGTTGTGCATTTTGCCGCCCTCAAGGCGGTGGCGGAAAGCGTCGAGCGGCCGTTGGATTATTTCGACGTGAACATCGGCGGGTTGATCACCCTTTTGCGGGTGATGGAGGCGGCGGGGTGCCGGACCATCGTCTTTTCATCCTCGGCCACGGTTTACGGCGTCCCGGACGAAACGCCGACGCCCGAGACCGCGGAATTCCGCGCGATGAACCCCTATGGGCAGACCAAGGTGTCGGGTGAGCAGATCCTGAACCAGTTGGTCGCCGCCGACGCGCGGTGGGCCGTTGGCATCCTGCGCTACTTCAATCCGGCGGGCGCCCATGACAGCGCGCTGATCGGGGAAGACCCGCGGGATACGCCCAACAACCTGATGCCCTTCATCGCCAAGGTCGCCGCCGGGGAGCACCCGGAATTGCAAGTGTTCGGCGATGATTACGACACGCCCGATGGCACCGGCGTGCGCGATTACATCCATGTCGAAGACCTGGCGCGGGGCCATGTCCTGTCGTTGTCCTCGCTGTTGGGCAAGCGGCAGACGCATTTGGTGAACCTTGGGACGGGCGAGGGGCATTCGGTGCTTCAGATGGTGGCCGCCTACAAGCGCGCCAGCAACCGCGATGTGCCCTATAGCGTGACGGCGCGGCGTGCAGGCGATGTGCCCGTCTACGTGGCGCAGGCGGAAAAGGCCGAGGAGATCCTTGGGTTTCGAACCGTGCGTAGCCTTGATGAGATGTGCGCGTCGTCGTGGAAATGGATCGCCGGACCGCACAGCAAGGAAGACCCCGGATCGGAGGGCGACGCATGACCCGAACGGCGCTTGTCACCGGCTCGGCCGGGTTCATCGGCTACCATCTTTGTCAGCGGTTGTTGGACGATGGCTGGCATGTCATCGGCCTTGATGCGATGATCGATTACTACGAGGTGAGCCTGAAGGAAAGGCGTCATGCGATGCTGCTGCAGAATGCGGGCTTCACCGCCGTCACCGCGCGGATCGAGACACCCAGTATCCTGCATGACCTGATGGAGACGCACCGGCCCGAAGCGGTTGTGCATCTGGCGGCGCAAGCGGGCGTGCGGTATTCGATCGACAACCCGGAGAGTTATGTCGAAGCCAACCTCATCGGGACCTTCCGCCTATTGGAGGCGATGCGGGCCTTCCCGCCCGCGCATTCGCTGCTGGCTTCGACCTCTTCTGCTTACGGCGCCAA
This sequence comes from Gymnodinialimonas ulvae, assembly GCF_037543845.1. Classification (NCBI taxonomy): domain Bacteria; kingdom Pseudomonadati; phylum Pseudomonadota; class Alphaproteobacteria; order Rhodobacterales; family Paracoccaceae; genus Gymnodinialimonas; species Gymnodinialimonas ulvae. Next base: position 256,317 of record NZ_JBBIFX010000002.1, read on the forward strand.
CACCGAAATGCCCTATGCCGAAACCATGCGCGCCGATCATCAGATGTCGTTCTACGCGGCCACCAAGAAGGCCAACGAGGCGATGGCGCACAGCTACGCCCACCTCTACGACCTGCCGACGACGATGTTCCGGTTTTTCACCGTCTATGGCCCGTGGGGGCGGCCCGATATGGCGCTGTTCAAATTCACCAAGGCGATCCTCGAAGACCGGCCTATCGACGTCTACAACCACGGCGAGATGAGCCGCGATTTCACCTATGTGACCGATCTGGTCGACGGCATCGTGCGCCTGATTGCGGCGGTGCCGGGGGACGACCCGGTCGAAGGCGACAGTCTTTCGCCTGTTGCCCCGTTTCGGGTCGTCAATATCGGCAATTCCAATTCCGTACGGCTTCTGGACTTCATCGAAGCCATCGAAGCGGCCACCGGGCGCAAGGCAGAGAAGAATTTCATGGACATGCAACCCGGTGACGTGCCCGCGACCTGGGCCGATGCCAGCCTTTTGCAGCATCTGACGCAATACACGCCCCGCACCGATGTGCGCGACGGCGTGGCGGCCTTCGTCGCCTGGTATCGCGCCTATTATGACGTCTGACGACAGGGAGATTTGCGATGAAGATCACGCGTGCGGATGAGATAAGCACGGGGCCCGCCCCCGCCGATTACTTCACCGGCGAGGTGATGAGCGCGACGTTGCACCAATCCGGCGGCGCCGACCGGGTCGCAACCCTTCGTGTGCATTTCGCCCCCGGCGCGCGGACGGCGTGGCACACGCATCCCCATGGCCAGCGTCTGATCGTGACGCAAGGCGAGGGTTGGGCGCAGACCGACGGGCAGCCGAAACAGGTGATCCGCCCCGGCGACGTGATCTGGTTCGAGCCGGGCGAGCGTCATTGGCATGGCGCAAGTGAGACGTCGGCCATGGAACACATCGCCATTCAGCAGATCGAGGATGGCCGCACCGCCGACTGGGCCGAGCAGGTGACAGAGGCCGATTATCTGGGCTGAGGCCACGCCGCCGCTCTTGATTGTTCCGGCCCCATGCAAGACACAACGACCGCTCTCCAACTAGGAAAAAAGACCCATGCGCATCACGATGATCGGCACCGGTTACGTCGGCCTTGTCTCGGGCGTTTGTTTTTCGGACTTCGGCCATGACGTGATCTGCGTGGACAAGGATCCGCGCAAGATCGAGATGTTGCAGGCGGGCGAGGTGCCGATTTACGAGCCGGGCCTTGATGCGTTGATGGCCAAGAATGTGGAAAGCGGGCGGTTGTCGTTTACCACCGACCTCAAGACGGCCGTTGCGGGCGCGGATGCGGTGTTCATCGCGGTGGGGACGCCGACGCGGCGCGGCGATGGGCACGCGGACCTGACCTACGTGATGGCGGCCGCCGAAGAGGTGGCGCAGGCCCTGACCGGCTATGCGGTGATCGTGACGAAATCGACGGTCCCCGTGGGCACCAACCGCAAGGTGAAACAGGTGGTCGCCAAGGCCAACCCGGCGGCGGAGTTCGACGTCGCCTCGAACCCAGAGTTCCTGCGCGAGGGTGCCGCGATCGACGATTTCATGCGCCCCGACCGCGTTGTCGTCGGCGTGCAGACCGAGCGCGCTGGAGAGGTCATGGCCGAGATCTACCGCCCCCTGTTCCTGCGCGATTTTCCGATTGTGACCACCGATCTGGAAAGCGCGGAGATGATCAAATACGCCGCCAACGCGTTTCTGGCGACGAAGATCACCTTCATCAACGAGATTGCCGCGCTTTGCGAAAAGGTCGGCGCGGATGTGAAGGAAGTCTCCAAGGGCGTCGGCATGGACGGGCGCATCGGCAACAAGTTCCTGCATGCCGGGCCCGGTTATGGCGGCTCGTGTTTCCCGAAGGACACCAGCGCGCTGGCCCGCATCGGGCAGGAGCATGCGATGCCGCAGAGCATCGTTGAAACGGTGATCCGGGTGAACGACGACATCAAGCACCGGATGATCGAAAAGCTGCGTGACCTATGCGACGGGTCGTTCAACGGCAAGACCATCGCGGTGCTTGGCGTGACGTTCAAACCCAACACCGACGACATGCGCGATGCGCCGTCGCTGACCATTGTGCCCGCAATGGTGGGCGGGGGCGCGAAGGTGCGTGTGGTCGATCCGCAAGGCTTCCGCGAGGGAGAAGCCTTGCTGCCCGGGGTGGTCTGGTCCGACGATCCGTACAAGGCGGCGCATAATGCCGATCTGGTCGTGATCCTGACGGAATGGAATGAGTTCCGGGCGCTGGATCTGGACCGCATGGCCCGCAAAATGGCGCATGCCCGGATGGCAGATCTGCGCAATGTCTACAGCCCGCGGGATGCAAAACGCGCCGGATTCGAAGCTTATGAGGGTGTCGGACGTTAAGGCGACCGCGCGTCGAATCCGACGCCGAGGTCAGCCTGCGGCTCGTCCTGCGTCGCACGGGTCCGCCCTTGGATCCCGCGTGACACCCGCCGATTGTTACAAATTCCGCGCGATTATCACGGCTCGATCACGCGAAAACGGGGTGGCATCACAGACCGTTGAATTATGCGCTCACGCTGGCATCACTTGCGCGGCATGTACTTGAAATCCTCTGTTTTTGCACCTGATCCAAGGCCTAGCGTTTTGGCAGGCGGCGTGCACGTGCCCCGCCAAAACAAACGAAACACGAAGGGATATCCAAATGAAACGTTTCGCACTTGCCACCGCACTCGCCGCTTCCGTCGCCGCTCCGGCCTTCGCCGATGGGCATACGTCGCAGTTCGCCGTCATGCACTTCAACATGTTCGAAGACAACGCGCTTGAGATGCGCAACCCGAACGGTGAGATAATGATGGCCGATCTCGGTATGGGCTCCACCCTTGGCGATGTGTTCACTCAGCTGAACCTGACCGCTGAAAACATGAGCGACTTGCGCGGTACCGGCGAAACGGTCACGATCATCGCCTCCGATCCCGAGCATGCGGCGGAGATCTTCCGCCGCCTGATGGCAGCCGACGACGACAACTGATCAACGTCTTTCGAAATCGATTATGCCTCCGCGCACTGGCGGAGGCATTTTCGTTTGGCTTAGGCCATCTGCGGACGCCATATCCAGAACGCGAACGTTCCAACCCTTTTTAATGAATTCTGAAATTTGGCATCGCACCGCCGGAACCTTTTGGACGGTGGCGCAGTTGAGGTGCGGTAAACACATTGAAAGGAAGACCCATGTTTCGCTTTACGATTGCGACCGCTGCCACCGCGCTGCTCCTGAGTCCCGCATTCGCGCAGACGACGACGGAAACCGCTGAAGAAATCCTCAACGACAGCGCCGATACGGTTTTGGAAGAGACCGATGCAACGCCTGTCGAGGGCGCGCCGGATTGCGACAATCCGACTGCCGAGGAAGCGAACGATGATGCCGATACCGCGACGGATGAAATCGAATGCCCCAGCGCCGTGTCCGGCGAGCCGGACGCCGGCGAGGAGGAGTTCGAACGGCTTGAGGAAGAAGATGATGAGGGTGTCGAAATCGACGAATAACGGCATTGGTGTTTGACCAGATGCAAACCCGAATAGCGGCCCCGCATCAGGGGCCGTTTTTCACTCAGGCGAGGCCCGCGCGCAGCAGATCGTGCAGATGAAGCAGCCCGATCGGGCGCATCGCGTCATCCACCACAAACAGCGCGGTGATCTTGTTTTCGGACATCATGGCCATCGCTTCGGCGGCCAAAAGCTCCGGCGCGATCACCCGCGGGCTGTGCGTGGCCACCTGACCGGCCGCGCGATCCGAAAGATGTGCGATGTTGCGCCGCAAATCGCCGTCCGAGATCACGCCAGTCAACACGCCGCCTTCGATCACACCGGCGATCCCAAAGCTCTTTTCTGACATCACAACCAGCGTCTCCGGCATCGAGGTCTCGGCGCTGACCAATGGCAGGGCCTCCGCGCCATGCATCAACTGCGCCACGGTCGAAAGCTGCGCGCCCAGTTTGCCACCCGGATGGAACGTGCGGAATTGTTCGGGTTGAAAGCCGCGCCGCTCCATCACCGCAACCGCCAGCGCGTCGCCAAGCGCCAGGGTCAAGGTGGTCGATGTGGTCGGCGCCATGCGCAGCGAACAGGCCTCTTCCACATTCGGCAGCAGCAGGCGATGGTCCGCCGCGCGCATCAGGGTGCTGTCGGCCCCTTTCGAGATCGCCACCAGAGGGATCGAGAAACGCGCAACATGGGCCACGATATCGCGTAATTCCGCCGTTTCGCCGGAATTCGAGATCAGGATCACAAGGTCCCCGGGCATGATCATGCCAAGATCGCCATGGCTTGCCTCGGCCGGATGCACGAAGGCCGACGGCGTTCCGGTGGAGGCAAAGGTCGCCGAGATCTTGCGTGCGATATGGCCGGATTTGCCGATGCCCGACAGGATTACGCGACCTTTGGTGGCCAGAACCGCCTCGGCGGCAGTTTCGAAATCATCGGGCAACGCTTCGGACAATGCGCGCACAGCGTCGCCTTCGGTGCGCAGGACGCGCGCGCCGGTGTCGCGCAGGGAGGGCTTTGGATCCGTAACCATGGCAGCCGTTTAGCCCGTCGCCACGCCCTTGGCGAGAGGATTGGCTTTTGGCCGGGCGCGGGCCGTGCAAAAAGGTGGGCGACAGGAGGGACGCCCCATGAACCGACGCTTCGGAGCGCCGCCCCGCGACGGCATCCGCTATCCGCCGCGCCCCGGCGCCTATGTGATCATTGACGCAGGCGACAGCCTTCTTGCGTCGTTCCAGGATGCGCCCGTCCCTGAATTGCAATTGCCCGGCGGAGGCATTGATCCGGGCGAAGGGACGCTGAGTGCGCTGCACCGCGAGGTCCTGGAAGAAACCGGCTATCGCATCCACGGCCTGCGCCGCATCGGAATGTTCCATCGCTACACGTTCATGCCCGATTACGACCGCTATGCACAGAAGCTTTGCAGCATCTATACCGCCCGGATCGGGCCACGCGTCTCGGCGCCGACCGAAGCGGGCCACAGCGCGGTGTTCCTGCCGTGGACCGTCGCGGTGGAGCGGCTTGGCGTCGCCGGCGACCGGGATTTTGTGGCGCGTTACCTGGCCACGCGTTAACGCCCGGAGAATTCGACCAGAAGGGCGGAGATGTCGTCGGGAAATTCGTCGGACCCCGCGAAGCCGACCAGATCTGACCGCAGGGTTTCGAGGAAGCCGGTACCCCCGGCGGCCTTGTTGCGCTCCATCATTTCGATCAGCCCCTCTTCCTCCAGCATGTCGCCATCGGGGCGGGGGCATTCGGTCAAGCCATCGGAATAAAGCAACAGACGGTCGCCCGGATGCAGCTGCACCTCGAACGAGCGGAATAGAATGTCGGGCAGAAGGCCCACGGGCATGTCGCCATCGCCGACCATCTCGACCTGGCCATCGGCGCGTTGCACCATTGGATGCGGGTGGCCCGCCTGCACCATCCGCACCAGCCCGGTCTCAAGGTTCACAAACGCCATCGCGATGGTGAAATAGCGATCCGTCTGCACCTCTTTCAACATCAGGTCATTCAGACGTCCGACCGAGACATCGGGAGGCAGATCTACCAATGATCCATCGAGCCCCCGCACCAGTGAAATGTTCTGATCGGGAGAGGCCTCGGACAGCACACCGGCGATCCGCGCGGCGATCATGGCGGAGGCCACACCATGGCCCGAAACATCCAGGCTGAACAGCCCGATGATGGTCTCATCGACCGGAAAATAGCCGACCATATCGCCGCCGACATGGCCGCTGGCCTCAAGCAGGAGGGACACATCGGCGCCGTCAAAACGGCGGCGGCGGTCTTGCAGAAGGGCCAATTGCAGGCGCCGCGCCTCGTCCAGATCGCGGTCAATGGCCCCGTAAAGCCCCTGCAATTCGTCCAGAGCGTCGGAGAGAATGCCGTTCTTGCTGCGCAATTCGCGCTGCATCGCAACGATCCGCGCGCCTGCGTTCATCCGAGCGCGCAATTCCGGAGGGCTGACGGGTTTTTGCAGGAAATCATCCGCGCCGGCCTCCAGCCCTTCGGCGAGCGCGTTGCGTTCCTTGCGCGATGTCAGCAGCAGCACATACGCATAACTGCCGGTGTCTTCCTCGCGCAGGCGGCGACAGAATTCCGGCCCCGTCATCTCCGGCATCATCCAGTCGCACAGGATCAGGGAGACATCGGGATTGCGCGCATGATCGAGCGCTTCGAACGGATCGCCGGTGGAAATCGCATCATGTCCCCACTTACGCAGCAAGGCGCAGACAAGGTTGCGCTGCGCGGGGCTGTCATCGAGCACCAAAACCGTCGACGCACCGGTCGAGGCCACCGGAGTGGCATTTGTCGGGCCTGCCACGGCAACGGGCGCGATGTTCATCGACACTCCTCTCAACAGAGTCGCGCCACCATGGAGCGCAGGTCTTAACGTCCCGTGAAGCCGACAATTTGAACTGCTTCGCTGCGGCGTGATGCGAGTTTGTTAAGCTTTGTGCTGCTAGGGTCGTCGCGGGGGCCTCCTTAGAGGTGCAAGATGTTGTCTGTGGATTGGGACCGCCTGAATGAATTGAAGGCTGATATCGGGGATGAGGATTTCGCCGATGTGGCGATGCTGTTCGTCACGGAATTGCAGGATACGCTTTCGGCGCTCACGCCGGAAAATGCCGCGGCGGATGATTTCCATTTCCTGCGCGGCTCTGCATCGAACCTGGGGTTTACGGCCTTGGTCACGGCCTGCTCCACGGCGGAGGCTGCGTGCGCCTCGGGACAATCGCCCGATGTCGATGCGGTCCGTACCGCCTTCGGCAGCGCCCTGGCCGAAATGTCGAAAGAAATGCCCGACCTCGCGCTGGCCGCCTAGGCACCTGGTCGCGCCGCGCGGCTACGTGGCCGGGCCTTGACGTATGCGGTCAGATCAAGAAGTCGGCGAGGATCTGATCGTCGGTGATATCGCGAAACCCGAACCCGCGCGACGCGACCCGTTCGGCAAGTTCCGGAAAACTCCCCGGCCGTTCCGTCTCGATCCCGATCAGGACGGAGCCGAAATTGCGCGAGTTCTTCTTGAGGTACTCAAACCGCGTGATGTTGTCCTCTGCCCCCAATAGGTCGAGGAAATCGCGCAACGCACCCGGGCGCTGCGGCAGACGGAGGATGAAGTATTTCTTCAACCCCTGCCAATTCTGCGCCCGTTCCTTCACCTCGGGCAGGCGTTCGAAATCGAAATTCCCGCCCGATGTGACGCAGACCACGCGCTTGCCCTTGATCTTGTCTGCAATGTCGTCGAGCACGTTCACCGAAAGCGCACCGGCGGGCTCCAGCACGATGCCTTCCAGGTTCAGCATCTCCTGAATCGTAACGCAGATGCGGTTTTCCGGCGCGATCAGAACGTTGGTCTTGGGAATGTCTTTCAGAACCTCGAACGTGCGGTCGCCGATCCGCGCAACGGCCGCGCCATCCACGAAAGTGTCCTTGATTTCAATGGTCTGAGGCGCACCGATCTTGAGCGCTGCGGTCAGGCTCGCCCCACCCGCCGGTTCCACCAGCGTCAGCTCAGTCGACGCGCCCATGTCGCGCAGATACGATAGCATCCCAGCCGACAGACCGCCCCCTCCGACCGGCAAGATCAGATGATCTGGCGCGCCGCCCAATTGCTCCATCATTTCCACCGCGACCGAGGACTGGCCCTGGATCACGTCGGGATCGTCAAATGGCGACAGGAAATGTGCGCCCGCTTGCGTGCACCATGCTTTCGCGGCGGCCAGCGTTTCGTCGAAAAAGTCGCCTTCCAACACGATCTCGACCGCGTCGCCGCCAAAGGTGCGGGTCTTGAGCACCTTTTGATTGGGCGTTGTCACGGGCATGTATATACGCCCTTTGACCCCGAAGTGCGAACAGACGAAGGCCACGCCCTGCGCATGGTTGCCTGCGCTGGCGCAGACGAATTGCATCTGGTCAGGATACGCGTCGCGCACCTTGCGCATCGCATTGAAGGCCCCGCGCAGCTTGTAGGACCGCACCGGTGACAAGTCCTCGCGCTTGAGCCAGATCTGCGCCCCATAGCGTTCGCTTAGATAGGCATTCTTCAAAAGCGGCGTCGCCGGAAACAGGTCGCGCAGGGCCTCGGTCGCGGACCGGGCGGTGGTGGCAAAATCTCTCATGCCGTTTGAGGTGGCGCGTTTCGTCGCCCCTGTCCAGCGCTCAGTTCAGCTGTCGGCCTTCGATCAAGTTGCCGTAAAGCGTGGTCAGGAGGGCCAGATTGGCCAGAATCTGAACCCAGAACACCAGCAGCGTCAGGATCACCCCGATCACCCCCAAAAAGCCGAGCGCCGAATTCAGGATGAAGAAAATCAGCGGCAGGATGATGATCGGCAGAAGGATCGCGCTTGCCACCGGTGCCGTGGCGGACCAGCTTTCGCCCATCTTCATATATTGCCCCAGCGCTGCCGACGGCAGGATCAGCCCAAGGCGCGTCAGCACCCAGGTGAAGCCGATCGTGAGACCAATGGTCAGGAACAAGGCCAATCCGGTCGATGGCACGGCGCTGAGCACGATCCCGATCACCACCGAGGCCGCAAAGCCCAAAAGCATCATCATCAACGCGATGCGAACCACCGCCCAGACATAGCCCTTGATCATGGACCAGCTCCAATTGGCGGCGACGCCGTTTGGCATTTCTTCCAGCAGCACATAGCGGTGCCAGCCCACGGCAGCCCAGGAATACAAGATCAGGAAGATCGGAATACACAGGATGAAGGCCAAAAAGAATCGACCGCCAAAGGTCAGGGCCTCCGCCTCGCTGCCGAACGGCAAATCTGCGGGTTCTCCGAAAGCCGCGCCGGGTTGTTGTTGCAGCAGCTCCATGAAGATCGGGCCGACAATTGAGAACAAAAGCGCCGCGCAAAGCGCATAGGCCAGAATGATCGGGATGATCGTGATCCGCGCCGCCGCGCCAAGATTGCCGAATACCTGCTGAAACACGTGTCGTAGAAGTTGATAGCCGTAGTCCATTGGTCGTCTCCGCTCGCTTGCCCCGCCTTTGAAAACCCGGTATCGCCCGCGCGGTCAACCATTTGTGATGGAGTTTTCCCATGTCTGCGCCCAAGAAGGTGGTGCTTGCCTATTCTGGCGGCCTCGATACCTCGATTATTCTCAAGTGGTTGCAGACGGAATACGGCTGCGAAGTGGTGACTTTCACCGCTGATCTCGGGCAGGGCGAGGAGCTGGAGCCCGCCCGCAAGAAGGCCGAGATGATGGGCGTCTCGGAGATCTTCATCGAAGACCTGCGCGAGGAATTCGTGCGCGATTTCGTCTTCCCGATGTTCCGCGCCAATGCTGTGTACGAAGGGCTCTACCTTCTGGGCACCTCCATCGCGCGGCCGCTGATTTCCAAGCGTCTGGTCGAGATCGCAGCCGAGACCGGCGCCGATGCGGTCAGCCATGGCGCGACCGGAAAGGGCAATGATCAGGTCCGGTTTGAGCTTTGCGCCTATTCCCTGAACCCCGAGATCAAGGTGATCGCACCATGGCGGGAATGGGACCTCGGCAGCCGGACGAAACTCATTGAGTTTGCCGAAAAGCACCAGATCCCGATCGCCAAGGACAAACGCGGCGAAGCCCCGTTCAGCGTCGATGCAAACCTTCTGCACACATCGTCCGAGGGCAAAGTGCTTGAAGATCCCGCCGAAGAAGCGCCCGATTATGTGCTGCAGCGCATCACGCGGCCCGAAGATGCGCCCGATGCGCCCGAGATGGTCGAGATCGGGTTCGAAAAGGGCGACGCGGTCTCCATCAACGGCAAGGCGATGAGCCCGGCCACGATACTCACCGAGTTGAACCGGCTTGGCGGCAAGCACGGGATCGGCATTCTTGATCTGGTCGAAAACCGGTTTGTTGGCATGAAATCGCGCGGCATCTACGAGACGCCGGGCGGTGAAATCTTGCTGGAGGCACACCGCGGGATCGAACAGATCACGCTCGACAGCGGCTCGGGGCACCTGAAGGATTCAATCATGCCGCGCTACGCGGAGCTGATCTACAACGGCTTCTGGTTCTCGCCCGAGCGCGAGATGTTGCAGGCCCTGATCGACAAATCGCAGGAGCATGTGACCGGCACCGTGCGCGTGAAGCTCTACAAAGGGGCCGCCCGCACAGTCGCGCGCTGGTCCGATCATTCGCTCTATTCCGAGGCGCATGTAACCTTCGAAGAAGACATGGGCGCCTACGATCAGACCGATGCGCAGGGCTTCATCCAGCTCAACGCTTTGCGCCTGAAACTGCTGGCTGCGCGCAACCGCAAGTTCAGGTGATAGCCTGCCCGCGGCGTGACGAGCTGCGCGGGCCTTGGCAACCCGCCGCAGCGTTACACTTGCCCTGCGTTTGCCCGGCGCTTATCGGTCCTGCCATACCGAAAGGACCAACTTCATGACCGTAGCCGATCTGGCCGACCGTATCAGCGGGGCGCTTTCCGACAAAAGCTTCAATGGGTCGCTCAAGTTTGATTGCGGAACGGATGGTGTTATTGTTCTGGCCGACAACTCGGCCACGACCGTAGATCAGGACACGGACTGCACCATCCAGATAAGCCGGGACAATCTCGGCAAGCTGTTGTCGGGCAAGCTGAACCCGATGACAGGCGTGATGATGGGCAAGCTGAAGGTCTCGGGCGACATGTCCGTGGCACTTGGCCTGAGCAAATTGCTGGCCTGAGCGCAGTCTACCGAATGGCGCGCCTGCGGCGCATTTTCCAAACCTCGCCATCGCCTGTGGCGCTGTCTCAGGTGGGCGCATTGGACGCTAGTGTCGCAGATCACCAGCAGCGCGCGGCCCGAAACGCTGTGCAGCCTCCGGCGGAGGTATTTTCGAAGCAAAGAAGGCGGGCGCGCGTGCAATGGGTCATCCTCCGCCGCTATCCCGGTTGGGCTTCGCGGGCAGAGGATGCGCCGTCTTCGCTTGCGGTCATCGGCTCCTCAGCCTGTACCGCGCAATGCGACTGCACTTCCCATCGTTAAGCGCGGGTTAAGGGCCCTCTTTGCTTTCCAAATACCTTGGGGGAGTCGCCATTGGCGACGGGGGCAAGGCCCCCTACAACGCCGCCGCTAGTCGCACGCCTTGATCAATCGCGCGCTTTGCGTCCAGTTCCGCAGCCACATCCGCACCGCCGATCACATGGGGCGTCGCACCGCGGGCGATCAAATCGTCGGCCAGCGACCGCTCCGCCACCTGTCCGGCGCACAATACGACCGTGTCGCAGGTGATCAGAGTCGGTGTATCGCGTGCCTCGCCAAAGCTCACGTGCAGGCCATCCGCGTCGATCCGCTCGTAGTTCACACCAGTGACCATCTGCACATTCTTCATCTTGAGGCTGGCGCGATGGATCCAACCGGTCGTTTTTCCAAGGCGTTTGCCCGGCTTCTCCGCCTTGCGCTGCAACAAAGTGACCTCGCGCGCCGCAGGTTCCGGGCGGGGGCCCTCGGGCGCAAGTCCGCCGCGATGGATCGCCGGATCGGCCACGCCCCATTCGCGCCGCCACAACTCGGGCACCTCGGTCGGGCTTTCGCCGTCATGGGTCAGGTATTCCGCCACGTCGAAGCCGATGCCGCCCGCACCGATGATCGCAACGCGCTTGCCGACCGGGGCCTTGCCCGCCAGCACATCGACGTAGCTCACCACGTTGGCCCCGTCCTGCCCATTGATCTCCGGCTCACGCGGGCGCACGCCGGTGGCGACGATCACCTCGTCATAGCCATCCAGATTGTCGGCAGAGGGCGCAGTCTCGAGCCGCAGGTCAATCTGGTGCCGTTCCATCATCGTGGCGAACCAATCGACAAGCCCGATGAACTCCTCCTTGCCGGGTATCCGCTTGGCCATGTTGAGCTGCCCGCCAACCTCGGCGGCCTTGTCGAACAGCACCACCTTATGCCCGCGCTCCGCCGCCGTCATTGCGGCTGCCATCCCCGCCGCGCCTGCGCCGACGATGGCGATCCGCTTGGGTGCGTCGGCGGGCCCGTAATCAAGCTCGACCTCATGGCAGGCACGCGGGTTCACAAGGCACGACGTCAACTTGCCGCTGAACGTGTGGTCGAGGCAGGCCTGGTTGCAAGCGATGCACGGCGCGATCTCATCGGCGCGCCCGGCCTCTGCCTTCGCGACAAACGCCGCATCCGCAAGAAACGGCCTCGCCATCGAAACCATGTCGGCGCAGCCGTCCGCCAAAACCTCTTCCGCCACGTCTGGCATGTTGATCCGGTTCGAAGTGATCACAGGAATGCCCACCTTGCCCATCAGCTTCTTCGTGACCCACGCAAACGCCTTGCGCGGCACCGACGTGGCAATCGTCGGAATGCGCGCCTCGTGCCAGCCGATGCCGGTGTTCAATATCGTGGCGCCTGCTGCCTCCACCGCTTGCGCCAATTGCACGACCTCGTCATGGGTCGATCCGCCCGGCACCAGGTCGATCATCGACAATCGGTAGATCAGGATGAAATCATCGCCCACCGCCTCCCGGCAGCGGCGCACGACTTCCACCGGCAGGCGCATCCGGTTCTCATAAGACCCGCCCCAGCGATCCTGGCGCTTGTTCACATGGGTCACGAGGAACTGGTTCAGGAAGTACCCTTCCGAGCCCATGATCTCCACGCCATCATAACCCGCTTCGCGCGCCCGCACGGCCGCCGTCACGATGTCGGCGATCTGTTTCTCGATCCCGTCTTCATCCAGCGCTTTCGGTGGAAACGGCGAGATCGGGGATTTCACCGCCGACGCACTGACGCAATCGGGGCTGTAGGCGTAGCGCCCGGCATGCAGGATCTGCATCGCGATCTTGCCGCCCTCGGCATGCACCGCATCGGTCACGACGCGGTGGTTAGCGATGTCTTGATCCGTGTAAAGGCCCGCAGCACCTGGAAAAACACCGCCCTCCTTGTTGGGCGCCATGCCGCCGGTGACGATCAACGCGACCCCGCCCGCCGCACGATCGGCATAGAACCGTGCCACTCTGGGCCAATCCTTCGTCTCTTCGAGACCGGTGTGCATCGACCCCATCAGCACGCGGTTTTTCAGCGTCGTGAAGCCCAGATCAAGCGGAGCCAACAGGTTCGGATAACGTGAATGTGCCATGTGATCAGCGCCTCCCTTGCGTGACGCGCAGGTAAGCCGATCCCCGCCCCGAGGTCACGCAAAACCCGGCGTCACCGAAGACGCCGCATACAACCCGAACGCCTCAATCCTGCCCGGTCTCGGCGCAATGGCGCCGGAACGCGCGCTTGAGCATCTCCAACTCGTCGCGCAGCAACGCCATCTCACCGCGAATGTCTTCCTGCAACGCCGATCCCGCCATCAACGTGATCCGGTCCAGAACCTCCCCCGACGCCGTTGAGCGCAGGCCCACCACCTGCACCCCGTCGCTGACCACATCCATCGGCAGGTCCAGCGACACCATCAGCGCGCCGTCTTCCTCCGCATGGGGGGCTAGCCGAGCAATCGCGATGATCTTGCCGCGATGCAACGCCTCGATCTCGGTCTGTTCGGCGCCGGTCAGAATGCCTTCATAGCGCCCGGCATGCAGCGCGGTGCAAACCAACGTCTCGGTCATGGTGAACCCCTCCTCCGGGTCGGATCAGATATCGGCACGCGGCGCGCGCACAAGGACCATGTCCCACAGCGCGATGCGCGTCATCTTCGGCCCTTCGATGATCAGGTCAAGCCAGGCCTTCTCGATCCGCTTTTCGTTGATCTTGGAATAGGCCAGGTCAAACTCCGCCTTGCCCTCGGTCCCGTCAAAATCAAGCTGGCGCACGATTTGTTCGACGTTCGGCCCGTGCTGCACGTTCAGACGCGCGAAGATCTCCACCGGTTGCTCGCGCTCCGCAATCAGTTTCAGTGCAATGAAATGGTTGCGCGTCAGGTCCACCAACGCAGCCTCCGGCAGATCCTGCACGAAGGAAATGAACGACCCGTCCGACCGATACACGTCCAGAACCAGACCGAATTCCGCGCCCGTGACCCAGGGCGGCGTCCGGTCCTGCACAAGGCTGAAATCGGCATGATTGGCGTCATGGAACACCGTGATCCCACCGGCCAGCGGTTGCGGCGATCCAAGATCGACCACCCCGCGCGGCCGCATTTCCGAGCGCCAGGGCGCGGGCCGTTCGGCCCAATCGCATTGGTCGGGCCGGTCTATCCCGTCCGTCGCGTCGGGTCTGCGCGCACGCAATTCGGACCGCGCCTGCGCCGACATCACATCCAGCCGGTCGCGCAGCCCCTTGAGATCGCCGGCCATCCGCTGCAATTCCCCGCTCGGCAGGTCCTTGGGCACCCGCAGCGCCCGCTGCCAGCGCTTGAGCGTCTGGCCAAGGCCAAATCCACCAAACATTCCGGGAAAATCCTGTCCCATTCCGCCCATCCTTCAAAGCCCGACCGTAGCCTGGCCCTGATCGTAGCAGAGTTCTCTTGGCAGACGGTTACCGGAATATCCGCTGAAACAGCCCGCCTTGAAAGAGGGTCCCGCCGCCTTGGGCCCCGGCCTGTGGCAGGTCTGCCGCGATGGCACCGCCGGTTAGCCCGGTATTGGCCTGCGCCACGGCATCGGCGAAAGTCACCAACGTCAGTAGCGCCTGCTCATCGCTCACATCCTGATCGGCCAGCGCCAGAACCGACAACGTCGCAAGCCGTGGGCCAAGATCAAGGTAGGCGCGCCAGTAATCCTGCGCGACGCCCACAACCGCAGCCGGGCTGGAGTCGCGCGCGTGCAAAAGAAACATGTCCGCCGCGACGCGGGTCTCCAGAATGGTGATGCTTTCGGCCTCGCCACTGCGGCTCAGCAGGGCCTGGCCCGCGTCCGACCGGAAAAAGCCGTCCAGTTCGTCCAGCGCTCCGGTCAATCCGCCGCCCGGCTCCGACCGTGCGGCCACCGTCGCCGTCAGAACCGCCTGGATATCGGGCTGCGGCGCGCGCGCGCGTCCGGAAATCGCCGCGCAATTGCCCAGCAGGACAAAGCCCGTATCGCCGTCGTTGCGGGTCAGGTCCGGATCAACGCAAAAGCCCTCCGGCCCGGTGATCGTGACCGCATCCGCCGTCACCTGAGCCGCGCGGGGGGCCGCGTCGCCGCCGCCCCCAAGGCTCACACATCCTGCGAGGAGGGCTGTAAGCCCGAGGACCAGCCCCCGAAAAAGCCCCCGAAAACCCAGCGTCTCAAAGATCCGCATAGACGTGCTTTTCCTTCGCCGCCCCGGGATGTGTCACCGCGCCATACCGCGCCTCGCCGACCAGCTGCGCGTATTTCCACAACGCGCCCGAGGCATAGATCGTCTCGCGCGGGCCTTTCCAATTCGACCGACGCTCTGCCAAGGCTTCATCCGACAGGGCCACCGAAAGCTCGCCCGTGATCGCGTTGATGGTGATCACATCACCATTTTCCAAAAGGCCGATCGGCCCGCCTACGGCGGCTTCCGGCCCGGCGTGACCGACGCAGAACCCGCGTGTTGCGCCCGAGAACCGGCCATCGGTTATCAGGGCGACCTTCTTGCCCATGCCCTGCCCGGACAACGCCGCGGTCGTCGCCAGCATTTCGCGCATGCCGGGGCCACCCTTTGGCCCTTCGTTGCGGATCACGAGGACCTCGCCCGCCTCGTATTGCCGGGCCTTTACGGCGGCAAAGGCGTCTTCCTCGCATTCGAAAACGCGTGCGGGCCCGGAGAAGACCTGCTGCTCCTCGCTCATGCCCGCGACCTTTACGATTGCGCCCTCTGGCGCGAGGTTGCCTTTGAGGCCAACCACGCCGCCGGTGGCGGTGATCGGGTTCTGCACCGTGTGGACCACCCGCCCGTCCGGCTCACCCTCGATCTTGTCGAGCGCTTCTTCCATCGTCTCGCCCGAAGCCGTCAGGCAATCGCCATGCAGCAGCCCCTCTTTCAGCAGCTCCTTCATCACAACCGGCACGCCGCCGACCTCGTAAAGGTCCTTCGCCACGTATTGGCCGCCCGGTTTCATATCCACGAAATAGGGGGTGTCCTTGAAGATGTCGCACACGTCGAAGAGGTCGAAATCAATCCCCGCCTCATGGGCAATCGCGGGCAGGTGCAGGCCCGCGTTCGTCGACCCGCCCGTACAGGCCACGACACGCGCCGCGTTTTCCAGCGATTTGCGCGTCACCACATCGCGCGCGCGGATGTTCTTTTCCAGAAGGGTCATCACCGCGCGGCCCGAGGCCTCGCCATATTCCCGACGCCCTTCATACGGTGCGGGCATGCCGCTGGAATTCAGCAGCGCCAGGCCAATCGCCTCTGACACGCAGGCCATCGTGTTCGCGGTGAACTGCCCGCCGCAGGCCCCCGCGCTCGGGCAGGCCACGCGTTCCAGAACGGCAAGGGCGGCATCGCTCAATTCGCCCGACTGATACTTTCCAACGGCCTCGAACATATCCTGCACCGTCAGGTCGCGATTGGCGTATTCCGCGGGCACATCGGCGCCCTCCGGTGCCTTGCCCGGCAGGATCGTACCGCCGTACATGAACACCGACGGCACGTTGAGCCGCACCATCGCCATCATCATCCCCGGCAGGGATTTGTCGCAGCCGGCAAGCCCGACCAACGCGTCGTAGCAATGTCCGCGCATCGTCAGTTCGACTGTATCCGTGATCGCATCGCGGCTCGCCAGCGACGACCGCATTCCCTCGTGACCCATCGCAATCCCGTCGGTCACGGTGATCGTGGTGAACTCTCGCGGCGTGCCATTGGCCGACAGAACCCCCGCCTTGGCCGACTGCGCCTGCCAGTTGAGCGCGATGTTGCACGGCGCCGCCTCGTTCCAACAGGTCGCAACGCCGACGAAAGGCTGCGCGATTTGCTCTTCCGTCAGATCCATTGCGTAGAAATACGACCGATGCGGCGCTCGCTCCGGGCCCTCTGTCACATGGCGGCTCGGCAGTTTGGATTTGTCTGGCCGGTTTTGCAGCATGGCGTCTCTCCCCGATGGCTTTGCGCTGTTTGGAACGGGGATAAAGCGGCCCGCCCACCGGGGCAAGAGAGACAACTCACCCTTGCTTTGCGTGCTCCAAACACCCCATCACTCCCCGCATTGTTTCCATCCCGTGCACAGACCGTCGGCATTCTCGCGCGAACCGCGATTGTCGGCGCACAATCCCGTCTCTATAGAGGCGCTCAAACACCAACGATAATGGCAGGCCCGATGCAGTACCTCGCCCCCGGAAGCCCCTACGACCACTTCGTCGACCCCGCACGCGCCAGGCCGCAAATCTGGCGCCTGATCCTTGGCATGATCACCGTTGTGGCCTGCTATGCCCTTGGCCTGATTGGCATTGTGATGCTGGTCGCAGTGATCGCCGGGCCACAATATCTCACCGAATTCCTCACCAACCTCGAACTCGGTGTCCCGCTCGGGCCCACCGGAACGCTCCTGCTTCTGGCGACATTCCTCGGCATGGCCCTCGGCCCGATGCTGGCCGTCACACTGCTCCACAAACGCCAGATGCGCACCCTGTTCGGCGCCATCCCGCGCACGCTGCGCCACTTCCTCGTGGCCATGGTCGTCTGCGCGCTGGCCTATGCGCTGTCGTTCTTCCTGTCGTCCAGCACCGACCTGACCGCCGGCACTTCGCCTACGATCTGGCTGTCGTTCCTGCCGCTGGCCCTCGTCGGCGTCCTGCTGCAAACCGGCGCCGAGGAGATCCTGTTCCGCGGCTATATCCAACAACAACTCGCCGCCCGCTTCCGCTCGGCCATCGTCTGGATGGTCCTGCCTTCGGTGCTCTTCGGGGCGCTGCACTGGCAGCCCGCGATGATGGGCGACAACGCGATCTACGTGGTCGCCGCCGCCACGCTCTTCGGCCTGCTCGCCGCCGACCTGACCGCCAAGACCGGCTCCATCGGCGCGGCCTGGGGCTTCCACTTCGCCAACAATGTCGTGGCGATCCTGATCGTGTCGCTTGACGGTCCACTCTCCGGCCTGGCGCTCTACACCGCCACGCTCGATGCCGCCTCGCCCGAAATCCGGCCCCTGATCCTGCTCGATATGGGCACCACGCTCGTGACCTGGCTGATCATCCGCACCGTGGTCACGCGTATCCCCTGACGCGCGGCCTCCGCCGCGACCGCTGACGTGCACCCTCAGATGCCACACACCAAACGCGGCGGCATTTGCAATTCCGCGCAGCGCACAATATCTGATCCCGAAGCTCACAACATGCGGCCGAGGCGTCAATGAACTGGATCACCAATTACGTCCGTCCCCGGATCAACTCGATCTTCTCGCGCCGCGAGACGCCCGAGAACCTGTGGTCCAAATGCTCCGAATGCGGCACGATGCTGTTCCACCGCGAGCTCAGCGATAACCTCAACGTCTGCACCAATTGCGGGCACCACATGGCGCTGACCCCGCGCGCCCGGTTCGAAGCGCTCTTCGACAACGGCATCTTCACCGAGATTGACGTCCCCGAACCGCTCGCCGATCCGTTGAAATTCCGCGATCAGAAACGCTACCCCGACCGCATGAAGGCCGCCCGCGCCCAAACCGCCGAGGCCGAGGCGATGCTGGTCGCCGAAGGCGAGATCGGGCGCACCCCCATCGTCGCCGCCGCGCAGGACTTCAGCTTCATGGGCGGCTCCATGGGCATGTATGTCGGCAACGCCATAATTGCCGCCGCCGAACGCGCCGTCGCGCTCAAGCGCCCGTTGATCCTGTTCTCCGCCGCCGGTGGCGCGCGGATGCAGGAAGGCATCCTGAGCCTGATGCAAATGCCGCGCACCACCGTTGCCGTGCAGCTTCTGAAAGAGGCCGGGCTGCCCTACATCGTCGTTCTGACCCACCCCACAACCGGCGGTGTCACCGCTTCCTACGCCATGCTGGGGGACATCCAGATCGCCGAGCCCAACGCGCTGATCTGCTTTGCAGGCCCCCGCGTCATCGAACAGACGATCCGTGAAACTCTGCCCGACGGGTTCCAGCGCTCTGAATACCTGCTCGATCACGGCATGCTTGACCGCGTCACACCGCGCGCCGAAATGCGCGATGAGCTGATCTCCATCACCCGCATGCTGATGGGCCAGACTCCGCCCGTGAAAGGCGACCTGCCGGCGCCCGCTCCCGCACCAGAGGCTGCGGCCCCGCAGGCATCTGACGCGCAGGATGAGACGGGAGTCGAAGCCCCGACCACCAAAACCGGAACCGACAGCGACCGCGCCTGACGCCCTGCGCGGAACCCGCCGCTCTTTGCTTTCCAAATACCTCCGCCGGAGGCATCCGCACTCGCGCCCCGCGCTTCGGCCCGATCCGTAAGGCCCCACCCATGACACAGCCCCGCTCCGACGCCCTTCTCGACCGGATGATGACACTTCATCCCAAGATCATCGATCTGACGCTGGACCGGATGCACCGCATCCTCACCGCCCTGGGCGCGCCGCAAACCAAACTGCCCCCCGTCATCCACATCGCGGGCACCAATGGCAAAGGCTCCACCCTCGCCATGATCCGCGCGGGCCTGGAAGGCGCGAACCTTGCCACGCATGCCTATACCTCGCCTCATCTCGCCCGCTTCCACGAGCGGATAAGGCTGCGAGGAGACCTGATCGACGAGGACCACCTTTCGGACCTGCTCGACACCTGCCTTGCCGCGAACGGCCCTGAAACCATCACCTATTTCGAGATTACCACCGCCGCCGCGTTAAAGGCCTTCGCCGATACCCCCGCCGATTACACCCTGCTGGAGGTCGGGCTTGGCGGGCGCGTCGATGCGACCAATGTCGTGGACACGCCCGCGCTCACCGTGATCACCCCCGTCGACCTCGATCATCAGCAGTTCCTTGGCGACACGCTGGCCGCCATCGCGCGCGAAAAGGCCGGTATTCTCAAGCCCCGCGTGCCCGTCGTGATTGGCCCGCAAAAGGACGAAGCGCTTGAAGTGATTGAGGATCGCGCCCGCGGCCTTTCCGCCCCGATCCTCGCTCATGGTCAGCATTGGCACGTCAGCAGCGAACGCGAGCGCCTGATCTTTCAGGATGAAACCGGCCTTCTCGACCTGCCGCTCCCAGCGCTGGCCGGCCCGCATCAGATTCAGAATGCGGGCACCGCCATCGCCGCCCTGCGGGCCTTGGGCCGTGGGGATCCCGAGGCCGCCATGCGCGATGCCACCTGGCCCGCCCGGATGCAGCGCCTGCGCCGGGGCCCGCTGGTCGATACCGCCCCTGGCGCCGAACTCTGGCTCGACGGTGGCCACAACCCTCACGCTGCCCGCGCCATCTCTGCCACGCTCGACACCCTGCCAAGTCGGCCCACCTATCTGATCTGCGGCATGCTCAACACCAAGGATGTTACCGGCTACATGGCCCCGCTCGCGCGCCACGCTGCAAACCTTACCGCCGTCTCCATCCCCGGCCAGACCGCCACACTCAGCGCTTCCGATACCGCCCGCGCTGCGTCCGAGGCGGGCCTTTCCGCAACCACCGCCGAAAGCGTCGAAGCGGCGCTGACCGCGATCGTGTCGCACACACCAGAAGCCCGCATCCTGATCTGCGGCTCGCTCTATCTGGCCGGTGAGATCCTCAAGACCAACGGTTGACCCTACCCAACGCAAAGCCCACGTATCCCCCATGCGCCTCGCCCTCCCAATCCTCGCCTTCGTCGTCGCCACCCCCGTCCATGCCGTGCAGCTGCAATTCTGCTGGACCGGCGCGAACGGCTACACGATGGAAGGCCTGATCGAATATCCCGACGCGCTGCAGAACACCGGCATCATCACCGAAGCCGACGTCACCGATTTTCAGATCATCGGCTTTCTCGATGGCGTCGCCATCGGCTCCTGGACGCTCCACCAACGCACGCCGCAGACCTCCTGGACCCTGCGCTTCGACACCAATTCCCTGCAATTTCCCACCGGCGGCATCCGCGCGCAAAACTCCTACCAGGAATGGAATGCCAACGGGCAGGTCAACAATTGCGGCGCGGCGGGCGGCTTCGGCTTCAACGGCGGCAACTACGCCCAGGACGTTTGCATCGACAACACCTGGGTCGAGGACAGCTCCATCGACCCCAACACCCCCCTCTTCGCGCAGCCCATGGATGTCACGCTGATCTGCGAAACCACCGTGCCCACCAGCTGATGGAACACCCGGTCGACCTCGCCACCTGGCCTCGGGCCGCGCAATTCCATTTCTTCCGTGGCTACACGCGCCCGCATTTCGCCGTCACCTCCCGCCTCGACGTCACCCACCTGATGACACAGGCCAAGCCCAACGGCACCTCCCCCTATCGCGCCTGCCTCTATGCCATCGGCGCGGGCCTGCATGCCGTGCCCGAATTGCTGATGCGGTTCCGGGGGGACGATGTCATCCGCCACGATTCCGTCGATCTGTCGATGACCGTGCCCACGACCGCTGGCAGCTTCACCTACGCCTACGTCCCGTATGACCCCGACTTCGCCACCTTCGACGCCGCGGCACACACCCTTATCACCGCGGCCGCCACCCGCACTGAGCTATCCGCGAATTCCGGCGAGCGCGATGACGTCGCCTACCTCTCCTGCATGCCCTGGCTCGACTACACCGCGCTCAGCAATGCCATGCCAGGCCCCGACGACTGCATCCCCCGCATCGGCTGGGGCAAGATCTCGCAATCCGGCGGGCGCTTTTCCATGCCAATGACCGCCGAAGTCCACCACGCGCTGGCCGACGGGGCCCATGTCGGTGCGTATTTCGCCGCCGTGCAAACCGGGCTCGATACACTGCCGGTGATCCGCGCGACCTGATCTGGATCACTCCCCTTTGGCGGCTCTGTGCGCTACACTGCCTGCATCCGGACATAGGGAGCCGTCAGAATGACCTACGCCAAGCCTCTCCTCCTCGGCACCGCGATCCTGCTCGCTGGCTGCACGCCAAGCCTCGATGACCGCGTCAGCGTGACCCGGGGCGCCACGTTCTTCGCCGAGAATTGTGCTGCCTGCCATGGGTCCGACGCCAGGGGCGACATCGGCCCCGACCTCACCCTCCTGTCGCAACGCAACGGCGGCACCTTCCCGCAGCTCGACACACTCGCCACCATCTACGGCCCCGCGTATCACCAAAGCCGTGGCACCATCATGCCCGAATTCGGCGCCGATGATCTTGGCCCGCTTGTGGTGGTGGAGCTGGAGGACGGCATCGGAACACCGGTCCCCGCCGACCTCATCGCCCTGTCCGAGTATCTGCGCTCGGTGCAACGCTAAAGCGTCCGGCCTTTCGCCGATAGCTCAGATCAAAGATCGGACGCTTTAGGCGTCCGCGGGCTATTTCGTCTTTCGTCCAAACGGCTTCTCCGGCGTCTGCGCAAATTGAACGGGCAGATCCCCGAACAGGCCGCCTGCGGGGCCGCCCCAATCCCGCATCCATGGCAATGGTTCGGCCAGACCGCCGCTTGGCTCCCAGTGGAAATACCCCAAGGCGCCGGCCGCCGGGATCGGTGCGCACGGTTTCGGATCCCGCAAAAGCAGCCCCGCCTCCCCCCCGAACCACGCGCTATCGCTTTCGGTAAGGATCTCCACCACCTCGACCGTCCCGATGATAGCGCGCCGTGGCAGCGCATCGGGGCGCGGCACGGATACGCCATCACGCGCCCACCGCCAGACGAGGTAGTCGTATTCCGCCTGCTTCATTCCAATGGCGGCGTGTATCGCGATACGCCCCGGTTTCATCCGCCCGGCGCGGATCGACCCGAGCGAACGGTTTTCCACATCCTTGCCGCCATGGAGGATTGCCCAAGCGGATGGCTGGCGCACGGAAAGCGCAACGGAGGGCAGGGCACCTGTCATAAACCAGAGATAGGGGCGGATTTAGGCCTGGCAAAATCCGCTCAACTGGACGCATATCCGCGCGCCCGGGCGCGCGGATATGCGCATATGGGCGGGGCTCAATTCGGAGAGTCAGTTAATTTTTCTAATGTGATGCGGTGACCCACTCGGCCCCCTGCATCTCGCGCAGGCGGCTCGCGGTGCGTTCGAATTCAAACGCGCCGGTGCCCTTCGTGTAAAGCGCTTCCGGCTCGGCTGCGGCGCTTGCGACGAGCTGCACATGGCCCTCGTACAGCGCGTCGATCAGGGTCACGAACCGCTTCGCCTCGTTGGCATTCGCGGGCCCCATCACCGGGATATCCTCCAGCACAAGGATCTTTGCCGCCCCCACAAGGGCAAGGTAATCCGCAGGTCCCAACGCCGTGCCGCACAGCGCCGCGAAGGTGGCCCGCGCCTGTCCCGCCCAGAAGCGCGGGATCGTCACCGCGCGCCCTTTCACCTCCAATACCAAGGGCTCTTCGCGCCCCCCCGTCAGGTCCGACCAGATCAGGTCGATGGCCGTCTTGGCGGCGGCATCGGCGGGCGTGAACCACACCCGCTCCCCGGCCAGTCGATCCTGCCGGTAATCCGTGTCGGCGGCCAGTTCATGGACGGCAAGCCTGTCCTGCAAAAGGTCGATGAAGGGCACAAACACCTGACGGTTGAGCCCGTTCTTGTAGAGGTCTTTCGGGTGCCGGTTCGAGGTCGTGACAATCACCACCCCCGCTTCAAACAGATGTTCGAACAGGCGGCCCACGATCATCGCGTCGGCGATATCGGTGATCTGCATTTCGTCGAAACACAAAAGCTTCAGCCCGTCGGCGATCTTGGCCGCCACGGGTTTGATCGCGTCGTCCACCCCGGTCTTGCGGACCTCGTGCAAAGCGGCCTGAACCTCTTGCATGAAGGCGTGAAAATGCACGCGCCGTTTGCCCGGGATCGCGACGTGCTGAAAGAACAGGTCCATCAGCATCGACTTGCCGCGCCCCACGCCGCCCCACAGGTAAAGGCCCTGCTGGCCCATCGGTTCGGCCTTGCGAAACCGGGCGAGGAACCCTTTGCGCTCCGGCGCTTCCAACCGCTCGCGGGCCTGTTCCAGAAGGGCCATGACCTGCCGTTGTGCCGGGTCGGGCCGCAACAGGCCTTCGGCAACGCGGGTGTCATAGAGGGCGGTCAGATGCTGTGACATGGCGTGGGTGTTTTAGGCAAAGCGCGGCGGTTTGCCCATGGAAAACAACATCATCACGATAATTGACCGATGACACCAGAACCTCTGATTTGACCCCAGCCCCGCGCGCCGCCAAGGTGGCCGGACTTTGGGAAGGGACACCCGCATGGATCGCACAGATCGCCTAATGACGCCCGTCTTGATCGGCGGTTGTGCCATCATCCTGATCAGCTTCGCGATCCGGTCGAGTTTCGGGCTGTTCCAGATCCCGATTGCGGATGAATTCGGCTGGCTCCGGGCCGAATTTTCCATGGCCATCGCAATCCAGAACCTGGCTTGGGGCATCGGGCAGCCGTTTTTCGGGGCGATTGCCGACAAGGTGGGCGACCGCAAGGCGATCATGCTCGGTGTGGCGCTTTATGTGACCGGTCTGGTGTTTTCGGCCTATGCCATCACCCCCGGGCAGCATCAGTTCCTTGAGGTTCTCGTGGGCTTCGGGATAGCGGGCACGGGCTTTGGGGTGATCCTCGCCATGGTGGCCCGCGCAGCCTCCGACGAAAATCGCTCTCTCACCCTTGGCATCGTGACCGCCGCAGGCTCTGCCGGGCAGGTCTTCGGTCCTCCGTTGGCCGAGGCGCTCTTGGGCGCGTTCCCATGGCAGACTGTGTTCCTGATCTTCGCGGGACTGATCTTTGCGTCGCTTCTGTTCCTGCCGTTGCTCAAGGCACCCGAACGGCCCGACGCGCCCGAGCTGGAAGAGAGCCTGGGACAGATCCTTGGAAAGGCTTTTCGCGACCCGTCTTTCACGCTGATCTTCATCGGGTTCTTTTCCTGCGGCTACCAACTGGCCTTCATCACGGCGCATTTCCCAGCGTTCATCACCGAGTATTGCGGCCCCATCGCGCCCGGCGGTGTCTTGCACACAATGGGCGTCACGACGACCTCTGCGCTTGGCGCAATTGCGATTGCGCTGATCGGTTTGGCCAACATCGGCGGCACGCTCTACGCGGCCTATCTCGGCAAGACCCGGTCAAAGAAGAACCTGTTGGCGCTGATCTATACGGGTCGCACCATCGCGGCGTCGGCCTTCATCCTTCTGCCGATCACACCGACCTCGGTCATCGTGTTCTCGGTGATTATGGGATCGCTTTGGCTCGCGACGGTGCCGCTGACCTCAGGGCTCGTCGGTCAAATCTATGGCCTGCGCCACATGGGCACGCTCTATGGGATTGTCTTCTTCAGTCACCAATTGGGCAGCTTCGTGGGCGTTTGGCTTGGCGGATTCATGTATGATTTATATGGCAATTACACGGTCGTATGGTGGGTTGGCGTGGGTGTCGGCGCGCTGAGCGCAGTCGTGCATCTGCCGATCAAGGAAATCCCTTTGGGTCAGCGCACGCCGCAAGCGGCTTAACCGCTTTTGACCGACTGCAGAATGTAGCGCGCCACCATCAGGTCGAGATGCGCGCCGCCGCCGTTCTTGCAAAGCGTGATCTCATGATCCGACGTGCGTTCGAACAGCGCCATATCATAGAAGTCTCCTACCACATCGGATTCGAAAAATACCCCTTCCTCCAAGGGAATTTTCAACTCACCGATATGGCCGAAAGTTGTCTCGCGACTGTCCACGAACACCCGGGCGCGGCGCAGGCAATCATCATCGGCTTCGCGCATGTCGGGCCGATAAGCACCAATCAGATCAATATGTTGGCCCGGTTGCAGCCATTTGCCCTTTAGGATCGGCCTTGTCGTCATCGTGCCCGAGCCGATGATGTCCGCCGTGGCGACCGCTTCTTCGAGATCGTGGGCGATCTCCATGTCGGGATAGTCGGCATGAAGCTCGGCCAGGTTTGCCAAAGTGCGGTTCCAGATGGTGAATTCCGCGTCCCGAAACACGGCGGCATAGGCCTGCCGCAGGGAACGCGCGACGCTGCCTGCGCCGATTAGCAGGATCTTTTTGCTGTTGGGTCTGGCGAGTTTTCGGGCCGCGAGAAGGCTATCGCCCGCAGTCTTCCATTTGGTCAGAAGGTGGAAGTCGATGATCGCCTCAAGCGTGCCGTCGATGTCCGAGAACAGGCAAACACCGCCGTGGATCGCAGGCTTGCCGGACGCCGTGTTGCCGGGAAAGATCGTCGCCGTCTTCACCAGCTGTCCCAGCCCGTCGATCCATGCCGCACGGCTCAGGAGTGTGTCGTCACCGCGATACAGGAACGTATCCCCGATCTCGGCGCGGGGCATGCGGTGACCCGCCTCAATGGCGTCGCTCAGCGCGATCCAGTCGAGCTTGTCCTCAGCCTCCGGTCCGATGATCAGCGTCATACCCCTGCCTCCTCTGCATTCAACAGGCCTTCCGAGACCAGCCTGTTCATCAAGCCGCGCGGGCCGTCGAAAAGATGCGTCTGCCAGCCCCGCGCCATCGCCGCGTCGATATTATCCCCGCGGTCGTCGGTGAAAAGCAGGCTTTCAGGGGCCAAGCCACAATCCGCCTCAACCATGGCGTAGATCTTTGCATCCGGCTTGGTCACGCCCATATGCCCGGAAATGAAGGACCGGTCGAATTCCGATAGAAACGGATAGACCGGTTTGGCGATTTCGAACGTCTCGATCCCGAAATTTGACAGGGCAAACACCGGCACCTCGCGACGGCGCAGCGCGCGCAGAAGTGCGACGGAATGCGGGATCTCTGGTCGCGCCATTTCCAGCCACTCGTCGTGCCACAGCAGGATTTCATCGTGCCACTCGGGGTAGGCGGTGGCGGTCTCGCGCACCACCGTTTCAAAGTGTTCGCCCCGGTCGACCCGGTCATTCATCGCGTGCAGATCGATGGCGTCGAACATGGCGCGACGGCGGTTTTCGCCGATCACGCGGTCATAGTGGCGCTCGGGCTGCCATTCGATCAGCACATTGCCGATGTCGAATACGACGGCGTCAACGGGCATCAGACGGAATACAATGCGTCGGCGTGAAAGCTGATGTGCTCTTCCATGAAGCTGGACACGAAGAAATACGAATGATCGTAGCCGGGTTGCATCCGGAGCGTCATCTGCTGCCGACGGGCGGCGGCGGCATGGGCCAAGGCTTCGGTCTTGAGCAGATCGCCGAATTGGTCGTCGGTGCCCGTGTCGATCAGGATCGGCCCGTCAAAGCCGTTGCTTTGCATGAGAAGCGTTGCATCATGCGCGGCCCAGGTCGTCTCATCCGAGCCAAGATAGGCCCCAAGTTGCTTGCGGCCCCAATCGCTTTCGGTCGGGTTGCAGATCGGCGCGAAGGCCGAAACGGAAGCAAAGCGGCCCGGATGCCGCATGGCAATGGTCAGCGCGCCGTGCCCGCCCATGGAATGGCCGGTGATCGCCTGTCGCGCGGGATCGAGGGCGAAATGTTCGAAGACGAGGTTCGGCAGGTCCTCGGTTATGTAATCCCACATCCGGTAATGCGACGCCCAGGGGGCCTCCGTCGCGTTCACGTAGAAGCCCGCGCCCAGGCCCAGATCATAGGCGTCGTCATCCGCCACGCCGTCGCCACGCGGCGAGGTATCGGGATAGATCAGAGCGATGCCTTGCTCCGCCGCCCACCCTTGCGCGCCGGCTTTGCTCATGGCGTTTTCATGGGTGCAGGTCAGGCCGGACAAATACCATAGCACCGGTACGGGGCCGAACTGCGCTTCTTCGGGGACAAACAACCCGAAGGTCATGTTGCATGACGTTGCGGTGGAGGCATGCCGGTAGACGCCTTGCGTACCACCGAATGCCTTGTTTTCGGAAATCGTTTCCATTCGCCCGGGTCCCCCGCTGGTTGTTTTTCCCTTGCCTAACGCGCGGGCAGGGCCGCGTGCAACGCCTACGTGCCGGTCAACGGGGACAGCCATGCGATCACGGCCGACACGGTAAGGATCGACAGCGCCGTAGAGATCAGGATCGTGGCTGAAACCCGTTGTGGTGCGACACCGTAATGCTGCGCAAGAATGTAGACATTGCCCGCAACCGGGAGCGCGGCAGCCGCAATCATCACACCCGCGTCGTAATCGGGCACGTCAAACAGAAAAAGCGCTGCAACCGCCACCGCGGCGGGGTGCAGGACCAGCTTGCAGAATGTCAGCCAACCGGCGACCGACATCCGCTCGGCCGATTTGCCGGCAAGGGATGCGCCAATCGCGAACAATGCGCCCGGCGTCGCGGCTGCGCCCAGGATAGCAAGGAATTCATTGACCGGACCGGGCACATCCCACCCGGTCGCCGACCACGACAGTCCAAGGACAATCGACACGATCATCGGGTTTTTCAGAAGGCCGATCCCGACAGTGCGCAAAACGCCAAGCGACATCCGCCCATCGCGACTTCCGGTGACGATGATCACGATCAAACTGGAAAAGACGATCAGATCGACTGACAGAACCAAGATAACGGGTCCTGCGGCGGCCTCTCCCAAGAGCACGACCAGCATGGGGATGCCAAGGAATCCGACATTGCCGATGATGGCGCATTGCGCCTCGAACGCGGCCTCGGTGACGGGACGTTTGCGGATCATCGCGACGAGCGTGGCAAGAAGGTAGACCACGATGCAGCCCGAAAGGTAGGCGCCCACGAATTGCCAATCGAAGATGTCCGCCAGCGACAGGTTCGCGGCAAACCGGAACAGCATTGCGGACAAGGCGAAATAAAAGACGAACTTGGTCAGGTATGCGGCGGCCTCGGACGTGAAGAAGCCCGTGCGACAGGCCTGAAACCCCAATGCAATAAGCGCGAAGAACGGTAGGGTTTTCAGGAAGATGTCCACCATATCCCAGCGCTACGTCACCCGTTGGTCCCTGTCCAGAGATCACGGGTTGCGAAACGTATATCTTGCCGAAACTGAACTGGTTAGTTTACAATAGGTGCAGGAAGGGAAGCCCATATCAGATGAACGTCGAGACGCAGATCAAAAAGGGTCGAAAATTCGACCAGGTCATCGCCGGTGCGCGTGCTGTTTTCATGCGTGAGGGCTTCGAAGGCGCGTCCGTGGACGAGATTGCGCGCGATGCGGGGGTGTCGAAAGCGACGCTTTATTCGTATTTCCCTGACAAGCAGCATCTGTTTCTGGAAGTTCTCAAGCTTGAATGCGACGCGCAGTCCGAGGTTGAGGTTCTGTTTGAGCAGACCGGATTGTCCATCGAGGAAAAGCTGGGGGTGATCTGCAAGAAGCTGATCACATTCTTCCTGAGCGATTTTGGGCAGGACATGTTCCGTGTCTGCGTGGCGGAGGGCAAACGGTTCCCGGAACTGGGCGTGACCTTCTACGAGAGCGGCCCGAAGCATTGGGGCGTAAAGATCGCGGGATTCCTCAGCAGCGACAAGGCCCGCGCGGTGCTTGATATCGAGGACCCGTTCCTTGCGGCCGATCAATTGGCGCAGCTTTGCCGCACGGATCTTCTCCTGAAGGTCCTGTTCGGGATCGAGAAGAACCCGACCGATGCCGATATTGATCGCATCGTGGATGAGGCGGTCCGGACGTTCCTTGCACGGTATCGTCGGGTGCCGGAAGCCGTCGGTTAATCGAGACGCCGCACCAGAAGCTGATTGCCAGCACCGCGTTTGACTTCAAGCATCTTCAAGCTCTCGACCAGATCGCTCAGCTTGCGCTTGCCATAGGTGCGGGTGTCGAAATCGGGGTTGGCGGCGGTCATGTATTGCCCCAGCTGACCCAATGAATACCAATCGTCGGCCTGCTCGATGGAATCCATCGCCCGGAAGATCAGGTCACGCGCTTCGTTGATGGGTTGCGCCTTGGGCTTGCCATTGGACTTGTCTTCGCCTTTGGGCGCCTCGGGTAAGATGTTCTCGATGAAGATGAAGCGTTTGCAAGCCTTGCGGAACGCTTCGGGCGTCTTCTGTTGACCAATCCCGTAAACGTCGAGTCCTTGTTCGCGGATCCGGCTGGCCAGTCGCGTGAAATCGCTGTCGGAGGAACACAGGACAAACCCATCGAACCGGCTGGAATGCATAAGGTCCATCGCATCGATTACCAGCGCGATGTCGGATGCGTTTTTGCCAACCGTATTGGCGGGTTGGTGGAACGGGACGATGCCGTATTCGGCCTGAACGTTCGACCAGCCCTTCATATGCGTCGAGCTGAAGTCGCCGTATATACGCCGTACAGAGGCCTCGCCGAACCCCGCAATTTCATCAAAGATGGCTTTCGCGTGCTTGTGGCTGGTGTTGTCCGCGTCGATCAGAACAGCAAGAAGCGGCGTGTCGTTGGCCATTGGGATACCCCTTTTTTACGCCTGTCTGACACAACGCGCGAAGGGTTGAAACACTTTGCGATCAATCCGCGGTGGCGCGTTGTGCGGCACCACCCCCAACACTTGGCGCCTGCTTATTTCGTGACGGCAGGGGCCGGTGCCGGCACGGGCGCGGCGGCACCGGGAACGCCATTGCCCGCGACGACTTCATCCCAGATATCACCAAGTCGGTCCGCAATGGTTTCGCGCGCGTCACTGTCGTCATCGTCATTGTAGACGACCAGAAAAGGATCAACCACGCCGTCCTCCTCGGCGCAGATAAACAGGCCATCAATGGCCTCTCCACGCAGGTCATAACCGCCGATTGTCCAGTTCGACCGGCCCGTGAACCCGTCGCCGCCAAAGCGTGTGCGGTAGGTATTAAAGGTGGTTTCGGCGTAGTTCATGCAGGTGGTCAGATTGCCCAGGGGGGTGAAATCAGTCACGGTCCAGCCCTCGGCCAGGGCGGCGCCGGACAGCGGAAGGGACAGCGTCGCCGCAATCAGTTTTTTCTTCATGAACGGTCCTTTCAAAGCACTGCGGCGGCGATCAGTAGACCACAACGGAACGGATCGATTTGCCGGCATGCATCAGGTCGAAACCGTCGTTGATGTCATCCAAAGCCAGCGTGTGGGTGATCATCGGATCAATCTCGATCTTGCCGTCCATGTACCAATCCACGATCTGCGGCACATCCGTGCGACCACGCGCCCCGCCGAAGGCCGTTCCGCGCCACGAACGCCCGGTCACAAGCTGGAATGGACGGGTGGAGATTTCCGCCCCCGCGGGCGCGACACCGATAATGATGGATTCACCCCAACCCTTGTGCGCCGATTCCAGCGCGGCCCGCATCACCTGCACGTTTCCGGTTGCGTCGAAGGTATAATCCGCACCGCCACCGGTCAGTTCGACCAGATGGCCGACAAGATCGCCCTCCACCTCGGTCGGGTTCACGTAATCGGTCATGCCGAAATGCGTGGCCATCTCGACCTTGCCGGGGTTGATGTCGACGCCAACGATCTGATCCGCGCCCGCAAGGCGCAGGCCCTGGATCACGTTCAGGCCAATCCCGCCCAGGCCGAAGACAATCGCGCGGCTGCCGATCTCGGCTTTTGCGGTGTAGATCACCGCGCCGATGCCGGTCGTCACCCCACAGCCGATGTAGCAGATCTTGTCGAACGGCGCGTCCTTGCGGACCTTGGCCAGCGATATTTCCGGAAGCACCGTGTGGTTCGAAAAAGTCGAGCAACCCATGTAGTGCAGGATCGGCGTGCCATCGAGCATCGAGAACCGTGAGGTGCCGTCGGGCATCAGGCCCTGGCCTTGGGTCGCCCGGACCTTCTGGCAAAGGTTGGTCTTGGGATGCAGGCAGTATTCGCATTCGCGACATTCGGCGGTGTAAAGTGGAATAACGTGATCACCCGGCTCAAGCGAGGTCACACCGGGCCCGACCTCAAGCACAACGCCCGCCCCTTCGTGGCCAAGGATCGCAGGGAACAGCCCCTCGGGATCCGCGCCAGACAGAGTGAATTCATCGGTGTGGCAAATGCCAGTGGCTTTGATTTCCACCAGAACCTCACCGGCCTTCGGGCCATCAAGGTTCACCTCCATGATTTCGAGCGGTTTGCCCGCTTCGAGTGCGACGGCTGCACGTGTCCGCATTGTCCTGGTCCTCCCACAGACTTGTTTTGCGGTGAGACTGTGACAATCTCGGTTGCAAAGCAACGGAGGATAGCATGACACGTATGATGGTTTTCGCCTTTGCCTGTGTGATCGTCGGATGCGCGCAGGCCCAGGAGGCAGAGGATACTTGCGGTGCTGCTGGTTTGCAGGGGTTGGTCGGTCAGACAGGCGCCATCGTTGAGATGCTCTCTTTTCCAGACCGGATCATGCGCGTTCACGGCCCCGAAGACGCCCTGACGCTGGACTATCGGCCAGAGCGTCTGAACATCCTTGTCGATGAGGGCGTGATCGATACCATTCGCTGCGGATAGGGCCGAGATCCAAGAGCCGCTTGTGCGCGCTGCTGATTCCCCCTATATGCGCCTCAACAGCGGCGCCGACACTCCGGCACCACCGACACTCGCAGCGGGCCGCACGGCCCGCTTTTTTGTTTTTAGGACCCATATCCGAACGCATGTCTGACCTGATTGCAAAAACCTCCATCGACCGTCGTATGGCCGAAATCCTGACCCCGGTGATCGAAAACCTGGGGTTCGAGGTCGTGCGTATTCGTGTGATGGGCGGCAAGACGAACACGCTGCAGGTCATGGCCGAACGCCCCGAAGGCGGGATCGAGGTCGATGAATGTGCCGAGATTTCAAATGCAATCTCCGTGCTGCTTGATGTCGAGGATCCGCTGGAAGAGGCCTACGCGCTCGAAGTGTCGAGCCCCGGGATCGACCGGCCCCTGACGCGGCTCAAGGATTTCGAGACCTTCGAGGGCTACGAGGCGAAGATCGAGACCACCGATATGATCGACGGCCGCCGCCGATTCAAAGGCATGTTGGCGGGGGTCGAGGGAGACGATGTTCTTCTGAACCTCGACGTGAACGGCGAAACGCAAACCGTCGGGCTGAACTTCGATTGGCTCAGCGACGCGAAACTTGTCCTGACCGAAGATCTGATCAAAGAGATGCTCAAGCAACGCAAGGCAGCGGGCATCATCGACGAGACCCAATTTGACGAAATCGAGGAAGAGCCCTCGACGCCTGAGGAGTAAGACCCATGGCCATCACATCAGCCAACCAGCTGGAACTGTTGCAAACCGCGGAAGCCGTGGCGCGCGAGAAGATGATCGAACCCGGCCTTGTGGTCGAGGCGATGGAAGAAAGCCTCGCCCGCGCCGCGAAGTCGCGCTACGGCTCGGAGCTTGATATCCGCGTTTCCATCGACCGCAAAACGGGCCGCGCGACATTCACGCGCGTGCGCACCGTGACCGATCCCGAGATCCTGGAAAACGACAAGGCCGAAATGCCGCCGGAAGAGGCGGTTGCACTGGTCAAGGGCGAACGCCCGAACGTTGTGGTCTTCAACGCCAAATCGCCGATCTACGACGAGGAAGGTGAACTGATCGAAACGCGCGATGTGAAGCGCTTCGTGATGCGCGCTCCGACCGAAGTGGACCGCATGCTGACCGAGGGTGTCGATCAGAACGTGGCCCCGGAACTGGGCGACATGATCGCAGACGAAGTGCCGCCGGTTGAAATGGGCCGCATCGCCGCGCAAAGCGCCAAGCAGGTGATTCTGCAGAAGGTGCGCGAAGCTGAGCGTGACCGTCAGTACGAGGAATTCAAGGATCGCGCCGGTCAGATCATCAACGGTGTGGTCAAGCGCGAGGAATACGGCAACGTCATCGTCGATGTGGGCGCGGGCGAGGCGCAGCTGCGGCGCAACGAAAAGATTGGCCGCGAAGCGTATCGCAACGGCGACCGCATCCGTTGCTACATCAAGGATGTGCGCCGCGAGAATCGGGGCCACCAGATCTTCCTGTCGCGCACGGCGCCGGAATTCATGGCCGAGTTGTTCAAGATGGAAGTGCCCGAGATTTACGACGGCATCATCGAGATCAAGGCCGTCGCCCGCGACCCCGGCTCGCGCGCCAAGATCGCCGTGATTTCCTACGACAGCGGCATTGATCCGGTCGGCGCGTGCGTCGGCATGCGCGGCAGCCGTGTACAGGCCGTCGTAAACGAGCTTCAGGGCGAAAAGATCGACATCATCCCGTGGAACGAAGATGCGCCGACCTTCCTGGTGAACGCGCTTCAACCGGCCGAAGTCACGAAGGTGGTTCTTGACGAAGACGCGGGCAAGATCGAAGTGGTGGTGCCCGACGAGCAGCTTTCGCTTGCGATTGGTCGCCGCGGTCAGAACGTGCGTCTCGCGTCGCAGCTGACCGGGTTGGATATCGACATCCTGACCGAGGAGGAGGAATCCAAACGCCGTCAGGCCGAGTTCGAAGAGCGCACGAAGCTGTTCATGGACACGCTCGATCTGGACGAATTCTTCGCGCAGCTTCTGGTGTCGGAAGGCTTCACGGCGCTGGAAGAAGTTGCCTATGTCGAATTGGACGAGCTGCTGGTGATCGACGGGGTTGATCAAGACACCGCGACCGAGCTTCAGGCACGCGCGCGTGATTACCTCGAAGAGCAGAACAAGAAAGCGCTGGAGCATGCGAAAGAGCTAGGCGTTGAGGAAAGCCTCATTGCATTTGAAGGCCTGACGCCCCAGATGTTGGTGGCCCTTGGCGAAGATGGCGTGAAGACGCTGGATGATTTCGCAACCTGTGCCGACTGGGAACTGGCCGGTGGCTGGACCACGGTTGACGGCGAGCGCGTCAAGGATGACGGACTTCTGGAACCTTTTGAACTTAGCATTGAGGAAGCGCAGAACATGGTAATGACCGCACGTCTGCAGCTTGGCTGGGTGACGATTGAAGAGCTTGAAGCGCAAGCCGCCGCAGAGGCCGAAGCAGCGGCTGAAACCACGGAGACGGCAGAGGGCTAACGCCCTCTGGCCCGCGCCCGCGCCAATGAGCCGCGGTGGCCGACATAAGGACCGAGACGACGGTCCTGAACGCAAGTGCATCGCCACCGGCGAGACGGCACCAAAGCGGGGCCTGATCCGGTTTGTCGTGGCCCCGGATGGCCAGATCGCGCCAGATATTCTGGAGCGGTTGCCGGGGCGGGGCATCTGGGTGAGTGCAGACCGTGCGGCACTTGAGCTGGCGGTTACGAAGAACCTTTTCGCCCGCGCGGCCCGGCAACAAGTGGCGGTGCCCGAGGATCTGGTCGACCGGGTTGAGGCCGCCTTGGCGCGCCGTTTGACCGAACTCATCGCGCTCAACCGCAAGGCTGGGGGCGCGGTTGCGGGCTTTGAAAAAGTGAAGGATTGGCTGGCCACAAAAAAGGTCGCGGTTCTGCTTCAGGCTTCCGATGGGTCTGAACGTGGAAAATCGAAACTCTGGACCCCGGAAGGGGCCCGATATTTCAGCGTCTTGACCGCCAAGGAATTGGGTTTGGCATTCGGACGCCAAAGTGTGATACATGGCGCGCTTGCCGCTGGTGGACTCGCCCCCCGTGTTGTAGAGGGGGCCGCGAAACTCCAGGGACTGCGCATTGCAGACGGTGGCCAGACCACCGGGAAAGACGAAAAAGACGCATGAGCGATCAGGACGGAAAAAAACCCCTTGGGCTCTCTGGTGGAGCTCGGTCAGGCCGCGTGAACCAAAGCTTCTCACGCGGACGGACGAAGTCTGTTGTTGTCGAGACAAAGCGCAAGCGCGTGATGGTGCCCAAGCCCGGCGCACAGTCGGCGGCTGCGCAGAACGCCGAAGGCGGCAAGCGTGAAAAGTCGGTGCCCGACGCCGAAATGGAACGTCGCCTGAAAGCGTTGCAAAACGCCAAGGCCCGCGAAGTTGAAGACGAACAGCGCCGCGTTGCCGAAGAGCGCGAGCGCGAGGAAGAGCGCGCGCGCCGCCGGGCCGAGGCCGAAGCCAAGGAACGCGAAGAGCGCGAGCGCGAAGAAGCGCTCAAGGCAAAAGAAGAAGAAGATGTCCGCCGCAAGGCAGAGGAAGAGGCGCGCCGCAATGCACCGCCTGCTGCCGATCCGGCCGCGGTTGCGACACCTGCCGCAGGGGCCGCTGGCCCGCGCGGTGGTGGCAAGGCCGCACCCGCCCGCCGTGAGCCCGAGCGCGACAACAAGCGCAACGAACGTGGCCGTGGAAATGACGGCGGTGGCCGCCGCGCTGGCAAGCTGACCGTCAACCAGGCGATGGCCGGTGGCGAAGGCGGTCGTCAACGCTCCATGGCAGCGATGAAGCGCAAGCAGGAACGTCAACGTCAGAAGGCGATGGGCGGGTCCGTGGACCGTGAAAAGGTCATCCGCGACGTGCAGGTGCCGGAAACGATCATCGTGTCCGAACTGGCCAACCGCATGTCCGAGCGTGTCGCCGACGTTGTGAAATCTCTGATGAACAACGGCATGATGATCACGCAGAACCAGCCGATCGATGCCGATACGGCAGAATTGATCGTCGAGGAATTCGGTCACCGGGTGCAGCGTGTCTCCGACGCGGACGTCGAAGATGTGATCGATGCGGTCGAGGACAAACCCGAAGATCTGGAATCGCGTCCGCCTGTCATCACGATCATGGGTCACGTCGATCACGGCAAGACCTCTCTGCTCGACAAGATTCGGCAGGCCAACGTTGTCTCCGGAGAAGCGGGCGGCATCACACAGCATATTGGCGCCTACCAGGTCACAACCGAATCCGGCGCGGTTCTGTCGTTCCTCGACACACCTGGCCACGCGGCGTTTACATCGATGCGGGCTCGTGGGGCGCAGGTGACGGATATCGTGGTTCTGGTGGTTGCCGCCGACGACGCGGTCATGCCGCAGACCATCGAGGCCATCGCCCATGCGAAGGCTGCGAACGTGCCGATGATCGTCGCGATCAACAAGATTGACCGTCCGGCGGCTGATCCGATGAAGGTCCGTACGGATCTCTTGCAACACGAGGTCATCGTCGAGGCGATGTCGGGTGAGGTTCAGGACGTCGAGGTTTCGGCCATGACCGGTCAGGGCTTGCCGGAATTGCTGGAAGCTATCGCGCTTCAGGCGGAACTTCTGGAACTCAAGGCCAACCCGAAGCGGGCGGCCTCCGGTGCCGTCATCGAAGCGCAGCTGGACGTGGGACGCGGACCTGTCGCGACCGTGCTGGTCGAGAACGGGACGCTCAAGCAAGGCGATATCTTCGTCGTGGGCGAGCAATGGGGTAAGGTCCGCGCGCTCGTTAATGATCAGGGTGAACGCGTTAAGGAAGCTGGCCCTTCGGTCCCGGTCGAGGTTCTTGGCCTCAACGGAACACCCGAGGCCGGCGACGTTCTCAACGTGGTCGATACCGAAGCCCAGGCGCGTGAGATTGCGGAATATCGCGAGCAAGCCGCCAAGGACAAACGTGCCGCCGCAGGAGCCGCGACAACGCTTGATCAGCTTCTGGCAAATGCCAAGGCTGACGAAAGCGTCTCGGAGCTGCAGATTGTGGTGAAGGCCGACGTCCAAGGCTCGGCCGAAGCGATTGTTCAGGCGCTTGAAAAGATCGGCAATGACGAAGTCCGTGTGCGGGTCCTGCATTACGGTGTGGGTGCCATCACCGAATCGGATATCGGCTTGGCCGAAGCGTCGGGCACGCCCGTGATTGGCTTCAACGTCCGGGCGAATGCGCCCGCGCGCGCGTCGGCCAACCAAAAGGGCGTCGAGATTCGCTACTACAGCGTGATCTACGATCTTGTGGACGACGTGAAAGCGGCCGCTTCCGGTCTTCTGGGTGCCGAAATCCGCGAAAACTTCATCGGCTACGCAACGATCAAGGAAACCTTCCGCGTCACGGGCGTCGGTACGGTTGCGGGGTGTCTTGTAACCGAAGGCGTCGCGCGCCGGTCTGCTGGTGTGCGTTTGCTGCGCGATGATGTGGTGATCCATGAGGGTACGCTGAAGACGCTCAAGCGCTTCAAGGATGAAGTGAAAGAAGTGCAGTCTGGCCAGGAATGCGGCATGGCTTTCGAGAATTATGATGACATCCGCCCGGATGACGTCATCGAAATCTTTGAACGCGAAGAGGTCGAGCGCTCTCTCACCTGAGCCGCCACCCCACTGTTGCATCAAAAAAGGGCCGCGCGGGTTGTGCGGCCCTTTTTTGATGCGTCACTCTGTGCCCGGAAACCGAAAAGGGCGCCCGCGAGGGGCGCCCGGTCCGGGGAGAGATGGCTGGGGGGAGATTACTCGTCTTCGAGCGACGCGGCGCGGAGGCGGTCGAAGATGTCAGCGCCGTAGGCTGGGGTACCGTTGACGACGGTTGCGCCGTTCAGGCCGCGCCGATCGGAGGCGGTGTCCTGGACGCTGTTGAGCACGGAGAAGGTCTCGCCCAGGTTGCCCGCGGGGGCGACGCGCTGGCCGACGCCGTTGACGTTGGTGCGCTCCAGGGCGTTGTCTTCGAACTGGTTGAAGTGCTGGATCGCGGCGACGGAGGCTGCGGATTGAGCGACGGCCGGAGCGGCGAGGGAAGCGGCGACGGCGGCGATGATTGCGATGTTTTTCATTTGACTGGTCCTACTCAGTTTGTGTGGAGGGCCTGATATGGGAGGCGGCCCTGATTTGGTTTCGTTGGCGAGCCGTTGTGGCCTGCCGATGAACTGAATATGGCGGGTGGGGCGCTGAAATACGATACACGGAACCGCGAGAAACGGGGGATTTAGGTGCACCTGCGCACAGAACCACCGACACGCTGCACCAACCCCACGGGGGCGTGAGCCTGGGTCTCAGCGGCGTGAAAACAGACGGTGATTTTGAAATGTTTGGGCGGAGAGGGGCGGTTAGGCCGAGTCGGACACCGCATCGGGGTTCATCCGCCAAACGGCAAGGTTGAGCGCGCCTGCGACTGTGACCCACAAAAGATATGGCGCCATCAGCCAGCCCGCGATGGCATCCATTGCAAAAAAGCTGAGCATGGAGCCAAGCACCGATAGCCACAGGCAAGCCAGCACCACCATGCCTGCGCGGATCCGCTCCAACCCGAAGAAGACGGGGGTCCAAAGCGCGTTCAACGCGATCTGCATGGCCCAGAACCCCATCGCATGGGCATTGCCATCCAAGACAGCCACCCTCGACGCCGCATAGGCGGAGGCGAGGTAAAGCGTTGTCCAGGCCACAGGGAATAACCAGTCAGGGGGGGTCCAGCTTGGTTTCGACAACGCCCGGTACCATTGCCCCGGCGGGAACATCGACCCAGTCGCCGCCGCTGCGCAGCATGCCCCAAGGAACAACAAAAACACGGTCCAATCCATAGGCTCTACCTAACGCACCAGTGGCGGAGATCCACAATGGTTTTATTGCACCAGGCGGTCGCTCATGCCGATTGTAGGCAAAGTGCCGGTCAATTGGGCCTCGTAAATCGGCAGGCTTTCGATCACACGCATGATGTAGTTGCGCGTTTCGGTGAACGGAACATCCTCGATCCAGTCGATCACGTCATCCGATTGACGCGGGTCACCGAACCGTTCCAACCATTGCCGCACCCGACCGGGACCAGCGTTATAGCCGACCGAGACGAGAACCGGGTTTTCGTCATAGGCTTCCAGCAAACCGGAAATATAGTTCGAGCCGAGCAGCACGTTGTAGGCCGGATCACTGCGCAGGCGCGCAAGTGAGAAGTTGATCCCCAGATCGCCTGCGGAATCCTGACCCGTTGCGGGCATGACCTGCATCAGGCCGATGGCACCGGCGCCGGATTCCACAACTGGATCAAACTCGCTTTCACGCCGCGCAATGGAAAGGGCAAGCGCGCGGGGAATGGGCAACGCGACATCTTCAAGATCGGCCAGCGGGTAGTAAGCGCGGAAGATCTCATGGCCCGATTGCGCGGCGCGCTTCGCCACGACAAGCGCGAAATGCGGCTCCCCCAGTGCCAGCATCAGATCCCCCATCATTCCGGCTTCGCGTTCATCGAGCCGTTCGCTGATGTGGGTGAAGAACCGTTCCGCCAAGGTGCGTTGATCGGCATCATACAAAAGCATTGCGGCATGAAAGACGGTCAGGTTGGTGAACTCCGCCGTGGCCCAGTCGCCGTAGTCGCGGTCGCCGATGAATTCGGGGTTCACGGGAAAGCCACCGCGTTCCTGTGCAAGCTGACCGTAGAAGCTGGATTGATATTGCGCGCCCAAAGCGTAGGCCTCTGCGGCCTGCTCGGCGTTGCCCGCTGCTTCGTGGGCACGGCCAAGCCAATACCCGGCGCGACCGACGGAGATCGGCGAGAAGACAACTTCGCGGAAGTCGCCGAAATGCGCGATGGCGCGGTCGAAATTGCCCAGTTGAAAGGCGCAGTAGCCTGCGATCCATTCCAGATCGGCAAAACGGATGTAGTCTTCCTCGGGGCCAATGCGGTGACTGGACGCGTATTGATAACAGGTCTCGTGATCGCCTTCGCGCATGACGTCCCGGGCCAGATCGGCCCGCCTGCGGCCCCAATCCGCGGGGCGCCCGAGGTCGGCGGCGCTGGCGGAATGCGCCATCATCAGCTCGGCCGCGCTATCCCAATAGCCTTCCGCCATGCGCCACAGGAAACGCTCATGGGACAGCCCCGGATGATCGATCAGCGCCTCGGGCACTTGGTCGATCAACCCGTTCACACCGGCCCGCCGTTCGCGCAAGGCAAGCCGCGCTTCGGCCATCGCCATCCAACCTTCGGGCACGAGCGTGAACATGGCGCGCGCGCGATCCTCGGCGCCTTCCCACAACAAATGATCGAGCCGCGCGATATGATGCGCCTCGGTCAGGATCGAGCCATAAGCGCGGTTCAGCGCCTGAGCGTGCGATCCGGTCATCACCAGAGATGTCCATGCGCGGATCACCTCGGCCTCGGCGCCGGCACGATCACCGGTTTCTTCCAAGGCGCGGGCATAGGCCAAGGCCCCGGCCCCGGTTTGCGGAAGGTCCTCGGCGAAGAAATCCAGAACGTTCCGCGGGTCACCGCCATCGGGGATAGACGGCTCCCCCTGTCGGCGGAGGTATCGCAGGCCGGGCCAATCCGGATTGCGTTCGACAAACGAGATATACTCGCCGAAATCCCCCTCCCCGCGCCGCAGACGGGTCCAGGCCAGCAGATCAAGCGCCACAGGATCATCAAGGGTCCGCGCCGCGGCGGAGCCACCCGCAAGATCACCGCGATTGTAGGCGTCGAGCGCAGCAGCCAGCGCCTGGCTATCGGTCTGGGCGGATAAGGTCGCCGGGGCTGTTGAAAGCAGGGCGAGAAGGCAAAGCGGTATCAGGCGTCGCATGGTGGCGGCGTCTCCAAGTTCATCAAATCCCCAGAAGCCTTAGGATAGGGCAGATATGCGCAGACGCAACTCACGAACTTGGCAATTCGGTGCGGGGGGCGTATTGGGGCGACACGTCGTTACGAAACCCGCTTGATCACAAAGGACGCGCGTGATGTTCCAAGGCTCTCAGGTCGCTCTGGTCACCCCGATGACACATGGAGATGTGGACTTCGACGCGCTCAAACGCCTGGTGGAATGGCATGTCGCCGAGGGCACCAATGGGCTGGTGCCGGTGGGAACGACCGGGGAAAGCCCAACCCTGACCCATAACGAGCATGAGGCCGTGATCCGCTGCGTCGTGGACACCGCCGATGGACGGATACCGGTAATGGCCGGTGCCGGGTCGAACAACACCGTCGAAGCGCTGCGCTTTGTCGAATTCGCCAAGGAGGTCGGCGCAGACGCGGCCCTTGTGGTGACGCCTTACTATAACAAGCCGACGCAACGCGGGTTGATCGCGCATTTCAGTGCTCTCAACGAGGTCGGCCTCCCCATTTACATCTACAACATTCCGCCCCGCTCGGTGGTCGATATGACCCCAGAAACCATGGGTGAATTGGCCAAGCTGCCCAACATCGTCGGCGTGAAGGATGCCACCGCCGACCTCAGCCGCGTGCCGCAGACGCGTCTGACCTGCGGGACCGATTTCATCCAGTTGAGCGGCGAGGACCCGACCGCTGTGGGCTTCAACGCGCAAGGCGGCAATGGCTGCATCAGCGTCACGGCGAATGTGGCGCCCAAGCTTTGCGCCGAGATGCAGGCCGCGACGCTATCCGGCGACTATGCCACGGCGCTGGACTATCAAGACCGCCTCATGCCGCTGCATGCCGCGATCTTTGCAGAGCCGGGCCTGGCCGGGGCGAAATACGGATTGTCGGTTCTGGGCCATTGCAGCGACGAGGTGCGCCTGCCTTTGACGGATGTGAGTGACGCAACAAAGGCGCAGATCGAGGCCGGGATGCGGCACGCCGGTCTGATAAACTAGATGGCCCCGCGTGAGGGTGAGCGCCTTTTGCCATTTGATCCGGCGTCGCGGATCGACGCAGGCGTCACCTTCATCGGCCATATTCGGAGCGATTGGCGGCCCGGCACGGCGCCCAAGAACCTGCGCCAGGCACGCGACACAGGCAAAGCCGCGCGGATCGAGCTTCTTGACGGATACGCGGAGGCGTTGCTCGGTCTTGAGGTCGGCCAACCGATCCAGGTGCTCTACTGGGTCGATCGCGGCGAACGAAACCTTGCGACACAATCGCCCAAACACGCTGCCGGGCCACGCGGCACCTTCAGCCTGCGTAGCCCAGTGCGCCCGAACCCCATTGCGCTGGCAACGCTAGTCATCACGTCAATCGACGGCCTGACCGTGGGAATTGATACGACGGACGCCTGGGACGGGACGCCGGTGCTCGACATCAAGCCGTGGATTGCGACGGTTGATGTTCCACCGGGCTGGCGACCCTGAGCGACAGCGCTTATATGCGGCCCATGGCAAAGCAACCCGAAAACCCGAACTACAAGGTCATCGCCGAAAACCGGCGCGCACGTTTCGATTATGCAATCGAGAGCGATCTTGAGGTTGGGATCATCCTGGAAGGGTCCGAGGTCAAAAGCCTGCGCACGGGCGGCTCAAACATCGCGGAGAGTTATGCGGAGGTGAAGGACGGCGAGCTGTGGCTCGTGAATTCCTACATCGCGCCCTACAAACAGGCCAAGACCTTCCAGCATGAAGAAAAGCGACGGCGCAAATTGCTGGCGTCCAAGCGGGAATTATCGCGGCTGTGGAACGCCACCCAGCGCGAGGGCATGACACTGGTTCCGCTGGTGATGTACTTCAACCACAAGGGCTTCGTGAAAATGAAGATCGGCGTGGCGAAGGGCAAGAAGAACCAGGACAAGCGCGAAACCTCGGCCAAACGCGATTGGAACCGCCAGAAACAGCGCCTGCTCAAGCAAAACGGCTGAGGCCCGCGCCTTGGGCAAAGCGGCCCTCCGGGGGAGGTTTTTTGGGCAAGATGAAGCCAGGGGCCGCGCGCGCCGAGGCTTGCGTGGGTGAGGGCGGCGGCGTAGGACGTGCGGCGAGTTTGCACAGGAGTACGGCGCATGGCTGGCGTGATCACCGGAGACGATCCCAAGACCCTGGTTTCGACCGACTGGCTGGCCGCGCACCTCAATGACCCGGACCTGCGGGTCATCGACGCCTCATATTACCT
Source organism: Gymnodinialimonas ulvae (assembly GCF_037543845.1). NCBI lineage: Bacteria > Pseudomonadati > Pseudomonadota > Alphaproteobacteria > Rhodobacterales > Paracoccaceae > Gymnodinialimonas > Gymnodinialimonas ulvae. The sequence goes on from NZ_JBBIFX010000002.1 coordinate 299,627, forward strand.
GCCCGAAATGGGGCGCGATGCGAAGGCGGAATACGACGCCGTCCATATCCCCGGCGCGCGTTTTTTCGACATCGATGAAATCTCGGATGCGCGTAGCGCGCTGCCCCATATGGTTGCCCCGGTTGAAAAGTTCATGTCCCGGATGCGTGCTATGGGTGTCGGCGATGGCCATCAGGTTGTGATCTACGACGGGATGGGCCTGTTCTCCGCCGCGCGCGTTTGGTGGAATTTCCGCCTGATGGGAAAGATGGATGTGGCCGTGTTGGACGGTGGCTTGCCGAAGTGGCAGACCGAAGGGCGCCCGATTGAAGACATGCCCCCGGTCGTGCGCGACCGACACATGACCGTTCAGCGTCAAGCGCATCTGGTAAAAGATGTCACGCAAGTCGCCTCGGCCAGCAAGTTGGGCGATTGGCAGATCGTCGATGCCCGAAGCCCGGGCCGGTTCCGGGGCGAGGAGCCCGAGGCGCGCGCCGGTTTGCGCGCCGGGCATATCCCGAATTCGAAGAATGTGCATTACGCTACCCTGTTCAATGCGGACGGTACGATGAAAGAGGGCGACGCCCTGCGCGCGGCGTTCGAGGCGGCGGGCGTGGATGTGGACAAACGCATCATCACGACCTGCGGTTCGGGCGTGACGGCGGCGATCGTTATGCTGGGGCTGACGCGGCTTGGTAACCTTGATGTCTCGCTCTACGACGGGTCCTGGGCGGAATGGGGCCAGTTCGAACAGCTGGCGGTTGAGACGGGATGAAGATCCTGCCCGCAGGCACCGAAGTGCCGTTCACGATCACCTATCTTGAGATGACGCAGCGCCCGGATTTCGGGATGCCGCAACTGGACGGTGATATCCGCCTCGACCGGGCCATCGACCCGCCAGTTTGGTATTTCCTGTCGCTCTACGATGCGGTGGGACGCGAGTACGAATGGCAGGACCGGTTCGAGCAGGCCGAGCGCGACCCCGCCGCGCTGCAAGCCTTTGTCCGTGATCCCGATGTGGTGATCTGGACCGCCATTCGTAACGGGTGGCCTGCCGGGTTCTTCATGCTCGATTGGCGGCAGCCGGGGGTCTGTGATCTGGCCTATTTCGGCCTTGTTCCGCAGGCTGTTGGCACCGGTCTTGGACGGCCGTTGTTGGAGACCGCCATCGCCACGGGCTGGGAGCGCACGGGTGTTGAAAAGATGAGTGTGAACACCTGCACCCTCGATCACCCATCGGCACTGCCGCTCTATCAGAAGATGGGCTTCAAGCCGGTCGAGCGCGAGGAGCGGCGCCGGGTTCTGGTATATGATCGAAAGGCCTGAGGTCCATGTTTGCAACGCTCACGCCACCTGAGCCCGACAAGATATTCCGCCTGACCGGAGCCTTCGCCGCTGATCCGCGACCCGACAAGGTTGATCTTCTGGTGGGGCTTTACCGCGATGCCGAGGGCCGCACACCGGTGATGGCCGCTGTGAAGGACGCCGAGCGCCGGATTCTCGAAACGCAGGATACGAAGGCCTACCTCGGCTTTGCGGGGGATCAGGGGTTCGTTGACGGGATGCGGGATCTGTTGTTGGGCGAGGTTGTGCCTGCGGCGCGCGTGGCCGGGATTGCGACCGTGGGCGGCACAAGCGCATTGCGGCAAGTGTTGGAGATGGTCCGCGTTGTGACGCCTGATGCGCGGGTCTGGATTTCGGATCCAAGCTGGCCGATCCACGCGGGAATGGCCGGGCATTTGGGCTTCGATTGCACATCCTATCGTTACCTTGATCGGGCCACCAACGGGCTCGACCGGGACGGCATGATTGAAGATCTGCGGATGGCAAAAGCGGGCGACGTGATCGTCTTGCACGGATGTTGTCACAATCCCAGCGGCGCGGATCTGAGCCTGACGGATTGGGAAGAGGTCGCTGCGATTTGCCTTCAAACGGGCGCGATCCCCTTGATCGACGTGGCCTATCAGGGGTTCGGAGCCGGGTTGGCCGAGGACATGGCCGGACCGCGCCTTTTGGCGCAGCGTTTGCCGACTGTGCTGCTGGCGGCCAGTTGTTCCAAGAACTTTGGCCTTTACCGCGATAGGGCGGGGGCCGCGTTTGCCATCACGCAGGATGGCGCGCCGCGAGACGCCGCGCAGGGCCATCTGGTTGCGATGAACCGCAACAGCTTTTCGTTTCCGCCGGATCATGGCGCGCGGATCGTCGATGTGATCCTGCACGACGCCACCTTGCGACAGGCATGGGAGGCCGAGTTGACGGCCATGCGTGCGACGATCCTGCGCAACCGCCGCGCGCTGGCAGACGCCATGCGGGCGGAAACCGGATCGGACCGTTTCGGGGCCCTGGCCGCGCATCAGGGGATGTTCTCCCTCATCGGGGCGACGCCTCAGCAGGTGGATACCTTGCGCGAAGATCACGCCGTCTATGTGGTCGGGGACGGTCGGATGAACGTCGCGGGGCTATCGCCTGAAGCGATCCCAAGGGTGGCGCGCGCGTTGGCCGTTGTGATGGGCTGAAGGGCTTTACAGCCCAATGAAACAAGCGTATTCGGCGCGCCTGCCCCTGTTCCGAAAGGAGCCATTGGGGGCCAAGTCTCCGACCACCTTGTAAAAACGGAACGAAATCAATGACGAAACTTCTGCCCGGCGTTCTCGCCATGGCGACCGTTGTGGTCGCATCGAATATCCTTGTGCAATTCCTGTTCGGCCAATGGCTGACGTGGGGCGCATTTACCTATCCGCTGGCCTTCCTGGTCACCGACATCATGAACCGTGTTTACGGCGCAGCGATCGCGCGGCGCGTCGTGTTCGCGGGCTTTCTTGTGGGCGTCGTCTGCTCGCTGATCGGCACGCAAATCATCGGCGAATTCGGACCGCTGGTGACGCTGCGCATTGCTATCGGATCCGGCATTGCGTTCCTGACGGCACAGCTCTTGGACGTGGCGATCTTTGATCGATTGCGGAATGCAAATTGGTGGCAAGCCCCTGTAATTTCAAGCATAATTGGATCTTCATTGGACACGGCCCTGTTCTTCTTCATCGCATTCTCCGGCGCTTTGACCTCGGTCCTGCCGGGTGATGTCGCTTGGGCGAACGAGGTGCTGCCGATCCTGGGAATGGGACCGGAAGCGCCGCTTTGGGTCAGCCTTGCGATTGCCGATTGGGGTGTCAAACTTGCTATAGCCTTGATCGCTTTGGTCCCATTCCGCCTCATAACACGGCGTTTTGTGGCACAGGTTGCGTAATTTCTTTTGACAACCACGAAATCTGTGGCAGGCTGAAAGCAACAGCAACCAAGTGAAAGGAGGTGATCCAGTGTCTAGAAAGGTATTGGAGACGTGTGACGGGACAACTTGGGAGGCGCGCCTCTAGGGCAAACCCTTGGGCGCAGCGCCCATCCCAAGGTGGTACATCCTAACCGATCCCACCTCCTGAACTTTCGAAAGGGCTGCTCGTATCGGGCAGCCCTTTTTCGTGCGAAATCGAGCATATAGAACCGGTATAGACTGGGTATAGATCCGGTATAGACGCGAAGAGAAAGCCATGCTGCGCATTACGGACCAGATCAGCATCGAGGACTGGGAACTCACGGAGCAGTTCGTGCGGTCGTCGGGGCCGGGCGGGCAGAACGTGAACAAGGTCTCGTCTGCGGTGGAGCTTCGGTTCGAGGCGGAGCGCTCGCCGGCACTGTCGGGGGCGGTGAAAGCGCGGCTGCGGCGGATCGCGGGGCGGCGGTGGACGAAGGACGGGGCGGTTGTTCTGTTCGTGGAGGAAACGCGCTCGCAGGCCCGGAACCGGGAGATCGCGCGGGAGCGGTTGGCGGAACTTGTGCGCCGGGCGCTGGTGGTGCCGAAAAAGAGGCGGGCGACACGGCCCACGCGCGGCTCGGTGGAGCGGCGGCTGAAGGCGAAGAAGGTGCGGGGGGAAGTGAAGGCTGGGCGGGGGAAGGTGGAGGAATGAGGGTTTGTGCACGCGTGCACAAGGGGGTTAAGGGGTTGGTTTTGTTGGGGAAAGGGGGTTTTGTTAAGGTTTGCCAAGAGGATCAGAGGGGATATTTGAAAGAAAACGTGTCCTTCACCCTCCTGCGCTCGCTAGACATTCCAACGGATCCTCAGAACCCATTTGACAACTTATCGTACAAGACAGCGAGTTTCCTAAAATAGGTCGCGTATGAGTCTTTCGGGTCTGAGAACTTCCTTATATGTGCTGCCAAGAAGCTCTGTAGCACGCGAAGGTCAATATCGGAGTCTGCTTGAAAGGGAATCATGAGAGCTGCTTTATCAGGCACAACGCTCTCAATGATTTCTAGAGTTGACTTTCCTGCGCCGTCTTTTTCAAACTGCGTTCTAAAGGCAGCTACTCTGAAATCCTTCCTCTTATATTTGTTGAAATAGGGAAGTATTTTGGAGTGTTTGGATTTCAAAAGCTCGCTTATCGATTTAATTCCGACTTCTGAAAGATACTTGTAGCCTGGATAGTATTTGTTATTGGTTCTTCGAAAATTTGGAAATACTTCACTAAGAATTGCTTCGGGATCGTAGCCACGATCATTTAAAACTACATCGACAAATAGGTCATCAAGCCCAACGCCTTTGTATCCGTCCTTAGCTAGTCCCTCAGCTTCCTGTTCTTTTGCAACTCCAACACCAACGATGAACTCTATATCTTCATGGGATTCGATGGCATCAAAATCAATTACTGCTAGTTTCTCTTCGGGTTTGCTCGACTTGACGAGTTCATACATCTGCTCTTTGCAAAAGCGCAGAACTCTTGCAGGAACCTTACGCTTCACAGTTTCAATCGCTGCGTATACCTCCGAAAAATCGAATACTCTTATTAGGGAAATTGATATTCTGCTTTCTCCGACTTGAATTACTGATGGGGAAATTGACGAAGGATCACCGTCTTTTGCTCTTTGAACGAAAAAGATATTTCGAGAGAAACGTTCCAATTGTTCGGAGTTTAAACATGATGATATGCTTGAAAGCATTGCTTGGACGTTCTCGTCCGCAAGGCTATAGCCGATAAATACAACCGGATGCTCGATAAAGATTGTTATAAGTTTCGCAACTAGGTAAGGATATTTCTCTGAAAATCTATCATAATCGGTAGCAGTTAGAACAAGTGTCTCTGGTTTTGAGCAGCAACCATGGATTTTGTAAATTTCTGCGATTGACTGAGGGTTGGAAAAGATTAGCTCTTCTTGTCCAACAAATGTCCTGTAATCAGGAAAGAGTTCTTCAATCAGAAGGTCCCAGTTTGTCGTGATTATTCCGTCGACGTTCAGCTGAGTAAGTAATTCGATCTCGTCACTTAGTGTCGATTGTGATTCTGGGTCAAGGACGGTTTCCCTTAGGTATTTTGAAATTTCAAGCTTAAGGGCAGAAGTCTGGTCAGTAAGCGTTGGTCCATCTACCTCCCTGGCTTCTGCATATCTTTCATCGCTCCACCATAGCTCATGAAAATCCTTCGCGATCAGCTCTGCGGCATCCGGAAGGTTGCCGTTGGCTGTCGTTGAATAGTACCTGAACTCCTTCAAGCCTTCAGTGAACTTCGCAAGTAGCTCATCCCATTGTTCTAAGCCAATGTATCGTCTCGAAAAACCAGAGCCTAGAAAGAGAAATGGGGCGCCGGATGAGTCCGCAAGCATTGCTGCCAATTCGCTGGTGATGCCGTTCCTTGTCAAACCACCACCTCAACCCGTTCCTGCTCGCCGACCCCAAACACCCGCTTATACCGCTCGATCTCCCGCTCCGGGCCCATCGCCTTCTCGGGATTGTCGCTCAGTTTAACCGTGGCTTTACCGTTGGCCGATACAGCTTTGCACACGAGGCTGAACGGCGCGAGGGAATCGCCTGCGACGAGGCCGCGGAAATCGTTGGTGAGCAGGGTGCCCCAGCCGAAGGACACCCGCACGCGGCCTGCGAATTGTTGGTGGAGTTGCTCGATCTTGTCGACGTCCAGCCCGTCGGAGAAGATCACGAGTTTCTGGCGCGGGTCCTCGCCGCGGGACTTCCACCAATCGATGGCGACTTCGGCGCCGGTGGCGGGATCGCCGCTGTCGATGCGGATGCCGGTCCAGCCCGCCAGCCAGTCGGGGGCGTTGTCGAGGAAGCCTTGGGTGCCGTAGGTGTCGGGCAGGATGATGCGGAGGTTGCCGTCGTGTTCCTCGTGCCAATCCGACAGCACGTCATAGGGGGCGGCGGCGAGTGCCGCGTCGTCTTTGGCCAGAGCTGCGTAGACCATGGGAAGTTCGTGGGCGTTGGTGCCGATGGCCTCCAGATCGCGGTTCTTGGCGATGAGGCAGTTCGACGTGCCCGCGAAGCTATCGCCGAGGCCTTCGCGCATGGCCTGGACGGCCCAATCCTGCCACAGGAACGAATGGCGGCGACGGGTGCCGAAATCGGCGATGCGCAGGTCCGGGTTGCCTTGCAGCCGTTCGATTTTCTCCCACAGCTTGGTCATGGCGCGGGCGTAGAGGACTTGGAGTTCGAACCGGCCCATGGTGTCGAGGACGGCGCGGCCACGCAGCTCCATGAGGACGGACAGAGCGGGAATTTCCCACAACATGACCTCGGGCCAGGCGCCTTCGAAGGTGAGTTCGTATTGATCGCCGACGCGCTCCAAATGGTAGGGCGGCAGTTGCAGGTCTTCGAACCAATCCATGAATTCGGGGCTGAACATCTGCCGCTGGCCGTAGAAGGTGTTGCCGCGCATCCATGTGCTTTCGCCGCGCGTCAGGCGCAGGGTGCGGATGTGGTCGAGTTGTTCGCGCAATTCGCCTTCGTCGATCAGGTCGGCCAGCGGAATGCGCGTGGTGCGGTTGATGAGGGAGAAGGTGACGGTGGCGTCGGGTTTGTTGCGGAACACCGATTGGCACATCAGGAGTTTGTAGAAATCGGTGTCGATGAGCGAGCGGACGATCGGGTCGATCTTCCATTTGTGGTTCCAGACACGGGTGGCGATGTCGACCATGGGCTCTCTCTCCGGTTGCGGGGGGAGTTAGAGCAAGTGTCGGTGGGGGAGGCAAGGCGGAAGCGGGGTGTTGGTCCGGCGGTGCGCCGTTTGTCGGGCCGCATGCCGGGGGACGCGGCATTGGTGGTGGGTCAGCAGTTTGAGGGCAAATCCGACGGCGCCTGTGGTGAAGGAAAGGTAGAGGGCGGCGGGGTTGGTGGCCCCGAGCGCGAGGATAAAGGACACGACGACCAGGCCGAGTGCAAAGGGACAGTCGTAGGAGGTGTTGGGGAGGCAGCGGGGCATGGGGGGTGTCCTTTATCCGGGCGATGGGGGCGTCAGGAGTTGCTGAGCGCGGCGACGCCGAGGGGGACGGAGAATTCGTCACACCAGATGTAGATTTCGTTGAACTCCGCGAGGTCGAGGCCGTCGGGGACGATGAAGGCTTGCAGCCCATTGATCGAGGTCAGCTCGCCCAGATCGGAGGCGGCGACATATTCGCCGTCGATGCCGAAGCCGACGCTGGGATCGGGCGCGCCGTCGAGGCTGAAGTCCGTGTCGAGGATGACGACAGCGCCGCCGCCGGAGGTTTCGACGACCGAGACACCGCCGGTGGTGATGTGATCGCTGAGCCCGGTGAAGGTGCCCGACGCGGTCACTGTATCGGCAGAGGCGACAGTGGCCACGGAGGCAAAGAGGCAGGCGGTGGCGGTCAGGGTGGAGATGCGTTTCATGGGATCAGCTTTCTGTATCAGGGTTGAGGCATGGCGGTGAGTCGCCGGGTATTGAGGCGGTGATACAGTTTGGAACCAAACGGTACAAAACACATAGGCGTGATTGTGAACCGATCGTTTCCAAACTATGCTGGCCGCACAGGAGGGCCCACCATGGCGCGACCCCGCGAATTTGATGAAGACGAGGCCACCGAAGCCGCGATGAATGTCTTCTGGCACCACGGCTACGACGCGGCCTCCATCGCGTTGTTGCTGGATGGGATGGGGATGACGAAGGGCAGCCTCTACAAAGCGTTTGCCGACAAGAAATCGCTCTTCATGGCAAGTATGGCGCGCTACGAGACGGCGCAGGTCGCCCCGGCCATCGCGATGCTGCGCGACCCGGATGTGCCGGAGGGCCACGACCGGATTGCGGCGCTCTTTCGCAGCGTGGTGGAGGTGGTGCGGCAGGGTGACAGGCGCGGGTGCTTGTTGTGTTCGGCCGCCGCCGGCCCCGCGTTCGACGATCACGAGATCGCGGATGTGGTGGACGGATTGCTGGAGGACATGCGGGCAGCCTTCGAGGTGGCCCTTGCCGAGATGACCCGACCGCCCGACGCGCGATCCGAGATGGCACGGGTGCTTGTGACACAATATGTCGGGCTGCGGATCCTGGCGCGGGCGCAGGCGACGGCCGAAGACCTCGACCGCAGCGTGGAGGCGATGCTTGCGCTTATTGACCCCGAAAGGGTGCGCGCCGCATGACGCGGGTCACTCGTCGGCCTTGGCGGCGTTCACACGTTTGGACAGCGCCGCGCGGCTTTCGACCCGCTCGGAATAGCGGTCGAGAAGGTAGGCGCGGTTGGCGCGGGTGAGATGGGTGAACTTCACCAGCTCTTCCATCACATCGACGACGCGGTTGTAGAGCGGGCCGGGCTTCATGCGCCCGTCCTTGAACTCATCCCAGGCCCTGGGAACGGAGCTTTGGTTGGGGATGGTCAAAAGGCGCATCCAGCGCCCGAGGATGCGAAGTTGGCTTACGGTGTTGAAGCTTTGCGATCCGCCACTGACCTGGAGCACGGCGAGGGTTTTGCCCTGCGTCGGGCGCACGCCACCCATCGACAAGGGGATCCAGTCGATCTGGCTTTTCATGATGCCGGTCATGGCACCGTGGCGTTCGGGGCTGACCCAGACGAACCCATCGCACCATTCGGCGACCTCGCGCAGTTCGGCCACCTTGGGATGCGCATCGGGCGCACCATCGGGCTGCGGCAGGCCCTCGGGGTTGTAAACGCGCGTCTCGGCCCCAAAGCGGCGCAGCAGCCGATCACATTCAAGCGCCAGCGCCTTGGAATAGGAGACCTCTCGCAGAGACCCGTAAAGCAGCAGGAACCGGGGCGGCCCGTCGGCATCGGCGCGCCACAATTCGGACATATCAATATCGGGCAATAGGGCGGCATCGAGGGCCGGAAATGTCGCATCATCCATGGCGAAGTGATGCGGCGCGCAGGCGCGGGATGCAAGGGTGCTGGCGCCCATGAGAGTCAGATTTTACGGGGCCGGAGACCCCGCAAGACGGGTCCGAACCCGAGGTTTCGGGATGGGCAAAAATCCGCCGCCCGGGCCGTTGTAAAACTGTCACGCATTCGGAAACAATTCCAAAATGTGACCAGAATGTGGAAAAAACCGTGTGTCAATAGCGGCTTAACCGTGTTCACAAAAAAGCAATTCTTTGTAGAAAAATTGGAAAAGTTCGGCTATATTTTGCGAGTAGTACGCAGTTGGCCGTTGTGGCCGATGTAAGGATTGGGAGTATTCCATGAAAGCAATTCAACTCATTCCGGGCGCTGTTTTGGCCCTTGGCCTGTCGGTCGGTGTGGCACAGGCCACCTCGGTTGACTTCGCCGTTGGTGCCGGCACAACCGCCTCGGCGTCGTGCGACAATTGTACGACATATTCGCCGTGGTTCGGCTCGTTCCAGTATGCGTCGATCGATGCCGATGCATCGGGCGCGATCGGGACAAGCTTTGACCTTGACGAGGGCGAGACCAGCGGCTGGTTCGACTTCTTCAGCCTGACGGCCTCTGGCATTGCGCTTGACGAGTCCTATTCCGTGCATGCGACGCTTGCGTTCGCAGAGCCCGGTGGTTTCTCGTCCACGTCCGGTAGCGGTGAATTCTCGACGTTCTTCGGGTTCATCAGCGGCGGTTCGCTGGATTGGGGTTCGGACCAGTTCAACACCGTCTCGCTGGCCGACGGCACCGAATACACTGTTGAGCTTGAGCAGGGCAGCGCGATCCTTCTGGGTGACACTGCAACCGTGCGTGCGCGCGTGACCCTCGACAGCGTGGCCCCCGTGCCGCTTCCGGCCTCGGCGCTTCTGCTGCTGGCGGGTGTCGGTGGCCTGGGCGCGATGCGCCTGCGCAAGAAGCAGGCTGCAGCCGCCGCCTAAGCGGTCAGTCTGGACAAGATTTGCAAGGGCCCCGATCGCAGGATCGGGGCCTTTTGCTTTGGAGGTCAGGGCGACAGCGTCAGGCGCGGGTTCAAATCGGCGCGGTGCGGTATTCTTGCTGCATGTCGGTCAGGATATGGTCTAGCAAGACCGGATGACGCATTCATCGACACGTTCCGATGCGAGCCCGGCGGGCCTGTTCCTTGTGACGCAGCCGGGGCTGGAAGGCCCGTTGGCGGAGGAGGCCCGCGCGGCGGGGTTCACCGGCGTGCGCGCGGTGCCGGGTGGCGTCGAGGCCGACGGCGGATTGCCCGAGGCGGCGCGGGCCAATCTTCACCTGCGGTGTGCGGTGCGGGTGCTGCTGCGGGTGGCGGAATTCCGGGCGATGCATCTGGCGCAATTGGACAAGCGGTCGAAGAAGGTGGATTGGCGTTCGATTCTGTGCCCGGAGGTTCCGGTACGGGTCGAGGCGACGTGCCGCCGGTCGAAGATTTACGTCAACAAGGCGGCCGTGCAGCGGGTCGAGGGGGGCGTGACGGCGGCGGGCATTCCGATTGCCAAGGAGGCCGAGATCACGGTGAAGGTGCGCATCGACGACGACCTGTGCACGATTTCGGTGGATACGACCGGTGCGCCGCTGCATCGGCGCGGGCACAAGGAATTTGTCGGCAAGGCGCCGCTGCGCGAGACGATGGCGGCGGCCTTTCTGCGGGAGATGGGCTTTGACGGCACGCAGGCCGTGGTGGATCCGATGTGCGGATCGGGGACGATTGTGCTTGAGGCGGCGGAGATTGCGGCGGGGTTGATCCCGGGGCGCTCCAGGGGGTTCGCCTTTGAGAAAATGGCCGAGGGCGGGAGCCTCCGGCGGAGGTATTTGGAAAGCAAAGAGGGGCCAGCGCGCGCGCAGGGGCCGGCGCGGTTTTTCGGCTTTGACCGCAATGACGGTGCCATTCGTGGCGCGCGCGGAAACGCGGAGCGAGCCGGGGTGGCGGGTCTTGTGGCATTCGAGCGTGCGGCGGTGAGTGATCTGCTGCCGCCGGAGGGCGTTGCGCCGGGGATCGTTTTGGTGAACCCGCCTTATGGGGGACGGATTGGGGATCGGAAGCTGTTGTTTGGGTTGTATGGTGCGCTGGGCGCGGTGTTGTCGGCGCGGTTCGGCGGCTGGTCGGTGGGGATTGTGACGAGTGATGGCGGCTTGGCGAAGGCGACCGGACTGGCGCTGGACGGCGGCGGGCCGGTGGATCATTCGGGGACCAAGGTGCAGTTGTACCGGTGTGTGTTGTGATGGGGGAAGGCCGGTCCCGATCGGCCCGCGTCAGAGCTGCAAGCCGAGGAAGATCACCGCGAGCGGTACGGGAGCGACGGCGAGTGCGACAGTGAGGAGCGTTGTGAGCGGTGAGAAGATGCCGGTGAGGCCAGCCATCATCATGATCCCGCCGCCCCCGCCGATGATCGAATTGCCGGGCGTATTCACCGCAAGCGCGAGCGCCACGTAGCGATAGCGCAGGCCGAGTTTGCGAATGCCGCCGGGTGCGTCACCCTCGAACAGGGCGAGCCGGTCTTGCGGTGGCAAATCCGCCGCGCGCGCCACCAGATCGGCGGCCCGCCGCATCCGCACAACCGCCAGCGCCCGGGCCAGCGTTTCGGGCCGCAGGTAGCGCCCGATGGTGAAGGCCAGCATCATCGCGGCCACGGTGCAGATATAGACCAGCGGCGCGATGATCGGGCCGAACGCGGTGAGCATTGCGATGCCGATCTCGGCGCCGGGCACGAAGGGGATCGCCAAAAGCAGGATATAGCCAACGGCCACAAACATCACGAAGCGATGCACTTGCTGCTCGTTGTCGGGGCGGATCTGCAGGTCGAGGGCGTCGCGGATTTCATGAGCGCCCCAGGTCGCCAGCGCGACCACGCCGATCAGCAGGGCAAGGCGCAGGATAATCCGTGCGAGAGCGCTCGGGGAGCGGGTGGTCAACGTCGGTTCAGCCCGAGACGGCTGGCGCGTCGGACGGCACGGCGGTGCCGGTGGCCGTTATCTCGATCTGGTTGGTCCAGTACCAGCGCCGCGTGGTCCACGTGGCGTCGAGGACAATATCGGTGGCGTCGACCCTGCCATGGAACACGACCGTATGGGGCGCGTCGGGGCAGAGGGTCGTGGCGGTGAAGTGAATGACGCCGTCGATTTCCTTGGTCTGGTACTCGGACCAGCCGAAGTCGCAATAATTCTGGCAATCGACCGACATGAACGTGCCATCGCGAAACACCAGCTCATCCTCCAGCGCCGCCCCGCTGCCGAGGTCGGTGCCATGGATGTCGAAGGTCATCCCGTCGAGCGCACCGCTGTCGATCCATGCGCCTTCGGGAACCTGCAGGTCCGGGATATCCTCGTTCATCACGGTCATCGTGGCCGCACCCGTCCCGAAGGTGACGGCGCCAATAGCGAGGACTTGGAGGATCTGAGCCATCGGGAACTTTCATGAAGGTGGCAGATCGAGCAAGTATGCGGTGGCCGTCGCCTTTAGGCAAGAAATGATGGGCGCGGGTTACTGCACCGGGAAGTAATCCTCGCAGGTGCCTTCGCGGTAGACGTCCGCGGTACAGCAATGCAGGCCACCGCCGAACGCATAGGCATCGCGCAGCTCGACGGGGATGACGTTCATGCCGAGCTTGTCCATCTGTTCCATCTGGTAGACCTCGGAGGCTTCGACGCAGACGGTTTTGGGATCGAGGACCAGGACGTTCATGCTGAGCCAGGTGGAGGAGTAGCACAACGGCGGGGGCGCGTTGTGGGCCGGTTGCGCGGCGTCGACGATTTCCCAATCGTTCTTCGCAAAGAGGGCGCGTTGATCTTCCGGCAGGCGGCGCTGCGGGTTGTTGAGGATCAGACCCGGGCGCAGCGGCGTAAACGTCGCGTCGATGTGGATCGGGTAGGGATCGCCGGGGAAGTTCACGGTATGCACGCGGTGATCGGGGAAGTGGCGGGCGAGCCATTCGATGCCCTTGAGATTGGTGGTGAAGCCGTGCTGCACCACGAGATCGCGCCCAAAGCGCAGGACATCGGCGGCGTCGAACAGAGGCTCTTCCTCGGTGGTGACGAAGAACTTCTCAGCCGCCCATTGCAGGCGCTTTTCCACGCCGATTTTGTCCGACAGGTAATCGGGGTGGTAATCGGCATCGGTCAGGCGCGGCTTCGGCGCGGCCTCGTGCCGGAAATTGGGGTCTTCTTCCCAGTAGCGCTGTAGCAGGGGACGGTAGTTGAGATATTCGAACCAACGGCAGCGATAGGACATCGTGGCTTCGAGAATCTCGGAGCCGACGGTCAGAAGCACATCGCGGGGCGGCATGCAGCCGAATTGGCTTTGCGTGTGGAAATCCGGCGTGGTGACGGGTTTGGAATGGTCGATGCTATCGGGACGGTCGACGCGAATGCCGCGCGCCTGCAGTTGGCCTGCGAACGTGTCGAGAAGCTCGTTCGCGCGGTCGATGGTTTCCTGCGGGCGGCGGCCCCATTGGCCGCGCATGTCGCTGTCTTCGGGGACCTTGGCGTCGAGCGCGGGTTCCTCGGGCGGGATGTGGCAATCATCGGCGCGGCCCACGATGACGTGGCGCAGAGGATCCCATTCATTCCAGCTGTTGACGATGGTGTTGGTGGACATCGGACCCCTCCGTTTTGCACGAGATTGCGCAGGTTTAGGGGGCGTGTTCGGGGTCGGCAAGGGGTATCACGCCCCTTGCCGTTGGTGTGTCAGCGGGGCTTCAGGCCTCGCCGTCGAGCAGGCCGGTGCGGAACAGGATGCCTGCCGCAACCGCGCCGATGATCGGGGCCACGATGAAGAGCCAAAGCTGCGCCAGAGCGGTGCCGCCTGCAAAAAGCGCGGGCCCGATGGAGCGCGCGGGGTTTACCGACACGCCGGTCACGTTGATGCCGACGAGGTGGATCACCACAAGCGCCAGACCGATGGCCAGACCGCCCCAAGCGGCAGGGGCATTGGCACCGGTTGCGCCGAGGATGACGACCATGAAGAGGAAGGTCGCGACGATCTCGAACAGCAGGGCTGCCATCATGTTGTATTCGCCAAGGTAGCCTTCGCCCCAGCCGTTCTGGCCGAGACCGTTGGTGGCGAGGCTGTAATCGGCCTTGCCCGAGGCGATCATCAGGAGCACGGCGGCGCCCGCGATGGCGCCCGCGACCTGCGCGACCATGTAGGGGATCGCGTCGCCGATGGTCATCCGGCCCGCGGCCACTGCACCGAGGGTAACAGCGGGGTTGATGTGGCAGCCCGAAACCGGGCCGATGCCATAGGCCATACCGATCAGCGCAAGGCCGAAGGCGAAGGAAATGCCCGTCAGGCCGATGTCAGCGCCGGCCAGAACGGCGGCACCGCAGCCAAACAGGACAAGAGTGAACGTCCCGATGAATTCCGCGAGTGGTTTTTGCATAATAACTGTCCCTAAACAGGTTTTGATATGGGGACGGTGTATACAGGTGCACGCAGGCCAGAACGGGGAAAAGAAATCGCAAGGTGTCCCTAAAGCAGGGCGACACCCGCCGCGCGCATGTCGTCGCGCGCGGCCTCAAGCGAGCCGCCGAAGTCGATGGCGCGGCTGAGATCGGTGCGGACGGTGACGGCGAAGCCCAGCTTCGTGGCGTCGACGGCGGAATAGTTGACGCAGAAATCGGTGGCGAGGCCGAGCATGGTCAGGTCGGTGATGCCGCGCGTGCGCAGGTAGCCTTCAAGGCCGGTGGGGGTGGTTTGGTCGTTTTCGAAGAAGGCGGAATAGCTGTCGATGGCGGGGTTGTACCCTTTGCGGATGATCAGGTCGGCGCGGTTCGCATCGAGGCCGGGGTGGAACTCCGCGCCGCTTGTGCCCTGGATGCAGTGATCGGGCCAGAGCACCTGAGG
This sequence comes from Gymnodinialimonas ulvae, assembly GCF_037543845.1. Lineage (NCBI taxonomy): Bacteria > Pseudomonadati > Pseudomonadota > Alphaproteobacteria > Rhodobacterales > Paracoccaceae > Gymnodinialimonas > Gymnodinialimonas ulvae. The sequence continues at coordinate 314,628 of NZ_JBBIFX010000002.1, forward strand.
GCCGTAGGGCATGTCGATCAGGTCCATGTCCTGCTTGCCGGGATGCGACGACGCGAAGGAGGAATGGCCCGCCGGGTGCCAATCCTGCGTCAGGATCACCGCGTCGAAATCGGCCATCAGCGTGTTGATGCCGGGGATGATTGCGTCGCCTTCGGGCACGGCCAGCGCACCGCCGGGGCAGAAATCGTTTTGGACGTCGATGACGATGAGGGCTTTGGACATGGGCAGGCTCCGAATGTGTTAACAACCCTATGTCTTGAGAGGGCAGAGACAAGGGCGTATCTGACGCGCATGTTTACCGTCGCTGCGTTATATCACTTTGCCCGCGTGCCAGACCCCGCCGCCGTGAAGGGGCCGTTGGCAGAGGTTGCGTGCAAGGCGGGGGTCAAGGGTTCGCTTCTGATCGCGCCGGAGGGGATCAACGGCACGATTGCGGGGTCGCGTACCGGCATTGATGCGGTGTTGGCCCATATCCGGGTGTTGCCGGGATTTGCCGGGTTGGAGTGGAAAGAGAGCACCGCGGAGGCGCCGCCGTTCAACAAGCTGAAGGTGCGGCTGAAGAAAGAGATCGTGACGATGGGCGCGCCGGGGTTGGACCCCGATACGGTCGGCACGCATGTGGACCCCACCGATTGGAACGCGCTCATCACTGCGCCGGATGTTGCGGTGATCGACACGCGCAACGGTTACGAGGTGGCGATCGGGACGTTCGAGGGGGCGGTGGACCCGGAGACCACGAGTTTCCGCGATTTCCCCAAATGGTGGGAGCAGAATAGCGCGAGGTTTGGCAACAAGCGGATTGCGATGTTCTGCACGGGCGGCATTCGGTGCGAGAAATCCACGGCGTTTCTGAAGGCGCAGGGGGTGGAGGATGTGTTCCACCTCAAGGGCGGCATCCTGAAATACCTCGAAGAGGTGCCGGAAGCGGAGAGCCTGTGGCAGGGGGGCTGTTTCGTATTCGACGAGCGCGTGGCCGTGGGGCACGGGTTGGCGGAGACCGCGCATTTCCTGTGCCGGGCGTGTCGGCGGGCGTTGAAGCCGGAGCATCGGACGCGGGATGCGTTTGAGGAGGGCGTTTCGTGCCATCTGTGTTTGCACGAGCATAGCGACGCGGACCGGGCGCGATTTCGGGAACGGCAGCGCCAGATTGATTTGGCGAAGGCGCGGGGCGAGCGGCATTTAGGGTGAGGGCTTGGGAGACGCTCGGCGTGCGCCATCGCCCCTCCCACCCTCCCGTCAGGCGCGTCGCATTCCGAGCACAAGGATCGGGATGGCGAGCGCCGCGACGCCGGAGGCCAGCAGGATCACGGTTCGGAAATCGGCGAGCTGCGCGATGAGGCCCACGGCGGGCGCGGCGAGTAGGCCGCTGAGCATCAGAGTGTTCCAGTAGATCGCGGTCGCCTGCGCGGGGCGATCTTGGGCGAAGCTTTGGATGTAGCTGATGCCGAGGCTGGCGAAGAGGCCGTAATAGAGCCCTTCAAGCGCCGACCCGAATGCCATCTGCGACAGGGTTTCGACGGAGGCCAGCACGAGGATCGCACCAACGGCGAGCACAGTGCAGGCCATCAGCGGCGCCCGCAGGCCGTAGCGCGCGATCAGGAAAGACGAGCCGAAGATCGCGAACACCTCGACGAAGGTCTTGACGCTGAAGGCCGCGCCGGGGGCGAAATCCGGTAAGCCGACCTCTTGTACGAAGAACAAGGGCAGGGCCGAGAAGGTCAGGCCATGGGCGATGGACAGGCAGAAGATGAAAGCAGCGGCAAGCCAGAGCGCGCCGGGGGCCGAGGTCAGGTCGGCCGGTGGTTTGGGCGGCGCAGGCGCGGTGATGTCGCGCGGCAGACCGATGCGCCAGACGAGCCCCCAAAGCACGGCCAACGCGCAGGCGAATTGAAAGACGATCTGTGGGCCGTAAGCGCCGGACAGGGAAAAGCTGACGGCGGGGCCGATCATCCACGCGGTCGAGGTTGTGGCACGCATCCAGGCGTTGAAGGTCGGGCGCGCGATGCCCACGCGTTCTGCCATATGCCCACCGGTGGCGAACATCGCGGAGATCGACGTCGCACTGAGGCCAAAGCCCAGAACACCGACGCTCAGCATGACCGGCAAGCTCGGCGACAGCGCCATGGAACCGCTGGCCAGTACAAAGCCCGCCAAAGCGATGCCGAGGATCGGAAAGACGCGGGCCCCGTTGTCGATGCGGCGGGCGAAGAGGCGGTTGAGAAAGACGGTCAGGGCGACGGCGAGGCTGGCGTAAACGCTGAGCATCCAGGGCGGTTGACCGAGGCCGTCGACCATGAAGAACGGCATGAAGGGCACGATTGCGGAATTGCCGAGTGTGCTGGTGAAGAGCAGCAGAAGGAACGGGGTCAGGCTGCGGGCGGCGGGGGTCATGCGCCCTGCATGGGGGGTGCGCGGGACCGGCGCAAGAAAAAGCCCCCGACCGCGAAGGCCGGGGGAGGTAGGACACGTCTGAGGGACAGGGGTTTGCGCGTGGGAGTGGAAAGGAGTGGCGCGAAGGTTTCGATCCGGACGCCCGATCCACAAGGGGAAACGGGGTAGGGTGATCGGGCGTCCGGGGATCCGGCCCGCGGGGAATATCCCGTGGGGCCGAATGGGGGGGGCTTGGATCAGTCCAGACCGATCTGGATGACGAGGTCGCCTTGGTTGCCGGTCTGGTTCAGGTGCCCGTTGGCGCCGTTGCCGAGCTGGATCAGGGCGCCGGCGTTGCCGCCACCGTTCTGGGCCAGCGAGCCGCTGTGGCCATTGCCGTCCTGATGGATCAGGCCGACCGACCCGCCGTTTGCAACATTGCCGAGCACCTCGGCTGCGTCACCGCCATTGGCGATCTGGTAGGCCACGACGCCGAGGGTCAGAAGATCGCGTTCCTGCTGGTTCTGGGCGGAGAAGCCGAAGCTGATCTGGCCTTGGGCGCTAGCGGGAACGGTCGTGGCGGCAGTGGCGGCGACGAGGGCGGCGGCGATAATGGTTTTCGTAAACATGGCAGTGTTTCCTTTGAAAAAATGTCTGATCTGAAAAGAGACGATTGGGTAAATGGGTTGCGGTTAAAGGTCGGCGGGGCAGCGGTAATCGCGCCCGTCGATGGTAAGGGTCAGGTTCGCATCAAGGCTGGACGCGGAGCCGGAGGTCATCATGCGGCCCAGGGTGAGTGTTTCACCGGCACGGGCCGAAAACGGGCCGCCCTGGTTGAGGCGCGTGCCGGGGCCTTCCACGCGCAGGGTGTAGGTGCCCGAGACGGCTTCGGTGACCTGAACGATCGGCACGAGGGTGAGCATGTTGCCCGAGGCCTCGGCGGTGATCACGCAGGCGACCGGTGCGGCGGTCTGTGCATGGGCGGCGTGGCCCAGATCGTCGGGTTCTGCCGAGATCGCGGTGCAGCCCAGGGCAACCGAGGTGATCGCGGCGAGGCCAAGGGAGGTCCGGAGTGCCGTGCGGGAGTTCAAAAACGTGGTCATCGGCCTGTCCTTTCGGGAAAATGTGTTGGTCTTGGAAAAGGTCCGGGGGCGGGGCGGAAGGGGAGGAGGGGGCCCGCCCCCGGTGGTGTGCGGGGCTTAGTTGCCCTGGATGATCAGCGCGGTGTTGCCCGTGCCGGTCTGGTTCAGGACACCGGTGTTGCCCACGCCGGTCTGGATCACGGCGCCGGTCTGGAAGCTGCCGTTCTGGACGACTTCACCGTAGTTGAGGGCGCCGGACTGCTGCACTGCGCCGCCGTTGAAATTGCCGTTCTGGCCGACGACGCCGGTGTTCAACGCGCCGTCCTGGCCGATGATCACGGTATTGAAATCACCGTTGGACACGCCGGCTGCGGTGTTGGACCAGCCGCCCTGGTCGATCTGCGTGAAGTTGCAGTTGCCGAACTGCTGAACGCCGGCGGAGTGATCCCAGCCAAGCTGGTTGGCGGCAGCGAAGTTGCAGGCGGAGGCGGCACCGGCGGTAACGATCAGGGCGGTTGCGACGGCAGCGGTTTTGATGAGAGCGAATTTCATGGGTCGAAGTCCTTAAATGAAGTTTTGGTTTAGGTGTGTGGTTCAATTCAGGTTGGTGTCTGGCCCGGTGGGGGTGTGCCCCGTTGAGCCGATGACCAGAAATTGGCCCCGGACCGCTGTGTCAGACAATTTCAGCGAGCCGAAAGGACATAACCGCGGTGTGTTATCGGATGTCATTGGATTATCTATCTGAAATATATGAAATATTTATGAGTCGGGTTGTGCGTGACGCAAGGGACGAAACCCTGGCGATAGCATCCTGTCAGGCGGTGAAATCGCGATGTTATCGGGTGTCAGCGGCGCAGGTAAGGTTTCCCCGCAGAAGCCGGTTGCGCAGGCAAGGGGAAAGATTCGGATAAAGCGACGCTTAAGGTAAGGGCAGCCTTACCCGTGGCGGATGATTCGAATCGATGGCAGGTTTCGGATCAGCCTGGGAAGGTTTCGTTGAGGATCGACCATGCAGGCAGGAGCGGCGGGATCAGCGCGTTGAGCGACCTGAGCAGCCCGGCGTCTTGCCAGCCGTCGGGCACATCGCGGCTGAGCGTGAAGGCCTTGCGTTTGAGCAGATCGGCATGGGGGTGGTCCGCGTCGAAGGGTTTCGGCACCCGTTTGAGCGGATCGGGGCCCCAGTCGGACAGCGTGGCACCGGATGTGTCCATCGCATCGGTCAGGTCATCGCCATGGCGGTCGATCATGTTGCGGTAGGCGGTGAGGCTGTCCTTTTGCAGATGCATGACGCCAATGCCGAGGATCAAATAATCGGGCGCGCTGCCGAAGAACCATGCAGGCGCTGGAGCGTCGCCGGGTTGCGACCACATCATGTGCAGGTGAGTGTTGTAGGGTGTCTTGTCCCTGGAGAAGCGCACGTCGCGGTGGATGCGGAAGACCTTGGGCTTGTGGGCGCGGCCGGTGTGTTTGGCGAGGTCTTCGGCGAAAAGCTCGGCCAGCAGTACGGCGGGCTTCTTTATCTCGGACGTGTAGGTGGCTTTGTGCGCCTCGTAGAAGTCCTTGGTGTTGTCGGCGCGCAGGTCGGTGAAGAACGCGTTGGCGCGTTGGATCATTTCGGCGAAGCCGTCGGACATGCGAGTTCTCCCTTGATGCAGGGGAAAGGATAGCGGGATTTCGCGCGAAGTCAGTTGGTTGACCTATGGAGCGATGGTTCGAGGCTGCGCAGCCGGGCCATTTCGGCATCTGTGAGCAAAATCAAAAGGCCATCTGCGGTCACCATATGGGGCGGAATCTCGAACGACTCTTGCCCGAGCCCGCCGGTGTCGAGACGCCGGCCGATGACATCGTATCGTTCCGTGCCGCGGGTACAAAACCACGTTTCGAGTGCGTTGATCGTGTAGTGTGGAATGAAGCCCTGCCCACGGTCGCAACGTGCATTCATCACGACGATAGGACCTTCCGCATCGATTGTTCGGTTCTCGAAGCTGGCCGCCGCGTCGTGGGGCAACATAGCGTTGCGGGCCAATGTATCACGCAGATCCATGACGTCGGTGTCACGGGCCATGACCTCCTGCTCCGGGGTCAAACGCAGGAGCCTGATGACAGTCTCACCGCGCACAAATGTGACGGGTTCCCCCGGCAAAAGGGCCGTCAGATCGAAGCGCGCTGCAAAGACTTCGGCGCGTTGATCAGCCGAAGGAGCGAGGGAGCGGCCCAGGCCAAGCAATGCCACCAAAACGATAACCAGTCCAAAAGCGAGGGTCAGGTTTTGAAGGGTTTTGGGGATTGCGGCCTGTGTTTCGTTCAAAAATCAAGGTTTTCCACGCTCAGCGCATTTGCCTGAATGAAGTCGCGGCGCGGTTCCACGACGTCGCCCATAAGCTTGGTGAAGATATCGTCGGCCTCGGCGAGGTCGCCCACCTTCACTTGCAAGAGCGTGCGCGCTTCGGGGTCCAGCGTGGTTTCCCAAAGCTGGTCAGGGTTCATTTCGCCCAGACCCTTGTAGCGCTGCATCTGCTGCCCCTTGGCCCCTTCGTCGAGGATGGCTTGCAGAAGCTCGGTCGGGCCATGGATAAGCTGTTCGCGATCCTTGCGCGCGAGTGTGGACGGCTCGCGGTAGACGGTGCGGGTGTCCTTCGAGACCTCGGACAATTTGCGCGCCTCGCCCGAGCGCAGGACCGCGCCGTCGAGGGTGCGAATTTCTTCGACGCCGCGCAGAACGCGCGACAGGCGGATGCCGTGGTCTTGCGTGATACGCCCGCTCCAGCCGCGTTCGTATTCGACGGCCACGAGGTCGAGGCGCTTGGCGACATCATCGGCCACACCTTGCAGATCGCTGTCTGCTTTGCCGGGGTCGAAGGCGCCTGCGATGGCGGCCTGTTCGACGATGCGGCGGGGGTAATGGGTCGGGAAGGCATCGAGGATGCGCTTGAAGTGGCGCGCACCTTCAACGACGCGGGCCAAATCCTGCCCGGCGATCTCTTCCCCGCCGTGCAGGCGGAGCGAGGCGCCTTCGATGCCTTGGGCGACGAGGTAATCTTCGAACGCAGCCTGATCCTTGAGGTAGACCTCGGATTTGCCACGGCTGACTTTGTAGAGCGGTGGTTGCGCAATATAGAGATAGCCGCCTTCGATCAGTTCGGGCATCTGGCGGAAGAAGAACGTCAGCAGAAGCGTGCGGATATGGGCGCCGTCGACGTCGGCATCGGTCATGATGACGATCTTGTGGTAGCGCAGTTTTTCGATGTTGAATTCATCCCGGCCAATGCCGGTGCCCAGCGCGGTGATGAGTGTGCCGATCTCCTGAGACCCGAGCATCCGGTCAAACCGTGCGCGCTCGACGTTCAGGATCTTACCCTTGAGGGGCAGGATCGCCTGATTGTGGCGTGAGCGCCCTTGCTTGGCAGAGCCTCCGGCGCTGTCCCCCTCGACGAGGAACAATTCGGATTTGGCGGGGTCTTTTTCCTGACAATCGGCGAGTTTGCCGGGCAGCGAGGCGACATCCATCGCCGTCTTGCGCCGGGTGAGTTCGCGTGCCTTGCGGGCGGCTTCGCGGGCGACGGCGGCTTCGATGATCTTGGTGACGATCATGCGGGCCTCGTTGGGGTGCTCTTCGAACCACTCGGAGAGCTTTTCGTTCATCAACCCTTCGACGGCGGGGCGCACTTCGGAGGAGACGAGCTTGTCCTTGGTCTGCGAGCTGAACTTCGGGTCGGGAACCTTCACAGACAGAACGCAGGTCAGCCCCTCGCGCGCATCGTCGCCGGTAAAGGTGACCTTCTCGCGCTTCGCGATGCCCGAGGAATTCGCATAAAGGTTGATCGAGCGGGTCAATGCGCCCCGGAACCCGGCAAGATGCGTGCCGCCATCGCGCTGCGGGATGTTGTTGGTGAAGGGCAGCACCATTTCATTGTAGCTGTCGTTCCACCACATCGCGACTTCAACGCCGATGCCATCCTTTTCGCCTTCGACATAGATCGGCTCTTCGACCATCGGGGTTTTGGAGCGATCGAGATATTTGACGAATTCCTTCACGCCGCCTTCATAGATGAGGTCGGTTTCCAGCGCTTCGGCCGGGCGTTCATCCCGCAGGATGATGCGGACGCCGGAGTTCAGGAACGCCAGTTCCCGCAGGCGATTTTCCAGCGTTTTGAAGGAATATTCGAGGTTCGAGAACGTCTCGGTCGAGGCCATGAAGCGCACTTCGGTGCCGGTCTTGCCGCCCGCATCGCCCACGATTTCCAGTGACTTGGTGGTGAAGCCGCCCTCGAAGCGCGCAATGTGTTCCTTGCCATCGCGCCAAACGCGCAACTCCAACCAATCACTGAGCGCGTTGACGACGGAGACGCCCACGCCGTGCAGACCGCCGGAGACCTTGTAGGAATTGCTGTCGAATTTGCCGCCCGCGTGCAGCTGGGTCATGATGACCTCGGCGGCAGACACGCCTTCTTCCTCGTGGATGCCCACGGGAATGCCACGGCCATTGTCGCTCACGGAGACGGAGCTGTCGGCGTGAATTGTCACGGTCACGGCATCCGCGTGACCCGCAAGCGCCTCGTCGATGCCGTTGTCGACGACCTCGTAGACCATGTGGTGCAGGCCCGAACCGTCATCCGTGTCGCCGATATACATACCAGGGCGCTTGCGAACCGCCTCCAACCCTTTGAGAACCTTGATAGAATCGGCGCCATAGTCTTCCGGCTTTGGGGTTTGCTCTGCCATGTGTTTCTTGTCCCGTATTGTTGCGCAATATATACGCATTTCCGGGGCTATTGTCACGTGCTTGCCACAAGATTTGGGGGACGCTCACGCGCCGCCCACATGGCTTTCGCCGTGCTGATCCGTGACCTCGAAATGCTGCGCCCGGTTGCCCAGATCAGTGAACAATTCCGGCCCCGTACCGGTCATCCAGGCCTGAGCCTCCAATGCAGAGATTTCATCGAACAGGGCGGCGCGGCGGTCGGCATCGAGATGCGCCGCGACCTCGTCCAGAAGCACCAGGGGCGCTGTGCCGGTTTCGGCCTTGAGCGCGCGCGCATTGGCAAGGATCAGCGAGATCAGCAGCGCCTTCTGTTCCCCGGTGGAGCATTGCTTTGCGGCGACGCCCTTGTCGCGGTAGATCGCGGCCATGTCGGCACGGTGCGGGCCCACCAACGTGCGTCCGGCGGCGATATCGCGCGGGCGGCTCTCGGCGAAGGCGGCTTCGAAATCGGCGGCGGTGTGGCAGGGGGTGTCGACCTCCAAGGCGAGATCGGCGGCGGGAAAGGCGGTGGCCGCGCCGTCCTGAGCGCTTGCAATGCGCTGCAACGCCGTCTCGCGCCCTTCAACAATCCGCAGCCCGGCCTCGGCCATCTGCGCCTCCAGCGCGCGGTACCAGGCGGGGTCGCGCGCGTCGTCCTTCAGCAGGCGATTGCGCTCGCGCATCGCCTTTTCATAGGTCAGCACGGCCTCTGCATGATCGGGCAGGAAGCTGAGCGTGATCCGGTCGAGAAACCGCCTGCGCCCCTCCGCCCCTTCCATCCAGAGCCGATCCTGCGACGGAACCAGCCAGACAATCCGCAGAAGCCTGGCCAGCGCCAGCTGCGGCGCGGTCTTGCCGTCGATTTGCGTGACGCGGGCCTGATCGGGTTCGGCGGTGAGCGCGATCTCGTGCCCGACCCCCGGCCCTTCGATCCCGGCGGTCACCTTCCAGCCGATTGCCTCGGGCCGCCGGATGATGTCGTCTGCCGCCGCGCGCCGGAGCCCGCGCCCGGGGCTGAGCAACGACACCGCTTCCATCAGGTTGGTCTTGCCGGCCCCATTGGCCCCAAACAGCGCCACGGGCCGTCCATCAAGGTCAAGGCGCGCGCGTCTGTGCGAGCGAAAATGCGACAGGGTCAGGGACGAAACGAACACCTTGCTCATCGCGCGCCCCTTTCATCTTGCCAGAAAAACCTCCGCCGGAGGCATCCGTCCGCTGTCACACGCGCATCGGCATGACGACATAGATCGCGCTTTCATCATTGCCTTCGCGCATCAAGGTGGGCTCGGCGGGAGACGAGAACATGAAGACGGCGTTTTCACGATCCACCTGGCTGGCGATTTCCAGCAAGTATTTGGCGTTGAAGCCAATTTCGAGCTTTTCGTCGCCATAAGCCACGGCCAGCTCTTCTTCGGCATTGCCCGCATCGGGGGCATTCACCGACAAGACGAGCCGGTCCTCGTCGAGCGCCATTTTCACGGCCCGTGAGCGTTCCGATGACACCGTCGCCACACGATCCACAGCCTTGGCGAAATCGCCCGCGTCGACCTCCATCCGGCGCGTGTTGCCCATCGGGATCACGCGCGTGTAGTCGGGGAAGGTGCCGTCGATGACCTTGGACGTCAGGGTGATGTCGGGCGTGGCAAAGCGGATCTTGGTCTCCGATACCGACACGGCGATCTGCGTGTCATCATCGTCGAGCAATTTGCGCAGCTCGCCCACCGTTTTGCGGGGTACGATCACGCCGGGCATCTCTGCTGCACCATCGGGCAGGTCGGTGTCAATCCGCGCCAGGCGGTGGCCATCGGTGGCCACGGCGCGCAGGGCCTTGCCGTTGTCGCCATCGGCGATGTGGAAATAGACCCCGTTGAGGTAATAACGCGTCTCTTCGGTCGAGATCGCGAATTTGGACTTGTCGAAGAGGCGGCGCAACACCGGTGCGGTCGACGAAAAATTCGCCGCATATTCGGTTGAAGCCATGACCGGAAAATCCTCGCGCGGCAAAGTCGCCAGCTGGAACGAGGACCGGCCCGCTTCGATGGTCAAACGGCCCGCAGCACTGTCTTCGGTCAGGTTGACCAACGCACCATCGGGCAGTTTGCGGACAATTTCGTGGAAAGTCACGGCCGAGACAGTCGTGGCCCCGGCGCGCTCGACCTGAGCGGGGGCCTTGTCGACGACTTCGATGTCGAGATCGGTGGCCCGGAAAGACACGGTATCGCCTTCGGCTTCGATCAGGACGTTGGCGAGGATCGGAATGGTGTTCCGCCGCTCCACAACCGATTGCGCCTGAGAGACGGCGCGCAGAAGGGTGGCGCGTTCGATGGAAAGCTTCATGTCCCTGGCTCCGACAGATGGCGGGGCCGCGAGACTGACCCGGACCCCATCCTTAAGCAAGTTGTTTTACGAAGGTTTGGTCGGGGGTCGCCGTATGGTCAACCCCCGGAACGCCTCAGGCTTCCAACATGCGGCGCAGAAGTTCCGCATCTTCGGCGATCTGGCTGTCGATCTGCATCAGCTCTTCGATCTTGCGCACGCCGTAGAGGATCGTGGTGTGATCGCGTCCGCCGAATTTCTTGCCGATCTCGGGCAGAGAGCGCGTGGTCAGCTTCTTGCACAGATACATCGCCATCTGCCGGGGCCGCGCGATGGCGCGTTGGCGGTTCTGGCTGATGATGTCGACCTGGCGGATCTTGTAGTAATCGCAGGTCTTTTTCAGGATCTCGTCCATCGTGACCTTGCGGTCGGAGGCGCGGAGAATATCGGCGAGGTTGTCGCGGGCGAAATCCTCGGAAACTTCGCGACCGACGAGGTCGCCGGTGGCATAGAGCCGGTTCAGCGCGCCTTCGAGTTCGCGGATGTTGGACGCGATCTTGCGCGCAAGGAATTCAAGCACGCCATCGGCGAACCGGACATGCGGGTATTTCTGAGCCAGAATGCTGGCCTTGTGCTGCAGCACGCTCAGGCGCAGCTCGTAATCTGTCGGGTGAATATCGACGACGAGGCCACTTTGCAGGCGCGAGGCGATGCGGCCGTCGAGCTCTTCCATATCCACGGGAGCGCGGTCGCCGGAGATGACGATTTGCTTGCCCATTTCCACGAGGGCATTGAACGTGTGAAAGAATTCCTGCTGGGTCGAGCGTTTGCCGGCGATGAATTGCACGTCATCGACCATCAAGATGTCCACGTTGCGGAAGGTTTCCTTGAAGTCGAACGTGTTGTGCTCCCGCAGGGCGCGCACAAAGAGGTGCATGAACTGCTCCGCCGACAGGTAGAGAACCTGCGCATTCGGGAAACGCGCCTGCAGATCCCAGGCGATCGCGTGCATCAGATGCGTTTTACCAAGGCCGACGCCGCCATAAAGGAACAGCGGGTTGAAGGTCACGTCCAGCGTCTCGGCTACACGGCGCGCGGCGGCATGGGCCAGCTCGTTCGGCTTGCCGACGACGAAATTGGAGAAGGTCAGGTTCGGGTTCAGCTTTGTGCCGGGCAGATCGACGTTGGCTTTGGCCGCAACATGAGCAACAGGCGCAGGGGCAGGTGCGAGGGCTGCGGGCTGCGGCGTCGGGGCCACGGAATCAGGGGTTGGCGCATGGGTCCGGGCGGGTGCATAGACCTCGGCCGGGGCGGCTTCTGCGATGGCGGGCTCGGGTTGCGGTGCGGGCGCGGCTGGTTGCGGTGCGGGTGCGGCTTTGGCCTGTGCATTGACGGCGAAATCCACGCGATCCGCGCCAACGCCATGCGCTCCCAGGTGGCGGAGAATCAAAGCTCCGAAGTTGTTGGACACCCACGATCCGATGAAGCTGGTCGGTACATGAAAATGCGCCGTGCGTTCTTCGATGCGATCAAAGGTAATCGGCTCGATCCAAGCAGAAAAGTTGTTCTTGCCAACCACCTGCAGCAACTCTTGACGTACCATGCCCCATGTTTCGTTCGTCATTCCCTCGATCCGTCCTTCTTTTGATGCCGGGTGTCTGACCGCACCCGATGTTTATCCACATGTCGCCGCCATGTGCGCCGCTAAAAAACGCACACAGCATCCGTTCCGTTGGAAACCCAACGAATGCTGTGGTGTTCGCGCTTTCTTGCACGAGGGTGAATGATTGCGGCACAAGCCGGGGCCACATCAGACAACCCGTTGCGGGTTTTCGACATCGTCCCTTTACGCCCAATTCGAAACGCCAACCCTGTCCGGCCGGAGCGGTGAAGATGCTGTCCGTCATCCTATCCGCTTTTGTTTCGATCCGGGGCGTGGTGCCCCTCATCCGCCCCCCAAGGCATCTGACTCGCTTGGAGAACGTATCGGGAGTCGCGCGCGCCTCGCAACATCTCTTCGTGCTTGACTCCGAACCTTTCGAACACCGAATCCTTTGGGCCGGATTAGACCGTTGTCTGCGCTGCGATTTTTCAAATGAAAAAAGGCGCCCCTGTGGCGGAGCGCCTTCAAAACAAGGGCCATTCGCTGGCGATTAAGCGCCCATCGCCTTCACGCGAGAGGCCAGACGCGACATTTTGCGCGCGGCGGTGTTCTTGTGCAACACACCCTTGGTGACGCCGCGCATCAATTCGGGCTGCGCCGTTTTCAGCGCCTCTGCGGCGACGGCCTGATCGCCACCGGCGATGGCTTCCTCGACACGGCGGAGGTGGGTACGGATGCGCGAACGGCGGGCTTTGTTGACGGCGAAGCGGCGCTCGTTCTGACGGGCGCGTTTCTTTGCCTGGGGCGAATTTGCCATGATGTGTGATCCTTCATCGGAACAGTTGCAACGGTATACGCGCGGGAGGGTCCCGACCCCGGGTTCACTACCGGGCGACTCTGGCCTGAAGCGGGCCTCTCACGCATGTCTGGCGCGGCGTTTAAGGCAAAGCGCGCGCTCTGCCAACCCCTAGATGCGCCGAATCTACTTGTCGCGGAACTGCGGCTCGCGCTTGTCGACGAAGGCGCTCATGCCTTCGGACTGGTCCTCGGTCGCGAAAAGCGAATGGAACAGGCGCCGCTCGAACAACAGACCTTCGGACAGGCCAACTTCTTCGGCCCGGTTAACGGCCTCCTTGGCGGACATCGCGGCGATCATGGATTTCTCGGTGATCTTCGTGGCGGCGCCCATGGCTTCTTCCATCAGCTTCTTGGGCGCGACCACGCGGCTGACCAGCCCGGACCGTTCGGCTTCCTCGGCGGCCATGAAGCGCCCGGTCAGGTGCATGTCCATGGATTTGGACTTGCCCACCAGCCGCGTCAGGCGCTGCGTGCCGCCCATGCCCGCGATGACGCCAAGGTTGATTTCGGGTTGGCCGAATTTGGCATTCTCGGCGGCGATGATGAAATCGCAGGCCATGGCCAGTTCGCAGCCACCGCCGAGCGCATAGCCGGCCACAGCGGCGATGATCGGCTTGCGGATGCGCTCGATGCTTTCGGCGGCCTCGGCAAACAGGTTCTCGTACACGACCTCGGTGTAGGACTTCTCGGCCATCTCGGTGACGTCAGCCCCGGCGGCGAATGCCTTTTCGGACCCGGTGATGACGATGCAGCGCACCTTGTCGTTGGCATCCGCGCTGGCAAGCGCCTTGCCCAATTCGCCCAGAAGCTGCGTGTTCAGCGCGTTCAGGGCATCGGGGCGGTTCAATTTGATGAGGCAGATATGATCTTCGACGTCGACGATCAGGGTCTCATAGGCCATGGGTCGGTGCTCGGGCGCTGTTGAAACGAACCATGAGGCTTAGCACTGCTTTCGCCGGGTTCAACCTATCTTTGGCAGGCCGCACAGTAGAAGCTGGAGCGTCCGGATTGGACCTTTCGAAGGATTTTCCGAGTGCATCCGGGGGTTTGGCAGGAGTCACCTTCGCGTCCGTAGACGAAAAAGGTGTGTTGAAAATATCCCAGTTCGCCGTTTGCTTGCCGATGGTCCCGCAAAGAGGAGCCGCCGGCGTCGATGGCTTCGGCCAATACGTCGCGTATGATAGGCACGAGGGAAGCGACTCGGGGCGCGGAAATCCGACCCGCGTGACGCAGCGGAGAGATCCCTGCCCGAAACAGAGCTTCGCAGACGTAAATATTACCAAGCCCCGCCACGACGCGTTGATCCAGAAGGACGGATTTCACCGGGCTGCGTTTGCCCGCGAAGGCCGCAATCAGATGCGCTTCGTTGAAGTCATTGCCGAACGGTTCGGGGCCAAGGTCACGGATCAGCCGATGCTGATCCTGTTGCGCCGTGTCCATAAGGTCCATCGCGCCGAACCGCCGGGCGTCGTTGAAGGTGATGCGGGCGCCATTGTCAGTGTCGAGGACGACGTGGTCGTGTTTCGCGGGCATGGGGTGCTTGTGGTGAAACTGTCCAAGTGGATCGCCCGAGATGGTCATCCGGCCCGACATGCCGAGATGGATCAGCAGGGTTTCCGAAGTATCGAGGTCAGCGAGGATGTATTTCGACCGGCGTCGCAAGGTGGTGACCGTCGCCCCGGTCAGCCGTTCGGCCATGCGGTCGGGGAAAGGCCAGCGCAGGTCGGGCCGATTCACCGCCGCCTTGGTGATGCGCGCACCCTCAAGCGCGGGCACCAACCCGCGCCTGACGGTTTCAACTTCCGGTAACTCGGGCATCGCGGTTTTGCTCCTGCCGTTTGGCCAGCATGTGGCGCAACTCAGCCGCGCCTTCAACCGTCTTGAGCCCTTTGGCATAAGCGCCGGCATCAGAAGCGAGGCGGTTGGAATGGACGTGGTGGTCTTTGGGGTCGCGCTGCGGGCAAGCCAGAGACGCCTTGTCGCCCCGACTTCGACGACGGGGATCACCCTTTTGCCCATCCTTCATCCCGCCCTGCGTCAAATCAGAATTTGTCTAACAGCAACCAAAGGATTACCTCCCGAAGCGACAGCAGCGAGGCGACGCCATGACGGACGACAGCAAAACCACCCATTTTGGCTTCCAGGACGTGGCCGAGGATCAGAAGGCCGGGATGGTCCATGGGGTGTTTACCAATGTGGCCTCGAAATACGACGTGATGAACGACGTGATGAGTGTCGGCATCCACCGCGTCTGGAAGGATGCGATGATGGATTGGCTGGCGCCGCGCGACGGGCAACGGCTTTTGGATGTGGCGGGGGGTACGGGCGATATTTCGTTCCGCTTCCTCAAGCGCGCGCCGGGGGCCCACGCGACGGTTTTCGACATGACGCAAAGCATGCTCGACGAAGGCGAAAAGCGCGCCGAAGCCGAGGCAATGGCCGACAAGCTGGATTGGGTGTGCGGCGATGCGATGGCGTTGCCGTTCGCGGACAACAGTTTCGACGTATATACAATCAGCTTTGGCATCCGAAACGTGGTGCGCATCAACGAAGCCCTGTCAGAGGCGTTCCGGGTGTTGAAGCCCGGCGGGCGGTTGATGGTGTTGGAATTTTCGCAGCTTCCCAATGATGGCATGCAGAAGCTGTACGATTTGTATTCGTTCAACGTGATCCCGCGCATGGGGCAGGTGATCGCGGGAGATCGGGACAGTTATCAATATCTGGTCGAGTCGATCCGGCAATTCCCGGATCAGAAAAGCTTTGCTGCCATGATAGGCGCGGCCGGGTTTGAGCAGGTGAAGTACCGCAACCTGTCGATGGGCATTGCGGCGCTGCATTCGGGGTGGAAGCTCTAGGTGCGTGGACCTCACAACATCTGGCGGTTGGCGCGCACGGGCGCCACGTTTGAGCGCACCGGCGCGATGGGCGCTGTGCTTGAGGCGATGGAGGCCCCGCGTGCCATCCGCGTCGCGGCGCGGGTGCTCGGCTGGCCGTTGAAATGGCTTGGTCTGCGCGGCGATCCGACAATGCCGCCGGTGCCGCGTGCGCTTCAGGCGCTGGGGCCCGCTTACATCAAATTCGGTCAGATCCTGTCGACGCGCCCGGATGTGGTCGGGCCGGATATGGCGCTGGAATTGCAGGTCTTGCAGGACAAGTTGCCGCCCTTCGCCATGGAAGAGGCTCGCCGGGTTGTGGCCGAGGAACTTGGGTGCCCGCTTGAAGAGGTGTTCAGCGCCTTTTCGGAACCGGTCGCTGCCGCCTCCATCGCGCAGGTGCATCGCGCGACGCTCCTCGATACGGGGCGCGACGTGGCGGTCAAGATCCTGAGGCCGGGCATCGAGCGCGCGTTCCGCAAGGACGTGGATGCGTTTCACCTTATGGCGACGCTGATCGAGACGTTGTCGCCGTCGTCGCGGCGGTTGCGGCCCCGCGACGTGATCGACCATTTCGAAGGCGTCGTGTTGCAGGAGTTGGACCTGCGCATCGAAGCCTCCGCCGCCGGTGAGTTTTACGCCAACACCAAGGATGACGACGGCTTTGTGGTGCCGCAGGTCGAATGGGGGCGGTCGTCGCGCCGGATGATGGTTCTGGGTTGGGCCGAGGGCCTGCCGTTGAGCGATTTGAGCGCGATTGATGCCGCGGGGCATGACAAGGTGCGGATCGCGCGGGATGCTTTGCAGATGTTCCTGCGCCACGCCCTGCGCGACGGGTATTTCCACGCGGACATGCATCAGGGCAACCTGAAGGTGGCGCCCAATGGGGACCTGATTGCGCTGGATTTCGGGATCATGGGGCGGCTCGATGAATACACGCGCCGGGTCTATGCGGAGATCCTGATGGGGTTCATTCGCAAAGATTATCGGCGGGTGGCAGAAGTGCATTTCGAGGCCGGCTACGTGCCCCCCGACCGCGACATCGACGAATTCGCGCAGGCGTTGCGATCTGTGGGCGAGCCGATTTTCGACATGGAAGCCAGCAAGATTTCCATGGGCCGGCTTTTGGCATTTCTGTTCGAAGTGACCGAACGGTTTGGCATGGAAACGCGAACCGAGTTGATCCTGTTGCAGCGCACCATGGTCGTTGTGGAGGGTGTGGGGCGGTC
This sequence comes from Gymnodinialimonas ulvae, assembly GCF_037543845.1. NCBI lineage: Bacteria > Pseudomonadati > Pseudomonadota > Alphaproteobacteria > Rhodobacterales > Paracoccaceae > Gymnodinialimonas > Gymnodinialimonas ulvae. The sequence continues at coordinate 331,700 of NZ_JBBIFX010000002.1, forward strand.
GCTTGATCCGGATCTGAACATCTGGGCCGCCGCGCGTCCGGTGGTCGAGGAGTACATCACCCGCAATCTTGGCCCGCAAGCGGTGGCGCGCGACCTTTGGCGCACGGCGGTTGTGTTGTCCCGGTTCGGGCCACGGCTTCCGCAATTGGCCGAAGCCGCGCTGATCGCGCAATCGCATACAGAACGGCCCAAGCGAGAGAACCGTTGGCCCGAACGCGTGCTTCTGGGCGGTGGTGGCCTGGCGCTCGGGCTTGTTGTCGCGCTGCTTTGGGCGACGCTGTGATCAACCGGACCGGCGCAGGCCCTGCACCGCTTCGGACGGAATGCTGACGCCGTTCTGCATCGTGACCCAAACCTCGCCATTGAGTGTCTGCGCCTCAATGATTTCATTGAAGATGTAGGCGTTGGTTTCTTCGAGGACCTCCTGATCACGCCAGCTCTGGGCCGACAGGGTATAGGTGCCGGGCGGCAAGGGTTGGCCGGAATTATCGAGCCCGGTCCATTCGAACGGTTCGTCGCCCAGAACAGCGGGCGTGTTGGCGACCACATTGCCGTTCTGGTCGCGCACAATCAGCTCCGCCCGGTCGGCCAGAGGTGAGGGCGAGATCTGAACGGTCGTGGGTTGTCCGGAAAAATTAACCGGCATCTCGGCCCGCGCTTCCATACCGATCCAGCCGGACAATTGCCCCATGTTCATGGCGGTGAATGCCCCCTGCAATTCGCGGAGGAGGTCGTTTGTCTGCACCTGCTGCTCGACGCCGGAAAAGGTCGCGAGTTGCGCGGTGTATTCGGTGGAATCGGCCGGGTTCAAAGGGTCCTGATTGCGCATTTGCGTGGTGAGCAATTGCAAGAACATGTCGAAATCCGACGTGATCGCAGAGGCGGTGTCCTCCGTGTCGGAGGTGGCATTGGCCGCCGCCGCGGCATTGGAGGGAAGAGCAGAGAGAATATCCATGGCGTGTTCCTATAGTCGAAGATCGAGCGTCCCGGAGCCATTGGCAGGACGTGTGTGGGGGGCGGGGGACGGGGCGTCCGTCGGCGCGTTCGGGTCGGTTTCCGAACGTTCGGACTGGTTTTGTTCACCGGATTGACCCTCTGCACCGTCTTGTGAGATGCGCACAGAAGGCGCATCGACCCCGGCGTCGGAAAATTCCTGAGCAAGCAGGTCAAGGTGACGGCGCATCAGTTCGGCGGTTTCGGGTCGTTCCGCGTGGATCGTTAGCGTCAAGACGCCGGCAAGCTCGGCCATGTGCAGGCGCACACGCCCCAGTTCAGGTGGATCAAGGGCGAGTTCAAGCGGTTGCCCGGGATCGGCGCGGTCCTGCAGCGCGGCAGCAATCTGCTGCGCCACAAGCGCCGGCGCGTTCGGCGGCGCCTGGAAGGCCGTCGGCACAGGACCCGAGAGTGTTGCGGACGGGGCGTGTGCCGCGGTCTGCAGCGTGACGAGCGGTTCGATCCCGGCATCAAAATCGGTTCCGGTGGACGGTGTTGCAGTCGTTGTTCCGGCCGTGGTTTGCGCGGCGAAAACGAGGGCGGGCGTTGCGGTTGGACGGGACGCGTATTGTATCGGCTGTTCGACGACGAAGCGTTCGGCGCGGTCAGGTCGTCCGATGGGCCTGTCGGTGAGCGGCGCGCCGTTGGTGTCGGGCGCGTCCGACGGGACGTGGTAAGAAGCGTCCGGGGCTTTGGACGCAGAAGCAGGTGCCGCGATTGCTGTGTTCGGCGCGGGGGCGTTCGACGGTTCAGCTGTCGGACGCGCGGCATTGGCGGTGTTGGCCGGAGAGGATTCCGTTTCCGACTGTGCCGACCCGGTTGCAAGGAGTGACCCGGTGATGGGATGAGATAATGGGTTTTGCAGCGCCGGGTTCGCCTTTGGGTGCGTTTGGCCGGCCAAGGTTTCATGCGGTGAAGCCGTTAGACTTGCGCGATCCGTCGACATCGCGGCCTGTGCGATGGGTGCGGAATTCGGCACAGAGGGGTCGGTCCGAGGCGCTTCGTTTTGCATTCCGGGCGCAGGCATCGCCACCCCTGATAACGGAGGGGACGCAACCATCCGGCCAGCCAGTTGTGCAGGGTTGCGGACTTTCTGCAGCGCGTTGTCGGCGACGGTCGAAGCGGATCCAGCTGTTGACGGAGAATTCTGACCGAGCGGGCCGGTAATGTGGCCGATTGTGGCGGATTTTTCGACCACCCCATTGTTCGTCGCCGCGAGATCGGAAAGCGTTTGGCCTGAGATGTCGCGCGCGGCGGCCGGATCCGGCCCCGTTGACAGGCGGCTGGACAATGCTGCGGCCTGCAAGGCGGCGACGGAACTTGCATTGCCAGGGAGGCCCTGCTGCAGAACTGGGCCAGTTTTCGGGGTTGAAAGGGCCTGTACAGCTTCGCCTGTCATTTGACCCAACAGGGATTCAGCGTTGCGCAAAGGTGTTGCGGTTGGACCAATATGGTCAACGCCAAGCGACGCGAGGTCCGATGTCGTATTTGGACCGGCAGGAACGGCGGGCGCGGTATCGAAGGACGGCACAGTGATCGCGGCGTCCGTGCCGGCGATGCGTGCGCCTTCTTCGAACACACGACCGAATGGCGGCAGGAGTGGATCCAGCCCCTCCTCCGGCGTGCGCTGCGTTTTCATATGGCCACGGCCCATCGAAAGAAGGCCCTGAAACAGATCATCCATTCTGGGCGTCCGTCTGATTTCGGTTGGCCCATGGCTAGCGTGTGAACTCTTACGATTTCTTTACGCCCGTCTGCCAAGTTCCGGAAAAATCCCTCGAATGCGAGAGAAACCCATGCCGACGGACATCATTACAGGCGCAACCGGATCCATCGGTTCGGTGCGCACCCCTGCTAATCACGAGGCCTTGCGCGAGGTCGCACAAGACCTGGAGGCTGCCTTCTTGGCGGAAATGTTGAAACACGCGGGCTTTGGCGAGAGCCGTGAGAGTTTCGGTGGCGGCATCGGGGAGGAGCAGATGACCTCCTTGCTGCGCGGCGAACATGCCAACGCATTGGCCGCGCAAGGTGGCATCGGATTGGCCGAATCCATCTTTCAATCGCTCTTGCGCCAGGCGGAGGCGGAGCAATGATCGGGCAGCGAAAGAGAGCGATCGACGTTGTGGATGAGCTCCTGAAGGCTCAGAAAGCGGCACTCTTGAGTGGGGATCTTGCCGCGCTCGGGCGCATTGTGGCTCCGCTGGAACGTGCGTTGCAACGGTTGCAAACGGATCGAACCGCTCCTGTTGACTTGGCACGGGTTCAAGCTGTTGCGCAGCGAAATGCGACGTTGTTGCAAGCGGCCCAGAGCGGCATGGCGACTGCGCGGGGACAGATAGCTACGCGGGCTCCGAGTGGCTTGAGTACCTATGACGCGCAAGGCCAAAGCCACATGACGACGCCGGGGGCGTCGCGGCTGTTGGCGCGCCGATAAGCACATGTTTTGCTTCAAATCCAAGGTATTGAAGGCGTGCATGTTAGGCCCCTGTTCATCTATTCCGATGCACATCTTTCCCGCACCTCAAGCGGTGGCGTAGGCCGAAACACCCCGGCCCGCACTCGTCAGAATGACGGCTCATTGGGCGCCCGGAACTGAGGCGTCGCCTGTAATCCGACGTGGAAAACCACGCCGAGGAACAAATAGGAAAGGGACACCATGTCCAGCATTCTGACGAACACAAGCGCTATGGTCGCGCTGCAAACCCTGAAATCAGTCAACTCGAACCTGCAACAGACCACGTCCGAGATTTCGACGGGTAAATCGGTTGCCTCCGCCAAAGACAATTCCGCTGTCTGGGCGATTTCGAAGGTGATGGAATCCGATGTGAAGGGCTTCAAGGGCATTCAGGAGAGCCTGAGCCTCGGGGAATCCACGGTTGCCGTTGCGCGGAACGCGTCTGAAACAGTCACCGACCTGTTGACCGACATCAAAGGCAAGATCGTTGCCGCGCAAGAAGAGAACGTGGATCGCGATAAGATCCAGACAGACATCGCTGCGCTGCGCGAGCAGATTGGCGCCGTTGTCGGGGCCGCACAGTTCAATGGCCTAAACCTTGTCAAAGGCACAGAGGATGTGAACATCCTTGCGTCGCTTGACCGGTCCGGTTCGGGCAATGTCAGCGCAACGAACATCACCGTGAACCGCCAGGATCTCGGGACGGGTTCCGGTACCAACGGTGTCGGCACTGGTAACGACCTGTCTTCTCAAATCGTGGGTGACAGCGGTGGCGGTGTGGCGTTTGCTGGGTCGAACCTGACCAATACCGGCGCAAGCGCGACGATCTCATTCGCGGGTGCCACGGGTTGGGATGATACCGAATCGACCTCCATCACGGTTGGCAATCAGACGGTTACCTTCACTTCGACTGCTGACGATACGTCCAACACGATTGCGCGCGACGATCTCCTGGGCCGGTTGCAGGCTCTTGACCTTGACGATGTGAGCTTTGCTTCCAACGGGACAGACGAGATTGTGGTCACGTCGACCCGTGCGTTTGAAAGCCTTGATATCTCCATGGCCGACAGCACGGCTGGCGGTGGCGGCAACTCCTTCATCAGCGCCATCAACGGTGGCGCCGTTGTGGGCACGGCAACCGAAACCGGTACGATCGATCAACGCGCGGAAGAGGTCTTCTTCTCGACCGGAGCCGCTCCGCGTGAGGGAAATTCTTATCAGGCCTCCATCGGTGGAACGGCGTATTTCTATACAGCCGGTTCCGGTGAGACCATGGAGGACGTAGCCCGTGGCCTAAAGACTGCGATCGACTCTGCCGGCATTGAAGGCGTCTCGACCCAGGTTGCCATCGATGACACGACCGGCGAGGTAAGCCTCAAAGTCGATAACGACTCGGCTGCGACCCTTGCGTTCGCGACAGCCGCCGCAGATGGCGGTGAGGCATCTGGTGGTCTCTTTGGTCTGGATGCAATCGATGTGACGACCAACGATGGGGCTGACGCAGCGCTCGACAATGTCGAAACGTTGATCCAGAACTCGATCGACGCGGCAGCGCAATTTGGTTCGGCGCAAGGCCGGATCGAAACGCAGTCGGACTTCATTGGCAGCCTTGTCGACTCGCTGAAATCCGGGATCGGCACCCTTGTCGACGCCGACATGGAAGCAGCATCGGCGCGGTTGCAAGCCCTGCAGGTCCAGCAGCAGTTGGCGACCCAGTCGTTGTCGATCGCCAACCAGGCTCCGCAGAACATCCTGTCGTTGTTCCGGTAATCACACTTTGACCGGGGCGCCTTTCGACGCGCCCCGGTAACCCTTTCCATACGACTTCCATCTGCGGCTCAAGACCCGAAGACCCCGTGCCGCACCGACACGCCTTAAGGAGCCTGTCCTGTGATTTCCACCTCGCTCGCCCAATCCGCCTACGCCGCCTCGGCCGCGCCAGTGCGTACGGAACGCGGCACCGAATATGCGGCTTTTCAAACCGTAACGACGAAACTGAACAATGCCATGCGCACGGATGCACCGATGACCGAGCGCGCGGCGGCCCTCCATGACAATCGGCGTCTGTGGACCATTTTGGCCTCGGATCTTGCCGATGACGAGAATGCCCTGCCGCAAGGTTTGCGCGCACAGCTCTTTTATCTTGCTGAGTTTTCTCTTCTTCAGTCGCGCAAAGCCCTTCAAGATGCGGGCGCGCTCGAAGCGCTTGTGGAGATCAACACAGCCGTGATGCGCGGTCTCAGTGGTCAGGAGGTGACCACATGAGTGGACTTGTCCTAAAACTCGGCCCGAAGGAACGGGTCCTGGTCAATGGTGCCGTAATCGAAAACGGGGATCGGCGCACGCGCCTATCGATCGTCACACCCGGCGCAAACATCTTGCGGTTGCGCGATGCGATCCATCCCGAAGAGGCGAACACACCTGTTCGTAGGGTATGCTATATCGCCCAGTTGGTGTTGTCCGGAGACGCGGATGTGGATGAGGCGAAGGCACAATTGCTCCGAGGTATGGAGCAATTGAGCCAGGTCTTCACCGATACTGACAGCCGCGCCCTTCTGTCGCGCGCAACGCAACACCTTGTTGAAGGACAGGTTTACCAGACGCTCAAATCGTTACGGGGATTGCTCGCGCGCGAAGACCGCCTTCTTGCTGCCAGCAAGACATGATTTTCCAGCCGGTTCTTCCATTTGGTGGGTATGCCGGTTGGCGGTTCCTCGAGTCGAACCTTGAACGCCAACAGTCGCAATTTGCACAGGCTCCGGTTCAGGAACGTGATCGCGCGTACTTTGCGGAGAACATCGGAAAGGTCCGATCACCTGAAGATCTGGTTTCAGACTACCGTCTCCTCCGGGTGGCTTTGGGCGCCTATGGTCTGCAGGATGACCTGCCCAACCGCGCGTTCATCGAAAAAGTTCTTTCAGATGGCATCGACGAACCCGAAGCGCTGGCTAACCGACTGGCAGACAAGCGATACCGTGTTTTTTCAGAAGCTTTCGGGTTTGGGGGCACATTGCCGCCAAATACGCAAAGCCCTACGTTCGCGGACCGGGTCTTGGCGCGGTTTGATCGTCAATCCTTTGAAGTTGCAGTTGGTGAAGTCGACAGCGATATGCGGCTTGCCCTTGCGGCCTCACGTGAAGTGCCGGACATTGTTGCAGCCGGCGGAAGCGATGCGACGGCTTGGCTGACGGTTTTGGGGAACCCACCGCTACGCCAGGTGTTTGAAACAGCATTTGGCTTGCCTTCCGCGATTGCGACAGTCGACCTGGACAGGCAGGTTGAGGCGTTTCAAGCGGGTGCGGAAAGAACCCTTGGGTCATCGGAATTTTCGCAATTCTCCGACCCGGAGGCTGTAGATGAACTTCTCAAGTCTTTCACCGTTCGAGCGCAGGTGAACGCTGGCATATCAGCGTCCACCCCAGGGGCCACTGCAATAACGCTTCTTCAGAATCTCGTCTAATCTCATTCCGATCATCGCCTCTCACGGCGCCTTTGAAATGGATCCGGCCCGCGACAGTATTTTGCGCAGCGCTTCGAAACTCTCAGCCGCACCTCCTTCGGAATACCCCGCCACAAACCGGTCGAGATCGGACCAGACCTTGACGGCTGCATCAGTCGTGGGATCGGCACCGGGAGTGTACAAGCCTGCCTGTACCATCATTTCAGCCTTGTCATAAGCTGACAGCAAATGCCGTGCTTCGCGGATCAACGCGTTTTCCGCCTCGTCCGCGGCGCCCGGTAGCGACCGGCTGACCGATCGCAATACATCGATTGCGGGAAAACGCCCTCGCTCTGCAATGTCACGTGACAAAACCACATGGCCATCCAACACGCCGCGTGTGACGTCCGCCACGGGACCTTCCATATCAGATCCGGCAACCAGAACCGAAAAGATGGCGGTGATATCTCCTTGATCCCCGACACCTGGTCCGGCGCGTTCAGCCAACCCCATGACCGATTGTGCCATAGAGGCCGGGAATCCGGACGGTCCGAATGGCTCTCCTGCAGCCGCAGCGACATCGCGCTGCGCTTCGGCAAAGCGAGTAATTGAATCGGCCAGTAGAAGGACGTTCTTTCCCTGATCACGGAAGAATTCCGCCACGGCCATCATCGTATACGCGGCGCGCGCCCGTGTTGGTGCGGGGCGGTCGGACGTTGCGGTCACCACCACGGCGCGCTTGAGGCCGTCGGGCCCAAGAGTATCGGTTACGAAATCGCGTACTTCTCGCCCCCGCTCGCCGATGAGCCCGATGACAACCACATCGGTCTGCATTTGCTGTGCCAACGCAGCGATCAACCGTGATTTCCCGACACCTGATCCAGCGAACAATCCGACCCGTTGGCCTTCGACGATTGGAAGAAGTGTATCAAAGGCCGCGTGACCGGTTTCCAGTCGCTGGCCAAGACCCCGGCGGTGCGTCGGAGAAGGCGGTGAAGCAAGCAAGGGATACGCACGCGCGCCCTGGAACAAGGCGCGTCCATCCAGAGGTGCGCCGTCAGGGTCGATGACGCGCCCGAGCCAACTGATATCGGGCGCGATCACCTGTGGCCCGATGTGCGACACGGTGGCGCCGAGGCGCAGGCCGTCGGTTGGACCCTCGGGCATGACGCGCGCGATCCCGTCTTCCATCGCGAGGATTTCGCCGGTCAGTTCCGTGTGAAAGCGTACGCGATCCCCAAGAGCGGCGACGCGCGTTAGACCCACAACAGAGACACTGGACCGGCCGAGAGCTGTGACCTCTCCGACCGCGCGAGACGGTGTGATGCCCCGCAATTGTGCCCGCAGCAGGTCGATGGCATCCGGATTTTGCATGATGGATTCTCCGATCAGCGGCGCAAAGGCGCGCCACAATTACGGAATGTAAAGGAATCAGTCTTAAGCCTTCGTGTAGCCGAAATGGGAGAAACCCAGATGTTCGATAGGCTCGAGATTTTTCAGTTGGCCGGTGGCCTCGCACGACACTCCGCCTCACGGCAGGCGGTGGTGGCGCAGAATATCGCAAATGCGGATACACCGGGCTACCGGGCGCGCGACGTTGCCGACTTCGCGAACACTTGGCGCGCCATGACACAGGAAAACCGCCTTGGCCGTGGCGAAATGCCGATGCGCGTTGTTGATGCCGGAACGCCTGCGTCTCCCAACGGAAACACGGTCTCTCTCGAATTCGAAATGCTGCGTGGAATTGAGGCGCAGCGCGCCCACGATCGCGCCTTGCGTGTTTACGGCTCGGCGATGTCGATCCTGCGCACCAGTATTGGTCGATAGGGGGGCGTGCGATGACCGAGTTTTCCAGTGCCCTTTCCGTCGCCGCATCCGGTATGCGCGCACAGGCGCAGCGCCTGACCCATGTGTCAGAAAACATCGCCAACGCGGACACACCCGGATATCGCCGCAAGATCACCAGTTTCGAGGTGGAACGCGCGCTCGAGGCCCCGCAGGGCGCCGTGCGGCCAGGCCCGGTGCGCCTCGACCAAGGTGTATTACCCGTTATTTTTGATCCGTCGCATCCTATGGCCGATGCGACGGGCAACTACGAAGGGTCGAATGTCGACCTGGTCATCGAACTCGCCGATGCGCGTGAAGCGCAACGGTCCTACGAGGCCAATCTGAGGATCTTCGATCAGATCCGGCAGATGTCCTCATCGCTCAACGAATTGCTACGACGCTAACCCCATCATCTGAGGAGAATCCCGGATGGATATTCGCCAATCCCTTGCCGCGCAGGCCTATCAACCCCTGCGTCAGGCAGCACAATCAACCGAAACCGCCGACGGCGGTGCCTTCACCCAAGCTGTGTCGAGCTTCGCCGAAACCGTCGCTCAAGGTGAGGCGCAAGCGCACGCCGCGATGACAACCGGCGCCGACCCACATTCGCTGGTGACAGCACTGGCACAGACGGAATTGGCCGTGGAAACGGCCGTTACGATCCGGGACCGCGTGGTCGAAGCGTATCAGGAAATCCTCCGGATGCCGGTGTAAGCGCATGGATGAGATGATCTTCTTCGACACGCTGCGCCAGGCGCTTTGGGTATCCGTTGCCGTTGCGACGCCGATCCTCGCCGCGGCGCTCATCTCCGGCATTGTGGTCGGCCTGTTTCAGGCCCTGACCAGCGTGCAGGAAATGACACTGACCTTTGTGCCGAAACTCGCCGCGATCGTGGTCGTTTTCTGGGTGTCGATGGGGTTCATGACGCAGACCCTCACGACCTATTTTACCGGCACGTTGGTGCCGATCATCGCGGGAATGTAGGCCATGGACAATCCTGGATACACCGCGCTTACCCGACTGTCTGGTCTTGCCCGAGAGATGTCGGTCGTGGCCAACAACATCGCCAATATTTCGACCACGGGCTTCCGATCCGAGGGTCTGATCTTTGCCGAACACATCGCCGCAACGGGTCGTGGAGAGCCGTCATTGAGCATGGGCACCGCGGTCGGGAGGTCGATTTCACCGCAGCAAGGCGCATTGGAACAAACCGGCGGTACGTTCGACTTCGCAATCGAGGGCGAAGGCTTTTTCTTGGTGGAAACGGCGGAAGGTCAGGCATTGACCCGGGCGGGAGCCTTCATCCGCAATGACTTTGGCGAGTTGGTGACGCCGGAAGGCGGACGCGTGCTTGATGCCGGAGGTGCGCCGATTTTTGTGCCGCCCGACGCGCGCGGCGTCGCGCTTGCCCCGGATGGCACAATTTCCGCCGATGGGCAGCCTTTGACCGTTGTCGGCCTCTACATGCCGATCGACCCGCTGGAGCTTTCGCGCCAGTCCGGCACGTCATTCACCGCCGAGAGTGGCTACGTTCCGGCCGAAAATCCACGCGTTATGCAGGGATTTCTCGAACGATCAAATGTCAGTGCGGTCGCACAGATCTCGCGCATGATCGAAGTCCAGCGCGCCTATGAACTTGGGCAAAGCTTCATGGATGCCGAAGACAATCGCATCCGCGATTTCCTGCGCACCGCAGGCCAGCGCAGCTGATCCAGAAAGGATTTAACCAATGAGAGCCTTGGATATTGCCGCAACCGGCATGAGCGCGCAGCAACTGCGTGTCGATGTGATCTCCAACAATATCGCGAATATGTCGACGACCGGATACTCGCCGCGCCGCGCCGATTTCGCCGATCTGCACTATCAGCAGATGACACGTGCTGGTGCGATCAACGCCGCAGACGGCACGGTAGTGCCCGCAGGAGTTCAAGTTGGTCTTGGGGTGCGCGCAGCCGCCGTCACGGTTACCTGGCAACAGGGCACTGTGGCTGCGACCGGTGGCGATCTGGACGTGGCGATCGAGGGCCGCGGATACTTTGAGGTCACTCTGCCGAGCGGCGAGAGCGCCTATACCCGCGACGGAGCGCTGCAGCGAACGGGTGACGGGCTGATCGTCACCGCGGATGGTTTCGAGGTGAACCCGGGCCTCACGATCCCAGCCGATGCGCGTTCCATTGAGATCAACGCATCGGGCGAGGTTTATGCCAGCTTCCTTGGGGAAGTTGAGCCACAACTCCTTGGGCAGCTTAACCTTGTCGCGTTTTCCAATGACAGCGGTTTGGAGGCCATCGGGTCGAATCTGTTTCTCGAAACCGGCGCCTCTGGCGCGCCTCTTGCCGGGCAACCGGGTGAAGATGGTTTGGGGACCCTGCGGCAGGGGTATGTTGAACAATCCTCCGTTGATTCCGTACGCGAAATCACTGATTTGATCGAGGCACAGCGCGGCTATGAGCTGAATGCCAAGGTTCTGACCGCCGCTGACCAGATGCTTGGCGCAACGACACAGGTGCGCTGATGAGATGGATTTTTCTGCTCCTTTTCCTTGCCCCGCCGGTGTCCGCTCAGGAAACCGTCATTGCCGCTGGCACGATCCGTGGCGCAACACTGATCGGACCCTCCGACGTTGCGACCGTGGAGGGCGAGACGCCGGGCGCCCTGTCGGATATGGCCGAGGCCGTCGGTATGGAAGCGCGTATCAACCTTTACCCCGGACGCCCTATTCGCCCAGGCGATCTGCGTCCCGCTGCAATCGTAGAGCGCAATGAGATCGTTTCTCTGCGTTACAATCATGGCGGCCTTTTGATCCTTACCGAAGGGCGCGCGCTGGACCGTGCGGCGGAGGGCGAAAGATTGCGCGTCATCAACCTCACGTCCCGTCAAACCGTTACCGCTGTGGCCTCCGCGCCCGGCCTTGTCATCGTTGGACCGTCTCAATGAAATCACGTTTCGCCAAAATTCTCTGCGTCTGTCTTGCCGGATTGGCGATGACAGGATGTGCCCGACTGGGGCAGGTCGGTCAGGTTCCAGAACTTACGTCTCCAGCAAGCGGAAACGAGGTTTTTGCCATGAATGTCACCGCCGTTCCGGAGGCGGCACACGTGCCTGACCGGGCGGAGGGGGCGTCGCTTTGGACATCCGGACGCGCGTCATTGCTTGGCGATCGGCGTGCCGGGCAACGCGGCGATATCTTGACGGTTGTGATCGAGATTGATGACAGCGCTGAGTTCTCAAACTCTTCCGAAAGAGAGCGCACCGGCTCCGAAGAGCTCGGTGTTCCAAACCTGTTCGGATTGCCGCAACGCATTGATGGCCTCATGACCGGTGGCGGATCCTTGGGAGAGGCCGTCGAATTCGACAGCACCAGCCGGTCCGCTGGTGAAGGAGCCGTCCGACGCAACGAAGAATTGACGCTACGGGTCGCCGCAACGGTCACGGAAGTCTTGCAAAATGGGGTTCTGCGCATCGAAGGCAGCCAGGAGGTTCGCGTGAACAACGAGGTTCGCGAATTGCTGGTGTCTGGCTACGTCCGTCCCGAGGATATCTCGCGCCAGAATTCCATTGAATACGATCGCATTGCCGCGGCCCGGATTTCCTATGGCGGCCGGGGCTTGATCACCGACGTGCAGAGGCCGCGTTACGGTCAGGAAGTCGTCGATACGATCTTGCCGTTCTGAAGAAGGAGAGAGCCCATGATGCGTATGTTGCTGCCGGTTCTGCTTTTGTTGGTCGGCGTAGGTGGAGGGGTTGGAGCCGGGCTTGTTCTTGGCGGATCTGACACGTCTGCCGGCGCTGAAGAACATGTCGAAGAGGGTCACGAAGACGGATCGGACGACGGTCACGGCGATGGCCATGAGGCTGAACACGCCGGTGATGATGAGCACAATGGAGATGACGACCACGCCGGCGATGACGATCATGGGTCGGGAACGCCACCGCGTGTCGAGCAGACCGGCGAGGGTACGGAATTTGTTCGGCTCAATAATCAGTTCGTTGTCCCGATTGTCCGAAATGGCAACGTGAGATCGTTGGTTGTCATGGGTCTGACTGTTGAAGTGACGACAGGGCTGAACAGCGAGGTCTTCAATCAAGAACCCCGGCTGCGGGACAGCTTCCTGCGTGTCCTATTCGCCCATGCAAACGCGGGTGGTTTTGATGGCGTCTTCACGGAAGCGGCGGCCATGGCTCCATTGCGGGAGGGTCTGCGCGAGGCGGCCCAGAGCATTCTCGGCCGGGCCGATGCATTTGATGTATTGATCACAGACATCACGCGGCAAGACGCCTGACGCGCAAACTACCGTAACTTGCGGCGGTCTTGCTCTTGCTTGGCCGCCGCCTTCTGTTTCTCGATCAGTTTACCGAGCACAAGGTCCCGGCCCACAGCTTTGGCGGCGGCCACTTTTTCCTTCTCGAATGCGACGCGCGCTCCTGCGAGTTGGCTCATCGCTGCCGCTTGCTGCTTACGAAGCCGCTCGGCTTGGGCCAGCATGCTTCCGGCGACGGAAGGATCGACACTCGCGCGCATCAGATCCTTGCGGTGCGCGGCAATCCCCTCAACCTGGGTTTCGATGGCCCGAACCCGTGCACCCGCTAGCGCAACAGGTGAAAGTGCCTTGTCCGCCAGCAAAGATGTGATCGCTTTAAGGCGGTCCATCCGAACGTCCCTATTGCTCATCGCTGGGACCTCGCCTTCTTGCGCATCAAATCCGCGAACCGGATCGCCGCGGCAACGGCGCGATAATGGTCGGGCGGGATCGGGTTTCCGATCTCGATGGAGGCATGCAGCGCGCGCGCCGTCGGCGGGTCGGAAAAGATGGGAACGCCGCCTTCCGAAGCTGCTTCCCTGATCCGACGGGCAACCTCATCGACGCCTTTCGCAACGCAAATCGGCACACCGCCTTCGGATCGGTTCCATTTCAGCGCGACCGCATAGTGGGTTGGGTTCACGACGATCACATCAGCGGTCGGAACGTCAGCGATCATCTGGTTCATCGCGATGGATTGGCCCCTTTGTCGGCGCTCCTGTTTGAAATGGGGATCGCCTTCAGAGCTTTTCGTTTCATCAACCAGCTCCTGATAGGACATGCGATTGCGCAGTTGCAGCTGACTCCATTCCCAAAACCAATCTGCGACACCAATCAGCGCAGTCATCCCGGCTATGACTGCAAGAAAATCAAGAGAAAGCTTCCCCAGCATCGCAAGGATTTGCCCTGGCGCGGCGTAAATCGACACCAGGATCGCCTCGGCGCGAGCCCAAAGGTAGAACGCGAGAAACAAGGATACCAGAAACAGCTTCACGGCTGATTTCGCGAACTGGAACATGCCCTGTGAGCCGAACTTCTGCTTCGCATTCTCCAGAACCGAGATGCGGTTGGCTTTGGGCGCGAGCTTCGATGGGGTAAAAAGAAGCGCGCGTTGGGCAATCAGTGAGACAAGCAGCAACGCCGCGGGTATCAACGTGACAGCGGCCGCTGCAACAAGGGGCCCGGACAACAAGCCGGCTGCGGGCACCGCCCCACCTGGGCTGAGGAGAGCTGGCGCCAATGTGTCAGCGCGTCCAAGGCTGGCATGTGTCAGCATCCCAATCTTGTCCATGATCCAAGGCGCTAGCATCGCGCCGGACAATAGGAATCCTCCGTATGCTACGGCGGTGTTGAGATCTGCCGATCGAACGATCTCACCTTTTTTTCGTGCCTCTTCCAGTTTTCGTGGCGTTGGGTCGAATGGCTTATCTGACGGGCTCTGCGAGTCGTCCATCATCGCGCTCCCAAGGGAGCCGCCAAAGCGCCTTCGAACGCGTTGAGCCAAACTGGCAAAATGAACGGCGTCGTGACCAACAAAAGTACCATCCCACCCCACGTGATGGCGGGGGCGCCCACGAAGGCGACCATCAATTGCGGCATCGCTTTGTTAATGACACCGAGGGCCACGTTGTAGAGCAGCGATGCGATCAGGAACGGGGCAGCCAGCGACATCGCGAGTGAAAAGCTACTGCTGACTTGGGCGACGCCCCATCCAGCAAGATCCCGAGGCCCGGGAAGATCCCCAAATGGCAAGATCTCGTAGGAGCGAAGGAATGTCTGGACAAGGTGGAGATGCAAGCCGGACAACACTGCAAGGGTCAGCCCCCCCAGCATAAGGATCGCACCCATCGCAGGTAGCGGATCCGGGGTGGCGCCGCCCATGATCTGACTGAGTGATGTGGATTGTGCGGCAATTGTTCCGGCGATTTGAAGGGCATGTACGAGAAGCCGCAAAGCCAACCCGATGATCAGCCCCGAAATCGCTTCCGAAAAGAACGCCGTGGTTGGTGGAAGAACGTCAATCTGCCCAAGGGTTCCTTGCAACATCGGGGTCAGAAATACGGTAAACGCCAAGGCGACGCCCAAACGGATGCGGATCGGGATCATCTGTTCCCCGAAGCCAGGCAAGACCATGAAGCAGGCACCGATCCTGAGGAAAACAGCCACAGCTGTCGCGAGCCAGATTTGCGAGATCGCCAGAATATCCGACAGTAGCGCTGTCATGGGGCGGCCAAACCCACCAGCGACGGTTTTGCGTCGAGCCCGATTTCCTCGAATGACAAAACCGGATTTGGAATCCCTCGCGCGGTCAGGACGGTTCGAAGAAAACGCCGTCTCATCGCAGATGTCACAACGGCGGGGTAGGTGCCTTTTGCGCTAGCGGTGGCGACCTTCTCGCTTACCGATTTCGCAAGCGCGTTGAATTCGTCTGGCGGAAGGGCCACTTCGGGCAACCCTGCGTCGCCGCCGATCTGATATTTCAGAAAGACATCTTCCCAGTCACTGGACAATTGAACCAGGGGTAGAGTTCCGTCGGTGCGCCGGATCTCGGCAATCAGCTGGAAGCCAAGACGCTGCCGCACGTGTTCGCAGATCATTTCCGGCTGGGACGACGCGCCGCGCGATTCCGCGATTGCCTCAAGGATGAGCGGTAGGTTTCGGATTGAAACCTGTTCGGCCAACAAGAGCCGCAAGATGGTGTGAAGCAAGTCAAGCGGCACCTTGTCGGGGACCAACTCGTTCAGAAGACGGCGGTTTTCCTCGGATCGGGTGCCGTCGGACAAAGTAACGAAAGCGTCGAGCTGCCGTTGCAATGTCTTGAAGGTCATGAGGCGGGAGAGGTTGCGTTTCAGAACCTCCAAGAGATGTGTCGCCAGAACTTCAGATGGCGTGACAACAGTCATGCCCGCCAGCGCGGCGCGTTCGCGATCAGCGGGACTGATCCATCGGGCTGGCGCGCCATAGACCGGTTCCGAAGTGTCCAAGCCTTCCGGCAGATCAACCGCGCCATCCTGGGTCAGCATCAGCACATGGGCCGGTTTGAGGGTTGTTGTTGCATGCTCAACACCCAGCAAGCGGATGGAATATGTGCCGGGCGGCAAGTCCCCGCGATCAGTCAGGCGCATCTCAGGCAAAAGGACCCCGAACGCACGGGCAACGTGCTCCCGCATATTCTTGACCCTCGCGTCAAGCCCGGTCGCGGGGTCAAGCGCAAGGCTGACGAGGTCGGGGGCAAATTCCACATGAATGTCATCAACATCCAGCAGATCACCGGTCGATGCGAGGCCTTCTTCCGCAGCTTCCAAAGCAGGGACCTCGGGCAGCTCTTCGGCTTTCATGGCTTTCATGCGCCACCAGGCTGCCGTACCCAAAGCGACTGAACCAAGCAGAAACGGAAACACGGGAAGGCCGGGAACGAGTGCGAAGATACCCATCAGAATCCCGACCGTGGCGAGGGCCGAAGGGTGCTTGCCCAGTTGCGACAGAAGGGCGGTATCCGTGGCACCCGTTGCGCCGCCGCGCGCCAACAGCAACGCGGACGCGATGGCGATGATCACTGCGGGGATCTGGCTGACAAGGCCGTCGCCGACCGTGAGGATGGTGTAGGTTTCAAACGCCTGACCGATCGGCATACCATGGAGTGTCGTTCCGATAATCAACCCCACCACGAGGTTCAGCAGGGTAATGAGCAATCCCGCAATCGCATCGCCTTTCACGAACTTTGACGCACCATCGAGTGACCCGAAAAAGGTTGTCTCCGCTTGCTCTCGCTCTCGCCGTTCCTTGGCTTCGGTGTGATCGATGGCTCCGGCGGCCATGTCGCTGTCGATGGCCAGCTGTTTGCCCGGCATCCCATCGAGGGCGAAACGGGCCCCCACCTCGGCCATGCGGGCGGCGCCCTTGTTGATGACGATAAAGTTCACGATCAACAAAACGCAGAAAATGACCAGGCCCATCACCACCGAGCCTCCGATGACAAACATAGCAAAGCCTTCGATCACCCCACCTGCGGCGTCAGTTCCCGTATGACCCTGACCGATGATCAGTTTCGTCGAGGAGACATTGAGCGACAGTCTGAGCATCAACGACGCCAAGAGAACCGTCGGGAAGGCAGAAAAATCCAAGGGGCGTTCTATGAACAACGTCACTGTGAATATGAGGATCGCCAAACCGAAGGATGCGGCGAGGCCAAGGTCGAGGATAATCGACGGAACCGGTAGGATCATCATGATGATCACAGCCATCAGCGCGAGCGCAAACAGAATGGTCGGATGGAATATGGCCCGCGCGTTCATTTATCCGAACTCGCCAAGTTAAAGGGTGGGCGCGGATCCGAAATGCGGAGGCATTGATGCAAATTCGATGAAAGGATGAAAAGCATTCTACTATTTCCAAGTTCTTGCATCATTGAGGGTTTGGGTCGTTAAGAAGTGCTGCAATCGCTTCACGAAGTGATTGACTGTCCGCCACGGTGGCATCGAGCGCGGCGAGATCCTGTTGGATCGTGTCAGGGGGTCCTGCTTCGGAAGAGCGCGCGGCCATACGTGTAGCCACGTCTGCGTGTGGACCTTCAGTCAATTCGGCCAAGTTTGACCAATCCGCGGATTCCCAAGCCTCGGTCACTGGGTCCGGCAAGCCAAGTTCGTCATCTTCCCGGATTGGCAAAATGAGCGGTCGGCGAACATCGCGCAGGATCTGTGCTGCCTCGTAGAGACCTTCGTCGCGCAGCAATCCGATGGCTGCGACTTGCGCGCGACCTGCATCCGATCCTTCGGGCCGCCACTCTGAGCCGAATGTATAGGCCAAGATGAGCAAGCCTGCGGTGTCTTCGACCGCGACCCGTTCTGCTATTAGCTCGGTCAAGGCGGCCTCCCGGGCGCTTCCTGCACGGGCGGGGTCGCTCAGCATGGAAAGTGCTGTGTCTGGAGCCCCAAGTGCTGCGTAGCCAAGGAGGGTTTCTTGCCAGAGAAGAGCGCTCCGTGGCCCATCCCCGGTCTCCCGAAGAAGGGCTTGAGCTGCAGTAAGACGCTCCATCGTCGGCAACACGCCAGCGCTTCGATCAAAAGCGAGGGCTTGGGCCATCGTTTCAACCGCATTCGCCCCGCCATTGGTGAGCATGTCGGACAGGGCGGTTCGGGTTTCCTCTTCGGTTGAGGCAAGAGAAATACCGAGATCTAGATCGAGAAATTGCAGTTCTGCTGCGGCGACCCGTCCACCACGATGCAGGATTTCACGCACATTGCGCGCGGCTGGTCCATGCCTTTCGGAGTGCAATCTGCGTGCCAGCCTTGGACCCAGAAGGTCTCGCAGATGCGCCGGTAATTCGGAAAATGCGCGCTGTATCGCAGCGATATCATCGCTGTTGAGATCAACTTCCACGGCACCGGCCACATAGCGCCACAAAAGCTCACCCGGAGAGCAATCGGCCGTTGATGTGACCTGGACAAAATCTGCGGTTTCGGAACCGTCGACCAATTCGGCGATGTTCAGAAAGTCTTGCGGCGGCTCATCCATTTGCAGCAACCAATGCTGCGCCTCGGCCCCAAATCCATAATAAAGGTAGTAACGGGCCAGCGCCTCCGCGCCGTCCTGGGTCATGGCATCCCGCTCATCGAAAAGGGCAAGGCGACGCTCCCCCAAACCCTGTTCGAAACTCTCGGTTTCGGCCCATTCACGCGCATCGAACGGCTCGGCGCGGCAGGCGCCTGGAACGTCGGCAACCGCGAGAGGTGTATCGAAAGAAACCGCCGGATCCAGCGCGGTATGTGTGCGAACCGGAAGCTCATCTGCGCTGGGGTGAGGGGTCCGGGTTTCATGATGATCGGCCGTCGTCTCATGTGAACTTTCGTGCGCTTCTTCGGCGTGCGTATCGGGAGCGACGGTTTCTGGGGCGCCGGTGCTCACCGGATCAGCGAAACTTTGCGATTGGCCAAGAGACGCTTCCAGCAAACCTGACGCAGCCGCCCGGGCCAATTGTTCGGCCATGATTTCTGCGGCTTCTTCAAGGCTCGGGTTTTGCGTTGGCACGCTTGTCGTCAAGCCTTCATCAGGCGTCGCTTGCTCGACTTCTGAAGGGACGAAGGGGGTGTTGTTGAAATCCGGTAGCTCGGTTGGCGCGCGCAAAAGATCTGCCAGTTGCGGCAAAGCTTCGGCTGCGCGCTGCCTGTCATCTGACGCGGCAACTTCGTCTTCGAATTCTGGTTCAGTCTGTGTAGCGTCGGCTTCGGTTTCGGCTTGGACGGTGGCCGGGTCAGGGTCAGCGATGTCCAGAACAAGGTATTCCTCCTGATGCCGGAAGCCGGTGATTTGGCAAGGGCAGGCGAGTGAAAGCGTCAGGCTACCGCCAGCGGAGGTAAGGGCGGCAAGCCTGTTGCGTTGAATGAGGTCAAACGCTGCAGAAGTATCAAACGCGTCCACGGCTGGATCGACCGTCAAAAGGTACGTGCGTGGATCGCTTTGGACGATATCCCACTCTCGATCTGCGCCGATGGAAAGGACCAACCGCGTGAACCCACTGTGATCGCCCGATTGAACGCGCAATGTCTGGGACGATGCGCTGTGAGCGACAATTGCCGAGGTCAGGGCAAGGACGAGCGCGCGCATCATGCGGCTTGCTTGAGGCCGCGTAACGCCTCTTCCAGATCGTTGAAATTCGGGCGCATATGGTGGGGGGCGTTCTGGCGGCCGACCTCGATGCATATATTTGTTGCGTGGTTGTGGAGGTTTGCGATGAGGACCTCGCGGATTAAAAGATAGAATTGGTGATCCTCTTCGATTGCCCCTTTCATCTTGGATGCAAAGGGGCCCACGAAACCGTATGCCAAGAACACGCCGAGGAACGTCCCGACAAGCGCACCGCCAATCAGGCCGCCAAGAACTTCTGGTGGTTGGTCAATCGACGCCATCGTCTTGATGACGCCCAAAACGGCGGCGACGATCCCGAGTGCGGGCAAGCCGTCGGCCACGGTTTGCATCGCGTGGCTGCCATGCATTTGATGATGCACATTCTGTTCGAGTCGCTTGTCTAGAACCTCTTCGACCTGATGCGGATCGTTGTAATTCATCGCCGCCGCGCGCATCGTGTCGCAGATCAGTTCGACCGCTTCGTGATCGGCCAGGATTCGGGGATAGCGGCCAAAGATTTCGGACTCGCCGGGGTTCTCTATATGTTCCTCTACGGCCACCGCGTTCTGTCGCTGTAGGCGGATTAATTCGAAGAGCAGACACAGGAGTTGTTGGTAGTCCTCGTCCTTCCAAGAGGGGCCCTTGAAGACCTTCTTCAAACCACTCAGCGTGGCCTTGATCGTGCCCTTGTCGTTTGAGATCAGGAAGGCCCCCAGGGCGGCGCCGAGGATCATCATCATTTCGAATGGCAACGCCTTGATAATGATGCCGAATTTGCCACCAGCGAGCTTGTAGCCGCCAAACACCATTCCCAAGACGACCAGAATTCCTACGATTCCGAGCATTGCGGATTCTCCTGCATATCAATCTGGTTTGGCAGTCAGAGATTAAGAATCCGTGTCTGCCGCGGGCCCGTTGTCCGGGTTTTCCAGTGTTGGAGCACCTGCGTTCCGGGTCGCGATCACGACCGAGACAGCGTAGGCGTAGGCTGGGTCCAGTTCGGACATGATCGCAGCACTCGCGGCAGGCGACATGCGCGTCAGGAAACCTGCCGCGAAATTCGGGTCCATTTGGGCGAATAGGGCTGCCGTTTGATCCGGGCCCATGGTCTCATAGACTTCGGTCAGCCGGGCCAGATCGCCCTCTGCGGCGGTATCCGATACCTGAATTAGAGCCTGCAATCGTTGTTCCGCAGCCTCCAATGCCGCAAGGCGTTCATCGATCAGCACTTGGGCAACGTCGACGGCGCGTTCCCGGTCATCGAGTTCGGCTTCGCGTGCCGCAAGGCGATCCCGTAACATCGTCACTTCGTCCATCGCAGCGCGTAACGGCGATGTCGGACCCATCACTGAAGGCATGGGTTCGGGATCGGACGCGGACGCCGACGTGACGAATTCAAGCTCCATTGTCCCGAGACGCAACACGATGGACGCTGCAAAAATAATACCGAGTGTAACGAGGAGACTCCCGCGCTTCAGTTGCCTGGTTTTCTTCTTTTTTGCCATGATCAGACTGCCAAAGGCCTGCGATGCCGGAACAAGGGCGCTGGCACCGTTTCATTTGATTGAGACGCGTCCGCTGCTGCCCGTCGCGACCCAAAGATCGGGGTCACATCGGATACTGGGGCTTCTTCGGTGACGGGCTCCTGAGACGCGGGTTCAACGATCTGGTGGGATTCTGATGCGGGTGGGATTTCGGCACTGATTTCTGGGTCGGTGGTCTGTGCCGCGATCGCCTCTTCTGCGAAATCGTGGCAGGCGGCGATCATCATCTCCAACTCAGTCGAAATGTCGCGTGCCTGATGCACTAGATCATGGAGCTGTTTTCCGGCCCCATCTGAGCCCGCTTTTGCCTCTCGCAAGGCGGCTTTCATTTCGTCGACCTGGCTCGACATGACCGCAATGGCTCCGCCCAAACCCTTGTCGAAACTTGTTAAACGATTAAGCCTGCGAGACAGCACCATGCAGTAGCCCATGGCCCCAAGGCTTGCGAGGATCACCAGAATATCGGCGCCGTAGTTTAAGAGAATAGTCATTCAGTTCACCAGAAATTGTGTAACAAGCAGATCGCGAACGCGCCCAGTGCCTGTGACCACCTGAATGCGGCGCAGCATCTGCGCGCGCAGCCTGGCGAGGCTTGTGGGATCGCTGAGTTCGGAGACAGAGACGACGCGGAGGTAGGAGTTCAGGACGTCGAGCACGCGAGGACTAAGGCGTGTCACCTCCTCCAGATGGCTGGGTGCGACCTCCAGCGCGGCGGTGAAAATCAGGTTCCGCCCCGAATTTTCGGAGCCGAGCGAAACGACGAGTGTCTCAAGCTGGATGAATGCAACATCAGCGACAGTCCCGCCGCCTTGATCGTCTTGGCCGTGATCACCCGCGACGTCTTCATGAGTATCTTCATCCGTGCCACCGCTCAAAGGACCCTGGGTCACCGCCCAGAAGCCACCGCCGCCGCCCATAGCGGCCAGAAGCACACCGATCAGAAGCGGGATGAGTAAACCCTTCTTCTTTTTAGGTTCTTCGGTTTCGGTTTCGTCCGCCATGATTCTCACGATCTTGTTTCGTTCTTCATCTTTTTAGCGGCAAGGCACTAACCGATTGTTAAGCGTACAGCGGCTATCACCGAAGCAACGGGCCAGAACGGGTCGATAAAAATGGTGCTGCGGTGAACAAGCTGCTTGAACTCTGGAATGACATGGACGGACGCCGTCGGGGGCTCCTTATCGGGGGCATCGCGGCCCTTGGGATTGTCCTTCTGATATTGACGCGGATCGCGTCCCAACCCTCCTATACGCTTTTGTATAGTGGCCTTGATGCTGCGGCTGCGGGGGATGTCGTCGAAGCAATCTCTGCGCGGGGTGTCATGCATCGTGTTGAAGGCGATTCGATCTTCGTCGACAGCGGCGAGCGGGATGCGCTTCGGTTGGCGCTCGCCAGCGAGGGCCTGCCTGCGAACGGTCCGCAAGGCTACGAATTGCTCGATTCGCTATCCGGTTTCGGCACCACATCGCAGATGTTCGACGCCGCTTATTGGCGTGCCAAGGAAGGCGAGCTGTCGCGCACGATCATCTCCTCGCCCGCAATCCGCGCGGCGCGTGTGCATATCGCAAACCCATCTGCCGACCCGTTCCAGCCCATCCGCGATGTCACTGCCTCGGTCGCGATAAGACCTTCTGCCGGCGGTTTGGCGCCCGGACACGCGCAAGCATTGCGGTATCTGGTTGCATCGTCCGTTCCAGGCCTCAGCCCGGACAACGTGACCGTTATAGATGCCGATTCGGGCCAGGTTATGGGGGCGCAGGATCAAATGTCCCCTGCCGCTGATGCTGCTGGTCGGGCCGAGCAGATGCGCACCAATATCGAGCGTTTGCTTG
The DNA here is from genome assembly GCF_037543845.1 of Gymnodinialimonas ulvae. Classification (NCBI taxonomy): domain Bacteria; kingdom Pseudomonadati; phylum Pseudomonadota; class Alphaproteobacteria; order Rhodobacterales; family Paracoccaceae; genus Gymnodinialimonas; species Gymnodinialimonas ulvae. The sequence continues at coordinate 354,716 of NZ_JBBIFX010000002.1, forward strand.
CGGCGCGGGTTGGTCCTGGGAATGCGGTTGTGCAGGTGTCTGTAGAGTTGGAAATGGCGCGCGAGACGGTGCTGGAGCGTGTGATTGATCCCGATAGCCGCGTGATTATCGCAACCGAAACGGAAGAGCTTGATAACACATCGCGCGACGCTGCGGGTGGCGGCGTAACGGTCGCCTCAAACCTGCCCGATGGGGAAGGTGCAGCCGGTGAAGGTTCGTCTGCGCAATCAACCGAGTCGCGCGAAAGCGTGACCTTCGATATGTCGGAACTGCAACGTGAGGTAGAGCGCGAGCCGGGCGCCGTTCGTCGCATAACGGTCGCGGTCTTGTTGAACGGGGTCGAAGAAGTCGGCGCCGACGGGGCTGTGCAAACGGTTCCAAGGGCCGACGCCGAGGTCGAAGCGCTCACCAACTTGGTTCGCTCGGCCGTCGGGTATGACGAAACCCGGGGTGATGTCGTCACCATCCAATCCATGGCCTTCGACGCGGCCGCAGTCACCGAGTTGACCGAAGCGGGGTTTGCCGATCGCTTCAATCTTGATCTCGGACGCATTGTCCAGACCGCGCTCTTGTCTCTCGTGGCGCTGGCCATTGTTTTCGGCCTGCTGCGCCCGATGCTTTCGTTCAGTCGAGATGCTGCGGCACGTTCCATAGACCTGCCGCCGCTCGAACCAAGCCCAGGCTTGCCCGCACCGGCGGGCGCGACCGACCCCGCCATCGACCCGATCGCCGCCCTTGGTGAGGCTGCTTTTGCTAGTAATGCGGGACAAACGGAAAGCCTCCCAGCCGTCTCAGAAGAGAAATCCACGCGGCCGGAAAACATCGGAGACGCCTTCGACCGGGCTCTGCCCATGATGATGGCAGGTGCGATGTCTGAGGAAGCGGCCCAGAACCTGACAGAAATGGATCCAGTCGAGCGTTTGCGACTCCTGATCCAGGAGCGCGAAGAGGAAACCGTGCAGATTCTTCGCAACTGGATGAACGAAGATGATGAGGCACCGCAATGAACCGGTCTTTGTCGCTGGAGGATTTTGCAGGCGGTGATTCGCCAGTGCCGCGCGACTCCGTCTCCGCTGTGGTGCCTGACGAAGCAGAAGCTCTCGATGCCTATGAAGCCGGCTACAAATCAGGATGGGCGGATTGCGCAGCTGCGGAAGAAGAAGTGCGCAAGTCAGTCGGGGCCGACCTTGCGAAACGCTTGCGTGAAGCGGAACTGACGTATTCCACGGCACGGCAAGATATTCTCGCCTCCTTGGCCCCCTTTTTCGAAGAACTTGTCACGGCGCTGCTGCCGCGTCTCGCTTCAGATTCTGTCGCCCCGATGGCCGCGCAAGAGTTGCACGAGCTCCTTCAACACGACGCGTCTGCCTCAATCGAAGTCATGGCGGCTCCAGCGTCGTGCGAAAGCGTCCAACGACTTCTTGAAGCCGAAGGGTTTGAGGACGTTTCGGTGCGAGCCGAACCGGCCTTTTCGGAGACCCAGGTGTCTCTGCGCGTCGGATCAGAACGCCGCGATATCGACTTGTCTGACATCACCAGAAAAATCACGGAAGCCGTCTGCGCTTTCCAATCCCAAACCGATGATCCCCTCGTCTCACAAGGAGCCGCGTGATGGCCGATGCTGCTGCGACCGGGCGCAATTCCGCCCTTCATTCCGTACCAATCGAAATCCGGGTGTGCGTCGGCAAGGCACGCCCGCGTTTATCGGATATGTTGGCCATGGATCCTGAGACGGTCTTGCCGCTCGACAGCCGCATCGAAGACAAAGTAGGCCTTTGGGTCGGCGACAAGATGATTGCCGAAGGCGAATTGGTTGAGCTGGACGGAGACCGGGAAGGTCAATTGGCCGTCCGGGTCACGGAACTCATGGATCGCGGCGATGCGGCAGGTTAACGCCGCGGCGTTCCTTTTCGCGATCGCGCTTGTACTGGCCGTGCCGGGCGGTGCGGTGGCTCAGGAAGTGACGCTGGATCTCGGTGATGGCGGAAGTCTGACCGCGCGGACCTTCCAGCTCATTGCACTCATTACCTTGCTCAGTCTCGCACCTGGTCTCGCGATCATGGTGACGTGCTTCCCCTTTGTTGTAACGGTTCTGTCGATCCTGCGGCAGGCAATCGGGTTACAGCAGTCACCCCCTAACATGCTCATCGTCAGCCTGGCGCTCTTTCTGACCTACTTCGTGATGGCTCCGGTTTTTGAGCAGGCTTACAGCATTGGGGTTGCCCCTCTGATTGCAGGCGATTTGACAGTCGAGGAGGCCATTCCTCAGATTTACGAGCCGTTCCGGGGGTTCATGTTGAACCGCGTGGACACGTCGACATTGGTGAGTTTGGCGGAGATGCGCCCGGAAACGACGGCGGATGATCCGGACGCTTCGGTCCTTATACCTGCATTCATGCTCAGCGAGGTCGAAAGGGCGTTCCAGATCGGCTTTTTGATCTTCCTTCCGTTCTTGGTGATCGACCTTGTTGTAGCGGCTATCCTGATGTCCATGGGGATGATGATGGTGCCGCCGGCAATCGTCTCGCTCCCTTTCAAACTCGCCTTCTTCGTTGTGGCAGACGGATGGACCCTGATCACCGGGGCGCTTGTGAGAAGCTATTTCTAGCCACTTCAGATTTCGGGAAACGACCATGAACCAGAACTCCGACCGTCAAAACAAAGCATCCACCTCCCGGCAAGAGAAGCTCAGTATCCTTTCTGCGATCCTCGGGCCGGAGACGCTGGCGAAATTGAAATCGGAGCAGCCTGCTGATGGGCCAGCATCGTCTTCCGAAGTCACAGAGCCCGATCCTTCCCGTGCCGAGTGGCACCGTAACCGCTTGCTCGAGCGCTTCCGCCTGAATGCCGAAGAAAATGTCCCCTCCAAAGATGAAAGCATTTCAGATCTGGCAGGAGAAGGCGTCAAGCCAAACCCCTCGCAAGGGACTAAGCGGGTGACAATCGAAGACCGGTTAAGCGGGCTTGGGATGCCATCAAATCTTGCCTTGGAACACCCTGCGGTTATTGCACACCTCCTGTGCAAGATGCCGCGCGGAGACCGGGTGCATGCGATGAAAGCTCTTCCAGGACCAGTCGCAAGAGCTGTGCTTCGTAGAATTCGTTGAGTCGGTCTTGGCAACCGGTGGGCTTCTGGGGGCGATATTGGACGCAGGGAATGTTCCAGTACGACCCCGATCCGAAAGATGGCTCGAACTACGGGACAGGCTGCGGGCCTATCTGACTACCAGACCGTCGATTTTTTGATCAGGTTGTTGCGGCGAAACATGGTCGAATTAAGGGCTTGGAAGCGCCGCGTGATATCCGCGCATTCCTGAAGCAGTTTTTGCTAGGTCACTAGTTTACCGCCAAACAACTGGCGCGTCACCGAACAATGAATTCTGCATGCAAGGCGCCGGCGGCTTCAATGCTCGACAAGATATCAATCATGTCTCTTGGAGACACGCCAAGCGCATTCAGTGCCCCGACGACTTCCGAGAGCGAGGTCCCGCCTGACACTTCCGCCAAGCCCGTTCCTGGCTCTTCGATCAACTCGGCGTTTGTGCGTGGAAGGATCACGGTCTCCCCTTCGGCGAATGGGTTGGGCTGCACGGCGATCGGGGTCTCCTGAATCCGCAAGGTCAGATTGCCTTGCGCTACCGCAACGCGACTTATCCGGACGTCTTCACCCATGACGATGGTACCTGAGCGTTGGTCAACGACGACGCGTGCCCGCGTTTCCGGCTCAACCAGAATGTTCTCGACCCGTGTAATCGCATGAGCAGGCGAGGGCGCGCGCGTTCGGTTGATATCCAAAAGTACTGTTCCAGAGTCCAGCATCGCAGCGACAGAACCTCCGAACTCCACATTGATGGCTGCCTCAATACGGGCCGCTGTAGTGAAGTCCGGAGATCTCAACGCGAGCCGTATCTGGCCCAGTGCAGTGAAGTCGAATTCAACCTCCCGCTCGACACGGGCACCAGTCGGGATAACACCGGCCGTTGGCACGCCTTGGGTCACTTGAGCGCCGTCGCCTTCGGCCGTGGCGCCGCCGGCAATGACAGCTCCTTGCGCGACCGCATAGATCTCGCCATCCGCAGCTGTGAGAGGGGTCATCACCAGGGTGCCACCCAAGAGACTATCAGCGTCGCCGATTGCTGAAACGGTGACGTCGATCTGGCCGCCTTGTCGAGCAAATGGTGGCAGCGTTGCGGTTACGATGACCGCGGCCACATTCTGCGGGCGGAATTGCTCGCCCGTGACGTTAACGCCAAGCCGTTCGAGAATATTCACCATGATCTCTTCGGTGAAGGGCGCGTTTCTGAGGCCATCCCCCGTGCCATTCAGGCCCACGACGAGCCCGTAGCCGACCAAGTCGTTGCCGCGTACGCCGTCAAATTCAACGAGATCCTTGATGCGGATAGGTGTTGCAGCGGTGGCGGTCGCCACGAGACTGGTTGTGAGGAGAACTATGAGAAATCGGATCAACGAAGGAACTCCGTGAGGCTCAAGCGCGACATGCGCGATGTGAGGATATAAAGGCTTTCAAGCTGCAGATTTACGGCTTCCAGCTCGGTTGCTGTCCTGTAGGGATCGGCGTCCAAAAGGCGGCCGTACTCAAGTTCCAAGGCTCCGCGCGCGGTTTCCGCAGAGACTTTCGCCTCTTCTATCCGGGCCTCTTCGGCCCCCAATCGCGCTCGCAGCCCAACCACTTCAGTTTCGCTGCTGAGTATCTGTTGCGCGGCGGAAACTATTAGGTCGCTCCGTTCATCCGGGGACAGGCCAAAGGCGTCATCGGTGGCAAGCGCCGCCAGAGCTAGTCCTTTGAGTGTTTCGCGGATGGCGGGATCCAGGGCAGTGATGCCCGTCTCCGCAACTTCACCTTCTGCAATAAGAAATTCCGGTGCAGGCCCGTTGCCACCTTGCCAGGCGACGGTCTCGTATCCGCCACCGGGATTGTCGAACCACGCGTTGACGGCTGCCTCTAGAGTAGCAGCATCTGTGGCAGCTGCCGTCACGGTGCGCAATTCGGTCAGGATCGCATCGCTTGAGACCAGTGGTTTTACATTGGGTTCGTCGGCAGAAAAAAGGCTGCGGCCCGCGAAGCTTGTGTTCAAAGCGCTTACTGCGGCGTCAAACCGGTCAGGCGCCTTTGCAAGTTCCAATTGTAGATCGCCTGTGTTCCCAACCCCTGCGAGCGAAAGCAAGGAGGCGCCATACCCCTCCAGCTCTGCTGAAATGCGACCCAGTGCGGTTTGGCGCCCTGCAGCCGATGTCGCTGCGTGAGAGATCGCATTTTTGAACGTATCGTTCAGACGCAAGCTACGGGTGATGTCGGCAAGGCCCGAAAAGTCACCACCTAACGCCCGGCCCTTATCGGTAACTTTTCCCGAAGCAAGTTCGGAAGTCAGGCGCGCCATATCGGAGCGCAGGTCAGCACCTTGCCTGCGCAGAGTCTGAAACTGTGCCATGTCGCCGAACGTCACAAGTGTCATGATGCGATCCTCATCAACTCGTCCATCAATTCTTCCGCAACATTGATCACACGAGCATTCGCGGCATAAGCCTGTTCGATTTTCAAGAGCCGCTGCAATTCATCATCCGTGTCGACACCTCCGGCGAGTTCGGAGGTAGTGAGTACGTTGTGCAAGTTCGCTGTGTGGCTCAGCGCTGTTTCGGCGCTGATGCGCGACAGCCCGGCGAGTGAAAGAGCCTCTGATGCGAGACCCGACAGAGACCGTGTTGTCGATGAAAAACCACCCGACGCTGTCAGGCGTTGATCTGCAAGGACTTCGATTTGGGCGGTTAAGAACGCCGCGTTTCCGGTCGGGCCTTCCGCATTTGCGCCAATCCCGTCACGCAGCCGCCAGACGGCGCCACCTTGCTCAGGCAGAACCGCTGAATTGACCCGCAGCCGGCCTGCTAGCCCCACTTCATTCAAAGGGTCCACAAACGCCCCTGCATCAGTGAACAGTCCGGGGCTACCTGCCACAACACTCGGGTCGAGGCCTGCCTGGTCGAAGCGCTCTGCCAAATCGCGCGCCACTGCGTCCATGCGCGCCTGGGCTTCTGGGCCGAGAGCGTCTCGTACGTTGAACATGGCACCCAACTGCCCACCACCGAGTGCGGGATTTACCCCTTCGAGTCGCAGTGGCCTTCCGTCGAGGCTCAATCCGGAAAGGTTGCCGTTGGCGAGAGACAGAAAGGGATCCATGCCCGCCGCCGGATCAAAGCTCAATTCTGCGGCACGGTGGCTCAGAAGAACATGTCCATCGCTGCTGTAGAGTTGCAGTGTTCCGTTGGATTCACGTCGGGACTCGAGAGGAACGAAGGGCGCGATTTGGTCCACGAGTTGTGCTTGTGCATCATAGAGGGCCGCCATTTCGCCACCATTTGCCGGTGTGGACAGAATGCGCTTATTGAGATTTTCCAATCCCTCAAGCGCTGAATTGATCTGATCGACCGACCGTCCAATCTCTGCGTCTGCTCGTTTGCGTTCGCTTTGGATACCATCGCTGATCTGGTTGACCGTTTCAGCCATAACTTGCGCCGACCTGACCGCCCCCGTCAGATGCGTTGTGTTCCAAGGCGTGTTCGAGGCGGCGACGAGTTTTGCTTCGAAATCCGCGATCCGCGCTGACAGGCTGCCGGATTGATCCGGGGTTCCGATCAGGCTTTCGAGGCGCGATGCGAAGGCGACCTCGGTTTGATCGGCGCCAAGGTTTGCCGCGACCTGCCGCCTCTGACCGGTGAGGATTGCGTCCTCTTGCCGGGTCACTCCGAGGACACGCACACCGGAACCCGCATCTCCCAGAATGCGACTCCCCGTTTCGAGTCGCCGTGTTCCGTAGCCTTCGGTCATCGCATTGGCGATGTTCGACGATACGATATCCGCGCGGCGGGCTGACGTTGTCAGCCCGCTTAGTGCGTTTGATAAGGCGGAAGAGATGCTCATTCAGGTATCTCACGAAAGGGGTGAAAGAGATGAACTACCGGATGATATTCGTAGTTTCCTGCAACATTTCATCCACTGTCTGGATGATCTTGGCGTTCGAGGAATAGGCACGCTGCGTTTGGATCAGCTGTGTCAGTTCAGCGGCCACATCGGTCGCGGATTCCTCTAGAGCATACGATACGACATCACCCGTTGGACCGTCCCCGGCGTCCCAAAGGAAGAAGGAGCCGCTTTCCGACGAAGTTGAGTAGAGTTGGTTGTCATGCGCGATGAGCCCGTTGGGGTTGGGCAGATCGATCAGTGGGATCTGATAGACGGTACGGGTGATGCCAACGTCGAAATTCGCATGTACGTAGCCGTTCGCATCGACCTCTACCGACACCAGATTGCCAACCGGCGAGCCATCTTTCGAGATGGCTGTCGGCGCAAAGTTGTCCGACAATTGTGTCAGGCCCGAGCCGATGCCCTGCGCACCGATATCAATTTCGATCGGTCCGCCGAGGACGTCGATTGTGAACGCACCAGTTGTGGAGCTCCATCCGCCACCTACAGCGGGCACGCCTTGGGTCACGTCCTGAATTGTGCCCCCGCCGGTGCGGCTGTCGTCGAATTCCACGGTATATTCGCCGATCACAGCGCCGTTCTGCGCAGAGTCGGTCAACACCATGTTCCAAGTATTGGACGCCGGATCACCGGCTAGCGGAACAACCGGCGTGAAGGAGACATCAATGGATTGCGATGTTCCGAGGTTGTCGAAATATTCGACCGAGAGCTGGCGGGTGTCACCGGCCGAGTCGGACGTTGTGTCCGTGCCGGGAAGGTTCACACCCATGGAGATTCGCGTCGTCGGCTCGGAGGTGAACTGATTGACGTTGACCTGCACCGGTTCAAGCCCGGCACCCGTGTCGCGCGGGAAAGAGGGCACGGTGCCATCGGCATTTGCAGGCCAACCCATAAGGGTCACACCGGTCGATGTCCGCAGGAACCCTTCGGCATCGGTGCGAAAGGATCCAGTTGTTGCGAGAAACAGTGGCAAATCACCGGATCCATCGACGCCAGCTGCGGCACCGGTGGTGACGGGAAGAAACCCCCTCCCACGGACTGCGAGGTCTGTTGGGTTGTTGGTGGTCGCCAGCGCCCCTGGTTGGTCGATGAGGCGTTGCGTGGTCACGCGAACACCGCCAGCGGAATAGATGCCGCTGCCGGATTCGATGACCATGGAGTGGAAATCCGCAACAGCTCGTTTGTAGCCGTTGGTTCCGGAGTTCGCGATATTGTCTGCAATGGTGGCCAAGCGGCTTGCATTGACCGAGAGGCCGGCAACACCCGCGTTGAGCGAAGAAGATATTGTCATCACATGCACCTTTCTGCTGCACCTGGGATTTTCCGTACTGTGCGCAGCGACGGTTTAACGCCGTCCTAACAAATAAAATGCGATGCGTTTTCAGTAGGCATTTCGCAGTAGAATGATTTCCAAACGGTCATTGCGGGGGGCAATGCCGGGCTCGACCGCAGGCTCCCGGTCGGAATGACCGGTGACGCGCGACACGCGTAGAGGGTCAAGGCCGCCGGCCTCCAGCAAGGCGCGCATCAGCTGCGCGCGTTCCGTCGTGCGTTGCCACCCACTGACACTTGCCCGTACCAACGGTTCGGTCGCGATGTGCGCCTCGATGGCAACGCCATTTCTGACCGTGCTAAAAAGGTCGGCCATGGTAATCGCCAACTCGGCTAGCCAGGCCTGCGGCATGCCCGTTTCGGGGTCAAAAAGCGGTGCGCCTGGTCTGGAGAAGATCTCGACCAGCAGGCCCTCATCGGTCAGGCGCGTCTCGATATGGGGGCGTGCCAATTCGCTCACGGCGCTGTCGCCGCCCTCACCCATCAGGGCGCCTTCGATCTCGGACAGTTCGGCATTTTCGCGCTCGGCATCGTGGTCGGTGCCTTGTGTACCCATCGCCTGCCGACCTTCGGTCGGCTGACGACTGGACGCGCCAATGCCGTTTTGGGTCATAACCTCTTCCGAGAAGGGGCTTTCGCCGCCAAAGGCGCCGTCGCCTCCGCCCGACACCCGCGCAATCGGAATGCTGGGACTGAAGTAGTCCGCCAGGCCTTTACGCTGATTTTCGGTTGTTGCGTTCAGAAGCCACATCAGCATGAAGAACGCCATCATCGCGGTCACGAAATCCGCATAGGCCACCTTCCAAGCGCCGCCATGGTGCCCCTCGCCGCCGGTCACCTTCTTGCGCTTGATGATGATTGGACGCACGTCGTTGTCGGCCATCCCTAAACTCCTGCCTTTAAAGGGCATGTTTAGGGGAAAGCCATGAACAGACGCTTAATCGGTGCGGCTTGACTCAAGATGCAACCCGGTCGACCAGGCCCATCCCATCATATGAAATCGATCTCGTTCCAGAACGGCATGGCGCGCAAACGCTGCCCAGTGGCGGCATAGATCGCGTTCGCCAGGGCCGGTGCGGCGGGGGGAACGGGCGGCTCGCCGATCCCGCGGACAGCACCGTGTTCAAGCCCGCGCACCATGATCTGCGGGGTCTGATAGAGGCGCATGCCTTCCGCGGCGTGATAATTGGTCTGTTCCGCCATCCCGTCCGCATAGGTAATCTCTGAATTGATGGCGTGCCCGAGCCCCCAGATGACGCCGCCTTGTACGTTGTTCTCGAAATTCACCGGATCCACGACACGCCCCACATCGGCCGCTACCCAGACGCGGTCGAGGCGAATGGCCCCATCCACATCGGTGACTTCGATGATCTGCGCGCACGGCACGCCAAACGAATGCACCATAGCCACGCCGCGCCCGGTTCCCGCGGGCACGGGCTCTCCCCAATTCGCCATCTCGGCCACCGCCTCCAACGTCCTGCGGCTGGTGTCATCCAAGGTGCAAAGGCGGAGCCGTTCTTCCAACGGGTCTGCGCCGGCCTCAACGATCAATTCGTCAAGGAATCCCTCCGCGAGGAAACCGCCAACCGAAGCCCCGACCGAGCGCCAGGACGATACCGGAGACAGGTCCGGGACGGCATAGGTCCGCACGCGCATGTTTTCCAACGCATAGGGCTGTTGCCAGACACCGGCGGGAAGCTGGTTGTCGGGTCCAAGCGCCGGGGCACCGATGCGGCCCAATTGTGAGCCCAGAACCGAAGGAGCGGCGATCTCGATATCGCAAGCCGTCACGCGACCGTCTGCAACCGCACCACGGCAGCGGGCCAAGCTGATTTGACGTGGAAAGTCCTGTGCGAAATCTTCCTCCCGACTATAGGTCAGTTTCACTGGCTTGCCGCGAAACTGGACTGCGATTTCAGTGGCTTGTTTCACATATTCCAGTTCCAGCCGGTGGCCAAACGAACCCCCGATATATTGGTTGTGAACGATCACATGATCTGTGTCGTGTCCCGTGATGGCGGCTACTTGTTGTTGCAAAAAACGCGGCAGTTGGTGGCCTGTCCAAACCTGCACCTGCGCGTCTTCGACCAACACGATCGCGTTGAGCGGCTCCAACGGTTGGTGCGCCACATAGGGCGCGCGGTACTCAGCGCTGATGTCGGAGCCGTCCGCGATGGCCGTGTCCACGTCGCCATCATTGCGCCATTCGCGGTCCAGGTTGTCGGCTGTGAACCCGGCGTCCAAAGCACCCCAATGCGCCGCCTGTTCCGCAGGATAAGGCGCAGGCCCCCAATCGTAGTCAATCGCATCCAGCGCTTGGATTGCGTACCAAGTGTTGGACGCGATCACGGCAACACCACCGGTGATCTCCACGATCCGGTCGACACCCGGCATGCCCTCGGCTGCGCTGGCGTCAAACCCGTTCAGCGCGCCGCCCTTGCGCGGGTTCATCCGCACGCTGGCCCGAAGCATCTCAGGTAATTCGATGTCCAGCCCATAGCTCTGCGTGCCGGTGGTCTTCGCCATGGTATCGAGGCGGGGCATCGGGGTTCCAATAAGCCGCCATTGCGACGGATCCCGCAAAGGCGTGCCCTCGACCGGGTCGAGCGTTGCGGCAACTTCTGCAAGTTCGGCGTAGGGCAACACCTCACCGCCCGGAAGGATCACCGCTCCGTCCTCTGTGCGCAATTCGCTGACGGCAATACCGGTTCGCTCGCTGGCGGCCAGCTTCAGCGTCTCGCGCGCCATGGCTCCGGCTTCGCGCAGTTTGGTGAAACTGTCGGCAACGGACGTCGATCCACCGGTGCCCTGCATACCGATCACCTTTAGCATCGCATCCATCGACGCGCGCATGGCCCGCGCGCCAAACCCGTCGTCCCACGGCAAAAGCGGCGCCTGATCCTCCGCCATCGCAGTGTTCCAATAGGCCGCGGAAGGCCGTCCGAAATCGGTCTGGAATCCACCCCACGCAAGGTCCATCTCCTCCGCGATCAGGGCCGCCTGCATCGAGGCCGCACCCTGGCCGATATCGGCATGCGGGGTGATCAGGGTGATCCCGTTACGATCGATCCGCACCCACGGGTTGAACGACATTTCACCCTCGCCGAGATTGCCGAGGTTCGGATTTTCGGGCGTTCGGGCAACGAGATAGCCGCCAAACGCCACGCCACCAGCCACTGCAGCCGAACCGACAAGAAACGCGCGGCGGCTGAAGGTTTTCAGCTTGCTCATGCCTTAGCCCCCCATTGTTCTGGCGGCGGTATGGATCGCGGCGCGGACACGAGGATACGTGCCGCAACGGCACAGGTTGCCGGACATGGCAAAGTCGATGTCTTCATCGCTTGGATTGGGCGTTTCAGACAGAAGTGACGCCGCCTGCATGATCTGCCCCGATTGGCAATAGCCGCATTGCGCAACCTGATGCGCGACCCAGGCCGCTTGTACCGCATGCAGCGCCGCGGGGTTGCCCAGACCTTCGATCGTTGTGATCTCGGCCCCTTCAAGATCGCCGACGCGGGCTTGGCACGACCGCTCTGCAAAGCCGTCGATATGTACGGTGCAGGCCCCGCACTGCGCAACGCCGCAGCCGTATTTCGTCCCGGTCAGACCCAATTCTTCGCGCAGGACCCACAAAAGCGGCATGTCCGGTTCGACGTCGATCTCAAGCAGGTCGCCATTCACGGTCAGTTGCATCGATCAGTCCTTTCCATGAGCGCGGCATTGTCCAGGATGCCCAAAAATAGACAAATAGTCAATATTTGTCCAATGGTCTAAAAGCGGATTGCAATACCATGGCCTTCAACGTGCCAATCAGACGCTCAAGTTCCGCGCGGTTATTGATCTCATGCTTGAGGCTTAACATCGTGGATTGAACGAAAGCGGCCATGCTCCGCGGGGAATGCCCGTTCCGACCCAAGCTTGCCTCATGCGGTGCAAAGAGCCGTTCCAGGCTTTCGCGCATCGCCGCGCCTGCAATGGCAGTCGCCGCCTTGCCGGCGCTGTGATCGGCCTGTGCGATGTCGCTAGCGTCAGGCAAGGCGGTGATATGATCCCATGGTTCGAACACGTTGAACTCGAACACGGCGTCCAGCTTGTCGGACAGGCTGTTCTGCTCGGTCCAGGCCGCCTCTGTCCGCGCGCGCTGGCCCTCCATGTAGAACAGCACGGTGGCGTGGATCACCTCGTCCTTGTTGGCGAAAACGTTGTAAAGCGTCTGCCGCGCAATGCCTGCTTCTTCGGCGATATCGGCCATTGTCACGCGCTTGATCCCGTAGCGCGTGAATACGCGGACAGCAGCCTCGGCAATCTGTTTCTCGCGGTCTGTCATGGAGCGACATCTTTGCGCGAGGCGTCCACATGTCAATGATATGCGAGCGGCCTAGGCCCCTTCGTCCATCTCATCGAACGTCGTCTTGGCCAGTTTGATCGCGTGGTTCGCCTTGGGAACGCCCGCATAGACGGCGACATGCAGGAAGGCCTGCATGATCTCATCGCGTGTCGCGCCCGTGCGTGCCGTGGCGCGGATATGCATCGGGATTTCGTCGAAATTCCCGCAGGCTGCCAGAAGCGCTAGCGTCAGGAGCGAGCGATCCCTGTGCGAGATCGTCTCATCTGCCCAGAGCGTGCCCCAGGCGCCTTCGGTGATCATCTCCTGAAACGGAGCGTCGAAGGGGGTTTTTGCGGCTTCGGCGCGGTCAACATGGGCGTCGCCCAAAACTGCGCGGCGGGTTTGCATGCCTTTCTCGAAGCGATCTGTCACGTCAGGGTCCCCATTCAATACGGCAGCCCGACGTAATTCTCGGCCATTGCCTTCTGCGCCGATGCGCTGGACCGCAGGAATTCGAGGTCGGCAATCTGCATTTTCAGATCGAACTCGGACTGGCCCGGAAATTGGTGCATCAGCGTGGTGAACCACCACGAGAACCGCTCGGCCTTCCAGACGCGGGCCAATGCGCGGTCGGAATAGGCTGCGATGTCTTCCGTTGAGCCGAATTTGTAAAACGCGACCAGTGCTTCAAACAGATAATGGACGTCCGAGGCGGCCGTGTTCAGCCCTTTCGCGCCGGTGGGCGGCACGATATGGGCCGCGTCGCCGCATAGAAACAGGCGGCCCCAGCGCATCGGCTCGGTCACAAAGGACCGCAGCGGGGCGATGGATTTCTCGATCGACGGGCCGGTTATCAGCTGTGCGGCCTGATCCTCGGGAATGCGGCGCTTGAGTTCGTCCCAGAAGGCTGCGTCGCTCCAATTGTCGGGGGAATCGTCGAGGCTGCATTGGATGTAATAGCGGCTCAATTTCGCGTTTCGCATCGAGCAGAGCGCGAACCCTCGGGGGGAATTGGCGTAGATCAGCTCGTGGTTCACCGGCGGCGTTTCGGACAGCACCCCGAGCCAGCCGAAGGGATAGACCTTCTCGAATTCCTTCCGAACGCTTTCGGGGATTGTCTTGCGGCTGACACCGTGGAACCCGTCGCAGCCCGCCACGAAATCGCAGTCGATCCGAAAGGGCTCGCCGTCGATTTCGCAGGTCACGGAAGGGCTGTCACCATCGGCGTCGTCGATGACGACGTTTTGCACCGAATGCAGCACCTTTCCACCAGCGGCATCACTGGCGGCGTAGAGGTCGCGGGTGACTTCGGTCTGGCCGTAGACCACCACCGGTTTGCCGACATGTTCGGTGAAATCGACGCGGAACATCTGGTCGCCGTAGGACAAGAGCGTGCCGTCGTGGGTGAAACCCTCGGCATGGAGGCGGTCCGCGCAGCCGGCTTTTTCCAGAAGGCCAACGAGGCCCTGTTCAAGAACGCCCGCGCGGATACGGCCGAGCACATGGGCGCGGGTCTGGCGCTCCAACACGACCGAGGAAATACCCTGCGCATGCAGAAGCTGCGCGAGTAGCAGGCCGGAGGGGCCCCCGCCAATAATTGCAACCTGTGTTCGCACGCGCATCCTCCCCAAGGCGGGACGATAGCGGCATCGGGTGGAACGGCAATACCGTTCGCAACCAATGCAGCCTTCAGGCCTGTTTCGGCAGGAAGGCTTCGACCGCGGCCGATGCGATGACGAGGGTCTTGCCGGTATCGGGATTCTCGACGTTCAGGCCGCCTAAGACGGCCGTAACGCTGGCGCGGCCTCGGGGGAGCTTCGCGGCCAGCGCGTCGCAATCGACGGCGCCTGGATCCTGCACGCCGATGGTGACCTGCACGCGCATCTGATCGTGGCTCACACCGGTGGCCTCGAAGAGGGGGAGGGCGGAATGGCGGATGGCGTCTTCGATCGCGCGGGCGGCGGCCTTGGTGTAATCCATCCCGTATTGATCGTTGCCCATGCCCATTTCGATGATGAAACGTTGGTCGGTCATGCCGCGTCCTCCACGTCGAGGGCCACGGAAATCGCGACGTTGGCGATGACGGTGGGATTGCCGCCGTCCTGGCGTGGGACGTCGAGGCCGCCTTTGCGGGGGACGACTGTGATCTGGCCGTAGGGGAAGATGGCGGCTATGGCGGCTTTATCGACCGCTTCGGGGTTCTGCACGCCGATCTCGACGGTGATCTGCATGTCGGATTTATCCTTGCCGAAGAGCTCGGCGAGGTTGATGGAATTGTGCCACAGCGCGTCCTGGACGGCCCGTGTCGCGGCTTGGGTGTAGTCTTGCCGGCGGAGGGAGGATCCCATGCCGAACTCGGTCAGAAGGCGTTTCAGGGCCATGCGAGGCCTCCCTTCAATTACAGCGTTGGCTCGGGTTTGTGCACGCGTGCACGGGATACCTAAACCATAGAAAATAAACAACAAAGCATTTTTTGTTTACCTTTTCTTAACCCGCTCATACGGCGATCTCACGCAAGGCTGGGCAGCCAGAGCACGATGCCGGGGAAAGCCACCAGAAGCGCGATGGTGATGGCGTCGGCGATGAAGAACGGGGTCACGCCGCGGAACACATCCTGCACCGAGAGATCATCGCGCACACCCGCCACCACAAAGCAGTTCAACCCGATCGGCGGCGTGATCAGACAGAACTCGGCCATCTTGACCACCAAGATCCCGAACCACACGGCACACATCGGCCCCGACATGCCAAAGGTGCTGTCCGCCGCCGACACATCGAGCCCGCCGTTGAGCGCCATGACCGCCGGGAACACCACAGGCAGGGTCAGAAGCAGCATGCCGATCGCATCCATGAACATGCCCAACACGGCATAGGCCAGAAGGATGCAGACCAGGATCAGCATCGGCGACATCTCAAGCGCCGTGATCCAGTCGGAGAAAACGCCCGGCAGATCGGCGAACCCAAGGAAGCGCACGTAGATCAGCACGCCCCAGATGATCGAGAAAATCATCACCGAAAGCTTGGCGGTTTCGATCAGGGCGTCTTTCAACTCGGGCCAGCGCATGCCCTTCCACAGGGCCATGCAGAAGACGATGAAGGCCCCGATGGCCCCGCCTTCGGTCGGGGTGCCCCAGGCATCGCCGAACGGGTTATAGACGAAGAAGATGATGATCACGACAACCGCCACGATGGGCAAAGCGGCGGGAAGCGAGGCGAAACGTTGCCCCCATGTAAAGCCGGTCACGGGAGGACCGAAATTCTTCATCGTGAGCGCCAGACCAATGATCAGAAGCGCATAGACGAAGGCCGAGAAAATGCCGGGAATGAAGCCCGCAAGGAGCAGCATTCCGACGTCCTGTTCCACGATGATCGCGTAGATCACGAGGATCGCGGAGGGTGGAATAAGCGAGGCGAGCGTGCCGCCCGCGGCGACGACACCGGCAGCGAAACGCTTGTCATAGCCGACCTTCAGCATCTCGGGGATCGCGATGCGGGCGAAGACAGCGGCGGTGGCCACGGAGGCGCCGGAGACGGCGGCAAAGCCCGCAGTGGAGAAAACGGTAGAGACGGCGAGGCCGCCCGGTACCCAGGCGATCCAACGCTTCGCGGCCTCGAACAGCGCGCGGGTAAGCCCGGCGTGATAGGCGAGAAAACCGATGAGGATGAAGGTGGGGATCAGCGAAAGCGCCTGGTTCGCGACCTTGGAATGGGGCACCTGTCCGGCGGTTTTCACGGCGACTTCGATCGCCCAGAAGATGTCTTCGCCGCCGAAATCACGCCGCGCCCAGTTGATCAGGAAGAGGCCGACAAGGCCCGCGATGGCGGTGGCATAGGCCACGCGCATGCCCAACACGACGAGCAAGAGCATCCCGCCGGTGACCCAAAGTCCGATTGTGGTGCTGTCCATCAGTCGCGCCCCGATACCTGTTGCGCCTCGGCGGCGGCCTGTTGTTCGACGGAGAGGGTGAAGGGCACGGCGGCTGGCCGGTCAAGGCCGAGCCAAAGCGCGCGCCCATAGGCCCAGATCTGCAACGCGGCGCGCAGGGTCAGCACCGCGAAGGCGGCCACAACGGCGAGTTTCGCGGGCCAGATCGGCAGGTTGATGTCGATCGAGCTGTCGCGGGACCAGTTGGGCCGGGAGAAATCGAACGACCGGTCGAAATGCGACCACGCGCCCCAAAGCAAAAGCGCGATGAGCAGGAAGATCAGGATCGTCATAAGAAGTTCCACCGCCCAGAGCAGACGGCCCCGGAAGGCACCGATGACGATATCCATGCGAATATGGGCGCCCGAGCGTTGCACATAGGAGATGCCGAAGATCGCGATGAAGGGCATCGCCATTTCGATCCAGTCGACATACCCGCGCAGAGGCGAGCCGAAGAATTCACGCCCGCCCACCGAAAAGACGGCGAGGAACATGAGCCCGAAGGTGAACAGGCCGGAGACGATGATCATCAACATCTCTACCGGCAGAAGCATGCGATCCAGACGGCTGACGAGGCTGTCATCCGCGAGCACCGAAGAGGCACTGGACATGGTGATTTTCCCGAAAATTGCGACGGCTCCGGCGGGATGTGCCGGAGCCGTCAGGTGTCCCGAAAGGGAGGCTTAGTTGCCCTGCGCTTCGGCGAGCGAGGATTGCACGAGGTCGTAGAGTTCCTGTGCGGGCAGACCCTGGCCTGACATTTCCTCGATCCAGGCGGCGTGGAGTGGCGTGGCGGCCTCGCGGAAGGCGTCCAGCTCGGCCTGCGGGATTTCCACGCTAGTGACGCTGTTCTCGGCCAGGACGCTGTCCCAGCGCTCCAGCAGCTCGGCGTAGTTGGCGAGGTAATGGTCGAGCGCCTCGGAGACGGATTCGTCAAGCGCTGCGCGGTGTTCATCCGACAGCGATTCGTAGGCGTCGATGTTCACCACGACGGGGCAGTTGACCGTGCCGGGGTTGAGGTTGGCAGTCCACCAATCGGCTTCGTTGATGGTGCCGAACGACAGGTGGGCGTGCTGCGCGAAGGCGACCGTGTCGACGACGCCGCCCTGCATCGCCTGGTAGGCTTCGGTCGCGGTCACGGAGGTTGGAACGCCGCCGACGGCCTCGAACGCGCGGCCCAGGCCACCGGTGGCCCGCACACGCATGCCGTCGAAATCGGCCAGGCCCGCAGGGGCATCGCCGGTGCCGACGAGGTTGTATTGTGGCATCGGCGAGGTCATCAGCAGCATCGCGTTCCACTGCGCCATTTCCTCGGCCACGGCGGGGTGGTTGTAGACGGCTGTGGCAACGGCGACCTCTTCTTCGAGCGTTGTGACGCCGAGGAAGGGCAGTTCGAGCACGGTGATCGCGCGGTTCTTGTCGGGGTGGTAGCCGGCGCAGAACTGCGCCATCTCGAAGGCGCCGATTTCGATTCCGTCGAGGTTTTCACGGTTCGACGACAGGCCGCCGTAGGAGATGTTCATGGTGAATTCGCCGTTGGTGCGGTCAGAGACCAGCTCTGCCAGGCGCTCCACATGTTCGGTGAACGCGCGACGCTGACCCCAGAGCGAGACGTTCCATTCAACGGCGAAGGCTTCGGAGCCTATGGAGATGGCAAGCGCGGCGAGAGCCGTGCGGCTGAGAAGTTTTTGCATGATGTCCTCCCTAGATCACATGCGATGTCATGGTGACGCGACTATGCGGCCCATTGAGGGACCTGTTTATGAAGAAATCCGCGCCGCGTCGGCAGGATGCCCTGCGGATACCCGCAGGCTTATAGCAGGGCGTCCTTGTCGAGGCCAAGCTTGACGATTTTCTCATTGAGTGTGCGCCGCCCGATGCCAAGCGCCTCGGCCACATCATCCATGCGCCCGGCATGGGTGGTCAGGGCGGTGGCGATCATGTCGCGTTCAAGCTCGGCCACGGCGGCACGCAGCGTGTCGGCGCGCGGCGCGGTGCTGGTGTGTGGGGCGATGGCCTGCGCGAGCGTACCGGTGCCAATGCGCGCGGCGAGGATGCGACGCTCGGCCACCGAGCGGAGTTCGCGGACATTTCCGGGCCAACCATGGGCCAGCGCGGCGGAGAGGTCATCGGCGCTCAGATCGGGCGCGTCGATGCCGTAAAGCTGCGCCAGATCGGCGAGGAAATGCAGCAGGAGCGGACGCAGATCCTCGGGCCGGTCGCGCAGAGGGGGCAGGGCGAGGGTGAAGGTGTTGAGGCGGTAAAGCAGATCCTCGCGGAACAGACCTGCGGCGACCTTGGCAGTGACATCTTCGTTGGTTGCGGCAAGCACACGGATGCGGACGGGGACCGGCGCACTGGCGCCTTCGGGGATCACGGCGCCGTCTTCGAGCACCCGCAGGAACCGCGCCTGCACATCGGGCGGACAGGCGCAGACCTCATCAAGAAAGAGGGTGCCGCCATCGGCCTGGAGGATGCGGCCGTCGGCGCCACCGGCAACACCGAACATTTCGGCCACGAAGCTTTCGGGCGAGAGCAGCGCGCAGTTGACGGCGATGAAGGGTCGGTCGGGGGCGGGGCCAAGGTCATGCAGCGCGCGGGCCACGAGATCCTTGCCGGTGCCGGTCTCGCCCAAGATCAGAACGGCGGCGGGCGTATCGGCAAGATCGGCCACCTGCGCGCGCAGATTGCGCACCGCCGCACTTGCGCCAACCAGCACACGGTCGAGGCCGGAGATCTGCAACAGACGCTGCCGCAGGCGGGCATTGCTGGCGCGCATGCGGGTTTGCTCGGCGGCATGGCGCAGTATCGTCAGAAGGCGGCGCGGCTCGTAAGGCTTTTCGACGAAGGAATAGGCCCCGGCCTGCATCGCCTCCACCGCCATGGGGATATCGCCATGGGCGGTGACCAGAACCACGGGCACGGCGTGGTCGCGCGGCAGGGATTGCAACAACTCAAGGCCCGAAATCCCGGGCATGCGCACGTCCGACAAAATGACATCGGCGTCAAATTCGGCCAGAGCCGCAACGGCGCGATCGCCGCGCGGTACATCGCAGACGCGCCATCCATCGGCGTCGAGCAAATCTACCACGGATTGCCGCATGGCGCGATCATCTTCGACCACGAGCGCCCGGAACGGGGCGTCGGGTTTTGTGGTGTCTCGCTTTGTGACGTCGAGCGTCATTGCGCGGCGACCTCCGGATGCAATAGCGCGGTGCGCTCGGGCAGGGTCATGCGGAACACCGCCCCGGTGCCATCGGCCCGGTTGCGCCCTTCAAGCTGGCCACCGTGATCTTCAAGAATGCCCGACGAGATCGCCAGACCAAGGCCCATGCCCTGCCCGCTGGCCCGGGTGGTCACAAAGGGTTCGCGCAGGTCCGAAAGCGTGGCGCTGCCTAGGCCATGCCCGGTATCGGCGACCTCGATCCAGACCACACCTTGCGTCATGCCGGTGCGCAGGCTGAGCGCCGGATGCTCCACATCTTCCATCGCGTCAACGGCATTGCGCAGCAGGTTCGTGAGCACCTGTTCCAGCCGCAGACGCGATCCGCGAACGCACAACGGGTGTTCGGGTCGGGTATAGTCAGGCACCAGGTCGAGCGCATCGAGGCTTGGCACCATCAGCTCCAACACCGCGTCGATGCAATCGCGCAGGTCGACGTTTTCGAAGGGTTCATCGCCGGACCTGGCGAAGAACTTGAGCTGCCTTGTGATGCCTTCCATCCGGTCGACAAGGCCGCCGATGGTTTGGGTCAGCGGGCTTTCGGCATGTTTGATCTCATGGGCGGTCAGCCGGTTGCGCATCGCGGCAATGGGTTGGCCAAGCTCGTGCGTGACGGAGGCCGAAAGCTGCCCCAGCGCGGCAAGCCGGGAGGTGCGTTCCAATTCACCGCGCGCCTCGTCGAGGCGTTGTTCTGTGCGCCTGCGCTCCTCGATCTCGCGGGCAAGCGCAGTGTTCGCGCGCCGCAACTGCGCCTCTTCTTCTTCCGAACGGCGTAGCGCGTGCCCAAGTCGCCGCCCGCGTTGATATTGCGCGAAAAGCAGCCCCAGGGCCGAGACCACGAAGAAGCCGCCGGTCGCCAGCCACGCGCGCAAGATGGCGGTGTCGTTGCGCCCAAGGTAGTGCAGCCGCCAGGCATGGGGGAGATCGGCGCTGGCCACATGGAGGCGACGGACCCCGTCGATCCGCGCGCGGCCGCCATCGGCATTGGCGATCCAATCGAGCGAATCGAGCGGCTGCCCGGGGAATTGCCGCGTCTCGGTGATGCGGGTGCGCGCCTCGGGTGGAAGCGGGTCAAGGGTGCCGTAGCGCCAGGCCGGGTTCGAAGACAGCAGCACAACGGTTTGCCGGTCAGTCAGAAAAACCTGCTCTCCGGCATCCCGCCAGGCCTGTTCGAACGGGGCAAGGTCAAGTTTCAGCGCGACAACGCCGATCACCCGCCCCGCAGCGTCGCGCACCGGATCGGCGATGAAGTAGCCCGGAAGCCCGGTGGTGGCGCCGATGCCGTAGAATGCGCCGGTCGCGCCGCCAAGCGCATCCTGGAAATACGGGCGGAAGGCGTAGGATTGGCCAACGAAGCTGCGGTCTTGGTTGGCGTTGGAGGCGGCGATGGTCAGGCCGGCGGTGTCCATCAGGAAAATGGCGTCGAGCCCGGCGGCGTCCGAGAAGGACGCAAGGCGCGGGTTGAGCGCCCCGGTGGTGCCATCTTCGAGGGCGGCGATGACGTAGGGATCGACGGCCAGAACATGGGTGAGATGTTCGAACCGCTCCAGTTCCGACAGCACGGTGCTGTGGTAAAGCGACATGCGCGCTTCGGCCCGCTGGAGCTCCTGCGCGGTGAAATAGCGATAGGTCGCGGCCCAGACCCCGGCAGCCACGATTAGCGCGACCACGACGAATGCGATCGCGGCGGTGCGACTTGAGCGGGTATGTGGCGGTGTGTCTGTGGTCTGGGTCACGGGATAGGGGTCGATTTGTGGCGTCGTCTTGGCGTAGCAAACTTGCGGCGCAAAAGACACCGGGAGCGGTTATTCAAGCCGTGTCCAGGTTTGGCCGCCGCAGATCACGCCGCCCAGGACGCAGCCCGAGACGCGCAAGCGGTCGGCACTGCGGAACCGCAGGCGGGCGCGGTAGATGCGGCCGTTTTCGACATCGAGAAGCGTGCCGCCGGTGAAGGCCGCGCCGTCCCAGGTCATGTCGCGCACGAGACGTGTACCGAAATACTGCGGATCGACATTTGCGCCGCCGCCCCCGGTCAGCGTGCCGCAATAGGCGGACCCGCAGGGGGCGAAGCGGACGATGCCCCAAGACCCGTTCCGCGCCCCGGTTTGCCAGACGCCATCGAGCGGATACGGTGGGCCGGGTTGCTGCGCGAGGGCGGCGAGTGGCAGGATCAGGGCGAGGAGAATGAGACGGATCATCGTGCGCGGCTTTCGGGGTCGGTTGGGACGGTGATGGCGATACAGGTCGTGTCGGGCCCGCGATCGGGAGTTGCGATGGACAGGCCCGCGCGCGCGGCCTGTTCGCGCACGATGGCCAGGCCAAGCCCGCTGCCGCCCGAGGCCTCGCCCTTGTCCCATGTCGCGAAGGCAAGATCCGACGCGCCGGGGTTGCGGATCTCGAACACGTAGCCCGCGGCGGTTTGGGTGCCGCTTACATCGAGGGGGCCGGGCGTACCGTGGGCGATGGCGTTCGACATCACGTTGCACAGCACCCGCATCAGCGCGAGCGGTTGGGTGCGCAGGGCGGCGGGAGCGACCTCCATCCGCAGCGCAAGGTCGCGCTCGGCGGCGTCTTCGGCGAACATCCGGCGCAGGGTTTCGGCGATTTGTTCCGTGCGGACATCTTCGGCGTCGTCGACAGGCACGCGCTCCTGTTTTGCCAGCGGGCCGGCATCAGTGGCGGCCTCGGTGATGTAGCTGGCGGCAAGTTCATCGAGGTAATCGAGGGAGGTCTGCAAATGGTCACGCGTGTCCTGAGGCATGTCGCGGGTCAGCGCGGCGAAGGAGGTCCGCAGCGACGACAAGGGCTGGCGGATGTCATGCGACGCGGTGGCAAGGCGCAGGTTGCGGTTGTGCGCGATCTCGACGGCGGCGCGGTGATTATCGCGGGCAACGAGCAGGGCTTCGTTGATGCGGGCCTTTTCCTCGGCGCGCTCCAAGGCCTCTTGCACGGCCAGCTCCCGGTCGGATTTCAGGATGAAGATGTTGCGCACGAACAGGGCACCGAAGCCGATGGTGATCGCGGCAATCAGGACCCGGTTGACGGCGATGGTCAGGCTTGCGCCCTCGCGCCCGCCCGCGATCACGAAAGTCCCCCCGATCAGCACTGCGGTGAGCAGGATCCAAATCAGGTTGCGAATGATCCGGTCATACCCGCCGCGCAGTTTCGAGAAAGTCGCAACCGGAAAGAAATGCGCCACAGCGACGGTGCAGCCCGCGGCACTGAACAGCAGGTATTGCGCATCTGGCGACACTGCGGTGGACAGAAGCCAGAGCCCGCCCATCGCAAGAGCGGCGAGCCGAAACGGTCCCTTGAGCCATGCCCATCTGTGGCCCGGCGGGATCGCCTGCGCCGCGATCAGATAGTTGATCGCCAGCATCGCAAAGCCGCAGGCGACCAGCATACGCGCGCTGATATCGAAGCCGGACCAGACGATGCCTGTGATGTTCTGCTCAAAGAGTGCGATGTAGATCAGACCCAAAAGTACCAACACCGTATATTGCGCCCAGATCCATTGCCGGAGCGACAGCGCGATGGCGATCAGCACGACAATCGCGGTCAGCGTGCCGGTGAAAAACGCCGCCGTTACGATCGCCGCGTCAGCCACATCGGTGAGGTTCTGAGCGGGCACGTCGAAGGTCACCGCACCTGCGGGCAGGCCCGCGAAGGACAGCGCG
This sequence comes from Gymnodinialimonas ulvae, assembly GCF_037543845.1. Classification (NCBI taxonomy): domain Bacteria; kingdom Pseudomonadati; phylum Pseudomonadota; class Alphaproteobacteria; order Rhodobacterales; family Paracoccaceae; genus Gymnodinialimonas; species Gymnodinialimonas ulvae. Next base: position 378,197 of record NZ_JBBIFX010000002.1, read on the forward strand.
AGCAGAGAGGGGCAGAGGGTGAATATCGCCTTTGTCATGGGGCTCCGGTCGGATAGGCTCGGGCACGCGCACGGCCAATTGTGGACACCGAACCCGCTCGATGATGAAACGCTACACCGGAATGCTCGCCGATGATCACAAGATCGTCCGTATGGGCCTGAAATCCGCGCTGGAGCAGGGTGAGATGCTGCGCGATACGCCGGTCGATATCGTCGCCGAAGCGGAGGACGGCTTGCAGACCATCGCGCAGGTCAAGGCGCACCGGCCCGATCTGTTGATCCTTGACGTGTCCATGCCGATCGCGTCGGGGGCCGAGATCGTGGTGGATGTACAGCGGTGGAGCCCCGATACGAAGATCGTCGTTTATTCCGCCGTCACCTCGCCTGGGCTTTTGGCGCATTTGATCGAGGCGGGGGTGCATGGGCTGTTTGCGAAGGGGTCGGACGCGGCAGGAATGCTGGAAGCACTGCCCTTGATCCTTCGAGGCGGTCAAAAGGTCGATCCGGCGATCCTTGAGATTGTGCGCGACGCGCCCACGCCTGCGACGCTGACGGCGCGCGAACGGCAGACGCTCAATATGGTTCTGGCCGGGCGGACCAATGCGGAAGTGGCCGCCTTGATGGGCATCAGCCCGAAAACCGCCGAAAAGCACCGCGCCAGCATGATGGCCAAGCTCGACGTGCGCAGCCTGTCGGAGTTGATGGCCAAGGCCCTGCAAGAGGGTCTGATCGAACAGCATGGTCTGAAGTAACGGCATCGGGGCCTCCGGCATGTGGCCCACCAAAGCTAGCAGGCAACGCCGGGGGCCCATATGGGTAATCCCCCCCATATGGCCGGGGGCGGTGTGTCGGTAGGTCTGGGTCAGCGGCCGCAAAACGTGGTCCCTCCAACTTTAATGACCCAGATCAGGATTTTTCAAATGACCTTCAATTCCCTTCGCATCGCCTTTGCCTCCGCACTTGTCGCAGCTAGCGCCGTGTCCGGGGCCGCCACGGCCCAGACGATCCAGCCCGGCTACATTCAGACCCTCACGGTGAACTCGACCCGGGGCGGGTCGGAGATGGATCAGTTCTTCATCCCCGACACCGGCGCGAACGCCACGGTGACGCGGGTTTGCGTCATGAACCTTGGGGCCGTGCAGCGGGCCTTCACCCATACGGTCGCTGGCATCAACGCGCTGGTGGCGCATCCCGGCAGCCAGAGCTGCGCGAATTTCTCGTCTGAAAGCCGGGTCGCCTATGGCATGGTCGATGGGACCGAGCCCGCGCAGGCCAACCGCGCGATGGTGATGAACCTTGGCGCATTCGCGGGCGGCACGGTGACGTTTGTCTGGCGCTAGAACGGTGGACATACCGCCCCGACGCGACAGGCGCGGGAGACTGGAAGGGCGCGCTGCGGTGCGCCCTTTTCGATGTCGGATAGCGTGGGATTTATTGCGATTTCGTCGCCGACAGGCGGATGTGGCTTTGGGTCTCTGCAACCTCCGGCAAGGCGCGGATACGGTCGAGAATTGTGTCGAGTTCGGACAGCGAGGACGTGCGCACCTCGGCGACCAGATCGAAACTGCCGCTCAAGGTGTGAATGTCGAGTATGGCCGGGATGCGGTGCAGCGACACGATGGCCGCGCGACCATCGTCGGCATGCAATCGGATGAGGGTGAACGCGCTGATCTGCGCGTCGGCGCCGCCGGGTGAGAGATCGACGGTGAAGCGGTTGATGATATGTTGGTGGAGAAGACGGTCGATGCGGTTTTGAACGGTGCCGCGCGACACGCCGAGCGTTCGGGCCAGCACCGTCACCGAGGCCCGCGCGTCTTTCGTCAGGAGGTGCAGCAGCCGTTGATCGAGGTCGTCCATGGCGGCCATGTTGCAGTACACTTTGGCGGAATGTCAAAAGAATGACGAATTGCAAGATATTTTGCCATTCTGATTGACGCGGGCTTGGGGTCCAATCGAGCGATTGATCGGCGGCGGAGGCTTGGCATGAAAAAGATTGTTGTACTGGGACTTGGCAAGGTGGGCCGGCTTGCGGCGGAGCTTCTGCACAGTTCGGGGTTCGAGGTGACAGGCATCGACGTCGCGGCGCGCAGTGATTTGCCGTTTCCCGTCAAGACGCTGGAGTTGGGCCACAGCGCCGGGGTGGAGGCGATGTTTCGAAGGCAGGACGCGGTTTTGTCGTGCTTGCCGTTCCATCTGAATATCCCGTTGGCCGAGGCCGCCCATGGCGCGGGGATTGCCTATTTCGACCTGACCGAAGATGTTCCGACGACGCACCGGATCCTTGAGCTGAGCGCGTCGTCGAAGGGGCTGATGGCGCCGCAATGCGGCCTGGCACCGGGGTTCATCGGCATTGTCGGCGCGTCGCTGATTGCGCAGTTTGAAGATTGCCGGTCGTGCAAGATGCGCGTCGGAGCCTTGCCGCAGCATCCCACGGGGCTGATGGGGTATTCGTTCAACTGGTCGCCCGAGGGGGTGGTGAACGAATATCTGAACGATTGCGAGGTGATTGAAGACGGTGCGCGCAAGATGATCTCGCCGATGGAATGGATCGAGGACATCTATATCGATGGCATGAAACTGGAGGCCTTCACGACCTCGGGCGGGCTTGGCACCATGTGCGATACCTATCATGGCAAGGTCGGGAATATTGATTACAAGACAATGCGCTATCCGGGTCATGCGAAGCTGATGAACTTCTTCTTCCACGAGCTTTTGATGCGCGAGCGGCGGGCGGAGGCCGGTGCGATCCTGGTGAACGCAAAACCGCCGGTGGACGATGATGTCGTCTATGTGCACGCCTCCGCCGAAGGGGTGCAGGACGGGGCCTTGCGGCGGCGCGAATTTGTGCGCGGCTATCGACCGATCGAGATCATGGGCGAGCGGCGCACGGCGATTTCGTGGACGACGGCGGGATCGGTTGTGGCGATCATTGAAATGGTGCGCGATGGTCTGCTTCCGGCCTCGGGTTTCTTGAAACAGGAGGATATTGACCTCGACGCCTTCCTCGCGACACCGACCGGCGGGCTGTATGCGGCCTAACGCCAGTCGTCCAATTCGCCGGGGAAACGGCGGGGCATGAGGCCCATGTGGAACCACGTCACGAAGCTGTGGATCGAATAGACGGGCCGCCCGACATGACGGCGGATGTCGGCGGCATAGGGCACCATATTGGTGCATTCCAAAAGGATAGCACCGGTGCCGGGATGATCGGTCACAAGCTGTTCGGACGCGGTCAAGAGATCGGTGCGACAGGCCGCGAAATCGATCTCGATTTCGTCGCCCAAGACGGCGCGGGTGAATTCGGTGCCCTGATCCGTACCGACCACGGGCGTGCCGTCCTCGACACCGGCCGCGGCCAGATGCCGATGCGTCAGCGTCTGCTGCGAGATGGTCAGGATCGAGACATGTTGGCCAGGCGGCAGGGTCGCCGCGATCATCGGCGCTTGCATCAACGCGGAGGTCGCCACGGGAACGCCAAGCGCCTCGGCCAGTTCATCCTGCAGGAGGGCGAGAAAGCCACAATTGGTGGCGATCCCGTCACAGCCCATGGCAACCAGATCGCGCCCGGCAGCGATGAAATCCTCCAGCCGCGCCTCGGGATTGCCGCGCACGATATTGTCCGGCGTGGCGCCACGCACGACACCGTATTGCACCGGAAATGGCCAGCTCAGCGCATTGCCGATATCGCCGGGGATGCGTGGGAATTGTGTCTCAAGCATCAGGATGCCGACGCTTGCGCCGTAGACCGTTTTGCCGCCGCGCGTCTTGGGGTCATTGGGTCGCGTCATCTTAACCCGCCCGCACATAGATCTGGGAAAAGGCATTGCGCACGGCCTGCGCTGCGTCTTCCTTGCGCATTGCGATATGGTCGCGCAGCGCCGTCAGTGCCGCGTCCAGATCGCCGTCACGCAGCGCGTCGAGGATCGCGCGATGCGCCTTCATCCGCCCGGTGGTTGCGCCCTGTTGGCGGGTCATCTTCAAGCCGATCATGCGCACGTAGCGGATGCGTCCGTTTATGTTGACCAACATCCGTTCCAATTCCGCGTTCCGCGAGAGGCGCACAAGCGCGAGGTGAAAATCCTCATCCATGTTCAGAAGCGTTAGCCGGTCCGTGGTCTCTTCGTAAAGCGGTTCGATGGTGTCGAGTTGCGCCGCAATCGCCGCGATGTCGGCCGCGCTGGCGCGGTGGCTTGCAAGGCGCAGTGCTTCGCATTCCACGGCGGCGCGCGCCTCGTAAAGGTCGAGGATTTGCTCCGGCGTCAGCGCCCGGCAAAAGAAGCCCTGACCCGGGGTGAAGGTCATGTAACCTTCTGACACCAAACGGTTCAACGCCTCCCGAAGGGGGGTGCGGCTGACCGAGAGAGCCTTGGCCATCGCGCCTTCACGGATCCGTTCCTCCGGGCGGATTTCGAAGTCAGCGGCCATCCGGCGCAAATGCGCGGTCAGGCGATCCACGTTGTTGTCTGCCAATGCGTGCCTCTTTCATAAGACTGCGCAAGCTTGAAACGTCAGCCATCGCGTTGCAAAGTATACCGTACTGTATACAGCCCTGCATGCAGTTTTGCCAGAAGGGAAAGGCGCGATGTCGAACAAGATGAATGGGGCCGATGCATTGGTCGGGATGCTCAAGGCGCACGGAGTCCGGCACATCTTCGGGCTGTGCGGCGACACGTCATTGCCGTTCTACGATGCGATGCGATCCCATGGCGGCGAAATCACCCACGTGCTGACCCGCGACGAACGCTCCGCCACTTATATGGCCGACGCCTATGCCCGTGTGACCGGGCGGCCCGGCGTTGCCGAAGGGCCGTCAGGCGGGGGCGCCACCTATATCCTGCCAGGCCTGATCGAGGCCAGTGAATCCAGCTATGCGGTGCTTGGCATTACAACGGATATTTCGGTTGGGACCTACGGCAAATATCCCCTGACTGAAGTGGACCAGAACGCCTTGATGGCGCCGGTCACGAAGTGGAATCAGGTGATCGTGCAGGCCGCGCATATCCCGCGCATGGTGCGCACCGCGTTTCGCGCGATGACCACGGGGCGGCCCGGCGCGGCGCATCTGGGGCTGCCGTATGACATCCAATACGATGCCGTCGATCCGGCGGATATCTGGGCCGATACGCAGCACCAGAGCTTTCCGTCCTACCGGCAGGGGCCGGAGCCCGGCGCGGCCGAGGCGGCGGTTGATGCGATCCTGTCTGCGAAATCGCCGCTGATCGTGTGCGGGGGCGGGGTTGTGATCGCCGGTGCGATGGAGGAGTTGGCGCGCCTGGCCAATCGTCTGGACATCCCGGTGGCGACGTCGATTTCGGGCCAGGGATCCCTGGCGGACCGGCATCCGCAATCGCTTGGCGTGGTCGGCTCCAACGGGGGCACGGACGAGACGTGGGAAGCGATGGAAGCCGCCGATCTGGTGGTCTTCATGGGATGCCGCGCGGGATCGACCACCACGGCGCGCTGGGAAGCTCCGAAGCCCGGCGCGCGGATCGTGCATTTCGACAGCGACCCGATGGTGATCGGCGCGAATTACCCGACCGAGGTGGGCGTTGTGGGCGATTTGCGCCTCTCGCTGGCGGCGGTCAACGCGACGCTGGATGCGCGCGGGCAGGGGGATACGCGTTTCGGCGGGGCGCAAACCGTGGCCGACATCAAGGCCCGCAAATTCGATCGGTTTGAGGCGCTTGCAAGAAGCGATGCGGCCCCCATCCGGCCCGAACGGATCGTCGCGACGCTCAACAGGATCCTGCCGGATGACGCCATCATCGTGTCGGACCCCGGCACAAGCTGCCCCTACATCTCGGCCTATTACCAACAGGCGCAGCCGGGGCGGTTCTTCATCACCAATCGGGCGCATGGGGCGCTTGGCTATTCCCTGTCGGCGTCGCTGGGCGCATGGTTCGGACGGCCAGGCTCAAAGGTCGTGGCCTTGATGGGCGACGGATCGTTCGGGTTCACCTGCGGGGAATTGGAGACCGTCGCGCGAGCGGAGGCGAACATCACGTTTGTGGTGGTCTCGAACGCGAATTTCGGGTGGATCAAGGCCAGCCAGATGGCCGACAAAGGCGCGCGATATTACAACGTAGATTTTGGCCGGGTCGATCACGCGGCGATAGCTGTGGCTTATGGATTGAAGACCTGGCGGGTGGGGGATCCGGGCGATTTGCAGCGCAGTCTGGAGGCGGCCATTGCCTTCGATGGACCCACGCTTGTCGACGTCGTGACGCAGCCATTGGAAGAGGCCGCGGCGCCCGTACGGCGGTGGATGGGTTAGGGGGTCTCGGCATTCCATGGCAGTGTGCTGTCGGAGCGCGCGCGGTTAATTTCGGCCAGAAGCAGGTCGAGAAACTGCCGCCCAAGCGCGGACATGGGCCGGTCGCGCGAGGTGACGACGACCATATCCATCATGATCCGGGGGCGGAATGGTCGTGTCACGAACCCGCCGACCTCATCATATTTCAACAACAGCGGATCGAGGACGGCGACCCCCATACCTTCCTTCACGAAGCTGAGGATGTTCTTGAACAGATGCGAATGCACGCGAACGGTCCAGGTCACCCCGGCGCTGTCGAAGGCCTCGCGCATACGGCGGTTGCTCATGTGATCGGGACCCATTGCGATCATCGGCTCGCCCGCGAGCAGTTCCGGTGTGAGGACCTGATGCTGCGTCAACGGAGTGTCGGGATGCATCGCGACGACCATCTCAAGGCTGAATGGATGCACGTCGAGGGCGTCGTAGAGCACGGGCGTTTCGCAGACCCCGATCTCGAACAGGCCGGAGACGACCCATTCCTGCACCTTAGGCGAGTATTGCGATTGAAACGAGATCGACATGTCGGGCCGGTCGCGGGCGAATTGCGCGATCAGCCGGGGCATGAAGCCGAACGACAGCGCGTGTTGTGAAGCAACCTGCAATTGCCCGCCCTGCTTGTTCTGAAGATCGGTAATCGCCTGGCCCACGTGATCAAGGCCGCGCACCACTGTGTCGACCTCCTGGTAGAGCACGCCAGCCTCGGGCGTGGGGATCAGGCGGCCCCGCACGCGTTCGAACAGCTTGAACCGGGTCTCGCGCTCAAGCTGCGCGATCAGGTTCGAGGTGCCCGGCTGTGAGATGCCGAGCACACCCGCCGCCCCGGTGACGGTGCCGGTCTCGTAAATCGCATGGAAGGCTTGAAGCTGTCGGAATCGGATGGCCATTCGGTATACGTATCACTTTTTGTTATGCATATGCCACAATACGGTATTTGAAATGATATTGCCGCATGGGCAGAGTTCATAGTGCGCCCGGTGACGTCGGGCGCGTTTGGGGGCGACGATGTCAGAGACCGAGTCCAAGATCACTGATCTGAAGATCTGGCACCTGTCTTTGCCGGTGAATGCGCGGCGCGATCACGGCATCGGATCGGTCGAGCATGCGGTTGATATTGTTGTCTTGCGACTGACGTCTGAGGGCGGTGCTATGGGCTATGGTGAGGCGGCGCCCTGGGTTGTTTTCACCGGCTCGGCAGAGGCCACCTACGCAGCGCTTGATCGCTACATTCGCCCGCTGGTTGTGGGTCAGCGTCTGGCCGATCACGCCTCAATCATGGAGCACGCGCGCCATGCCGTCGCCCATTGCACCGAAGCCAAGGCGGCGCTTGATACGGCGCTTTTCGATCTGCGGGCCCGGGCGGCGGGGGTGCCGGTCTGGGCGTTGTTGGGCGGGCGGTACAAGGATCGCATTCCGCTATCGTGTTCCATCGCGGATCCGGATTTCGACAAGGACCTGACGCTGATGGCGCGGCTGCGCGGCGATGGGGTGCGGATCATCAAGGTCAAGACAGGGTTCAAGGATCATGAGTTCGACATGATGCGCCTCGAACGCCTGCGCCGTGATTTCCCGGAATTCGATATCCGCGTCGATTACAATCAGGGGCTTCACCAAGACGAGGCGATGGCCCGTGTCAGCGATGTGGCACAATTTGCGCCGAGCTTCATTGAACAACCAGTGAAGGCCCATCTGCATGACCTCATGGCGCGCATCCGGGACAGCATTGATGTGCCGCTGCTGGCGGACGAGAGCATATTCGGCCCCGAAGACATGGCGCGGCTGGCCGGGATCGCGGATGGGGTGTCGATCAAGATCATGAAATCCGGTGGGCTGACCCGCGCGCAGACCGTGGCGCGGATGGCGGCAGCCAATGGGCTGTCGGCCTACGGTGGCGATATGTTCGAGGCTGGTTTGGCGCATCTGGCAGGCGCGCATATGATTGCAGCGACACCGGAAATCACATTGGGGTGCGAGTTCTATCAGGCCTATTATTTCCTGAACGAAGACATCCTCGACGTGCCGTTCCCGATCAAAGACGGCCACGTCATCGTGCCCGACACACCCGGCCTTGGGTGCGAGATCAGCCCCGACGCGCTTGCGCGCAATACCGTAAGGGTCAGCCCATGAGATGCGCAGTCTTTCGCAGCCGCCGCGCGCATGGCACGCCACCATGCGCTGTTCGAAACAAGGGGATGTGGACATGACAACCGGCCGTCCAACCGTTGTTATCGGTGCCGGTATCGTGGGTGTCTCGACCGCGATCTGGCTGCGGCGGAGCGGTGTGCCGGTGACGCTGGTCGACCGTGGCGCGCCGGGTCAGGGGACGTCTTATGGCAATGCCGGGGTGATCGCGAATTGCTCCATGGTGCCGGTCACGACGCCGGGCCTGATCCGGAAAGGCCCGAAGCTGGCGCTGGATCCGAACTTTCCGCTGTTCGTGCGATGGTCGTATCTGCCGCGTCTTTTGCCCTGGCTGGTGAAGTATCTGGGCCATGCCAACGATGCCGATACGCGCCGCATTGCGGGCGGGCTGACCCAGATCGTCGGCGATGCGACCGATCAACATCACGCGCTGAGCGATGGAACGCGGGCGCAGGATTGGATCGTGAACAGCGACTACACCTTTGCTTACGCAGATCGCGCGGCGTTCGAGGCCGACGATTACGTCTGGGATTTGCGACACGAGGCGGGGTTTGATCCGGTCCTGGTCGAAGGCTTCGCCGTGACGGAATACGAACCGAACCTCGGGCCCGCAGTGGGATGCCTCGCGGTGATGAAGGACCACGGTTTCGTGCGTGATCCGGGCGGCTATGTCGCCGCTTTGGCTGAGGAGTTCCTGAGCCTTGGCGGGGTGTGGCATCAGGCCGACGTCAAGGGATTCAGCTTCTCCGGTGATAAGGTCAGTGCGGTGGAAACCAGCACGGGGCCGCTGGCCTGCGCCGATGTGGTTCTGGCCACGGGGGTCTGGTCGAAGTCTTTGATGAAGCAACTGGGCCTCACGATCCCGCTTGAGACCGAACGCGGCTATCATATCGTGTTCGAGGGCGCGACGGGCGGTCCGTCGGTGCCGATGATGGTTGCGGCGGGCAAATTCGTGGCCACGCCGATGGCCGCGGGGCTCAGATGCGCCGGGGTCGTTGAATTCGGCGGGTTGGAGGCCGGGCCGTCCGCAGCTCCGCTGGCGCTGCTGCGCAGGCAAGTGCGCAAGGCGTTCCCCAATCTCAAGGCCGGGGAAGAGGTCGAATGGCAAGGCCACCGCCCGGCCCCGTCCGACAGCCTGCCGTTGATCGGGCAGGTCGGGCGCACCGGCGTCTACGTGGGTTTCGGGCATCACCACATCGGCCTGACGGGGGGGCCGAAAACCGGCCGCCTTCTGGCGCAGATGATGACGGGTCAGACCCCGAATATGGACATGACCCCCTTCGACCCTGCACGATTTGCAGGTTGAACCATAACAACAAGAGCAACAATCACGACACTTCAACAAGGAGAGAAAACAATGAAAACCACCCATATCGCGGTCTGCATGGCCGCCGCATTGGTCGCCTTCCCGGCGGCTGCCGAAACCTGGGACATGCCGATGGCGTATTCCGGTTCGAATTTCCATTCTGTGACCGGCGCCGAGTTTGCGCAATGTGTGACCACCGGCACCGGCGGCGAGATCGAGATCACGACACACCCGGGCGGCTCGCTGTTTGCGGGCGCTGACATCAAGCGCGCGATCCAGACTGGGCAGGTTCAGATCGGCGAACGCCTGTTGTCAGGTCACCAGAATGAAGATGCGCTGTTCGGGTTCGACAGCATCCCCTTCCTTGTCGGCTCCTTCGATGAGCATGACATGCTTTGGGAAGCCGCCGAGGGCCCCATCCGCGAGCTTCTGGAAGGTCAGAACCTGCATCTGCTGTATTCCGTGCCATGGCCGCCGCAGGGCCTGTATTTCAACCAGGAGGTCAATTCCGTCGCCGATATGGAGGGCATTCGCTTCCGCTCCTACAACAACGCCACCAACCGCCTGGCAGAGCTGACGGGTATGTTGCCGGTGCAGATCGAAGCGGCCGAAATCAGCCAGGCGTTTGCCACGGGCGTGGCCTCGTCGATGGTGTCGTCCGGTGCGACCGGCTATGATCGCCGCGTCTGGGAAAGCCTGAGCCACTTCTACGAAGTCGATGCCTGGCTGCCGCGCAACTACATCATGGTGAATGCCGAGGTGTGGGAAGGCACGTCCGAGGCCAACCAGAATGTCATCAATGCCTGCGCAGAACTGGCCGAGTACGCCGGCACATGGCGGGCGCGGGAATACACCGGCTTCACGCTGGCGGGCCTTGCCGCGGGTGGCATGACTGTTGAGCCTGCGGGCGAGGCCCTGATGGGCGAGCTGCGTGCCATCGGGGAGACGATGACGGCCGAATGGCTGGAGGCCGCAGGCCCCGAAGGTCAGGCGATCGTGGACGCGTACCGCGAAGCAGCGGCTGCTGCGGCCTCCGAATAAGCCACAGCGCCCAAGACCTCGGGCAGGCCGGACCATCTGGCCTGCCCGTTTCCACATTCTCCAGACAGGATCACGTGCCATGGGCGTTATTCGGACCTCCCTCGACTGGCTCTACCGCATCTCCGGCGTGTTGGCCGCCTTGTGCCTCATTGGCATCCTGCTGATGATCGTGGCGCAGATGGTGGCGCGCTGGATCGGCGATATCTTTCCCGGTGCCCCGCAATACGCAGGCTACCTGATGGCCGCCGCCAGTTTCCTCGCCTTCGCCAACGCGCTGAACGGCGGGGCGCATATCCGCGTGTCGATCCTGCTGAACGCTGTCCCGCCCAAGATCAAATGGGTGCTTGAGGTCTGGTGCTTCGGCATCGCAACGGCCGTGATCGCCTATTTCGTCTACTACGCTTACTGGTTCGTCTACTGGTCCTGGCGCTTCAACGAAGTCAGTCAGGCGCAAGACGCCAGTCCGCTCTGGATCCCGCAATCGGTCATGGTGATCGGCGGTGTGATACTTCTGATCGCGTTCATCGACAACCTCGTCTCGGTGCTTTCGAAAGGCGACCATCGCCTCGGCAGCAATGTCGTCGACCAAAGCTTGGGGGAGTGATCAGATGACCGAACTTTATGCCATCATCCTCTTTCTCTTTGTACTCTTCCTGCTTCTGGGCACCGGTGTCTGGGTCGGCGTTGCACTGATGGGCGTGGCCTGGGTCGGGATGGAATTGTTCACCACACGTCCCGTCGGCGACACGATGATCACCACGATCTGGGCCACCTCGTCGAGTTGGACCATCACGGCGCTGCCGCTGTTCATCTGGATGGGCGAAATCCTCTACCGAACGCGCTTGTCCGAGGACATGTTCAAGGGCCTCTCGCCATGGCTTGCCCGCCTTCCGGGCGGCCTCGTACACACCAATATCGTCGGCTGCACCGTTTTTGCCGCGGTCTCTGGCTCCTCTGCGGCGACGTTGACGACCGTGGGGAAGATGTCGATCCCGGAACTACGCCAACGCAACTACCCCGAACATATCGTCATCGGCACGCTGGCGGGCGCGGCCACGCTTGGCCTGATGATCCCGCCCTCGCTGGCGCTGATCGTCTATGGCGTCGCGGTGAACCAATCGATCACCGAACTGTTCTTTGCGGGCGTCTTTCCGGGCCTTGTCCTGGCGCTGATGTTCATGGGCTATGTGGCGATCTATTCGGTGCTTTCGCGGGGATGGGCGCCGACGATGGAAACGGCGATGAGCATTGGGGAGAAGCTGAAGAATTCACGCTTCCTGATCCCGGTCATGCTGCTGATCTTCGTTGTGATCGGGTCGATGTACACCGGCACCGCCACGGCGACGGAGGCGGCGGCCATCGGTGTGATCGGCTCGCTGGTTCTGGCCGCGTCGCAAGGCTCGCTCAACTGGTCCAGCTTCCGCGAAAGTCTGATGGGGGCCACGCGCACCTCGGCGATGATCATGCTGATCCTCGCAGGAGCGGCGTTTCTGAAGCTGTCGATGGGCTTCACCGGTCTGCCCCGGGCGCTGGCCGATGGCATCGCGGCAATGGAGCTGTCGCGGTTCGAGCTTCTGATGATGCTTCTGGTGTTCTACATCATCCTCGGCATGTTCCTCGATGGCATCTCTTCGGTGGTGCTGACCATGGCGGTGGTGGAGCCGATGGTTGTCGAGGCGGGCATTGACCTGATCTGGTTCGGCATCTTCGTGATCGTCGTGGTGGAAATGGCGCAGATCACCCCGCCCATCGGGTTCAACCTCTTCGTGCTGCAGGGCATGACGGGACACGAAATGGGCTACATCGCCAAAGCAGCCCTGCCGATGTTCCTGATCATGGTGCTGATGTGCTTCATCCTGATCTGGGTGCCGGATCTGGCGATGTGGCTGCCGGAGACGATGCGATCCGGGCCGCAATGACGCCGCTCGCCCGGGCGCTCGCGTTTTGCGCCCGGCACGGTCGATGGGGTCTTGTGGTGGGGCTGGCCTGCGGTCTGACCCTTCCGGGCTTGGCCGCCGCAATGCGCCCGTGGCTGCCGCAGATGGTGGCGGGTCTGTTGTTCATAACCGCCTTTCGGATCGGTTACAGCGCGTCTGTCGGCAAGGTGACCGATCTGCCACGGGTCTGTGCCGAGGCGCTGGTGCTCCAACTCTGCCTGCCGCTTTTCGGCTTCGGCCTGTTTTGGGTGTTTGGGCTGAATGGGGCGCTGGCGGCGACGGCGATTGTGTTGATGCTGGCCGCCCCCTCGATCAGCGGGAGCCCGAACTTCAGCATCCTCATGGGCCACGACCCTGCCCCCGCGATGCAAGTCCTGGTGGTTGGAACGGCACTGTTCCCACTGACCAGCATCCCCGTGCTGTTGTTGTTGGGGTCCGCGTTCGGCGGCGCAGGCACGGTTCTGTCCATCGGCTTGACCCTGATTGCAGTGATCTTCCTGGCGACCGGCGCCGGGTTCGCGTTGCGCGCGATTGTGCTGCCGCGCCCGACGGCAGCCCAGTTGCAGAGCCTTGACGGCGTGGGCGTCCTGGCACTTGCCATCATCGTCGTGGGCTTGATGGCCGGGATCGGACCGATCCTTGAGGCCTCGCCGCTAAGCTTGCTGGGATGGGTCGCCTTGGTGTTCGCGGCGAATTTCGGCCTTCAGATCGTCTCCTACCGCAGCATTCGACACATCGTCCCGGCGCCGCGCGCGGCCCCGCTCAGCATCATTTCCGGCAACCGCAACGTCGCCATGTTCCTGCTGGCGCTGCCTGCGGGGGTGACCGATGAGCTGCTGGTTTTCATCGGTTGCTACCAACTGCCGATGTACCTGACGCCGCTTCTGCTTCGATGGTTCTACCGGATCGGTTGAGCGGTCTGGGTAGCTTTCGGTGGGCTATGCGACTCCGCGGGCCCCTGCACATCTCGCCAAGGCTGGCCTTGCCAACGGCGAGACCCGACATGCGTTCGGGTCACATAAGGCAGATCAATTTCACCGATCCCTTTGGGCTTGGCCTCCGGTTTCAGCGTCCCGAGCTTCGCACCGCTCAGGGGCATGTGAGGGCATCCGGATACCCTTGGATACAGGGCCTTATCGGATGTCTTTAACCATGTTTGGATGAGAATTTGGTGCCGCTGAAGGGACTCGAACCCCCGACCCCATCATTACGAATGACGTGCTCTACCATCTGAGCTACAGCGGCTTACCGGCGGCGCTCATAGCAAGCCGCGCGGCGGATGGATAGACCTAATTTCGCGCTTCGGTCGTGATTTCCACGGTCTCGGCATCGGGCGTCTCAGGGTCCGGCTCGGACATCGTGTCCGGTTCGGAAATCTCAGGCTCGGCGACCAGGATATCGGCCTCTTCGGTAGGCTCGCGTTGATCTTCCAACGCGCCGACGATCAGCGGCAGCATCTGCGTGGGTCCGGCCAATGCGGCCTGCGATTGCCGCACTTCGGACCAGTCCAGCGTGTCGAAACTGTCGCAATTCGCACAGACCGGGCGCCAATCCTCATGCACGTGGCCGCAGTTGTTGCAGACCCACTGGTTGCCGCGTGAAGCCGTGACGGCGCGCGCAAGCCAGCCGCGCACAACGCGATCCTCGGCGCCTTCGCCGCGTTCGATGGCAGCCATCAGGGTCAGGGACCGGGCGGTTGGGTTGCTTTCGGCCAGATCGCCAAGCGCCTTGCGGGCGGCGGGGAAATCCTCGGCCGCGATCTGCAGCTCGGCGTCGAGCATTTTGACCTCAGGGTGGCCTGTATGGCGCGCCAGAAGGGGGCGGAACCGGCGCAGGCGCAGGGCGGGCGTTTCATCCGGTTCGATCTCTGCGAAGGCCGCGGCCAGGTCGGGGTGCGGGGCCTGATCCCAGGCCTTGCGGATGGTCTTGGCGGCTTGGCGCTTGTTGCCGGCTTCGGTTGCCAGACGCGCGGACATGACCGATGCGGGCACCAATCCCGGGGCCAGACGGCTGGCCTCGGCGACGTCGCGGGTGGCCGTGACGACCTGTCCTTCGGCCATCGCATCGCGGGCATGGGCCAGAGCCAGAACCGCATCGCGGCGGCGGTGCAGATCGCGCGGGACGTTGCCAGATTTGAGCGCCTGGGCCAGCGTGCTGCGCGCGCCTTGCCAATCTTCGCTGCGCGATTGCAGCTGCATCAGGGTGGTCTGGACCTCTGCGTTTTTCGGGCGCAGGGCCATCGCCTTTTCACCCAGTTTCAACGCAGTGTCGGTGTCGCCTTCGTCGAGCTTTTGCTTCATCAGGCCGCGCACGCCGACAAACCGCGTGCGGTCGTCCTGCACCAGCGCCTTGAACGTCTTCGTGGCGAGGGCATTGTCGCCCACCATCTCAGCGCCTTGCGCCTTCACGAGGTTGGTCAGTTCGGGCCGGTTGAGGTATTTGCCCGCACGCTCGGCCTTGCGGATCGCCAGACGGCCTTCGCCTGCGGCCAGCGCCATCATGCCTTCGCTGAGCGCCTCGAAGCCCTTACGCTCGGACCGGCGATCAAAATAGCGGCTGACAGCGGTCTCGTCACCGTTGAGGAATTTCAGGGTCGCGACCAGAAGGCCCACAATCTTGAACAGGATCCACACCGCGATCAGCAGAACCAGCGCCCCGACCACGGCAAGGATCGGCGTGATGATGTATTCGGTGCCCAACAATTCCAGGCGACCGAGATTTTCCATCTCGAACAGGATCGTCACGCCGAGGGTCAGGCCCACGACAATGGCGATGAACAGAATGATTTTCAGTAGCGACCAGAGCATGTCCCGCTCTCCTTAATTGTCGAGCGTGGCGGCAAGCTCCGCCAGGGCAGCGTCGGCGTCGGCGCGGGTTTGAACCTGTCCGACCCAATCGGCCAGAAGCGCTTTTGCACCTTCGGGTAGCGCGGCGATTTCGGTGAGCGCGGTAGACAGGTCGCCCGCTTCGACGGCGGCCCCAACCCGGCTGAGCACGGCGTCAGGGTCATTGCCGTCACGCGGGACAACCGACCGCCCGCCGATCTGGTTCTGAAGGAACGCCCCCAGACCACCCATCACGTTGTCGCCGGCGGTTTCGCGGTTGGCTTCGGCCAAGGCGGCGCGAGCGGCGGCCGGGTAGCTGGCCTGCAAATCCTCAAGGGTCGGCACGCCGGTTTCCGCCACCGCTTGCAGGGCGTCGGGCGCATCGACCGGAAGGGTGCCCAACGCGTCGGCGAAGGGGTCACCTGCGGCCATGGCGATCTGGATGCGGCTCAGCGCGGCCTGCGCTTGCGTGGCGGCGGCAGTGGCCTGCGCTTCGGCTTGAGCTTCGGCAATGGCGGCCTGCGCGGCGTCGGAGGCGGCCTGCAATTCGGCGGCAGCCGCGGCCTGCACGGCTTCGGCCTCGGCCACCGCTTCGGCGGCGGCGGCGCGTTCTTCGGTAAGCCGGGTTTCCAGCGCTTCGACAGCCTCCGCCATCGCGGCACTGTCTTCGGCAACCTCGCCGGTGAAGATCGGACGATCTTCCAGGGCCACAACACGACCGGTCAACGCCTCGACGGCGGAGCCGACACCGGCCACGTCGTCGGAGACACCCGCAATCGCGCTTTCAACGCCCGAAAGATCCACCTCGGGGGCGGCAGGCGGTTCGGCATTGGCGAGGGTCGCGACCTGCTCTTGCAGATCGGAAATAGTGCCTTGCTGCGCCTCGATCTGCTCAAGGGCGGCAGTCAACGCGGGGTCCTCTGCGGCGGTGTCGGTCGGGCGCAAGCCCATAAAGGCGGCCCCATAGCCAAGCGCCGCTGCCACCACACCACCGATCAGAAGCGGGCCAAAACCGGGGCCGGTTCTCTCGACGATGCGTTCAACAGGCGCGTCGGCTGGCGCGGCCTCTTCGACGATCTCGGTCTGCACACTGTCGTCGCCCGCGCTTTCAGCGGCGGTTGTTTCGCCGGGTTCGATCGTGACGCGGCCACCGGGGTCAGGTTCCGCCGCGACGGCATCTTCCCCGAGCGTATCGTCGCCCAGAAGAACGGTATCGCCGCCCAACGCATCCTCTGTGACGTCAGGCGCGACGCTGTCGCCCGCGTCGGTTTCGCTCTTGGTCCGGCTGCCCGAACCGGAGGACGGTTGCTTCGCCATGTGCTGAGGCCCCTCATCTCTGTCACTTTCGGCTACCTCGCCCGCGTGGCACGCACGCCGAGTCAGCCCGGCCTAAGGTGTCACGACCCCGCGACGGCTTCTAGGGGGAATTCCGCCGCATTCCGCATCGTTTCACCGCCTCGTGCATTTCCGCGCCGGTCGGATGGGCAAGGACATGAGTGCGCGCGTGCAACGCGTCGGGCAGCGCCTGTTTCACGGCAGGGCTCATGGCGAAAAGGGTCATCTGATCGGGCGAATGCCCCATGGCCTTCGCAAATCGCTTGGCACTGCGCGGAGAAAACAACGGTACGATTAGCTCGGAACACCCCATGGCTTTGTGAAATTCCGGGCCGGGTGGCAGATCGTTTTGCGCGTAGACCGCCTGTTCCCGCACATCGTGGCCCGCTTTCCGCAGGCGTCCGGCCACGTCGCCCCGCGTGTGTACGCCGTGGACATGCAACAACGGCCCCTCGGGCGCATGCGCACTGAAGGCCGCCACCAGACCATCGGCATCCGGGCCCAAAACCTCTGCCACAAAGCCCGCCGCATTGGCAGCCTCGGCGGTGCGCGGGCCGACGCAGAACGCAGGCAAGCGCGCCTGGGGCAGGAACGGCACAGCGTTTTCGGAGGTCAATATCAGGCCCGATACTCCGTCGAGCGTCACGGCATCGCCGATACCCACGATCTCCATCAACGGGGCGATGACCACATCGACCCCTTCGAGGCCCTGGGCAAACCGTTCCGACGCCGCTCTGGTGCGGGTCAGCAGGAGGGTGGGGCGCGAGTGGACAGCCATGGGGCGGAGTGATACCCCGCGTGGGCTTGGCAGACAATTGCAGCGCGCACCCATGACCCTCACGCTCCTCGGCATCGAAAGCTCTTGCGACGACACCGCCGCCGCCATTTTGCGCGGCACTGGCGATGCGCCGGTCATCCTGTCGAATGTTGTGCGCAGCCAGACAGACCTGCACGCGGCTTTCGGCGGGGTGGTGCCCGAGATCGCCGCGCGGGCGCACGCCGAGGCGCTGGACCTGATGGTGGAACGGGCGCTGACGCAGGCCGGTGTGACGTTGCCCGAGATCGACGCGATTGCCGTGACTGCGGGGCCGGGCCTGATCGGTGGGGTCTTGTCCGGGGTGATGGCCGCGAAGGGATTGGCGATGGGTCTTGGCAAGCCGCTTGTCGGGGTGAACCATCTTGCGGGCCATGCGCTCACGCCGCGGCTGACCGATGGGGTAGCCTTTCCCTATTTGCTGCTGCTGGTCTCGGGCGGACATTGCCAATTTCTGCGCGTTGACGGCCCGGACGCCTTCATCCGGCTTGGCGGCACCATCGACGATGCTCCGGGCGAAGCGTTTGACAAGGTCGCGCGGCTTCTGGGCCTGCCGCAACCGGGTGGGCCGTCGGTCGAGCGTGCGGCGCAGGCGGGTGATGCGACCCGTTTCAAACTGCCCCGCCCCCTGCTGGACCGGCCCGGCTGCGACCTCAGCTTTTCGGGGCTGAAGACGGCCGTTTTGCGCGCCCGCGATGACCTTGCGGCCGAGCGCGGCGGGATGACGGAGCAAGACCGAGCCGATCTTTGCGCGTCGTTTCAAAGGGCAGTGGCCGATGTGCTGTCCGAGAAATCCCGCCGGGCGCTAGGCGATGCGGATGTGACGGCCTTCGCGGTGGCCGGCGGCGTGGCGGCGAACACAGAGCTGCGCGCCCGGCTCGAAGCAGTGAGTGATCTCCCGTTTGTGGCGCCGCCATTGGCGCTTTGCACCGACAACGCGGCGATGATCGCTTATGCCGGAATGCTCGCGGTCGAAGATGGCCGGACGGATGATATGACGCTGATCGCCCGCCCGCGTTGGCCGCTGGACAGCACCGCCGCGCCGATGATCGGCTCGGGCAAGAAGGGGGCGAAGGCATGAGGCTCGACATCATCGGCGGCGGCGCCTTTGGCACCGGGCTGGCCATCGCGTTCGCAAACGGCGGCATCGACATCACCCTTTGGGCGCGCGACATCGACACGTTCGTGGGCGGCGAAAGCAATCGGTTGCCGGGGCACAAGCTGCCGGTGACGATCAACGTGACGGGCGATTTGGGCGCGTGCACGGCAGAAACGGCGTTGTTCGCCCTGCCAACGCAGGCGTTGGGCGGGTTCGTGTCGGCGCATCGCGTGCGCGCCAAGGTGGCGATTTCCTGCGCCAAGGGGATCGACCGTTCCTCGGGCCTCGGCCCCTCGGCGCTGCTCGCGGATCACATTCCGCAGGTGGCGCAGTTGACGGGGCCGAGCTTCGCGGCGGATATCGCCAAGGGGCTGCCGACCGCGTTGACGCTGGCGTGCGAAGACAATGCCCTGGGCGCGCATTTGCAGCAGGCGCTCAGCACGCCGACTTTGCGGATTTACAGAACAACCGACGTGGTGGGCGCAGAATTGGGCGGGGCGTTGAAGAACGTCATCGCCATCGCCGCCGGGGCGGTGATCGGCGCGGGTCTGGGCGAAAGTGCGCGCGCGGCCCTGATCGCGCGGGGCTTTGCCGAGATGACCCGCTACGCGACCGAAAAGGGCGCGCAGGCCGAGACGTTGACGGGCCTGAGCGGTCTGGGCGATCTGATATTGACCTGCGGGTCAGAGCAATCGCGCAACTTCCGGTTCGGGCATGCCTTGGCGCGCGGCGAAACGCTTCCGGCTGATACCACGGTGGAGGGGCTGCACACCGCCCGCCAGCTCAGCGAAAGCGCGGCTGACACGCCTATTGCGGATACCGTCGCGGCGCTGGCCGATGGCAGGCTCGACATCTCGGGCGCGCTCGATCACCTTTTGAACCGACCCCTGAAACCGGAGTGACCCCCCATGCATGTTGTCCTGATCGCCACCGATAAGCCCGGCCATCTTCAGACCCGCCTCGACAATCGCGACGCGCATCTCGCCTACGGGCGCGACAGCGGCAAACTGGTGATGGCGGGGCCGTTGCTGGACGACGAGGATCAGATGTGCGGCAGCCTTCTGGTGATCGAGGTCGCCACGATGCAGGAGGCCTATGATTTCGCCGACAATGACCCCTATGCAAAGGCGGGCCTGTTCGAGAAAGTGCGGATCGAAAAGTGGAAGAAGGTGATCGGCTGATGCGCTACTGGCTGTTCAAATCCGAACCCTCGACCTGGTCCTGGGATCAACAGGTCGCCAAGGGCGCGTCCGGCGAGGAATGGGACGGCGTGCGCAATTATCAGGCGCGCAATTTCATGCGCGAGATGGAAGTCGGCGACCAGGGGTTCTTCTACCATTCTCAGAAGGAGAAAGCCGTGGTGGGGATTGTCGAGGTCTCGGCCAAGGCGCATCCCGACAGCACAACGGACGATGACCGGTGGGACTGCGTGGACATTAAGGCGCTGGAGCCGCTGCCGACGCCCGTGACGCTTGATCAGATCAAGGCCGACGAGCGGTTGGCCGATATGGTGTTGGTGAAGAATTCGCGGCTGTCGGTGCAGCCGGTGACCGAGGACGAGTTCAAGGTGATCTGCGCCCTCGGCGGGCTCTGGGCCTAGTTCAGCGCAGCGAGGCCATCGTGAAGAGAACGCTGAAATCTTCGCACCAGATCACGACGCTGCCGTAGTCGGAGATGTCGACGCTGCCGGGGATGCCGTAGGTCTGCGTGCCTGTCGGCGATTGCAGCGCGCCAAGCGAGACATAGGTGCTGGCGAGGACGGCGTTGTTCGTGTTTGGGGCATCGGCAGCGACCAGCCAGACTTCGAGGTCCGGGCCGGGCGTGACCGAGAAATTACTCAATTGCAAGACGGTCTGACCATCGGCGGTCTGCGCGACGGTGGCGGTGCCCGAACCGGTGTAACGCGGCGAGATATCCTGGAACGTGCCGCTGGCCACGGCGGACGCGGTGCTTTGGGCTTCTGCGGGGGGAACGATACCGCCCAGTCCGGCGAGGCCGACACAAAGGGCGAGGGAAAGAGCGATAGGGCGCATGGGGTGATCTCCGGCACGAGTGAAACTGTGCGCAGACTAGGCGTCTGTGTATGGGCAAGGAAAATCACGTTCGCGGGACGGGCGCGTGAACAAGTGAGATGCGGCATGTAGATTTGGCGCGAAAAGCTTGGTTTTCAAATAGAAATGGGGGGTCCCGACCCCTCAGGAACCCCCCATCCACCCACGCGCGGCCTCGCTCCGCTCGCGTATCTGAATATCGGGTCCGCCTTCCTGGCCGGACGGTTGGCTTATGGCACGTTCGCCGCTTCGCAGCAAAGAAATAGCCCGCAGCATTTGACCTAAATGCACTGCGACACCGGGCGGACGGGCCCACGGTGCCAAGGCCACGGCGCGCTCTCCCATACGAAAAAGACCCGCCCGGTGAGGGGCAGGTCTAACAGCTTCGGAGCGATCCAAGCTTACTTGTAGACGCTTTCTTTGCCGAAGTGCTTGGTCAGCATGTAGTAAACCACGGCGCGGTATTTGTTGCGCTCGGACTTGCCATAGGTCTCGATGACGGAATTGATCGCGTTCATCAGGTCGGGGCTGTCAGGCAAGCCCAGCTTTTTCATGAGGAAGTTGTTTTTGACCGTCTCAAGCTCGGACGGCTGGCTTCCGGCGACGGTCGAGGCGTCGGCGTCGTAGATCGACGGGCCGCAGCCAATGGTGACTTTGGTCAGCAGCGCCATATCCGGCTCCATGCCGCACTTTTTCCGCAGGTCATCGGCATATTGCGCGATCAGATCGTCACGTTTTCCCATAGGATTCTATCCCCCATTCGTTTTTCCAGGTCTCGCACCCGGCCTATGCGGCCTGGCTCGCGCAAAAGGTTAAACGGCCCATCGCTAAGGTTGAAAGGAAAAGTTGCAGGGAAAAATATCGGCGCCCTCCCCTGCGCTCATGCTGCAACAAGGGGGGTGACGTCACCTTTGCGCAAAACCGTCTCCGCTTAGGCCGTGCGCCCGAAGACCTCGCGCACCATCGGCACAAAATGATCGAGGGGGAGGCTATTGTAATCAGGGTCGAAACTCGCCTGATCCCAGCGTTCGCAGAAGGTCGCGCAGCTTT
Organism: Gymnodinialimonas ulvae; assembly: GCF_037543845.1. Taxonomy (NCBI): domain Bacteria; kingdom Pseudomonadati; phylum Pseudomonadota; class Alphaproteobacteria; order Rhodobacterales; family Paracoccaceae; genus Gymnodinialimonas; species Gymnodinialimonas ulvae. The sequence continues at coordinate 400,106 of NZ_JBBIFX010000002.1, forward strand.
CGACACAGGGGTGATCGCGGTGCCGATCGCGGGCGTTGCGGTCCCAGCCGTAATGGTGGCCGTAGTACAGAATCTCGAAAATTCCGTGGTGCTCGACCACCCACGATACGTCCCAACGCACGAAGGGGCGGATCACTTCGGCGGACATGCGATCGTGATTCTGCGGGGTCAGCCCGTCGCCGATATCATGCAAGAGCGCGCCGACAATCCAGTCGATATCCGCGCCGTCGCGCTCCGCCCGCGTGGCCGATTGCACGGCATGTTCCAGCCGCGTGATCGGCTAGCCTTCCAAAGTGATGTGTTTCTGGCCGCGAAGCTCGTCCAGCACGCGGTCGGCAGTCAACGCAAGGAACGGTTTTTCGAGCTCGCTCAGCAAAGCGTAATCCGCCTGCGTCCCGTCTTTCATCTGGGTGAAGCGGACTGTTTTGCGCATGGGGCCCTCGGTGTTTCGGGCAGCGTCGAGCATTGGCGACGGTCGGTCAATCGCGGTCCCGCAGGTTTTTTGCGTGCCGTTCATCCTTTCGTAACCCTGCCACGGGACAAACCCTGTCGATGCATCAACGCGGGGTCCTTTGACGGGGGCCTCGGTGACGACGACGGTTTGGGTATCCGGCCAAAGACCGCCCCTTCATTGGGCGCAGATCGGTTATCTCGGACGCGCAGAATTCCGGTTCGGTCAGGTGACACTGATCGGATGCGAACCGCCGCACATGCGCGGCGCCGCGTATCTCTTGTCTGTCTTATCGGGGGCGCATCCGTCCCCGACATATCCTCCAGAGACATCCTTTAAACGGAAACGACCGGCCCCATGGGGACCGGCCGCGCGTTCCGTGCGTTTCGCTATTGGCGGGGTTCAGTAACGGTAGTGTTCGGGCTTGAACGGCCCGTCCTGCGGCACGCCGATGTAGTCGGCCTGCTCCTTGTCCAACTCGGTCAGCTTCACGCCGATCTTCGCCAGATGCAGACGCGCAACCTTTTCATCGAGCTTCTTTGGCAGGATGTAGACCTGATTCCCGTATTCGTCGCCGCGCTGCCACAGCTCCATCTGTGCCAGCACCTGGTTGGTGAACGACGCGGACATCACGAACGAGGGGTGGCCCGTCGCGTTGCCGAGGTTCAGAAGGCGACCCTCGGACAGCAGGATCAGACGATTGCCTGACGGCATCTCGATCATGTCCACCTGTTCCTTGATGTTCGTCCACTTGTGGTTTTTCAGGCTCGCCACCTGAATCTCGTTGTCGAAATGGCCGATGTTGCCGACGATCGCCATATCCTTCATCTCGCGCATATGCTCGATGCGGATGACGTCCTTGTTGCCGGTGGTGGTGATGAAGATGTCGGCGTCGAGGTTTTCTTCCAGCAGCACAACTTCGAACCCGTCCATGGCCGCTTGCAGCGCGCAGATCGGATCGGCCTCGGTCACCTTCACGCGGGCGCCCGCACCGCGCAGAGACGCGGCGGAGCCTTTGCCCACATCGCCATAGCCCATCACCACGGCGACCTTACCGGCCATCATCGTGTCGGTGGCGCGACGGATGCCGTCGACCAGGCTTTCCTTGCAGCCGTATTTGTTGTCGAACTTCGACTTCGTCACGCTGTCGTTCACGTTGATTGCGGGGAACGGCAGCTGGCCATTCTTTTGCAGATCATAAAGGCGATGCACACCGGTGGTGGTCTCCTCCGACACGCCCTTGATATGATCGCGCATCTTGGTGAACCAGCCGGGGCTGGCCGCCATGCGCTTGGCGATCTGCTGCTTGATCACCTCTTCTTCCTCGGATTGTGGGACGGGAATGATCTCTTCCCCCGCCTCGGCGCGCGCGCCCAGAAGGATGTAGAGCGTCGCGTCGCCGCCATCGTCGAGGATCAGGTTCGGCCCATCGGGGAACATGAAGCTCTGGTCGAGATAATCCCAATGCTCTTCCAGCGACTGGCCCTTCACCGCAAACACCGGGATGCCCGCCTTGGCGATGGCCGCCGCCGCGTGGTCCTGCGTGGAGAAGATGTTGCACGAGGCCCATCGCACGTCCGCGCCGAGATCGACCAGCGTTTCGATCAAAACCGCGGTCTGGATCGTCATGTGCAACGAGCCGACGATACGCGCGCCCTTCAGCGGCTTCTCCGCGCCGTATTCTTCGCGCAGCGCCATCAGGCCCGGCATTTCGGTTTCGGCAATATCGAGTTCCTTGCGACCAAACTCGGCCAATGCGATGTCCTTGACGACGTAATCACTCATGTTTCTGCCTCCTGCGGCGCGCATCAAATGCTTGTTGCGCGATCCCATACCAGCCCCTCGGAGGCGGAGCAATGCAACGCGCCGCGCGCCTTTGATAGCGGTGATTTGGGTCTGCAATGCGCCGCGTATGCTTGAGGTACGGCGCCGGTCAGGCCGTAGGCCGAGTGCTTATTTCAGGGGCCGATCGTGACCAGCCGCGCCGCCATATACGATTCGGCGGCTCCGCTGCCGTGAGGTCACCCGAATGCGGAAATTTTTCCTGTTATCGCAAACAATTAGCACGGGCGCTACATTCTTGCGAAAATTCCCCGCGCTGCGCGTCACAATTGCCTTGCGGTGCGGTCAACCTTGTCTAAAGGTGTCAAGGACACGTCGAAAAAGTGGCGGAAAGCTGCTCAACTCTTGGGTCTGGGAGGCCGCAATGAATATTAAACGTATCGCCAGCGGGGCTGCGATTGCCGCGTCTGTATTCCTTGGAGGGGCCATTGCAGCGGTTGCTGTTCCGGTCAACACGCTCGAAACGAAGGGCGCGTTCCAGCTCTCCAACACCGGTGGCGCCTTCGGGTTCGGCCTTATCTCGGGTGAAATCGCGTTCTCCGTTGACCGTGGCGCAATCCCGGATTTTGGCTCCTACACCACAAACAGCGCGTTTGCCGCGCGCACCGCGACGGGCATCACGTCGTCCGTCGGGTCGAAGAACCGGCAGCTGAGCGCGGTTGAAGCCATCGAGACCGTGAACGCCGCTTTGGCAACCTTCGACAACGGTGTTGCTTCGAACGGAGGCGTGGTCGATCTCGCGGGCGGCGGCGCGTATTCCGTGCGCGTGACCCCCAGCGCGCGTGGCGCGAACGGGTTCGAAGGCGGGTTCGAGATTGCCTTTGAAGTCATGTCTCAGGCCGACCTCGACGCCCTCGCATCCGCAACGCAGACCCTGCTAGATCCGCTTGGGCTTGGCCTTCTGGCAACCGGCGTGGGCATCGATGACCTTTCCGGCTCGGGCAGCTTTTCGCTGAGCTCGACCACCGACGTCGAAGCCGTGTCGCAGATTGCGCCGATCCCGGTGCCTGCCGGGGGCCTGCTCCTGGTGACCGGCCTTGGCGCGTTCGCCTTTACGCGGCGTCGCAAGACCGCTTGATCTGACGAGCTGAAACAACGACACAGGAGGCGTGGGGCATTTCCCGCGCCTCTTTTCTTTTGGTCTGATGCTTCCCCGATGAAAACACCGCGCGCATGGCAAAGGATGCTGTCCGGCCGCAGGCTTGATCTGCTTGACCCGACGCCGATGGATATCGAGATCGAGGATATCGCCCACGGCCTGGCCTTCGTTGCGCGCTGGAATGGCCAGACGCATGGCGACTACGCATATTCCGTGGCGGAGCATTCGATCCTCGTGACCGATATCCATGTCCGCCTTGCGCCCGATGCCCCTGTGAAATGGCGGTTAGCCGCCCTGCTGCATGATGCGCCGGAATACGTGATCGGCGATATGATCAGCCCGGTGAAAGCGGCGGTCGGTCCGGGCTATGGCGCGTTGGACGATCGCCTGACTGCGGCCATTCACCTGCGCTTTGGCCTGCCCGCCACCTTGCCGAAGACGGTCAAGGCCGCCATCAAGCGAGCCGACAAGATCTCTGCTTGGTTGGAAGCCACGCAATTGGCGGGCTTCACCGAAGCGGAGGCGGACAAGTTCTTCGGCAAGCCTGCCCCCGCCGTGATCGACGGCCTGACCCTGCATCTGCGGCCCCCGTCCGAGGTACGCGCCGATTTCACGGCCCGCCACGCGCGCCTGATGGAGGCCCTGTGATCAAGATCCGCAGAGCCCACCCGTTGGATGCGCGTGAGATGACCGCGATCCTGAATGACATCATCGCGATTGGCGGCACCACCGCCTATACCGACGCTGTTTCCGAAGGCTATATTCGTGACCGCATTTCTGACGCGCCCGAAACCTCGGCCTGGCACGTGGCCGAGACCGAAGCGGGCGAGATCGTCGGGTTCCAATGGGTCGCGCGCGGGGCGGATTACCTGCCAATGGACGCGGCGGAAATCGCGACGTTCGCTAAGGCGGGACAGCAGGGGCTTGGCATTGGGTCCAAGCTGTTCGAAGCGACCCGCCATGCCGCAAAGGCGCTTGGCTACCGCTGGATCAATGCCAATATCCGTGCCGACAACGCGAGTGGGCTGACCTACTACCAATCGCGCGGGTTCGAGGATTATGGCAAGATCGAAGGCTTGCGGCTGGCCGACGGGACGGTTGTCGACAAGATCCTCAAGCGCTTCGATCTGTAACCAGACTTACAGGATGCCCGTGTGGCGCAGCCACCGGCGGCGATCGGCCTGATCACGTTTGCGCTCTGCGGACGTGCGGTGATCATAGCTGGACCAATGGTCCGGCGCATCCCAGTTTTGCTCAACGCGCGTGGCGACTTTCAGTGAATTTGCGATAATTCCAAACATGGCGTGTTCCTTTCGGGTTTCTGCCATCTTGATACGCCCTTGCGTCGGAAAGGCCGAATCCGCAATACTGACAACATGTCAGATGAATTTACATATGGATTGGCGTGACATCCCCTCCCTGTCGGCGCTTCGGGCGTTCGAGGCGGCCGCTCGACTTGGATCCTTGTCCGAAGCGGCACGCGCATTGAACGTGACCCATGCTGCCGTGGCCGCCCATGTTCGCGCGTTGGAGGCCGAGTTCGGTCAATCGCTGCTGACCCGTGCCGGGCGGGGCATGGTGCCGACGCAGGCCGGAGCGGAGCTGGCGCGCGATCTGGGCACCGGCTTTGCCGAAATTGCGGCAGGTGTTCGTGCGATGCGGCAGGGGCGCGAAGATCGTCCGGTGATCCTCACGACAACGCCGAGTTTTGCGCAGAATTGGCTGATGCCTTGCCTCGCGTCCTTTTGGGCGGCGCATCCGGACGTGCCGCTGACGGTGCAGACGGATCAGAACATGGTGGACCTGCGCCGTGAAGGCGTGGACCTGGCCATTCGCCATGGCAAGGGGCCGTGGCCGGGGCTGGAGGGCATGGTTCTGACGCCCGCAAAGATGGTGGTCGTGGCGCAGCCCGGCCGCTTTGGCCCCGCGCCCGAAGACCCGCGAAGCAAAGCCGCCTGGAGCCGCGTGGTCGAGCTGCCGTGGCTGCTTGATCAATCGCATAGCGAGTTCAACAAGCGCTTGATCCGCCTGGGCATCGACCCCGAACGTCTGACCGCGACAGCGCTGCAATCCAACGCGCTTCTGCTGCCCGCGTGCCGGGCGGGCGCCGGAGTTTCGGCGCAGCCGCTGGCCCTCGTCGAGACGGATATCGCCGATGGCCGGTTGGAGGTTCTGGCGGAGGAGGCGGAGAGCGACTATGCCTACCACCTGTTACATTTGCCCGGCCCGTTGTCGCGGCGTGCTCAGACTTTCGTGACATGGCTACGTCGCGACTCGCAGTGCATCGCGCTGGGAACATAGGGGCGAGAGGGAAGGATCATGGCAAAGTTCAAAGGCTTCGTACGTGTCGCCTCAAGCTTCAACCTGATGGAAATCCGCATGGCCGTCGCCGCGCTGGAAGGAGCCGACATTCTGACCATCGCGCCGGGCACGGAATTGTCCAACACCATGCCGCATGCGAGCCTTGCGTTCGGTCCGTTGGAGATTCACGTCCCCCGGGACAAGGCGGATGAAGCGGCGGCGCTTTTGAACGCGGTCGCAACCGGCACGGTTATCCCCCATGATCAGCGTGATCTGATCGAGGACGCCCCGGACGACGAGCATGGTGACGGGCGAGAACCGCTGCGCAGCGACGCCAGCATCGGCGACAAGATCCGCAATCTTCTCGGGTTTGCCCTGGGCGGCGTGTCACAGCCCCTCAAGGGTATGCTGGTCGAAAGGCGCGAGCGGCGCTCAGACGATTAATTGACCGCAAGTGGCGCACAGGTTTCGCCCGCCGCGCCATTCTCTGTCTGCCATCCCACAAAAGCGCCGTTGCGAAACACAAGCAAAGGCCCGTCGCGCCAACGGGCGGCGGCCCGGGTGGAGGCGTCGCAGGGCAGAAGGTTGGGTCGGTCGCCCTGCAACCGTGTCATCGTGTCGATCACACCGGCCTGCGCGCGTCCGAAATCAATGCGCTGGCCCGAGCCCACCACGTCGATCCCCCGCGCATCGTAAGCCATCGGAAATACCGGCCCGTCCGGTACCGGCGCCAGACCGCCGTCTCCACCACCGACGCATCCGGCCAGCAAGAGAGGAAAGGCATAGGCCAGCTTCACCGGGGCGAGCGTTTGGCGAGGATGCGCTGCAACGTCCGGCGGTGCATGTTGAGCCGCCGTGCGGTCTCGGACACGTTGCGGTCGCACAATTCGTAAACGCGCTGAATATGCTCCCAACGGACGCGGTCGGCGCTCATCGGGTTTTCGGGCGGCGGCGGCATCTCTTCTTCTTCGGCCAGCAACGCGAAGGTGATGTCATTGGCATCGGCGGGCTTCGACAGGTAATCCGTCGCCCCCATCTTCACCGCGGCCACCGCCGTCGCAATCGCGCCGTAGCCCGTCAGGACGACAATCCGCGCATCGGGGCGTTTCTCGCGCAGGCGCTCCACCACGTCGAGGCCATTGCCATCCTCAAGCCGCAGGTCCACCACGGCATATGCGGGCGGCCGGGCCGTTGCGATGGCCGATCCGGCGGCAACGGACCCGGCCGCTTCGACGTCGAAACCGCGCTTTTCCATTGCCCGCTCAAGGCGGCGCAGAAACGGTTCATCATCATCGACAATCAAAAGCGATTTGTCGGGTCCGATGTCCCGAAGGCTGCGGTCGTTCGTTGCCATTGCCGTCTCTCCTGTGGTCCCCTTGGTTAAGGTATAGGAATGTTTGGGAAATGGTCAAACGGTCGCAGGTGAAAACGCTGGTTTTGCAAAGAAAAAAGGGCGCCGCATCGGGCGCCCTTTGGGTCTGACCTCGAAAGGATCAGACGGCTTCGTCGATCCATTTCTGCAAAGCGGCCTTGGGGGCGGCACCGACTTTGTTGGAGACGACCTCGCCGCCGTTGAACATGAAGAGTGCGGGAATGCCGCGCACGCCAAGCTGCATCGGCGCGTTCGGGTTCTCGTCTACGTTGACCTTAACGATCTTCACGCGGCCTTCGTATTCGGTGGACAGCTCTTCGAGAGCGGGCCCGATCTGCTTGCAGGGGCCACACCACTCGGCCCAGAAATCGACGACGACGGGGATGTCGGATTGCTTCACTTCGGCGTCGAAGGTGGCATCGGTAACGGCAGTGGTAGCCATGGTTTGCCCTCCAGGCAGATATGGACGTCGCAGGGCACCGGACCGGGGGCCGTGTGCGTGCAACAGGGAACTCAATCGGATGCCGAAGCTATGGACGCCCGTGCCAAGGGTCAAGCACCACTAGCGCGTTTGAGGGCGTCGGACACGAGATCGTGTGGCAGTTCCATCAACGCTCCCGTCCGCGACCACAGGATTGCAGTGGTAATTTCCCGATCCGGATAAACGGCTTGGAGCAACTCGGCATAGGCCCCCATCTGCCGCAAAAGGCCTTCCGGGACGGCCTCGGGGCGGTCAGGGACGGTTGCATTGGTCTTGAAATCAACCGCCGAAACCCGGTCGGGCGTCACGATCAGCCGGTCGATGATTCCCAGCATCGGCGCATCGAGACTGCTGGAATGGCCGGTGATTTCGACCTCGGCCAACGTCTCGGGCGCAAACAGATGGCGCAGCGCGGGATTGGTCAGGACGCGCGTGGCTTCGTCCAACATCGGGGCCAATTCATCGGGCGTGACAGTGCCACCGTGAAGGGCGGCGATTCCCGGTGCTGCGGCGCGCCAGGCGGCGGCGGACAAGCGCGGCAGATGTTCCAACAGCAGGTGCGTGATGGACCCACGCCGCATGGCAGCGTCCGTTTCGTCGCCCACACCGGGAAGCGCCTTTGCACCGCCAAGATCCGACGGGGTTTTGACCGTTTGACCGTTCCCAGGGGCAGTGACCGGCGCCGTAGCCCAGTCCGGCAGCGGCGCGCCGGCCGCCTTTGTGGCCGCGGGCGGTGCTGTGGCGGGCCAGTCGCCGGTTTCAAGCCGAAGCCCGTCGCCGTCGAGGCCCGGAACGACCAAGGGCGCGGCATTGGTGTCTTCCATGGCGTCCTGCACGATCTTGTACCACGACGATGCAGGGTTGTCCTTGGCGCCCAAACTTCCGGCGGCGGCCACGATCAGCCAGCTTTCCGCCCGGGTCAACGCGACGTAGAGCAGGCGGTTGAATTCTTCGATCTCGCGCCGCTTTGCGACCTCTTTCGCCTCCAGCACCCCGTCGCTTTCATCGCCCTTGCTCGGGGGCCAGATCACCGGCCCCCCTTCAGGGGACAGCAGGTTGATTCCCCCGCCGCGCCCGGTGGACGCGGCGCAATCGGGCAGGATCACGACCGGCGCTTCCAGCCCTTTTGCGCCGTGAACGGTCATCACGCGGATCTGCCCTTCGGCCTGGCTCAGGTCGCGTTTGACCTGCACGTCACCGGATTCGACCCAGCCGACGAACCCGGTCAGGGATGGCACCTCACTAGCCTCATAGCTCAGCGCCTGAGCCAGCATCGCGTCGATGGCATCCTCGGCCTCGGGCCCGAGCCGGGCGATCATCCGGCGGCGACCGTCGTGTCGGATCAGCGCCCGTTCCAGCAGATCATAGGGGCGCAGAAAATCGGCCTGATTGCGCAGGTCGCGCAAGATGTGATGCGCTTCGGGAAACGTGTCTTTGCGGTCGCGGAATGCGGACCAGAGAAAGCCCGGACGGCCATGCGCCACATCGTAGAGCTGCGCCTCGCTCAACCCGATCAGCGGCGAGCGCAGCACACAGGCGAGCGACAGGTCGTCGTCAGGTGTTGCGAGGAACCGGCAAAGCGCCAGCAAATCCTTTACCGCCAGCGGCGAGGTCAGCTGCGAACGGTCCACGCCCGCCACGGGCAGATTGCGGGCCTTCAACTCGGCGATGATCTTGTGGAAAAGTCGCGACCGGCGGCGCACAAGGATCAGGATATCGCCCGCCGCCACTGGTTTGTCCGGCGCGTATTCGACAGGATTTTCGACCATATCCTTGATCCGCACGGCGAGCGCTTCGGCCAGCTTTGAAGAATGGTGATCCTCGCTCACCAGATCCTGCGGATCGTCCCATTCGGGTTTCGCGCCGGTCTCGGTCTTGGGAACATGCGGCCACAAGTCGACACGCCCCGGCTTGTCGAAGAACGCGCGATGTTCGACCTTGTCGCCCAGACCAGGAGCGCCCAACCGCCGCGCCACGCGGTCCACGAGGTCGAGGATCGGCGGCGCAGAACGGAAGGAATGGATCAGGGCCGCGTCCTGAAACGGGGCTTCGATTGCGCGCAGACGGTCTTCGAAATAATCGCGCATGCGGTCGAATTCGTCCGGGTCGGCACCCTGAAAGGAATAGATCGATTGCTTCTTGTCACCGACCACGAAAATCGTGCGCTGCACATCGGCACGCGCGCCTTCCCCGGCAGCGAAATCTTCGGCCAAGCGTTTGACGATGTCCCATTGCCGGGGCGAGGTATCCTGCGCTTCATCTACAAGAATGTGGTCGATCCCGCCGTCGAGCCGGAACAAAACCCATTGCGCCACGCGCGGGTCGGACAGAAGCGCACGGGTCTTGTCGATGAGATCGTCGAAATCAAGCCACCCGCGCGCCTGCTTGGCGTTGGCGTAAAGCGGAAGGAAGGCGTCCGCGAACCGGTGCAGGGCGTGCGTGCGCTGCGCGGTCAGAAGGCCGGTGCGCATGACGCGCGCGTCGGCCAGACGTTCGGCGAGTGCATTCACGCCATCCATCGCGTCACCTATGCCGGCGCGCACTTTGGGATTTGCGATGCCGTCGGTACGGGGCAGGCCCATTTTCGCACCAGATTGAAAAACGAAGATACCTTCGAGCGTCGCAATCATGTCGAGCGTCGGGTGGTCCCAGGTGATAGTCTTGAGCTTCTTGCCGAGGGTCACGTGGGTGGACGTGTTGGGGTCGAGGTGGGTGCAAATGACATGCGCCAGATCAGACTCACCGCCCTCGATCACGTTCGCGATGATTTTGTCTTCGGTCAGGGTCGGGTCGATCCCAGCCCAGTTGCAGATGTCGTCCCAAGTGGCGGCCGGTGTCATCGCCTCGGCCTTTCCGGCCACGTCGCGAGCCAGCCTGACCGCGCCTTCATCGTCCGGTAGATGCGCCGCGATCAGGCGCAGCGCTTCGCGGCCCTTTTCGTCTCCGGCCATGTCATCAAGCAGGTCGGTCAGCAGCCGGGTCTGCACCCGCTCGTCGATCTCGGTGAAGGCCGGGCTGACCTGCGCCTCAAGGGGAAAGCGGCGCAGGACGGAAGAGCAGAACGAATGGATCGTCTGGATTTTCAGCCCCCCCGGGGCCTCGATTGCGCGTGCGAACAGGGTGCGCGCTTCGTCCAGTTTTTCAGGCGGCAGTCCGTCCACGCCAATGTCTGTCAGCGTCTTCCGCAGCGCCGCATCGTCCTTCATCGCCCATGCGCCGAGGCGCTCGAAGAGGCGGTTTTGCATCTCCATCGCGGCCGCCTTGGTGTAGGTCAGGCACAGGATCCGTTCCGGTCGCACGCCATCAAGCAGCAAACGCGCCACGCGGTCGGTCAAAACGCGTGTCTTGCCCGAGCCCGCATTCGCGCCAAGCCAGGTTGACATGTCAGGCTGCGCGGCGCGGGTCTGGGCGCGGGTGGCGTCATCCATCGGCGTCGCCTCCGACCGGAATAACCTTGGCCTCTTGTGTCTCGTCCCACTCGCCAAGCCGCGCGAGGTGATCGTAATCGCCGTCAAAACGGGTCTGCTTGACCGACCGGCGCGATGGAAAACCGACTGCCCTGAGGCGGTAATGCGTGATCAAGGTTTTCAGCCCGGCAAGGATCTGTGCGAAGGTTTCATCATCGACGGGCTGGTCGCGGATATCGGGCGTGCTGCCCAAGCCGATATAGGTCAGCTTTGCCACTTCCAGCGGTGTGTCGGAAAAGGCCCCGCCGCGCGCCATCAGGCCTTCGATCAGGAGCTGCTTGTTATAGGCGATTTCCTGTTTGTCGGACGGCAGGTTGCCGGTCTTGTAATCGTAAATCGCCACGCGCCCGTCCGGAAGACGGTCGATGCGGTCGCCTTTGCCGGTGAGCCGCAAGTCGAGGCCGGGGATGTCCCAATGCTTTTTCTGCTCCAGCATCCAGGGCTCGGCCAAAGCGCGCAGCTTGGCCTCTTCCGCAAGATACCAAGGCAACACGCGCCGCAATCGGGCGTCCCAGAATTGCCGGGCAGCGGGCCATGGCGCTTCTTCTAGAAGAATTTGCGTCGCGATATCCATGAAGATGTCATTGGCCCCGTCGGGCAGGCCCGCGCGCGTTTCATCGACGAATGCATCCAGGATTGCATGCACCACATTGCCGCGGAGTCGCGCATCGGGGCTGGCGCGCAATGGCTCGATGGGTTGGAGTTTGAGGATCCGCTTGGCGTAGATCGCATAGGGATCGCGGATCAGCTTCTCGACTTCGGTGACCGAAAGCTCGGTCAGGCGCGGCCCGGATTGCGGCGCGGGGGCGGGTCGCGGAGCAGGTTTTTCGAAGGCCTCGGGCTGCGTCAAATGGCTGACCTGCGCCAGCCACGCATCGCCACGCGCCCGCATGTCCTCGAGAGCTTGCGCTGACGCCGGGCTGGCTCCGTCCAGCAGGTTCACCATCCGGTTCAGCCAGCGCGCGGGCACGGTGTCGGTTTCATCATCGCGCTTTGCCCGGCTCAGCCAGATCGCACCACCGGCGATGCCTTGTTGAAAATCATGGGCGCTGAGGCCGATCACGCGGTCCGGCAGGCGCAGGCCCGCCTCGGCGCGCAAGGGTCGGTTCAACCACGGATCGGCCTCCGCAGCACCGGGCCAGGTGCCTTCGTTCAGACCCGCGAGGATCGTGATATCGGCACCCTGAACGCGCGCTTCTTGCGTGCCCCAGATCAGGATGTCGGCATGGGGACGCAGGGCGAAGCGCACTTCGCGATCATGGGCGAGCGCGGTGAAGAAATCGGCGTAGTCCCGCGCTGACATCAGGCCGCCATGGGGCGCATCGGCGGCCAGGTCTGCCATCAGGCGCGCGGCCTCCTGCCCCGGCTCCTGGTCGTAAAGCTCGCCACTGCCCTCCGCGCTCGGTTCGCACGCAAGGTGGCGGGCCAATTCGACATGCGCCGCGACGTGATCGGCGATGGGGCGAGGGCCATCAGAGTGCTTTTCGGCCAGCAACGGAGTCAGCCATTCGGCCCATGGGATCATCGCGTCGTCGTCTTGATCGTGTGCCCAACTCAGCACAGCCTCGGGTGTCGGAAACGCCAACCCGCGCCGCAGTAATCTGAGCTCGAGGGTGTTGACGCGGAGGGTGTGCTTCCTTCGATCGGTTCCGGAATGGCAGAGCGGGTGCTTCAGCAGGGCAATCAGTGCCTCCGCCGTGATCGGCGCGCTGAGGGCCTCGGCCACTTGCCTCAAGAACCGACCCGGCGCGGTCTGGGCGAGAACCTGTCCCGCGCTGTCATCAGGCAGAATGCGCCACCGGTCGAGCTGTGCGGTGACCTTGCGGGCAAGCCGCCGGTCCGGGGTCACCAAGGCGGCCCGTTCGCCGCGTTCAATCGCGGCGCGCAAGCGCAGGGCGATGGCCGTGGCCTCGGCCTGCGGGGATGGGGCTTCGATCAGGCTGACATCGGCCATGGCCCGAGCAATATCGGGCAGATTCGGCCCTTCGGTACGCCATTGGTTGGTGACGGGTGCGGGGCGCAGGGCAAGCGACACTGCTGTGTTGCGGGCCGCGTTCGCGGGTTGGCTTTGCGTCCAGAGCAGCACATCGGCGGGGTCGATCCTGGCTTCGTCCAAGACGCGTGCCAGCCGGAATTGCGGGTGATCTTCGCCCGACAATTCACGCCGTCGATCGTCCAGCAGGCGGCGCCAGACGGGGCGGGGCAGATCCGTGTCGAGCCCGGGCAGGATTACCGCGCCTTGCGGCAAGCTGGCCACTGCCTGCATTAGCCGAAACGTGGCCCGCCGCGATCCGGTGGAGCCCGCGACGATAACCGGATGCATCGGTGGCGTGTGCTGCCATTTCGCAATCAGCCGGTCAACGACAAGCGCCTGCCGCGCCTCGGGGATCAGCCGATCATCTTGCGCCAACATGTCAGAGGTGATCTGCAGGAAAGCGCGCGCGCGGCTCCAATGCTCGGAATGGCCGCCCATGTCGAGCGCCGTGATCTGGGCGGGCGTGATGCCTTCTTCCGCCATCTCACCCATGAAATCGGCGAGGCTGTCGGCGAGGTCATAAAGGGCTGCACGCGGGGCAAGATCGGGGTTGGCATCGATCAATTGCGCGATGAGTTGCGACAATTCCAATCGCACTTCCAGCGGGCTTTTGGCCGGAGGAAGGCCTTCCAGATTGGCGGTATCAGACAACGCGAGCACCGGCCGAATGCGCGGCAAAAGCCCCGGCCCTCGCTCCATATAAAGCGCCTGCAACCTGCGTTGCATGCGCGCGTTTGCGACAAGAACATCGACACGGGCGAGCGCCTCGGGCCCTTGACCGTCGAGACGATCCGAGATCCCTGCGATGAGGTCGGCGCAGAAGTCCACGCCCAAGGGCGTCGCGAAAATGCGGGGTGCGGTGGACGGCTCAAACATCGCCGGTCTCCAACATCGCTTCGGCCAAGGCAATGCCATCGGGGTGGCCGACATCGGCCCAAAGGCCTGCGTATATCAGGCCGAAAAGACGCCCATCAGCGGCGTAGGCTTGCCACGTGTCGCGCAACGAAAAGACATCGCGCGGGTCCGCGTAGCAGGGGGCCGGGTCGAGCATTTGAGCGCCCAGATACACCAGACTGTCGTCGGATTTGTCCAGGGTCAGTCGGCCGTCACGGTCCATCACGAAGTCACCGCCACCCTGCCGCCCCACTGCGCGATTGCCCGGGGTGAGCAACAACAATGCCCCCATGTCCGCAGTGTCGAAGGCGTCGGAAAGCGCCGTGAGAGGGTTCGCCCCGTGCCAGATGTTGTCGGCGTTCAAAGTCATGATCGCGCCCGGTCCAAGCGCGGCCATTGCGTTCTTCACGGCGCCACCAGAGTCCAGAATATCGGGGGCTTCGATCAAGGGGGTGACGTCGCTTTGATCGCGCAGATGGTCGGTGATCTGATCGGCGCGGTAATGGGCATTCACGGCGATGGGTGCACAGCGCGCGCCCCGTGCAACCGCGAGCGCGTGGTCCAGCAGGTTTTGCCCCGCCACTTCGATCAGAGGTTTCGGGCGATCCCGCGTCAGTGCACCCATGCGGGTGCCAAACCCGGCGGCCAGGATAAGGCAAGGCGCGGTCATGAGGCGATCCAGTGGGCGGTGCGGTCGAGCAGTGCCGCGACCGGCGTGCGAAGCGACGGCAGGCGGCCTGCGGCGCGGGAGATCAGGGCGCGCGTCCGGGGGAGGTAGGCGCGGTATCTTGGTTTGCCGTATTGCACGGCAAGGCGGTGGAATATGCCGAGGATCCGAAGGTTGCGTTGCAGCGACAGGGTGGCGAAGCGTTTCATATCATCTACAAGAAGTGTGTGCCATTCTTCAGGGATCTCACGCCTTGGATCATCGAGAAGCGAGGCCAAGTCGTACCCATCGGGCAGGAGCATCGCATCCTGATAATCCAGCAATCCGATCCGCGCATCCCCATCGCGCTCTGGCAGCCAGATCAGGTTATCGCCATGCACATCGCGCAAGGACAGGACCGGCGGGCCGGGCGCGTTTTCGGCAATAGCTTCCGCCAGCACAGGCAGAAGCTGCGCGCGCAGGTCTTGGCTTTCGGGAATGAAGTCGAAGGTCAGGCCAACCATCTCGGCCATCTCTGCGGGGTCAGGCGCGGCGAGGTCACTGGGTGGCGCCGCGTTCAGCCGGGGCAGCATCGCGGTGGTCACGCGGTAGGCGCGTCGCGCGGTATCGGGATCGTCGCGCAGGAGTCGCGACAGGGTCAGGTCGCCGAAATCCTCGATGAGAAGGCATCCACTTGCCTGATCTTCTGCAAGAATATCCGGCGCGGAAAGTTCGAGACCCCGCAAATGCGCGCTCATGCGAAGGAAGCGGGCCAGGTTATCAGCATCGTGATCCTCCATCAGCATCGCGCGTCGCGCGCCGTCGATCAGCCGCGTGTAGCGGCGGGTGGAGGCATCGCCGGCCAAAGACGCGCGCCGGGCCTGACCCCATCCGTGTTGCTCCAGGAACCCTTCGATCATTCTTCCAATGCCTTGGACAGACGCGCGGCGGCGGCAGTCCCGGGCCGGGCCGTGAGCGTGGCTTGGCGCGCGTCGTCGGGGCATCTGTCGAGATGCAGAAGGCAACCTTCAGGCCAATCGGGCGCGGCGCGATCGGGCCATTCGATCAGGCAAAGCGCCGTGCCGAATACGTCGTCAAGGCCAAGCTCCGCCAGCTCCTGCGGATCGGAAAGGCGATAGAGATCCGCATGCCAGATCTCGGCCCTGGCGGTTGCGTAGGTCTGAACCAAGGTGAAGGTCGGGCTTGGAACGGGTTCATCGGGCTGGTCCGTCCACGCCCGGATCACCGCCCGCGCGATATGGGTTTTTCCGGCCCCGAGCGCGCCGGACAAAAGCAGCGTGTCGCCCGGCTCCAGCGCCCTTGCCAAGCGATGCGCCAACGCATCTGTGGCGGCTTCATCCGCCAGCGCTGCGCGCGCGAGAACGGGCCAATCCGGGAGGATCGGCGCATCGTCATCGGGCAGGGAAACGGGATCAGCGGAGGTCATCTTCCGGCAAAGCCTAACGGAGTTTCGACGGAAGCTGAATCGGAAAAGTCCGGCCAATGTGGCGGCACCGGAAATCACGTCATGCGCGGGTTCAGGCGGTCTGAACCGAGCCGTCGCTTTCCGGTTGCCCAAGTGCCCTCGCGGCATCCAGCAAAGGCGTAGCGCTCGCTGCCACAAGGCCCGAAAGCGGGTCGGTCATGCTGTCGTCGAGCGGCAGGAATTGCACCACGGTGCTGCGCCCGCGGGCGGGCTCTATCCGGACGGCCATGTGCAAGCCGTCCCGGGTGCTTACCTTTTCGACCCAGGGGCCGCGATCGATCTCATGCGCCACGAACTGGCGGATGTCGCCCCAAACGCCCGAGGGATCACAGCGCGCAGCCCACAGCGCGGAGGCCTCGCCCAATGTTGGCATCTGCTCGTGGCCATTGGGATTGTCGCCCCACAAACGCGCGTAGCCTTCGTTGCTGCTGAGCATGGTGCCGTCGGCGTGGAACACGGCAATGCCGACGGGCAAGGTGTCGAGAACGGCCTGGAACATATCCAGATCGGCGCGGAATTTTCGGGTCAGGGATACTTCCGCGCTGATGTCTTCGAACATGAAGGCAATGGCGCCGTCGGGGTGCGGGCGGCCCAGAACGCGGAAGGATTTTCCGTCGGGCAGTTCCCAGATCTCCTGATAGGTGCCGGTCTCCGCGCCCTCTTCAAGGCGTGCGATCTCATTGCGCCACGACTTGTAGTCGCGCGGCTCCGGGATGCGCTGATGTTCGCGCAATGCATCGAGGAACGCGCTCAGCGTCGGGCGGTCCGATAGCATGTTGAACGGCACATTCGTCAGGTTCAGCAGCGCCGGATTGAATGTGACCAATTCGCGCCGCCGGTCGAACACGGCAAGGCCGATGGGCAGGGCGGCAAAGGTCTTGGTTGAGGTTTGCAGAAAGGTCCGGAGCGAGGTTTCGGCGGTAACCAGACGGTCGATCCGCTGCGCGGTGTAAGTCGCGGCACCATTGGGAAGACCTTCACGGCTGACCTCGAACCAGGCGGGGTCTTCGCGGTCGGGCAGGTCCAGCTGACACCGCCGCAGCGTGCCGTCTGCGGGTGCGGGCACCAATTGGTCGGGAAACACCTGCGGCAGGGGCCATCCGGGGGTTTCGCCGTCCCGCAGCCGTTCGACAATGCGAAGGTAGGCGGCATTGGCCCAGACCACGCGCCGTCGTTCATCTTCGCGCCAAAGCAGCGCGTTCTGACCGTCGAGCATGGTGCGCAGGTCCGACAATTCCGATTGCAGAGTTTCCAGCGTCGCGACCTCGACGACTTGCCGCCCGGTCGTCCCGCCGGTGGGACCGATGGTCAACACCAGCGCGTCATCTTCCTTGCGACCGCCGATCGACACCGTGTCCGCGCCGATGCGCGCCTCGAGCACGAAGGCCTGCCCGCGATCCTGCAGCACCTTGATGCGATCCGCCATGTCCGGGCTGAGCGGAGACAGCGCGGCCACCAATTGCCGCAACGCGGTGGCGCGATCCGCATCGGTGTCGAGAAAGGCATCATCGGGCGTGATATCGGACAACAGGTATCCATCGCGGAACCGATAGGAATGCATGACGTCCATCGACAGCCGGGCGCCAGCGCTATCCGGGCCGTTGCGCGCGCCCCCCCGAAGCAGAAGGCGGGCAGTCAGTATAACTGCGGCGGCGCCGGTACACAGCACAATGATGAGGAATACGAATGTCGCGGCGTTGTCCAAAACCGACCCTTTTCTATGGTCCGTCGGACAGCATGGGGATAAACGGTTAACGGCAGGTTAACGATCAACCAAGGGTTGACAATGTGTGACGTTAGATGCAAAAATTTCGTGAAATCAATCATTTAGCAGTAAGTTGGGGCCAAGCGCACCGTGCGGTTCCTGCGGCACGATCTCGCTTTCGGGCCATGTTACCTCCACCCGCGCACCGGCTTTCCGGGAGTTTTCCTCATCGGTCAGGAACGGATTGCTGGCGTTGAGAAACCGCACCTCGGCACCGGAACGCTCCAGTAAGGTCTTGGCGATGAACAGACCCAAACCCATGCCTTCATAGCCCGGCCTTGCATCGCGAGCGCCTGCCCCGCGACGGCGCAGGAACGGATCGCCGAGTCGACCGAGAAGATCGCCGGGAAAGCCAGCGCCGTCGTCGGTGATACTCAGGCGCAGGGTTCCGTCACCCCACGCGCCCTCGATCCAGACCTGATCCTCCGCGAAATCCACTGCGTTCTGGATCAGGTTGCGCACGCCGTGGATCACCTCGGGTTTGCGCCAGATTTGGGGTTGTTGCGTGGGCTCCGGCGCTTCCGCCGCATCGTTCGGATGAAAGTCGAACAGCAACGCCACGCCGCGGTCAGCATGTGGTTCTGCGGCCTCGGAAATCACGGCACCGAAGGGCGCGCTGCGCAGGTGCAGATCGTCCTTTCCGGCGCGCCCCATGGAATGCAGGATATCGCGGCATCGGTCGGCCTGATCGCGGATCAAGGCGGCGTCCTCCGCCAGTTCGGGCTGCCCTTCCAACTCGTCGAGCAGCTCGGAGGAGACCAGTTTGATTGTGGCCAGCGGCGTGCCGAGTTCATGGGCCGCTGCTGCAACAACGCCGCCCAGGTCGGTCAATTTCTGCTCGCGGGCCAGTGCCATCTGGGTCGCCAGCAGGGCCTGGCTCATCCGATGCGTCTCGGAGGCGACGCGGCGGGCATAGGCCGACAGGAACAGGATGCCGATCACAATCGAGATCCAGAAGCCGAAAATGAAGAGCCCCGGCAGGGTCAGAACCTCCCCCGACACGGTGGTCAGCGGCAGGTACCAGAAGGCAAGGCAGGTGATCAGGAAGATTGCCAAGACCCCGAGGATCAGGGTCGAGCGCAGCGTGAGCGCGGTGGCCGAGATGGTCACGGGCGCGAGGATCAGAAGCGCGAAGGGGTTGTTCAACCCGCCGGTCAGGAACAGAAGAAACGCCAGCTGCGACAGATCGAACAGCAAGGTCAGCATCGCATCTCGGTCGCTAAGCCGTTGATTTTCGGGAAAGATCGTCATCGCCACAAGATTCGACACGACCCCGGCCCCGATTGCCAGAAAGCACAGGCCCAGTTCGACGCGCAGTCCAATGTAGAAGGCCGAGATCACGACGGCGATGGTTTGCCCGAGGATCGCAAGCCAGCGCAGGACCAGAAGCGTGTGCAACCGCACCCAGTCGACGCGGCTGTCCTCCTGCACCAGCGTCAGGGCCGGATCGTTCAGAGGCTCGGTCACGGCCATGCGGGGCATCCTGTCACATCAACGGGTTCGTGAATTGATAGGGCCGCGTGCCTAGGTAATCAACGTGGCGAGATGTTGGACATGGGAGCATTCCGGATGACACGGACTTACGCACTGGCCTCTGCGGCGTTGATCGGTACGCTTCTCATTGGCACCGGCGCGGCCATCTACATCGCGCGCGCGGGCGGGGACGATCAATTTGCGCAATGCCGTCAGGGTGTTGTGGCGGGCGGGAGCGGGACGATTGGCGGCCCGTTCACCTTGGTTTCCGAGACCGGTGACACGGTGACGGACGCGGATGTGATCACCGAACCGACGTTGATGTATTTCGGGTATACGTTTTGCCCGGATGTCTGCCCGTTGGATGCGGTGCGCAATGCGGAAGCGGTAGATATTCTTGAAGGTCAAGGAATTAGCGTACAGCCGACATTTGTTTCGGTCGACCCGAACCGCGACACGCCGGAGGTGGTTGCGGCCTTCACGGACAACATTCACGAACGGATGTTGGGCCTGACCGGGACGCCGGAGCAGACCGATGCTGCGGCGGATGCGTACCGGGTCTATTATCAGAGCCACGACGATGGCACCGATCCCTATTACCTCGTGGATCATACGGCGTTTACCTATCTTATGCTGCCGGAAACGGGATTCGTGGACTTCTTCCCGCGCGAAATTTCACCGGTGGATATGGCCGAGCGGACCGCGTGTTTCGTGAACGCGGCCAGCTGAACCGCAGCCGGAAGATGCGTCCAGCGGATCGGGTATTCATGCAGTTGCATGGGATTTCCGTAAAAAATGCGTTCATCTGAACGGGTCTTTTGATTGCCTCATGACAGAAAAAGGGCGCCCGTTGCGGGGCGCCCTTTCGGTTTGGTCCGGACCGCAGGGAGGCGCGGCCCGGATGGATCTGCCGAGGCTCAGGCCTTGGTGAATTCCGGGTAGGCTTCCATGCCCAGTTCGGAGACATCGAGACCGTTGATCTCTTCCTCTTCGCTGACCCGGATGCCGATCACGGCCTTCAGGATGAACCAGATGATCAGGCTCGCGACGAAGGTGAACACACCGTAGGCGACGATCCCCATGAGCTGCGTGCCGAGGGCGGCGTCGCCGTTGTAGAAGACCACGGCGATGGTGCCCCAGATCCCTGCGAAGAGGTGAACCGGGATGGCGCCGACGACGTCGTCGATCTTGAGCTTGTCGAGAAGCGGCACGGTCAGCACGACGATCACACCACCGACGGCACCGATCCAGAGCGCACCAAAGAGGGTGGGCGCCAGCGGCTCGGCGGTGATGGAGACCAGGCCGGCCAGAGCGCCGTTGAGCACCATGGTCAGGTCGGGCTTGCCATACATCACCTGCGTCAGGATCAGGGCGGTGACGGCGCCCGCAGCGGCAGCCATGTTGGTGTTGGCGAAAATGCGCGACACGTCGGAGACGTCACCCACGGTGCCCATGGCAAGCTGCGAGCCGCCGTTGAAGCCGAACCAACCCAGCCACAGGATGAACGTACCCAGCGTTGCGAGGGCAAGGTTCGAACCGGGCATCGGGTTCACTTTGCCGTCCTTGTACTTGCCAAGACGCGGGCCGAGCACGATGGCACCGGCCAGAGCAGCCCAACCACCCACGGAGTGCACAACGGTCGAACCGGCGAAGTCGGAGAAGCCAGCCTCGGACAACCAGCCGCCGCCCCACTGCCAGGAGCCGGAAATCGGGTAAAGCACACCGGTCAGCAGCACGACGAAGATCAGGAACGGCCAAAGCTTGATGCGTTCGGCCAGTGCGCCCGACACGATCGAGGCGGTGGCAGCCACAAACACCAGCTGGAAGAAGAAATCCGAACCCACGGAGGCATAGTCAAGCGCCGCATCCGCCGCCGCAACGCCCACTGGGTCGAGCACGGTGATCTGGAAGAAGCTGCCCACGTAACCGTTGAAATCGCCCGGATACATGAGGTTGAAGCCCATGAGCCAATACATGATCGCGGCCACAGAAAAGAGCCCGATATTCTTGGTCATCTGCATGGTGACGTTCTTGGAGCGCACCAGCCCGCCTTCGAGCATGGCAAAGCCCGCGGCCATGAAGAACACGAGGAAACCGGCCATGCAGAACAGCAGGGTGGTCATGATGTAGGGGCCGATTTCGTCGAAGGACGGCGCGGCGTCCTGCGCGATGCCCATCGTCGGAAGCGTGGCAAGAGCCACGGCTGCGACGGGAAGGAGATACTTGGTTTTCATCTGTCTCTCATACCTTTGAATTGCAGGGACGCTGGCGTCAAAGCGCGTCGTCGTTGGTCTCGCCGGTGCGCACGCGCACGGCGCTTTGCACGTCGAGGACGAAAATCTTGCCGTCGCCGATCTTGTCGGTCTTGGCGGTGTTCTGGATGGTCTCCACGACCTGATCGGCCATGGACGCGGCCACAACGATCTCCAGTTTCACCTTTGGCACGAAATTCACGGCATATTCGGCGCCGCGATAAATCTCGGTGTGTCCGGATTGCGAGCCGAAGCCCTTGATCTCTGTCACCATCATGCCGCGCACGCCGATGGTGGTCAGCGCTTCGCGGACCTCCTCCAGCTTGAACGGTTTGATTGCTGCAATGATGAGTTTCACGTTTTACCACCCCTCACGGTTGTTAACTGTCCCCCACGGCCTGCTGGCCGGGCCGTCTGTGGGGTTAAGACAGGCCGAGAGGGGGGCGAGAGCAACGAATGCGGCGCGGATTCCACGCCATCGGAAGAGGCATTTGCAAAATTTTTGCGCATTTTTAGGCAGAAGCCTATTTTTTGTGCGAAACGAAAATCCACCTGTTGGCTCTGCCCCCTTCGCAAGCGACTCGAATTTGCCTATCTTCATCCCCAAATGAAGAAGGCCCCGGCACTTGCCGCAATTGGGCCCCTGAATGAGGCAAGAGGCACAAATGAGCCCTTCTGGAAATGGCAGACGCCGGTTGGTTGCCGACCGTCGCGGCACGCAAGCCCCGAAACGGGCTGCCCCAAGACGACCTGCGAAGTCGAAACGCGCGTCCTCGGGCGGCGGCGGGGGTCGTGGATCGGGTAGCGGCGGACGCGGTGGCGGGCGTCAACCGCGCCGCAAGGCCCCGCGGCGCGGCGGCATCGCAGGCTTTTTCGGCGCGGTCTTCCGGTTTGTTTTCGGATTGATCTGGCGCGTGATCTGGCGCGGTGCGGTTGTGGTGACGCTGCTGATCGCGATGGCGATTGGCTATTATTACACGCAGCTGCCCGATGCCGACACGTTGGTCGATGCCCGCGCGCGTGGGTCGGTCACGATGTTGGACCGGCACGGCGAGGTATTTGCCTGGCGCGGGGAGCAGTTTGGCGGGGCGATCGACCCCGACACCACGTCGCCGCATTTGGTCAACGCCGTGGTGGCGACCGAGGATCGCCGGTTCTGGCGGCATTTGGGCGTCAGCCCGCGCGGAATCGCGAGTGCGATCCGGATCAACATGCGCGAAGGGCGTGGGCCGTTGCGCGGGCATGGCGGGTCTACCCTGACGCAGCAGACGGCGAAATTGATGTGCCTTGGCGTGCCCTTCGATCAGGACACATGGGACAGCGAGGCCGCGTATGAGGCCGATTGCCGTCGCACGACCCTCTGGCGAAAGGCGCAGGAGATGGTTTTCGCATTCGCGATGGAGCTGCGGTACAGCAAATCGGAAATCCTTTCGATCTACCTGAACCGGGCCTATCTGGGCGCGGGCGCACGCGGGTTCGAGGCCGCGTCACAGCGGTATTTCGGCATCTCGTCGACCGAAGTGAACCCGCAGCAAGCCGCGATGTTGGCGGGGCTCTTGGTGGCGCCGACGCGGTTTGCGCCGACCAACAACCTGCAACGGAGCCAGGAACGCGCCAATCTGGTACTTGGTCTGATGGAAGAGCAATCCTACCTGAGCGCTGCGGAAGCGGATCGCGCGCGGGCCAACCCGGCGACCTTGTCGGCCGCCGCAGGGCAGGACACCGGCGGGTATTTCGCCGATTGGATCATGCAATCCGGCCCTGATTTCCTGACCGGCGAGACCACCGAAGACGTCATCATCCGCACCACGTTCGACCCCGACATCCAGGCGGCGGCCGAGGCCGCGGTGGCCAATGTATTCGCCAATCAGGTGCGCGACGGGTCCGAGGCGGAAACTGCAATCGTGGTTATGAGCGCCGATGGCGCGGTGCGCGCGATGGTGGGCGGGCGCGATTTGGCCGGGGGGGGCTTGTTCAACCGCGCGACGCAAGCGTTCCGCCAGACGGGATCGGCGTTCAAACCGTTCGTCTACGCGACCGCGCTGGATCTGGGGTTCCGGTTCGATGATCTGGTGCTCGATGCGGAGCTGTGCATCGACGTGCCGGGGTCTGGGCCGTATTGCCCTGAGAATTACACCAACAGGTATTCCGGGACCGTGACGCTGACCGATGCGCTGCGCGATTCGCTGAACACGACCGCGGTGCGCCTGTCGGAAGAGGTGGGCCGCGATCTGGTGCGGACGGTGGCGTCGCAATTCGGCATCGAGAGCGATCTGGCGGCGGGCCCGGCGCTGGCGCTGGGGGCGTCGGAATCGACCCTGATCGAGATGACGGGGGCCTATGCGGGCATCCTGAACGGTGGCTCAGCGGTGCGGCCCTTCGGCCTCACGGAGCTACGGTTGTTGGGGGAAGACACCCCGATGTTCGAACAAAGCACAGGTATCCAGGAACGTGTGATTTCGGAAGGCTCGGCGCGGCAACTCACTTACATGATGAGCCAGGTCACGGCGGCGGGCACCGGGCGACGGGCAGGTCTGTCGGATCGGCCTACGGCTGGCAAAACCGGTACGACGAACAGCGCGCGAGATGCCTGGTTCGTTGGGTTCACGGCGGATTACGTGGCCGGTGTGTGGATGGGATATGATGATAACCGCCCGCTCAGCGGTGTGACCGGGGGCGGGTTGCCCGCGGAGATCTGGCGGCAGGCAATGGAAAATATCCACTCGGATCTACCCGCGCGGCCCTTGCCTATGATCGACCCAATCGCCGAAGCGCGGCCCGCCGAGCAACCGCAAGTGTTGAATGACTACGGTTTGGTCCGGGACGGAAGCGGGCGGCTTGTGGGGCCGGTGACCCCGCGCGGGACGCGGGTTCCGATCGGCAATACGCAGGGTCAGGGCAACCTGGGCAATGCGATCAACGAGGTGTTGAACCAGATCTTCGGGCCCGCCGCGAACTAGGCGCGGCGGTGCGCCCGGCGGTCAGTATCCCAGCGCGATGCCGTCCTTGCGGGGGTCGCTGCCGCCTTCAAGCACGCCATCGGGCCGGATGCGGATGGCTTGCGCGCCACCGACCGCTGTCTCGGGGATCTGCACGTTGTGGCCCTTGGCGGCGAGCCCGTCGTGCACCGCTTGCCCATACCCGCGTTCGACCTTCACATGCCCGGCCTCAGCAAAGCTGCGCGGGCCGTCGATGGCAGCCTGCGGACCCATGCCGTAATCCACGATATTCGACACGAAACGCGCGTGGCCCGCGGATTGATACGCGCCGCCCATGACGCCGAAGGGCATCAGCGATCCGTCGTCGAGTTTCAGCATTCCGGGGATGATCGTGTGCATCGGACGCTTGCCGGGGCCGACTTCGTTCGGGTGCCCCTGTTCGAGGGTGAATCCGCCGCCGCGGTTCTGGAACAGGATACCGAATGTGTCGGACGCGAGGCCGGAGCCGAAGGAATGGAAGATCGAATAGATCAGGCTGACGGCGCGCCGATCTTTGTCGACGACGGTGATGTAGATCGTCTCCTTGTGGACATTGTCGGAGGCGGCGCGCGGGTCGGGCATGGCCGTGTCGGGGTTGATCAGGTCCGCCAGGGCCTTTGCGGTGCCCTTCGACAGCATATGATCGAGGCGGGTGACGTGATCCATATCGGCGATGAACTGGTCGCGGGCGTCGTAGCCGAGCTTGGTGGCCTCGGCCTCCAGATGCGCGCGCTGGGTGCTGAATGGGTCGTCCTGCGGGTCCATCGTTTCGAGCATGTTGAGGATCAGCATCGCCGTCGCGCCCTGCCCGTTGGGCGGCAGTTCAAGCAATTCCGCGCCGCGATATCTGGAGCGGAGCGGCTCGACGTAGGTGCATTGCGTTGCCGCGAAATCGTCCAGCGTGTGGCTGCCGCCGAGCGCGCGGAGGGAGGCGACCATATCCTCGGCGACCTCGCCCTCGTAGAACCCGGTGCGCCCTTCTGCGGCAACACGGCGCAGGACCTCGGCCTGCCCTGGGGCGGCGAAACGCGCGCCGACCGGCAGGGGGGCGTCGTCTTTCAGGAACAGGCTGCGGGCGTGGCCGGAGAGGAGTGCGGCGCTTTGGGTGTAGTCGAACGCAACGCGCGGGGCGACCGGGATACCGGCGTCGGCATAGTGGATCGAGGGGGCGAGGACGCGGTCGAGTGGCAGGTGCCCGTGATCGCCATGCAGGCGGCAGAAGCCGTCGATGGCGCCGGGGACGGTGACGGCGCCGACGTCATAAAGCGGCATGGTGTCGTATTTGGCGCGAAGGGCGTCGGCATCAATCCCGGCGGGGGCGCGGCCGGACGCGTTGAGGCCGATGATCTGGCCGTCGGGTTGCGAGACGAGGGCGAACATGTCGCCGCCGATGCCGGTGCTTTGCGGTTCACAAAAGCCGAGCAGGATTGCCGCGCCGATGGCGGCATCCACCGCGTTGCCGCCCGCTTGCAACAGGGCGATGGCGGTCTGCGTGGCGAGGGGGTGCGATGTGGCGCACATCCCTTGATCGGCGAAAACGGCCGACCGGCCTGGTTTGTGAAAATCGCGCATGATGCTCCCCTTCTTGTCAGCTGGGGAACCCTAGGCGCGGTGGCGGTGATGGCAAGTGCGATCGACGCGCGGTGTGTCAGGCGATTTTATTTCGGGAAGGTTGTCGCCGCAGAGGACCTCGACGCCACGCACTGGGTGGGGGCTTTGACACGCGACGTCGAGGGAAGCCTCTGCAGCTACCCTCTCTGTATCGTCGGCGTTGGGGGCGGGCGTTTGATCGAAACAAGGCATTGTCGTGTCAAAACGCTCCAATTTCTGAACAATGCAAAGGTTTCTGCCGAACTTGTTGTACCGTGCGATCCCGGTACAGAGCCGCCATTCAAGATGCGGGAATCGGAATCGAAAAGGCCAACAGATTGCAATCGCCGTCCCGGGAATAGCTCAGCCCTGTGGTCAACGCGTGGATCATGGCCCATCCGAAGCCACCTTCGGGCAAGGCGTCACGACCGTCCTCGTCCAGCGCAGGCATGCCGCCGTTTGGTGGGCTTCCTTCGGGCATGGTGATGCCGTGATCCGTGACCCTGACGTCCAGGGTCATATCACGGAAGGCCAGAATCAGTTCGACCGGGTGACCGGCTTCGAACTGATAGGCATGTTCCACAATGTTATTGAGAACCTCGCCCAGAATGATCTGAGCGACATCCCCAATCTCCGCAAAGGCAGGAGTGTCGTCGATGCTTTGCCGGACCCCTTCAAGGGTGCTGCGCACTTCCTCCACCTCGGAGGTGAGGGTGAAAACATGTTCAGTCGGCGCCAAACGGACCCCTCCCCATACGTGATCTGCCGATTGGATGCGTGTTGATCACTCGGCGGCGTGCGGCGCGGCGGCGGCGGAGAGCGCATCCCCCAACGTCGGGAAGATCGCGAAGACGGTATTCATCCGGGTCAGCATCATGACCTTTTCGACGGCGGGTTGAAGCCCGGCAAGCGCCATGGCTCGATTCGGTCCCATTGCCTTATAGACGGCAACGATCGAGCCAAGGCCGCTGGAATCGAGGAACTCGACTTGCGACATATCGAGGATCACATCCGCATCGCCATCCGTCAGGTTGCGAAAGTCTTCCTTGAACTGAATCGCGATACTTGCATCAAGGCGGCTGTCCTCAACATGGACAACCTGTGCGTGATCGTGGTCACTGGACGTGAGAGGCATGGCGTTTTCTCCAACAAAGCGATTTGTTGGGGAGGCTAGGAGCCAAGTCTTACAAATTCGTTGTCAGCATCCGGGGGAAATTCGGAAAGATGAATCAAGTTGTCATCACCGGGGCGGCGCGCACGCCGATGGGCGGGTTTCAGGGCAGCCTCTCGCCGCTAGCGGCGTCTGAACTGGGCGGCGCGGCCATGCGCGCGGCGTTGCAGGGCGCGGGCGGGCCTCGTGTCGACGAGGTCCTCATGGGATGCGTCTTGCCCGCAGGGCAAGGACAGGCCCCCGCGCGACAGGCCGGGTTTCACGCGGGCCTCGATGACAGTGTGCCGGCGACAACGCTCAACAAGATGTGTGGATCGGGCATGAAAGCGGCGATGATGGCGCATGATGCACTGGCGCTTGGTCAGGCGGATGTGATTGTTGCGGGGGGCATGGAATCAATGACAAACGCGCCCTATTTGGTGCCCGCGATGCGGGGTGGGGCGCGGATCGGACACCAGAAAACGCTGGATCATATGTTCCTCGACGGACTGGAAGACGCCTATGACAAGGGCCGTCTGATGGGTACGTTTGCGGAAGATTGCGCGGAGGCGTTTCAGTTCACCCGTGACGCGCAGGATGCCTATGCGCTGCAATCGTTGGAGAACGCGCTGAACGCGATCAAGGAGGGCGCGTTCGACGCGGAGGTGACGCCCGTGACGGTGACGACGCGGGCCGCGCGCGCGGATGTCGCGACCGACGAGCAGCCCGGCAATGCGCGCCCCGACAAGATCCCGCATCTCAAGCCCGCGTTCCGCGAGGGCGGCACGGTCACGGCGGCCAATTCCTCGTCAATCTCGGACGGCGCGGCGGCGCTGGTTCTGGCACGCGCCGAGGCGGCCGAAGCGCAAGGTCTGCCGATCCGCGCCCGCGTTCTGGGCCATGCGTCCCACGCGCAGGCGCCCGCGTTGTTCCCGACGGCGCCGGTGCCCGCGGCGCAAAAACTGCTCGACCGGTTGGGATGGACGACGGACGACGTGGACCTGTGGGAGGTCAACGAAGCCTTCGCTGTGGTGCCGATGGCCTTCATGCACGAGATGAACATCCCCCGCGACAAGGTAAACGTGAACGGCGGGGCCTGCGCGCTTGGCCACCCGATCGGCGCGTCCGGTGCGCGGATCATGGTGACGCTGCTCCATGCCCTTGAGGCACGTGGCCTGAAACGCGGGATCGCGGCCATCTGCATCGGCGGCGGAGAAGGCACCGCCATCGCGATCGAGCGCAACTGAGCCCATCTTTGTTCCATGAAAATGCAAAATCCCAAACGTGCAGACTACGCTGATCTCGCCAAGATCATCGCCTCGTTGACCGAAGGCGAAACCGATCACGTTGCCCTGATGGCCACACTTGCCTCTGAGCTTCACCATGCCGATGACCGGTTCGACTGGACCGGGTTCTATCGGGTGACGGAGCCGGGGCTTTTGAAGATCGGGCCCTATCAAGGCGGGCATGGTTGTTTGCAAATCCCCTTCGAAAAAGGCGTTTGCGGGGCGGCGGCGCGCACGGGCGAAGTGCAGCTGGTCGCGG
Organism: Gymnodinialimonas ulvae; assembly: GCF_037543845.1. Taxonomy (NCBI): domain Bacteria; kingdom Pseudomonadati; phylum Pseudomonadota; class Alphaproteobacteria; order Rhodobacterales; family Paracoccaceae; genus Gymnodinialimonas; species Gymnodinialimonas ulvae. The sequence continues at coordinate 428,933 of NZ_JBBIFX010000002.1, forward strand.
ATGTGGAGGCGTTTCCGGGGCATATCGCCTGCGCGTCGTCGACACGTTCGGAAATCGTGTTGCCAGTGCATGACGGAGCGGGAGAGATCATCGCAGTTCTGGATATCGACAGCGACCAGCCCGCCGCGTTCACCGAGGAAGATGCCGCGCAGCTTGCCGCGATCTTGCGGGATACGTTTGCGCGTTAGGCACCGGCGCGCGCGTCAGTCGTCGTCGCCATTCACCACGGTCAATTCCGGAGCGGTCAGGGTCCGTGGAACGGCTTCGACCCGGGGCGCATCCTTGAGATCGTCGGAGGCCTCCTGCACCACCTGCATGGCCTCAAGCTTACGCGCCGAGGGCAGGACCCGCGCTTCCAGCGAACCCATCGCCTTGTTGTAGCTGTCCACGGAGCGGTTGAGCGCGGTGCCGACCTTTTGCAGATTGGCCGCGAAAGTGGCGAGACGGCCATAAAGCTCCTTCGCCTCGCGGTGGATGGTGATGGCGTTCTCGGCAATCGCCTCCTGCTGCCAGCCGAACGCGATGGTGCGCAACAGCGCAATCAGGGTCGAGGGCGTGGCGATGACCACGCGCGCTTCCATGGCCCGTTCGATAAGGTTCGGATCGGCCTCAACCGCCGCAGACAGGAACACGTCGCCAGGGATGAACATCACGACGAAATCGGGCGTGTTCTGCAAAAGGTCGTGGTAGCGCTTGGACGAGAGGGCGCGGACGTGGTCGGCCACCTGGCGCGCATGGCGAGTGATGGCGATGTCGCGCGCCTCGGGCGTGTCGGCCTCCAACGCATCAAGATACCCATCAAGCGAGGTCTTCGCGTCGATCACCAATGACCGGCCACCGGGCATTCGCACGATCGCATCGGGCCGTTGCAGACCGTCATCGGTGCGGTGGCTGACTTCGGTTTCGAAATCCACATGCTCTGACATGCCTGCCATTTCGCAGACCTGCCGCAGCTGCATCTCGCCCCAGCGCCCGCGCGTTTTGGGCGCGCGCAGGGCCTGCACCAGTTTGCGCGTCTCGCCGGTCAACTGCGATTGCCCCAGTTTCAATTCGCTGACCTGCGTCTTGATCGCGGAATAGGCATCGGTGCGGGATTTCTCCATGTCGCGCAAGACAGTGTCGAAGGCACCGAGCTTCTCGTTAAGCGGTTTGACCATGCCGTCGATGGCCTTCTGCCGCGCGTCCAATTCGGCCCTGGCGGTCTCGGAATGGGTGGCGAAACGTTCGGTGACACGGTCGAGAAAGGCCTTGGAATTGCCTTCCAAAACCTCACCGGCGAGGTTCTTGAACTGCGATTTCAGGGTCTCATTCAACCCTTGAAGCTCTTCCAGCCGGGCCTTGTGCGTCGCCTGTTCCGTCTCAAGCCGCGCCTCGGCCTGGTTGAGCGCGCCAAGCAGGCCGTCGCGTTCGTCGCGGGTGTCGCCGAGCGCTTGTTCCAATTGCGGCAGACGCTCTGCGCGAGCCTCCATCGCGGCCATCTCGCGGCGCAGCGCTTCCATGCTGGTCAGATCGCGCGCGGCACGGCGCAACCGCGCGCCCCGGATCGTCCATGCAACGAACAGGATCAGCGCGGCCAGCAGCACCAACAGGAAATAGGCGGGCAGCGGATCAACCTCTGGGCCGAACGGGCTTGCGGCGCGCAGACGGGCCGCGACGGCGTCCAGAAAGGCGAAGAAAGGGGCATTTTCCATGGTTCAGCTCCGCCCGAACAGCCGTTCGATATCGCTCAGTTTCAGCTCCACATAGGTGGGCCGCCCGTGGTTGCACTGGCCCGAGAGCGGCGTCGCCTCCATCTCGCGCAAGAGCGCGTTCATCTCGTCGGCGCGCATCTGCCGACCCGAGCGGATTGAGCCATGGCAGGCCACCCGGCTTAGCACCGCTTCAACACGCGCCTGCAGGGTCTGGCTGTCGCCAAGATCGGAGAGCTCATCCAGAACGTCGCGCAGAAGGGCCTCGGCGTTGATCTCGCCAAGCAGGGCCGGGGTCTCGCGCACGGCAATGGTGCCGGGGCCGAACGCTTCGATCACAAGGCCGAAGCGCTCTAATTCCGTGGCGTGATCTATCAGCCGGTCCGCCTCGGGGCCGAGGGTGATGATTTCGGGAATCAGCAGGGCCTGCCGGGCGACGCCGTGCTGCGCCATCTGCGTCTTCAGCTTTTCGTAGACCAGCCGTTCATGCGCCGCGTGCTGATCCACCAAAACGATCCCGTTGGGGGTTTGGGCGACGATGTAATTCTCATGCACCTGAGCGCGCGCGGCCCCAAGCGGGCCATCGCTTTCGATCACCGGTTCCTCGACCCGCGCGGAGGGCGCGTTGCCCCAATCCGGCGCAGCTTCCGCCAGTCCGCCCATGCGGCCCTGCGACGGGCGGTCCATCTGATACACGCGCGGCGCGCCGGACAAGGTCGGCTGTGCGCCAAGCGGGGCGCCGATGGGGCGCGCGGAAAACGCCTGCATCGTGGCGTCTGCGACGGTCGAAGAGGCGCGGTGCCCGGCCTCGGCCAACGCATGACGCAGGCCCGACACGATGAGGCCGCGCGCGATTCCGGGCTCGCGGAATCGCACTTCGGATTTTGCTGGATGCACGTTCACATCCACCCGCTCAGGGGGGCAGTCGATGAACAGTACCGCCGCGGGGTGCCGGTCGCGGCTGAGCACGTCCATATAGGCGGCGCGCAGGGCCCCGGTCAGCAGTTTGTCGCGCACCGGACGGCCGTTGACGAAGAGGAACTGCGCCACCGCGGAACCACGCGAATAGGTCGGCAGGCCCGCGTAACCGGTCAGGCGCAGGCCCTCGCGTTCGGCGTCGATGGCGAGCGCGTTTTCGGTGAAGGCGCGGCCCAGGATCGTTGTCAGCCGTCCGCGCAACGCGTCGAACAGGTCGCCGCTTTCGGGATCGGCGCGGAACACCAGGCGTTCGCCATCGGTGACGTCCCTGAGCGTGAAGCCCACGGCGGGTTCGGCCATGGCCAGGCGTTTGACGACATCGGTGATTGCCTGCATCTCGGCGCGGTCGGAGCGGAGGAATTTCAACCGCGCGGGCGTGGCGTAGAACAAATCGCGCAGCTCGACCACAGTGCCCCGGTTCAGCGCGGCGGGTTTGACCGCATCGTGATCGCCGCCCGCCACACGGATCACGTGGCCCGCGTCGGACGCCCGGGAGGTGATCGAGAGCCGCCCGACGGAGCCGAGCGAGGGCAACGCCTCGCCCCGGAAGCCGAAGGAATGGATGTTGAGCAAATCCGAGCCGTCGATCTTGGAGGTGGCGTGGCGCGACAGGGCCAGGGGCAGGTCCTCGGCCTCCATGCCGACGCCATCATCGGTGACGCGGATCAGGGTTTTGCCGCCCTGCGCGACCTCGATCACGATGCGGCGGGCATCGGCGTCGATGGCGTTTTCGACCAGTTCCTTCACCGCCGAGGCGGGCCGTTCCACAACCTCGCCCGCCGCGATGCGATTGATCGCGGCGTCGTCGAGTTGGCGGATCACCGGCTTGCGGTCATCTGCGCTTATGTTGGGGTTCGGGGCGGCCATGCCCCAAGGGATAGCATGACCGCGGGTCTCTTGGAACCGATTCCCTGTGCGAGGGATCAGTTGGACGGCTCAAGTCCCTCGGGCTGACCGACCACGACGAATTGCAGGGTCTCGGGGTCGATCACGCGCCCTGCTACACGCTGGATGTCGTCCAGCGTGACTTCCATCACTCGGGCGTTGCGGGTGTTGATGTAGTCGATGGGCATGTCATCGGCCTGCATCGCGGCGAGGGTGCCCGCGATGGACGCGTTGCCGCTGAACCGCAGGGGATAGGCACCGGTCATGTAGCGCTGCGCAGCCTCCAGTTCCGCGGGCGTGACACCGTTCTCGGACAGGTCTTGCCATTCCGCCAGAACCACTTCGATGGCCTGCGCGACCAGATCGTTGGACGAACTGAACGCGCCTTGATGCATCGCGATGTAATCGGACAGGGCGGTCCAGGTGCTGATGCCATAGGTCAGGCCGCGCTCTTCGCGGACTTCCTGATTGAGGCGGGAGCGATACCCACCCGCACCGAGGATCTGGTTCATCACGAAATAGGGGAAGAAATCCGGGTCTGTCCGCGAGATCCCCTGATTGCCAAAGAGCACAGAGGATTGCGGGACGGCAAGGTCCACAACTTCGATGCCGCCGGGCGCCTGAAACGTGGCCTGTTCGGGAAGGGGCAGGTCGGCCTCGGGCAGATCGCCGAGCAAATCGTCGAGCAGCGGGCCCAATTCCTCGGGCGTGATGTCGCCGGCGACCCCGACGGACACCCGGTCACGGACCAAAGCACTGCGGTGCGCGGCCACGATGTCATCGCGGGTCAGCGCCGCGACGCTTTCGACGGTGCCATCGAGGCTGGTCGCATAGGGATGATCGCCATAGGCCAAGGCGTTGAAGGTCAGGCCCGAGATCGTGTCGGGATCGGTGAGATCGAATTCAATGCCCGAGATCACCTGCTGCCGGACCCGCTCCAACGCGGAGGGTTCGAACGAGGGGGCGAGCATGGCCTCGCGCAACAGGGCCAGCGCCTCGGCGCGGTTCTGGGTCAGAACGCGCGCGCTGATCGCGACTTCATCGCGGTAGGTATCAAAGCCGAAGCTGGCCGCGAAGCCTTCCTGCGCGGTGGCGAAGGCCTGCGCATCCATATCGGCGGTGCCTTCTTCAAGCAGCGCCATCATCAGGTTCGTGGCGCCGCGCGCGCCGGGTCGGTCGAGCGAACCGCCGCCATCAAACCACATCTCGATGGCCATGAAGGGGATCGTATTGTCCTGCACGAGCCAGGCCTCGATTCCGCCGGGAGACACGACATGCTGGATGTCGATGATTGCCTCGACCGGAGCCATCTCTTCGGTGGCAGGTTGTGCCTGCGTCTGGGCCTGGGCGTGGAGCGTGACCGGCGCGCTGAGCAACGACGCGGTCAGAAGCGGGATCACGAAACGGGTGATGGTCATTGCGACACCTCTTCATCTGCGGGGGCGGGGCGGGTGATATGGCCGATCACGGCGGGCTCTTGCGCGAACAGCACACGGGCCATGTCCATGACCTCATCGGGGGTGATCGTCGCGGTGATATCGAGCCAGCTTTCCCAGTCTTCGACGGTGAAACCGGTGGTCAGCGCGGTGCCAAGGCTGCGCGCCTGCCCGGCGGCGTCATCCTGGGCGTAGATTTGGCTGGCCTGCCACTGGAACTGGATGCGGTCGAAGGCGGCCTGGTCAATGCCGTCCGCGAGGAAGTCGTCGATGACGCCCAGAATATCGGCCTCGGCCTGATCAAGACTGCGGCCAGGCACCGGCATGTTGAGAAGCGTGAAGGGCCGATGATCGAGGCTGGTTGCGTTGTAGTAGGCGGCGGCGAACAGCGACACTTCGTTTTCGATCTGCAATTCGCGGGCGAAGACAGAGGTGAAATCGCTGTCGCTCAACACGGCGCGCAGCAACTCCATCGTCGCGGCGGAGCGGACGTCATTGACCATCGTGTCATCGACCGGAAACAGCATCGACATGTAGGGGTTGGCGACGCGCGGATCTTCGTAGGTCACGCGACGCAGCGCGTTTTGCGGCGGCTCGGAGGGGCGCACGCGGGCCTCTTCGGAGGCGATATCGGGGTTCGCGGGGATCGGGCCGTAATGTTCTTCGGCCAGCGCGCGGACTTCTTCCGGGGTCACAGCGCCCGAGACAACCAAAATCGCATTGTTGGGGTGATAATGCAGGTCGTACCAATCCTGCAGCATGTCGATGTTGAGGTCCATGATCTCATGCCGCCAGCCGATAATCGGGCGCATGTAGGGATGGTTGCGATAGAACGCCGCCGACATCTGTTCGTTGAACAACGCACCGGGCGAGCCATCCGTGCGCTGCGCCCGTTCTTCGAGCACCACGGAGATTTCGGTCACAACCTCCTCGGGCACCAGCACCAGATCGCGCATCCGGTCCGCTTCCATCTGCATCATCAGGCCAAGCCGATCGGCGGCCACGGTCTGATGATAGGCGGTGTAATCCCACGACGTGAACGCATTGTCCGAGCCGCCATTGGCCTCCACGGTTTCGGAAAACTCACCGGGCGCCAATTCGTCGGTGCCGTTGAACATCAGATGTTCCAGCAAATGCGCGACGCCGCCCTGTCCGGGCAATTCGTCCGCCGCTCCCGCGCGATACCAGATCATATGCGTCACGGAGGGGGACCGGTGGTCTTCCACCACGACGACCTGCAGGCCGTTGTCGAGGGTGAAATCGGTGATCTCGCCTGTTGCCTGGGCAGACAGGGGAGCGAGAGCCGTAGCAAGAGCCAGGCCAAGGCGTCGGAACATGGGGGCAGTCTCCGGCTTTGGGTCAGTTGAAGGGAATGTATGGGAAAGCCGGGCCGCATCAACCGCCATGACGCAGACGTTATGAAAAGGCCTGATGGCGGGCCAGCGCGGGAGGGTCGTAAAAACGGGGCTTAGCGGGCCGGGGGGGCGGTCGGGGTCTGGACTCCCTGCCTGCGCAGACGCTCAAGCTCCGCGTATTGGTCAAGGGACTGATCGCGGTAGGCATCGAAGTAGACGTTGTTGCGGAACAACCGTTCCAGCACGCGCCCGTCGTTGCGGCGGCGGAAGTCTTCGTCCTCGGCCAGAAGCGTGCCGCGGATGTTGCCGCTGACGCCGAACCGGGAGGCGTAGGCCACAAGGCTATCGGCCGTCGGCGCGGCGTTGATGTTGCCGCCAAGCGCCGCGATGGCATCGGCTTCGGGGGTCGGATCGGCGCGGTTGAAACCGCCCGGCGTGGGCGCGGGAAGCTCACCCGAGGTGGGCAGTTCAAGCTCGCGCGTTGGGACGACGCTGAACTCGTCAGGGCCCGATTCCGTGTTGCGCAGGTTCATCAGTGTCGGCACCCCGCCACTGCAGGCCGACAGCGCCAGAACGGCGAGTGTCATTCCCAAAACTGTACGGTGCATCGGCATCCAAACCTCTCCTTGCCCGCGTGGTTTAGCGCAACTTGGGTTGGGCGTCACGCGGTATCAGGCCGTCTCTGCGCGGGAATCCGCAAAGAAGATCAGACCAAAGGCCCCCGCGAAGATGCCCACATCGGCGACATTGAACGCAAAGGGGTTGGAGATCCCGCAGCACGACATGTTGAGAAAGTCGATCACCGCGCCGTGGATCGTCCGGTCCAGCGAATTGCCAAGCGCACCGCCAATCACGGCACCCGCCGCGATGAGGGCGATTGGGCGGGTCAGCCCGGTCTTGGCCCAGTACAGGAGCCATCCCACGATCACCGCCGCGATACCGATCAGAACCCAGCGCATGATCTCAGGCCCGCCGCCGAAGAGGCCGAAGTTGATGCCCGTGTTCCAGCCCAGGTGGAAGTTCAGAAGTGGCGGCATCACCTCGATATGCCAGCGTTCGATCAGATTCAGGCCGTAAAGCACGCCGTATTTCGACCCCTGATCGAGGGCGAACCAAATTGCCGCGCTGAAGAAAACGAGCCGCATGGGGGACCTTTCGGTTGTGCGTTCGGTGTCAGATAGGGCGTTTCTCGTCTTATTGCACCTCGGCCAAGGTGGCTTCAGCGGGTTGACTGAGGATGCGGATCAGGGTCGTGCAACCGCCCCGGCCCGCCGTGGTGGAGGCCCACATGCGCGCGCCGCCCGGTGGATCGCTTTCGTAAATTATGCCGATGATGGTGTCGGCATTACGCAGGCCCATGGCCTCCCCACCAGCCGCGTCAAGTGCGGCGGCCAGACCATCGGGGTCAAGCGTTGCCGCCGTATGCCCGCAGGACGCGGCGGCGACCTCTTCCAGGCCCGTGATCGCAAGTCTGCCATCGGCAAGGGCCGGGCCAGCGATCAGAAGGGCCGCAAGGGATATGGGGAGGGCGAAGCGCATCTGCGTATCCTTTCAGTGCCGGAAGTGGCGCATGCCGGTGAACACCATGGCAAGGCCCGCGTCGTCGGCGGCGGCGATCACCTCGTCATCGCGCATCGAGCCCCCGGGCTGGATCACGGCGGTCGCGCCCGCCTCGGCGGCGGCCAGAAGGCCGTCGGCAAAGGGAAAAAATGCGTCCGAAGCCACGACGGAGCCCTTGGCGGGCGTGTCGGGCAGGCCGATGTCAGCCCCCATCCGCGCGGCCTTGAGCGCAGCGATGGTCGAGCTGTCGACGCGGCTCATCTGGCCCGCGCCGATGCCAACCGTGGCGGCGTTCTTGGCGTAGATGATGGCGTTGGATTTGACGTGTTTGGCCACCGTCCAGGCAAAACGCAGATCCAGCATCTCCTGCCCCGTCGGCTCCCGCCTGGAGACGATCTTCAAGGCGGCGGGGTCGATACGGCCGATGTCCTTGTCTTGCACCAGAAGCCCGCCTGCCACTTGCTTGTAGGCGGTCACGCGCGTCTTGGGGTTGGGCAGGCCGCCGGTCGTCAGAAGGCGCAGGTTCTTCTTGGCCGCGAACACGGCCTTGGCGTCGTCATCGGCGTCGGGGGCAATGACCACTTCGGTGAAGATGCCCACGATCTCCTCGGCGGTGGCGCCATCGAGCGTCTGGTTCAACGCGACGATACCGCCAAAGGCGCTGGTGCGGTCGCAATCGAAGGCGGCGCGGTAGGCTTCTACCATTGTGTCGCCGCGCGCCACGCCGCAGGGGTTGGCGTGCTTGATGATCGCCACCGCGGGCCCGTCAGAGGGCGGAAATTCCGCGACCAGTTCAAACGCCGCATCGGTATCATTGATGTTGTTGTAGCTCAGCGCCTTGCCCTGATGCTGCGTGGCGGTCGCGACTCCGGGCCGGCCGGTGCCATCGACGTAGAAGGCGGCGGATTGGTGCGGGTTTTCGCCGTAGCGCATCTCTTGTGCGAGGGTGCCGGCGAAGGCGCGGTGGGGCGGTGTTTCGATCTCGGCGGCGCCCGCCATCCAGTTCGACACCGCCGCATCATAGGCCGCGGTACGCGCATAGGCGGCCTGCGCCATGCGCTGCCGAAACGCGAAGGTGGTGCCATTGGCCTTGTCGAGCTCGTCCAGAAGGCCGGGATATTGGCCGGGCGTTGTCAGCACCGTGACCGCGCCATGGTTCTTGGCCGCCGCCCGGATCATCGCGGGGCCGCCGATGTCGATGTTCTCGATGCAGGTATCATAATCCGCGCCCGCCGAAACGGTCGCCTCGAACGGATAAAGATTCACAACCAACAGGTCGATTGCGCCGATCCCATGGGTCTCCATCGCCGCGACGTGATCGGGATTGTCGCGCAACGCGAGCAAGCCGCCGTGGATCATCGGATGCAGCGTTTTCACGCGCCCGTCCATCATCTCGGGAAAGCCGGTGACCTCGGCGACATCCGTCACCGCGAGGCCCGCATCCCGCAGCGCCTTTGCCGTGCCACCGGTGCTGAGCAAGGCGACGCCGCGATCCGCCAAGGCCTGCGCGAATTCGAGAAGGCCGGTCTTGTCGGAAACAGACAACAATGCGCGGGTCAGCGGGGCGGGGTCTTGCATGGGCACCTCATGTGGTGGCCGCCTTAGGACGGCAGGTCAGGGGCAGGCAACAGCGCGGAGGGCCGCGCGATCGACCAGGACACGGCAGCCCCATACCCCTGGACGCGATTGGATAAAACGATCTGTTTTGTCGCGCGGGGTTTCAGGCGGGCAGCGTCGAAGTAGACCGAGGGCAGGATCGACATCTCACCCTCGCCGCCATGGCGGAACACCCAGACTTCTTCGTTGGGCAGGGTCAGCGAGATGGCCGCGCCGCCAAGGTCCAGCTCCACGATCACATCCGGATGCAAGTGGAACCGCGCCGCAAAGCGCAGGCCGACGTCGGGCGGCAGGGTACGGTTGATCGATTGCAGGGTCTCGCGCCCCTTGATGTCGAGCGCGGCCAGCCCGTCTTCGCCGCGCAGCAGGTTGCCGTGATCTTCAAGCGTGAGCGAGCGCAGATGCACCAACCCATGGGTGCGCCGCCATCCGTCATGAGAGAGCGTCACACCCTCGCCATTGGCGATTTCGGACCATTGCACCGATACATCCGAGGGGCCCTGCGCAAAGCCCAGGCGTTCGGGCGGCGTGTTGCGGGCGTTGGGGGAAAACCGCGATGAGGAATAGCCCTGCAGCGAGACGGTCGAATGGCTGAGCGTGGCGCGACCTGCGCGGCGCCAATCGGGCCCGAAGGCCGCGCCCGATCCTGCGTTGACGATCAGCGGATGGTTGGCCGATGTCATCTCGAACGCGAGGGTGCCTGCGTGGGCGTTTGTTGAGGCCGGGCCAATCATCGGCGGCGCGGCATCGGTGATCACGGTGACGCGGCCCGACGCCATGCGCGCATAGCCCATCGCGAGGCCCTTCATGCGCGAGGGTCGCACGCCGGATTGGATCAGTGCCCCGGTCAAACGCGCGGCCTCACCGCGCCCGCCGCCATGGGCGCGCACCAGCCCGCCATCGGCGTGACGGATCGCGCGCAGGGTCGGGGCGATGCGCATGATGGCGGTGTCGATGGCCGGATCGGGTCGTTTGCCGGTTTCCTGCAGGATCTGCGCGGCCCAGGTGAGCAGTACGAAAACCTCCAGCAATTCCTCGGGGTTACGGGTGATGATGCCGCCCTGTGCATCGACGTTGCGGGTGCATTCCTGCGCCAGACCCTGCAGCGCGGGGTCGAGCAGAGTTTCCATCCCGATCAAGGCGCAGGCCGAATAGATCAGCCCGGTCAGCGCCTCGAAACGGGGCAAACCGCCGGAGCTTTTGTGCCAGGTGCGGGCCAGGAAATGCGTCTGTCGCGACAGGGCGGCAAAGAAGGCGGCGGTCTCGGCAGTGTCCTGGGCTTGTGTCAGGGTCGGGGCCTGACTGATCCAGCGGATCTGTCGCCGACCGGTCAGATCAGGGGTCCAGCCCGGCCCCTTGCCGGCACCGTAGCGCGTCAGCCAATCCGACAGCCAGGCCTGCGCCGTGGCCCGCCCGCCGCCATCGGGCAGTGCGGCCAGATCATCGAGCCAATCGAAGCCGTGCAGAGCCGCCTCGAACGCGTCGCTGGGACAGGCGATGTCCCACGGGCTTTGACCGGGAGCCTCGACGAGCGCGCCGCCAAGCCGGTAATTGCCCGCAAGATATTGCCGCCCGCGCACCGCGACGCCGGGAAATCGCGGCTCCGGGCGCCACAGAAAGCCCCGTATTTGCGGCCCGAACCCCGCGCGCCAAGCGGACCACCGATAGGCTTGGCGGAGGCGGGGTCTGCCGGGGGACGGGGAATGCGGCTCGGACATCAGGTGCGGCTCAGCGTGTTGGGGTGCGGCGGAGGATAGGGTGTCGAAATCCGCCTGTCACGGACGGCGCAGCGCGGCCATGTAAAACCCGTCCAGCCCGCCGCGATCCGCCCAATGGGACGGGAAAAGACGCAGACCGCCCTCCTGGCTGGCCCAGTCGGCGTCGCCGCCAAGGGCCACGGGATCGGCGGCGATCACGCGCAGATCGGGATGGCGTTTCAACGCGGCGGTGACTTGATGCTCGCCCTCCACGGGCAGGAGCGAACAGGTACAATACACCAGCGTGCCGCCGGGGTTCAGAAGCGTCAAAGCATGGTCAAGCAGCTGCATTTGCAGCTTGGTCAGCGGCTCCACCTCGCGCCCATTCTTGACAAAGGGCAAGTCGGGGTGGCGGCGAATGGTGCCGGTAGCGGTGCAGGGCGCATCGAGCAAAATCGCGTCGTAACACGTGGTGTGATCGAAAGCGTCTTCAGTGACGAGCGTGGCCGCAAGCCCGGTGCGCGCGAGGTTCTCGGCGACGCGGGCCATGCGCGGCTCGGACACGTCAAGCGCGGTCACATCAGCGCCCAATGCGGCCAGTTGCATCGTCTTGCCGCCGGGTGCGGCGCAGAGGTCGAGAACAGATTTTCCTTTGATGTCAGGCAGAAGCCGCACGGGCAGCGCGGCGGCGGCATCCTGCACCCAGAACGCGCCGTTGTCATAGCCGGGCAAGGCGGTGACCTGCGGATGGGTTTGAAAGCGCAGGGAACCGGTGGGCAGGCGGTCCGCGCCTTCGATGGAGAAAGTCGGGTCCTTCGGCGTGATGTCGAGCGGCGGGGCCTTGGCATGGGCGGCCTGAAGCGCGGCGAGGCCCTCCTTGCCGATCCGCTTACGCAGGGCCTTGTCGACCCAGGGTGGCACGCGCTGCGCGGGGGCGGCGGCAAAGGCGCCGGGGCCATCGTCGATCACCTTGCGCAACACGGCGTTGACCATGCCGGAGGCCTTGGCCGATTTGGGGTGCTTTTTCGCAATGGAAACAAGGTCATGGGTAACGCCATGGGCGTCTTCACCATTGCCCAGAAGCTCCACCACGCCGAGGCGCAGGATGTTCTGCACGGCGAGTTGCGGCTTACGCATCGCATAGGGGGCCAAGACCGCATCGGCAGCCCCGATCTGGCGCAGGACCTGCGTGGCGAGACGGCTGGCGCGGGCGGCCTCGGGCCCGTCGGCGGGCACCTTCACATGGGCGAGCATGCGCTTTTCGCGCAGGACGGCATCGAGAAGATGAAGGGCGGCTTGTCGGGCCTGCATGGGCACGTGATCCTTGTTCCGGGACAAGCGCCGCGTATATCAGGGGGGACGGATGAGACAAGCGGAGCTGTGAGCCGATGAGCGACCCAAAGGATCTGCCGCCCGAGGCGCAACGGGCCTTGGCCGAGGCGGAAGAGCGCCGGAAAACGGCGAAAAAGCTGGACCTGCCTACTGAATTGGGCGGGCGCGACGGGCCGGAACCGGTGCGCTACGGCGATTGGGAAAAGAAGGGCCTGGCCATTGATTTCTGAGGGCCGGGATGCGTTCACGGGGACGGGTTTGCGCGTATCGGAATGGGAATTCGGCGAAAAATGCGTTCAGGCGGTCGCGGAAACGTCCACCTGAACGGAATGCGCGGAAATCAACGGATGCGGAAATCGGCGATGTCGCCGGTGCCCTGATCGGCGTGAAAGCGGATCGAATTTCCATCCACGGACACGACCTGACAATTGCGACCGAACTGGCGATCGCCGGCATCGAGCGTGCGACAGAAAAGCCCGCCCTCCCAAACCCAGGTTCCGGTCACATCGCGCCCAAGCGCGCGCCCGGCGATGGAGCCATCGGGATTGACCAGAAGCGAGACGCCGATGCGGCTCAGCTCGCGGCCCTGAACATAGGCGAGGAACGTGTCGCGGTCGGTGATCCGGGTCAGCTCGGCCAGCGCCGGGCCGACCAGACACAAGGTGGCAGCGGTTGCGGCGATAAGGGTCCTGAGGGACATGGGGGTTTTGAGGATCATAGGGGCCTCCACGCTCTGAGCTTTCGGATCAGGGGGAGGTAGCGTTGCGGGGCCGTCAATCAATCACAGGCCAAGCACGTCCATCATGTCGAACTGTCCCGGCCCTCGGCCCTGTCCCCACAACGCGGCCTTGAGCGCGCCGCGCGCGAATATCGCCCGATCCGTTGCCAGATGCCGCAGAATGATGCGTTCGCCATCGGCCGCGAAGATCACGTCATGCTCGCCGACCACATCGCCGCCCCGGATCGCGGTGAAGCCGATATCGCCACGGGTGCGGGCACCGGTCAGCCCGTCGCGCCCACGGTCCGAGACCGCGCCGAGATCGACGTTTCGCCCTTGTGCGGCAGCCTCTCCGAGCATCAGGGCCGTGCCTGACGGGGCGTCGACCTTGTGGCGGTGATGCGCCTCGACGATTTCGATGTCGAAGTCTTCATCAAGCGCTGCAGCGACCTGTTGGGTGAGTTTGACCAGCAGGTTCACGCCAAGGCTCATGTTGCCCGCGCGGATGATCGTGGCGTGGCGGGCGCAGGGCTCCAACGCGGCGATTTGATCGTCATCCATGCCGGTCGTGCCGATCACATGGACGCAGCGGGCCTGTGCGGTCAATTTCGCGTGAGCCAGCGTCGCGGCGGGTGAGGTGAAGTCGATCACGGCCTGCGCCTTGACGATGGCGTCGAGCGGATCGTCGTAGACCGGCACGCCCGAGGCGGCTCCGCCCATGGCCGCGCCGAGGTCGGCCCCGATCCAGTCATGGCCCGCGCGTTCGGTCACGGCAATCAGATGCGCCTTGTCGGAGGCGTTGATGACCTCGATCAGCATCCGGCCCATACGGCCCGATGCGCCCATCACGGCGATTGCGGTGCTGTCCATCCTAAGGCTCCTTCGCGTTTGAAAGCGTCGTAACGGAACCCTGCCGGACAGGGAAGCGTGCGCTTGCGGGGGGCGGGCGCATGGCCTACCTCTGGAGGAGAGTGAGAGAGAGTAGATATGGCGCGGAATACGCATCACGATGGCCCCGGCCCGTCGCAACGCCAGTTGCGCGTGGGCGAATTGATCCGCCGCACGTTGTCGAGCGTGCTGGCCAAGGGGGATGTGCATGATCCCGACCTGAACCGGATGTCGATCACGGTGGGCGAAGTGCGCACTTCACCGGACCTGAAGATCGCGACGGTCTACGTGATGCCACTGGGCGGTGGCGCACGGGATGAGGCGATTGAAGCGCTCAAGCGCAACCGGGGCGAATTGCGGCGCGCTTTGATGAAAGACATGACGTTGAAATATGCGCCCGACCTGCGCTTTGTCATCGACGAGACGTTCGATCGGATGGATGAGACGCGCGAGATGCTGGCGCGGGCGGATGTGCGCCGGGATGTAGAAGCCGTGGCGCGCCGGGATGCCGAGAGCGGCGAGGGGGACGCATGATCCGCGCGGCAGCTTTTCTTGCGGCTCTGTTGGCCCCGACGCAGGTCGGCGCGCAGTGCGAGACGGTGTTGTTCGACGAGGCGGAATTCACGGCATGCCGCGTCGATCTGGCCGAGGCGGATGTGCAATTGTTCCTGCGCAATGGCGAGGGCGAGGTTTACGGGACCTTCGGGCGCGTCGAGGATGCCTTGCCCGAGGGGCGCAGGCTTGGCATCGCGATGAACGCGGGCATGTTCCACGAGGATCGCTCGCCGGTGGGCCTCTATGTCGAGGATGGCGAAGAGGAGATGCGCATCATCACCTCCGACGGGCCCGGGAATTTCGGGCTGCTGCCCAATGGTGTGCTGTGCCTGGGCGAGGGCGAGGCCGCGGTGGTCGAGAGCCGGCAGTTTGCCGAGGACCCTCCGGCCTGCACCCATGCGACGCAATCGGGCCCGATGTTGGTGATTGACGGCGCCTTGCACCCCCGGTTCCTGCGCGACAGCGAGAGCCTGAACATTCGCAACGGGGTGGGTGTGGACGAAGATGGGCGCCGTCTTTGGATGGTGATCTCGGATCAGGCGGTGAATTTTCATCATTTCGCGCGGTTCTTCCGCGATCATCTGAACACGCCGAATGCGCTGTATTTCGACGGCCGCGTGTCGCGCCTTCATGCGCCCGAGATCGGGCGATCGGACCTTGGTTTTCCGGTCGGGCCCATCCTGGGCGTGGTGGAGGGCGAGGATGTTGACGCCACTTCGGGAGATGGTTAGGGCGTCGCGTCCGTAGCGCCGGAGGTGGGGATGGGACGCAAACGCAAGGGCCGCGACGTATCGGGATGGCTGTTGATCGACAAACCGGCGGGGATGACCTCGACCGCGGTGGTCAACAAGGTCCGGTGGTGTTTCGACGCGAAAAAGGCCGGTCATGCAGGCACGCTGGACCCCGATGCGACGGGGCTTCTGCCGATCGCTTTGGGCGAGGCGACGAAGACGATTGCCTATCTGGGCGATGCGTTGAAGGCCTATGATTTCCGGATGCGTATGGGCCAGGCGACGCGCACGGACGACGCCGAGGGGGCGGTGATCGCCGAGCGATCCGAGCGGCCGAGTGACACTGACATCGCCGCCGCGCTGCCCGCGTTTGTGGGCGATATCCATCAGGTGCCGCCGCAGTTTTCCGCCGTGAAGGTCGATGGGGAGCGTGCCTATGACATTGCGCGCGGTGGCGGCGAGATGGAGCTGGCCGCGCGGGATTTGTTCGTGGATGAATTGAGCCTTGTCGGGCGGGTCGACGCGGATCATGTGGACTTGCGGTTCGTCTGCGGGTCGGGGGGCTATGTGCGGTCGATCGCGCGGGACCTTGGCGAAGCGCTGGGGTGTCTGGGGCATGTCGTGTGGTTGAAGCGCATGTGGGTCGGGCCCTTCGACTTGGACGAAGCGGTGGCGCTGGAGCGGGTGGAGACGCTGGCCAAGACGCCAGAGATCGACGCTTTGCTGGCGCCGGTGGGATTGGCTTTGGACAGTTTGCCGGAACTGCGCGCGACAGAGCAGGGGGCTGTGCGGTTGCGCAATGGCAACCCCGGGGCCGTTTTGCCAGGCGCGGTGGAGTACGGCGATCTGGCATGGGCGTCGCTGGACGGGGTTCCGGTGGCGGTGGGGCGGTTTCGGGCCGGCGAATTGCATCCCGAACGGGTTTTCAATTTGTGAATGCAGCCCCCCTGTCGGCGCGCCACGGGCGGTCGATGGTGCGAGATGGGGGGTGATTTGCATGCTTCTGGAACAAGGAGGGGCGTTTCGTGATCGAGCGGGAACATTTGAAGGGGGATGCAGCCTCGGTCGCGGTCTATTCGCCTTGTGAGCGGTATCGCTATGCGTTGACACGGGTCTGGGATGCGGAGGGGCGGCGGGCGTTGTTCATCATGTTGAACCCGTCGACCGCAACGGAACTTCAGAATGACCCAACGGTGGAGCGGTGCGAACGGCGCGCGCGGGCGTTGGGGTTCGGGGCGTTTCGGGTCTTGAACATCTTTGCCTGGCGCGCGACGGACCCGCGCGACATGCGCGCGGCGGCGGATCCGGTCGGGCCGGAAAATGACGCAGCGATCATGGGCTCGCTTGAGTGGGCGGATGCGGTGATCTGTGCATGGGGCACGCATGGGGCGCATCGCGGGCGCGGGCCGGAGGTGGCGGCGATGTTGCGTAAGGCGGAGGTGCCGTTGATGCATCTTGGCTTGTCCAAGGCGGGGCATCCGAAGCATCCGCTCTATATCGGGTACAGGGTTCAGCCGGAGGTGTGGCATGGCGATTGAGGGCTTTGAGCAGAACATGGTCGATGTCGGGGCAGTGCGTTTATCGGTGCATCGCGCCGGCGCGGGTGTGCCGATTATTCTGCTGCATGGGTTTCCGCAAAATCACCATTGCTGGGAGACGGTCGCGCCAGCCCTGGCGGGACAGTTCGATGTGATCGTGCCGGACCTGCGGGGGTATGGCGACAGTGACGCGCCGGAGGGTGTGGCGGCCTATGCCAAGCGCGAAATGGCGCGCGATATCGTTGGATTGATGGACGCGCTGGACCTGCCGCGGGCGCATGTTCTGGGCCATGACCGCGGCGCCCGGGTGGCGTATCGGCTTGCCCTGGATTCGCCCGAGCGAGTGGATCGTTTGGGGATCATCGAGATCGTGCCGACCGGGGATTTCTGGGCGGCGTGGGACGCGGATCTTGCGATGGCCGCGTATCACTGGACGTTTCTGGCGCAGCCTGCGCCGTTACCGGAACGGATGATTGCGGCAGATGGGCCGGGGTATGTGGATTGGACGCTGTCGAGTTGGACCCATGGCCGGTCGCTGGAGGTGTTCGGATGCCCGGCGTTGGAGAGTTATCGCGCGCAAGGCGCCGATCCGGACCGGGTGTCGGCGATGTGCAACGACTACCGCGCGGGGGCGACGATTGACCGGCGGATCGATGCGGAGAGCCGGGCGGCGGGTGCGAAAATCGCGGCCCCGCTTCTGTTCCTGTGGGGATCCGGTGGGTTTCCCGCGAAGACCGGCGATCCTTTGGGGGTTTGGCGCGATTGGGCGGAGGATTTGCGCGGGGTCGAGCTTGAAGGCTCTGGCCATTTTGCGATGGAAGAGGTGCCGGAGGCGGTTTTGGCGGCGGTCCTGCCGCATTTCGCCGGAGCGTGACTGGCGCGCGGGCGGCGGATCAGGTGCTTGCGCGCAGTTCGATCAGGTTGGGGTTGAGGCCCTGCGCTCCGGATACGCTTAGAATGACCTGACCATCCAGGATGACATCGGCCCCGGAGCCGTCCACGAAGTCGCGCACCTCGATCAACGGGTCGGGGTTGGTTTCGGGGTCGTAGA
Organism: Gymnodinialimonas ulvae; assembly: GCF_037543845.1. Lineage (NCBI taxonomy): Bacteria > Pseudomonadati > Pseudomonadota > Alphaproteobacteria > Rhodobacterales > Paracoccaceae > Gymnodinialimonas > Gymnodinialimonas ulvae. The sequence continues at coordinate 446,962 of NZ_JBBIFX010000002.1, forward strand.
TCACCTCGATTCGATCTTCAGACGGGTTGAAATCGGTGACGGTGCCAGCGGTTTCCCCCATGTGATCGCCGCCGGTGAAGCTATCTTCGCCCGCGCCGCCCGTTGCGATATCCCCTTTGCCGAGAAGGAGGGAATCATCGCCGTCGCCTCCCAGGAGCAGGTCCCCGGCATCCTGATCAGCCCCGTCGTGATTGCCGAAGGTGCCGTTCAGGATGTCGGCGCCTGAGCCGCCGTCCAGAGTGTCGGCGCCCGTGCCGCCCTGAAGGATGTCGTCACCTGCACCGCCTGCGATCTGATCATCGCCATCGCCGCCGAAGACAACATCGTCTCCGTCGCCACCATCGAGTGCATCATTGCCGTCGCCGCCATCGAGGAAGTCGATGCCGTCGCCGCCGTCGAGCTCATCGTCGCCGAAGTCGCCGTGTATTTCATCATTGCCACCGCCTCCGGACAGGGTGTCATCGCCCTCGTCCCCGAAAAGCGCGTCCTGTCCTTCGTCGCCGGTCAGGACGTCTGCATTGAAGCTGCCGGTCATGGCATCGCTGCCACCGGTCCCGAAGGCAGGATCGAGCATGGCGCGGGCGTCGAGCGCATCCGAAGTGACGCCGACATCGGATAGATTATCTTCGAGGGTGTCGAAGAGATCATCCAGCACCTCGGCGTTCGGCAGGCCGTCGGGTATGGAGTCAATAGTGTCTGAGGTGGGATCAGCGTCGTCGGAAGCCGATTCGACGTCATCAATAAGGCCTTCGAATTCATCGAAATCCATACCGGCAAAGTCGTCTTCAAGGCCGTTCATCACTACGGAGATGTGCTTTTCGGTGAAGTCAGGGGCGTCCTGCACCAGGGTGATGGGCAGCCCGTTCGCTTCCACGATCTTGTCCGGGCTTTCGGTGTTGGACGAGACGGTGATCTCGGGGGCGTCGCCCTCTGCGCCGTCGAATTCCATGACGAGGAGGTCCGTTTCGCTTTCGAAATCGCTGACCAAGGGCACTTCGCTGCCATTTGGCAGCGTGATGGTTTCTGTCACGTCGAGCAGGGTCTGCGCGTTAACGGCCGCGTCGAAATTTGAGCCAAGATCACCCGCATCAGGGATGAGGTCGACATCGCCGTCGAGCGAAACGCCGTCGCTGTCGCCAGAGGCTTCAGCCGCGTCGGAAGCCGTTTCTACGGGGTCGGACGCGTCATCGGGGGCCGCTGCGGCCACCGGGTCCACTGTGCCGGTATCGCCGGTCGGCAGGGCGTCGACGTCATCGAGGGGGGTATAGCCCAAGGCCTCGGCGCGGCCCTGAAGCGACTGGTCACCAGCGTCGCCGTCACCGTCGGGGTAGAGGAAGTTCTCCAGCGAGGTGACCTCGCCGTTGTGTTCGTCTTGATCGGTGTTATCGGCGTCCGTATCGGCGCCATCCTCGTCTAGCGTTGGATGAAGCAGGCCATCCACGGTGAGGCCGGCGAGCAGCAGGGCAAGGACACTTCCGGCGACAAGCATATGAATTCCTTCGGGCTTATGGGCGGGTTAAGACGGGTTCAGGACGCATGGACCCCGATCCGAGGTCTGACCCCGCCTCCTGGCGCAGTTCCGGTCCCGCACTGGTGCCTGACGGCGTTGGTCGTGGGGACGGCAAGGACAGGCATAGCGAAGGTGTCTTTCCGAACCCTAAACACCAAGCCCCTTTCTCCCGAAAATTTGTCCTAAAGGCGCGATGGATCGGGTCGGGATGCCGGGCGAGCGGGGATGGGGGTTCCCATGGCGCGAGATTCGGTGTACGGCCCCGCATCCGCCTTTGCGCGGACCCTCCACGGGCCCTGCTGGACGACATCCCGGCTTGCGCCATACCCCTGTCGATCCGAACGGATCGCGCCCAAACAAACGTCTGAAGGAGACCCCGATGTCGATCACAGCTGAAGAAAAGCAGCGCCTGATGAAGGAATTCGGCACGAAAGAAGGCGACACCGGGTCGCCGGAAGTCCAGGTTGCCATCCTGACCAGCCGCATCTCCACCCTGACCGAGCACTTCAAGACCCACAAGAAGGACAACCACGGTCGCCGTGGTCTTCTTAAGATGGTTGCGCAGCGCCGGAAGCTTCTGGATTACGCCCGCGCCAAGGATGAGGCCCGTTATCAGGACCTGATCAAGCGGTTGGGCATCCGCCGCTAAGGCGCCTAATCCGTAGAGATGAACGAGGGGTCACGGTCGCCGTGGCCCCTTTTTTGTGTTTGGGTACAGGCGTACCATACTAAATGGTATTGACATACGTGCGATTCCGTACCATTGGGTATGGAAAAGGAGTAAGCCATGGGTCCCCTTAGCCTTGCCTCCGCGCTTGCTGCGATCTGGTTTGCGGTTCACCTGATCCTCGGCGGGCGGCAGATTGCCGGGCCCTTGCGGCGCAGCGGTCTCGACCCGATTGTGCGCGACACGCAGTATCTGTGCTGGCATTTCACTTCGGTCGCGATTGCGGCGATGGCGCTGTTCTTTGCCCTGGCGGCGATCCTTGGCGAGTCGGCCTACGCGGTGGCGGGGCTCGTACTGGCGGCGGGGTTCTGGATAAGCGGAGTGGGGATTGTCGTAGCGATCGGGCAAAGCCACGCGAAACTGCCGCAGGGGTGGCTGTTTCTGCCGGTCGCGGCCCTTGGCCTGTGGGGGATCGTGGGATGAGCGCGCGTCTGACGCGAGAGGATTGGCTGGATCTGGGGCTGCGGCAATTGTCGGCGGGTGGGGCGGAGGCGGTGAAGCTCGCCCCAATGCTGTCTGCGGCCAAGGTCACGCGGGGGTCGTTTTACCACCATTTCGACGATCATGGCGCGTTCCTGCAGGCCATGACCCGGCATTGGATCAAGACCCAGACCGATGATCTGCTGGCGCGACTGCCGCGCGATGCGCCGCCGGATGCGCGCGATCGGGCGCTGACCGAGATGGCGATGCAGATCGATTATCACGTCGAGCTTGGCATCCGCGAAGTGGCGCGGCGCGCGCCGGATGTGGCTGCGATCGTGCGGGAGGCGGACGCGCTGCGGCTTGAGGTTTTGACCGGGCTTTATGCGGAGCGGTTCGGGATCGCGCAGGACCGCGCGGCGATGGCGGCGACACTGGAATATGCAACTTATGTCGGATTGATCCTGATCGATTCCGAAATCGACGAGACGGCGCAGCGCCGCCTTGCCGAAACCTATGCCGAGATGATGGACGCTTATTTCCGAGCGGGAAAGAGATCATGACGCATATCGTGGAATGGATTTGGGACCACGGACTTTTGCGCGCGGTTGGGGCCGCCGGGGGGCCTTTGGTGCGGCGCAGCGCATTGCGGCGGGCAAGGGCGCCAGTGGCGCAAATCGCGATGCCAGGCGGTGATGCGCAGGGGGAGGTGAACCGGTATCTGGCCAGTAGCTTGCTGGCTCTGGCAGAAGTGTTGGAGCGAGAGCACGGGCTGGACCGGGACGCGGCGGTGACGCTGGCGCGTGCGGCGTTTCTGGCCAATGGGCGGGGCCTGATGCGCGCGGCGACGCTGATTTGGCTGCGCCTGACGCCGGATCCGTTTGCCGCCCTGCTGAAGCTGGGGCCGGGGCCGAGGATGGCGCGGCTTTGGGGGCGCGGTATGGAGGCGGAGGAGGTGCACGCGCCGGGGCAAATCACTCTGCGCGTGACCGGTTGCGCCTTCGCGGCGTACTTCTGGAACGCGGGGCGTTCCGACCTGACGCCGATCCTGTGCGCGTATGATGCGCAGTGGTTTGCCTGGATCAACGGGGCGCAGCAGGGCCTGCGCGCGCGGCGGGACGGAACGCTGGCCGAGGGGCTTGGCGCGTGTACGTTCCTGTTCGAAGCCGTGCCGGAGCCGGCGGAACAGGGCGTGCCCCGGCCCCGGCCCCGCGACGGCGACCTCAGACCTTGAACTTATGCGGGCGCAGGATGTGCACCGGCTCTACATAGGCAATGCCGGAATAATGCGCGAAATACCGGTTGGCGATGGATTGGATGATCGCCTCGGCCTTGTCCGGATCGCTGACGACGGCCTCGATCTTGACGTTGGACAGGACCCCACCGACTCCGGGCCGGTTGGCCGAGCGCTTGCCGCGACTGCCCCGCCCCCCCGCATCGACATGAGTGTAGCCGGTCGCCCCGCCATCGAGGATCAGTTTGGTGACACCGTCGAGGATGACCCGTTCGGTAATGATCACGAGTTTGGTTGCTTCATACATGTATTGGTCTCCGATCAAAGGCCGATTGTGAGGTCTGCGAGTGCGATCCAGAGCGGGATCGACAGGATCGCAACGGGCGTGCCGAGGCCGGTCGACGTGCCCACGTAGGACGATGGATTTGCCTCCGGCAGGGCCCCGCGCAGGGTGGGGGGGCCGGAGATGTCCGAGCTGGACGCGGCCATCACCGCGAGCAACACCACGCCGCCGCCGGAAAAGCCGGTCATTTGGTGGATGATGAGCCCCGCGCCGAAGCCAAGCGCGCCATGCACCAGCGGTGCGGCCAGCCCGTAGGCGATGTAGGCATGCGCCACGCCCTTGAGTTCGGACAGGCGCGACCAGGCTTCCATCCCCATGATCAGCATCAGGACCGACAGAAGGCCGCGGAAGAGGATGTCGTAGAAGGACTCGTAGACGCTGTCGGGCCGCGCGAAGATGCCAAGCGCGAGGCCGAGGAGAAGGGCGGAGATCGCAGCGGAGCGGAATGTGTCGACGAGGATGCCTTTCACCATGCCCTTTTCGATGCCCGCGCCCGTGCCGGAGCGCCCCGCAGTGGCGGTGCCGTCGGGGTTGATTTCGGCGGCGGCTTTGCGTTCGGCGGAGAGCCGGGCGAGGACGATGGCGGTCACGAGGGCGGCAATGTCCATGAAGGGATAAAGCGCGCCGATGAAGCCTTCGTAGGCAATGCCTTCGCTGTCGAGCATGGCCATACCCGCCGCAAGTGTAGAGGCCGAGACGGCCCCGAAGAGCCCGGCGGTGGCGTAGCCGTCCATCGGCGTGACGCCACGCAGGCGGGCGAGCGTGCCGGTGCCCAGAAGGACAATCGCGATGCCGACGAGCGCCGCGAAGACGGCGGGCACAGCAAGTTCGAGCAGGTTGGCTTCGCGCACGGAAATGCCCGCGCCGAGGCCGACCTTCATCAGCAAAAGGAAGACGATGAATTTGTAGACCGGTTCAGGGATTTCGAGCTTGGAGCCAAACGCGGCCAGCGCCATGCCCCCGATCAGGAACGCAAGGGTGGGTTTCTGCATCTGCTCGACGATTGTGGTCGCGATATCGATCAACATGGGCGTGCTCCATTGAAGCGCAGGGACGATGGGATGCAGATAGCGACGGGTAGGGGAGATAAAAAATATATCTTTAAGGACAAAACGTTCTATATTTCAGAACATGGATCAGTTGAACTACCATCATCTGCGGTATTTCCGCGACGTTGCGCACGAGGGGAACCTGACGCGAGCGGCGGAGAAGTTGAACGTGTCGCAATCGGCGCTTTCGACGCAGATCAAGGCGCTGGAGGCGCGGCTTGGTCATGCGCTGTTCGAGCGGGTGGGGCGGCGCTTGGAGCTGACGGAAGTGGGGCGGATTGCGCTGGATCATGCGGACCGGATCTTTGCGACGGGCGCGGATCTGCTGGCGGTATTGCAGCAATCGGGCACGCGGATGCCGCCGCTCAGGGTGGGCGCGGCCTCGACTCTGTCGCGGAATTATCAGCGGCGGTTTCTGGCGCCGGTTCTGGGGCGCACGGATGTGGAATTGATCCTGCGGTCGCGGTCGGAGGCGGAGTTGGTGGACGGGTTGACAAGCCTGTCGCTGGACGTGGCGTTGATGACGGAGCCGCCGCGCGGGGACGGGCGGGCGGAGGTGCGGGCGCAGCGGCTGGCGGAACAGGCGGTGGGGCTGCACGGACGGGCGGAGATGCTGCGCGGGACGCTGGCCGAAACGCTGGCGGAGGGGCGGTTTCTCTTGCCGACGGACCCGACGATCAGCGCGGGGTTCGTGGCGTTGGGGGAACGGCTGGGCGTACGGCCGCAGATCGCGGCGAGCGTGGATGATATGGCGATGGTGCGGCTGCTGGCGCGGGACGGGGCGGGGATCGCGGTGGCGCCTGCGGTGGTTCTGGCCGATGAGTTGGAAAGCGGGCGGCTGGTTTCGGGGCCGTTTGACCTGAGGATCGCGGAGCGGTTCTTTGCGGTGACTTTGAGGCGAGAATTTCCGCATCCACTTCTGGAGGAATTGATCGCTGCGGCGGCGGTTTGAGCGCGGGTTCTCAAGGTTGCGCACGCGTGCTCAGATGCCCTATATTGCAATTTATCGTTTGAAAACAACGATCCGGCTCTTGGAATATTTCTATGATTATAGAAATGTCCGAATCGTGGTTAACGGCGCCTTGCGCGGCGTTTCGCGTCGGGTTTCGGGCGCTGAGCACCGACAGCGACCGCTGCCAGACAGGCTCTTTTTCAACGAAAAAGATGCCGAAAGGGGGCCTGGGTGCGGCCTGTCCCTTCACGGGATATCGCTGCGCGATACCCTGTCGGGCAATGAATGGCGGGGCTGCTTCGCCGCTATTAACCCGCTGGTGGTTCTTGGCGCGTGCCTTGGTGGTCGAGCAGTAGGCTATCCATCTCGCAACATCTCATACGTAACCAGGAACCTCCCATCCTTGATGTGAGTTGAGGCCCTACGTTCTGCCGCTGCTAGCACAGAGTGCAAAACATCGCCGAGTGCTTTGGCGTATTGATCGTCTGTCGAGAAATCCGTGCTATGGAAATCATCAAGAGTGTCTAGATCGACAACACATTGAAAGCGTTCTCCACCATACTCCATAGGTATTGATGCGGTGTTCTCGAAGCGATTGATCTTGATGCTTTTTGAGAATTGAAGCCTTCGTTCTCTGAAGCGAACGCCTTCTCCCTTTGATCCCTCAGCCGAAATGAATTCGACACCCGCAGCAAACATACTGTCTTCGATGGAACGCAAGTTATTCTTCATTGGCCACCTAGAGCCCGACTCAAAGTCAGCGATAGTTCCGCGCGAGACATTCGCATTGGCCGCCAATTCGCCTTGGCTCCAATTCAGTAGGCTGCGGCCTGCCCGGCATTGATCGTAAGAAATCGGCATATTTTACTAACTTCCGACAAATTATATGATGTCGTGCAAAATGCACAATAGCATACATATTGTCAATCTATTGCAGCTTCTCCAGTTTTGGGTGCTAAGCCGCACATCGTCGGGCCGCGGTGCGGCGATGCGACGGGACTTCCTTGGCACTTTATGGTGGCCACATTCGCGAGACCTGACCGAGACGCGCGTCACCAGCCAAATCGCCGGGCCGGGGGGCGGCCCGACGATGTGCGGCGGCCTGCGGCCTTGATTCCGCACGGTTGCGGAGATGCGACGTGGTGGGCGGCCCGACCCCTCTCGGCAGACTTTGCGGGCGAAGTCGCCTGCCGGGCGATGGGTGTGCGGCGCTCTGCGGCCTTGCTTCCGCACCCGGAAAGCGCGCGCTCTTCCCAAACACCCCCAACCCGTGTACACCCCCGCGCATCTGAGACGACGCGCTTTGACCTCGGCGCCCGCACAAGGACAGGGGTCGGCGGCAATGGGGCCGCCATTGACATGAGGGACCGGGCAGGGGCTCGGAGTGCCCTCGAATAGGAAACGATGATGTTCAACATTGTGAAGAAAGAGATCCAGTGGGGCGAAGAGACGCTCACGCTGGAAACGGGCCGTGTGGCCCGTCAGGCCGATGGGTCTGTGATTGCGACGCTGGGTGAGACCTCCGTCATGGCGAACGTGACGTTCGCGAAAGCACCGAAGCCGGGAATGGATTTCTTCCCGCTGACGGTCCATTACCAAGAGAAATATTACGCCGCCGGTAAAGTGCCCGGTGGCTTCTTCAAGCGTGAGGCCCGGCCCACCGAGAAGGAAACCCTGACCGCGCGTCTGATCGACCGTCCGATCCGCCCGCTGTTCGTTCCCGGTTTCAAAAACGAGACGCTGGTGATGTGTACGGTTCTGTCGCATGACCTCGTGAATGACCCCGACATGGTTGCGATGATCGCGGCGTCTGCGGCGTTGACGATTTCGGGCGCGCCGTTCCGAGGCCCGATTGCGGGCGCACGGGTTGGGTTCGAGGATGGTGAATACGTCCTGAACCCGACGGTCGATGACATGCACGATCTGCGCAACAACCCCGAGCAGCGCCTTGATCTGGTTGTGGCGGGCACCAAAGACGCCGTGATGATGGTTGAATCCGAGGCCTATGAGCTGACCGAGGCGGAAATGCTGGGTGCGGTGAAATTCGCCCACGAGAGCATTCAGCCGGTGATCGACCTGATCATTGATCTGGCCGAAGACGCGGCGAAGGAGCCGTTCGATTTCCAGGCCCCCGATTACAGCGATCTGTATGCCGCGATTGCCAAAGCGGGCGAGCAGAAGATGCGCGACGCCTATGCGATTGGTGACAAGCTGGAGCGTCAGGCGGCCGTTGCGGCCGTGAAAGAGGGCGTGAAGGAAGGTCTGAGCGAAGAGCAGCTTGAGGATCCGAACCTTTCGGCGGCGTTGAAGAAGCTGGAAAGCACGGTTCTGCGGTCGGATGTGGTCAAGAACGGGCGCCGGATCGACGGCCGGGCGCTGGACGAAGTGCGTGACATCGTGTGCGAGACCAAGGTCCTGCCGCGCACGCACGGCTCGGCCCTGTTCACCCGTGGTGAGACGCAGGGTCTCGTGGTGACGACGCTGGGCACCGGCGACGATGAGCAGTTCATCGACGCGCTGCATGGCAACTTCAAATCCAACTTCCTGCTGCATTACAACTTCCCGCCCTATTCGGTCGGTGAAGCCGGTCGCGTGGGCCCTCCGGGTCGTCGTGAGATCGGCCACGGCAAGCTGGCATGGCGCGCGTTGCAGGCGGTTTTGCCGGCGGCGACGGATTTCCCCTACACGGTTCGCGTCGTGTCGGAGATCACCGAGTCGAACGGATCGTCGTCGATGGCGTCGGTTTGTGGCGGGTCGCTTTCCATGATGGATGCGGGCGTGCCGCTCAAGGCGCCGGTGGCCGGTGTGGCCATGGGTCTGGTGTTGGAAGAAGACGGCTCCTACGGGATCCTGACCGACATTCTCGGCGACGAAGATCACCTGGGCGACATGGACTTCAAAGTGGCGGGGACCGAAGCCGGGATCACGTCGTTGCAGATGGACATCAAGGTCGCGGGCATCACGCAGGAGATCATGGAGAAGGCGTTGGAGCAGGCGAAAGCCGGGCGTCTTCACATCCTGGGTGAGATGAACAAGTCGGTCTCGGAAGCCGGTGAGTTCTCCGAGCATGCGCCGCGCATCGAGACGATGCAGATCCCCACCGACAAGATCCGCGAAGTGATCGGGTCGGGCGGCAAGGTCATCCGCGAGATCGTGGAAGTGTCGGGCGCCAAGGTCGACATCAACGACGAAGGCATCATCAAGATCGCCAGCCCCAACGGGGACAGCATCCAGAAGGCCTATGACATGATCCATTCGATCGTGGCCGAGCCCGAGGAAGGCAAGGTCTACAAGGGCAAGGTCGTGAAGATCGTCGATTTCGGCGCCTTCGTGAACTTCTTCGGCAAGCGTGACGGTCTGGTGCATGTGTCCCAGATCGAGAACCGCCGCCTGGATCATCCGTCGGATGTTCTGAAGGAAGGTCAGGATGTCTGGGTCAAGCTTCTGGGCTTTGACGACCGTGGCAAGGTTCGCCTTGCGATGAAGATGGTCAACCAGGAGACCGGCGAAGAGATGAAGAAGGAGGAGGCCGAGGGCTGATGGCTCGACGCCTTCTAGGCACCCGGTTCGAGGACAAGTACTCGTCCCGGCAACTCAAGGCGATTGCCCGGTATCATCTGGGCATCGCCAAACACCTGTTCATTCACATCCCGAAGAACGGGGGCCTGACGATCCGCAATTCCCGCGCCATGCGGCGGCGGGTCGTCCTGGCCGACCCCTATTTCCACAAATCCCCGGCCTACACGCAGGCCCTTGCCGAAGCGATGGCCGCAGAGCGCATGCACCACGGCAATCAGCACGCGCGGCTGATTGATGTGCGCGCGGATGTGCGCGCGCGCCTGCAGGCGGTGGCAATCATCCGTAACCCCTGGTCGCGGACCTATTCACGGTTTCTGTTCGGCGGTAAGGCAGCCCTAAAGCGGGGGCGCAGGCCGGATTTTTCGCAACAGGCGTTCGAGGCCTTCCTTGAGCAGCGCCATACATATGCCGACAAGCCGTTTTTCTGGCACCGCGCGGTGAAGGGCTGGTATCCACAGCTTGATTATGTGCGCGACGAGCAGGGCCGCATCGCCGCCGATATCCTGCGCCTTGAGCATATGGATGCGGAAATCGCGCGCTACTTTGGTGTTGAGGGCATGCGCACGGCCAACCATTCGCGCCAGAAAGCGCCGCATTACACCGAGGTCTATACCGACAGGACACGGCAGATCGTGGCGGATTGGTACGCCGCAGACATCGAGACCTTCGGGTTTGATTTCGTCGGCGGCGCAACGCGGAACTGCCATTATGCCGAGGCGCAGGCGCCTGGCTGATCGCGGGTGGGCAGCGGTCCGCCGCCCGGGGAGACGCCAATGGCAAAAAAGCGCCGAGGGCATGGTTTCTTCATATTTTCGCTAAAAAGACGCTCGATATGGCTGCTCTACCTACTACCTGACAATTTATGTCGGTCTTGCAACGAAACCTTGGGAGAGATCATGTCGAAGTCTGATATCGTTTCACGCCGCAGAGCCATGGCCCGTCTGGGCGGATTGGCGCTTGCGGGATATGTGGTTCCGTCGATGACGACCCTGTCGATGGCGCAGGCGCAATCGGCCCCGAGCCCCGCCACCGCCCCGAGCCCCGCCACCGCGCCGAGCCCGGCTACCGCGCCGAGCCCGGCGACGGCCCCAACGGCGCCCACCGGGCCGAGCGGGCCCGGTCAACCGTCGCGCGGGCGTGCTTCCGCGGGGCAGACCAGACCGACGCGCCCGAGCCGCCCCGAGACCCTGCGCACGCCCGGCGATTGCATCGGTGCCGGCGGACGTTGGGACGCAACGGAAAACACCTGCAACTGATCCGGGCTATTTGCCAGGATCAAAGGGGCCTTCGCCGGATCGGCGAGGGCCTTTCACGTTCGGGAGGCGACGGTGGCCAGCGCTAGGATCACGCGGCATTACAACGGCACCGACGGAGCGATCCAGTTTGCCACACCCGCGCTGCGCGACGCGTTCGAGACGGTCGTGCATGGCTGGCCCGCCACGGATGGCGCGGGGCCGGAGGGGGTTTTTGCCACAGTCGCGCAGTCGGTCACGGGCGGTTGGCAGATCAACGGGCTGCGGCCCGAGCCGTTCGAGCGGGCCTTCACCGAGGTCAGCGGGATCTGCGACCTGATTGTTGAATTGAACTGGTCCCGGCTGCGCCAACAGGGCGCGTTGATGTGTCTGCATGCGGCGGCGGTCGAGATGGCCGACGGGCGGCTGGTGATCTTCCCCAGCGGGCGCCGGGCCGGAAAAAGCACGCTGACAGCGGAACTTGCGCGGCGCGGGCACCGGGTGTTCAGCGATGACATACTGCCGGTAACGCTGACCGCACAGGGTATGATCACGGGCCTTGCGACAGGTGTTGCGCCGCGTCTGCGTCTGCCGTTGCCCCGGGGCGCGCCATGGGATTTCGCGGATTGGGTCGCGGCGGATTGCGGCCCGGCGGACCGGCAATACAAATACCTGCTGTCGGCACCGGTTGCGGTTTATGACGCCCCGGCGCGGATTGCCGCGATCGTGACGCTGAACCGTGGCGGCACGCCGGGCGCGCCGTCCTTTGCGCCGATGGGGCCGGGGGAGATGTTGCCGATCCTGATCCACCAGAATTTCGGACGCTTCGTGCATTCGGGCCGCGCGTTGGCCGTGTTCGATGCGCTGGTGCGCGGCGTGCCGTGTGTGCAATTGAACTACGATGATCTCGGCGCGGCGGCGGATTTGATCGAGGCGATGGCATCTGAGGGCCTGTTGTCCGGTGGAGCGCGCGCGGACGACGCGCAGGACGGGGTGGCGCGGCTGGATGAGGCGGGCGGAGCGACGTTTGTGCCGCATCTGGCCTATGGGCAAAGGCCCGGCCTGACGGTGACGGAAATCGGCGGCGCGGCCTATGTCGCGGATGCGTCGGGCATCGGGATTTTCGAGTTGAACGCGGGGTTGTTGCCGATCTGGCGGCTGCTGGAAGAGCCGATGTGCGCGGTGGAGGTGACCGCGATCCTCAGCGAGGTCTACGGGGCCGGGGCGCCGCCGACATTGGCGCAGGATGTGACGCATGCGATGGCGCATCTGACCGCGGCAGAGCTGATCGCGCCGGTCTCGGAGCGCGGCGGTTAGGGCCGAAACGTGGCGGTTGGGGGGCGGCTGCGGCGGGAAAATTGCGGAACTCCTGCCGCAGTTCGGGGTTTCCTTACCAAGATGTGATTGGAATCGCTGGACAAGGGACTTGTCCACAGGCTCTTGGGTGCGGACAATAGCAGGCGATTCTTTACGCATGAAACGCTACCGTCAAAAGCTGCCGGACGACCGATAAGGACCAGACCATGTTAACCCGCCGCCATTTCATCATTACCACGACGACGCTGTTTTCCAGCGCAGTGATCAGCCCCGCCCTGGCGCAGGATGCCGTGGGGATCGGCGAGGATGTGGCCGCCGATCAGGGGCCGCGTGCCGGTTCCAACAACCCGTGGGGCCTGCACCCGCGGTTCATGCCGCAGCGGGTCGAGGTGAACGGTGGTTTGCGCGCGGGTGACGTTCATGTCGATCCGACGGCGCGGTATCTGTACCATATCGGAAGCGACGGGACGGCGATGCGCTATGGCGTGGCCGTGGGCCGCGCGGGCCTCTATCAGCCTGGCCGGTTCCGCATCGGGCGCACGGCCGATTGGCCGAGCTGGACGCCGACCGCGAACATGATCGCGCGCGAGCCGCATATCTATGCGCAATATGCCGGTGGTGTGCCGGGTGGCCCCGACAACCCGTTGGGCGCGCGGGCGCTGTACCTTTATTCCGGGGGGCGCGACACGTATCTGCGCATCCACGGCACGCCGCAGCCCTGGTCGATCGGCACCTCCGCGTCGTCGGGTTGCGTGCGGTTGGTCAATGATCACGTGATCCAGCTGGAAGCCAATATTCGCGTCGGCTCAACGGCGGTTCTGCACAGCTGATCCAAGGTGATTTCCCGAAGAAAAGCCCCGGTCCGATTGGCCGGGGCTTTCTTTGTTCTGCACGGGGCCCGGCGGGTTAGCCCGGCAGTTTGGCCATGCGAAGATAAGGCAGCTTCTTGTCGATGGCGCCGTATTTGGCGATGGCATCCTCGTCCGAGACCGCCACGGGTACCACGACATCTTCGCCGGGCACCCAGTTTGCGGGCGTGGCGATGTTTTCCTTCGCTGCCGTCTGCAACCCGTCCAGCGCGCGCAGCACTTCGGCGAAGTTGCGGCCGACGTTCATCGGGTAGGTCATGGTCAGCTTGAGCTTCTTGTCCGGTCCGATGATGAAGACCGCCCGCACGGTGGCGGTGTCGTTGGGGGTGCGGTTTTCGGGCAGCGCCGTTTCGGCGGGCAGCATGTCGAAGGCCTCGGAAATCGCCAGGTCGGTGTCGGCGGCGATGGGGAAGCCCGCCTTGGCCCCGCCAACGGCTTCGATGTCGCCCTTCCATTTCACGTGATCCTCGACCCCGTCCACGGACACGCCGAGCACCTTGGTGTTGCGCGCGGCCCATTCATCGGCCAGCTGCGCCACGGCCCCGAATTCGGTGGTGCAGACCGGGGTGAAATCCTTGGGATGCGAGAACAGGATCATCCAGGCATCACCGATGTAATCGTGCAGGTTCATGGTGCCCTGATCGGTGGTCACGGAGAGGTTCGGAATTTCGTCGTTGATGCGCAGGCCCATGGGGCGCTCCTTTCGGGTGTCGTTGCCGTCGGGGTCAATATAGTCATCGCGATCGCGTTCGGGAAGCGGATGCCCGCACGGCAGGCCTTGCGCCGGGTGGAATCCCCTGTCAGGTTCCCGCGCGGATTTCAGTTTCGGGAGGCGGTCATGGACAACGCGAAGAACTTCTACATCGACGGCAAATGGGTGGCCCCGGCGGCCCCGCGCGACTTTGACGTGATCGACCCTTCGACCGAAGAGGTCGGCGCGGTAATCTCGCTTGGCGATCAGGCGGATACCGATGCGGCGGTGGCTGCGGCGAAGCGGGCGTTCGGGACCTGGGGCTGGAGCGATCCGGCGGAGCGGGTGGCCCTGGCCGAGAAGCTGCTGGCGATCTACAAGGCGCGCTCGGAAGAGATGGCGCAAGCGATCAGCCTTGAGATGGGCGCGCCGCTGGACCTGGCACGCGCGCAGCAGGTTGGCGCGGGGTCATGGCACCTTGAGGGGTTCATCAACGCGGCCAAGGACTTCGTCTGGGATCATCCGTTGGGCGATTGGGCTCCGACCGAGCGCACGGTCTATGAGCCCATCGGGGTTTGCGCCCTGATCACGCCGTGGAACTGGCCGATGAACCAGATCGTGCTGAAGGTGGTGCCCGCACTGCTGGCGGGGTGCACGATGGTGTTGAAGCCGTCTGAAATTGCGCCGCTGTCGGGCATTCTGTTCAGCGAGTTCATGGACGAGGCAGGCGTGCCTGCGGGTGTCTACAACATGGTGAACGGCGATGGGGCGGGCGTTGGATCGCAGCTGTCGGCGCATCAGGACGTGGACATGGTGAGCTTCACCGGCTCCACGCGGGCCGGGCGTCTGATCTCCAAGGCGGGCGCGGATACGATCAAGCGCGTGTCACTGGAATTGGGCGGCAAGGGGGCGAATATCATCTTTGCCGATGCCCACGAAAAGGCGGTCAAGAGCGGTGTGATCCGGTGCTTCCGCAACACCGGACAAAGCTGTAACGCGCCGACGCGGATGTTGGTGGAGCGCTCGCGCTACGATCAGGCAGTGGAAGAGGCAACGGCGGCGGCACAGAGCGTTACGGTTGGGCCCGCAAGCGAAGAGGGCCGGCATATCGGACCGGCGGTCAGCGAGCTGCAATTCAACAAGATCCAGGACCTGATCCAGGTGGGGATCGACGAAGGTGCGAAGCTTTTGGCGGGCGGTGTGGGGCGACCCGAGAACCTGAACCGGGGCTATTACATCCGGCCCACGGTGTTTGCGGATGTGACGCCGGAGATGACGATTTACCGCGAGGAGATCTTTGGGCCGGTCCTGTCGATCATGCCCTTTGATGACGAAGACCATGCCGTGGCGATTGCCAATGACACCGATTACGGCCTGACGAATTATGTGCAGACCGGCGACCAGGAGAAACTGCGCCGGGTGGCGCGGCGATTGCGGTCGGGCATGGTCGAGGGGAATTCCCAAGGCTTTGCGATGGGTTCGCCGTTCGGGGGCTACAAGCAATCGGGCAACGGACGCGAGGGCGGACGGTTCGGGTTGCATGAGTTCCTTGAGACCAAGGCGGTGAGCGGCTGGGGCTGAGCCGCGCGCGGCAAAGGCCCGATGGAGCACGGAGCGACGCTCGCTTGCAGCGTCGCCCCGCCCGCCCTCCCGTAGGGTGCGGATGTCCCGACGCCATGGCGCTTTTTGCCGGTGACGGACCCTTCGGGGAAGGTTTTTCTGGCAAGATGAAAGAGCCGTTGCGCTAGAACGGCACCGGGGCGCGGAAGGTCATGCCGATGCCGCCATCGGGATGGCGGAGTTTCAGGCTCTCAGAGTGGAGCATCAGGCGCGGGAAA
This sequence comes from Gymnodinialimonas ulvae, assembly GCF_037543845.1. Classification (NCBI taxonomy): domain Bacteria; kingdom Pseudomonadati; phylum Pseudomonadota; class Alphaproteobacteria; order Rhodobacterales; family Paracoccaceae; genus Gymnodinialimonas; species Gymnodinialimonas ulvae. The sequence continues at coordinate 462,723 of NZ_JBBIFX010000002.1, forward strand.
TCGCGTGCGGGGCCCTCGGCATAGAACGGATCGCCAAGGATCGGGTGACCAAGTTCGCGCATGTGGACGCGGAGCTGATGCGAGCGGCCGGTTTTCGGAAAAAGGCGCATCCGCGTGGTGCCGTCTTCGATCTTCAGGCGGCGCCAATCGGTTTGGGCGGGTTTGCCGGTCTCGTGGTTCACATGTTGCAGGGGGCGGTTGGGCCAGTCGACGATCAGCGGCAGGTCGATATGGCCGCTTTTCGCGGCCACCGCGCCCCAGACGCGGGCGATGTAGGTCTTCTTCATGTGCCGACGTTCGAACTGCAGGCCGAGGTGGCGTTGCGCGGCGGGCGTGCGGGCGAAGACCATGATGCCGGAGGTGTCCATGTCGAGCCGGTGGACGAGGAGGGCTTCGGGGAAGGCGTCTTGCAGGCGGGTGATCAGGCAATCGGCAAGATGCGCGCCCTTGCCCGGGACCGACAACAGGCCCGCGGGTTTGTTCACGAGGATGAGTTCGTGGTCTTCGTGTACGATTTCCAGCGGCGCGTCGGGGGGCGCGTAGACGAAAGCATCCGTCATTGCGGGGTCAGGCCGAGGTGCCGAGGAGGTTCATCACGTTCATGGCGATCAGCACGAAGGTCAGGAAGAACAATGTCTTGCGGTCCTGCCGGTCTTCCTCGCTTTTCAGCCAGTGCTTGAATTGGGTGAGAAAGCCAGCGGGGCCTGCAAAGGTTTGGCCGGTCTGTTCCTGATTGCGGGCGCGCAGGGTGAACAGCATGCGGTACATCATGAAGGCCCAGGCAAGAAAGACGAGCGCTTGCAGGACGAGGCGGATGATGGCGCCGGTGGTCATTTTGGGGCCTTCCAGAGTTGCCAGGCGGACCAGAGGGCGGAGCCGCCAAAAAACGCAACGCCGATGATCACGATTTCCAATGAAGCGATACCAAAGATGCCGGTGCGCAGAAAGCCCCCGATCAGGAAGGCCAGGCCGGTGAGGCTGAAGATCAGGCGAAATTTCAATTCGCCGCGTGTAGGGCCGAACCGGTTCATGTCACGGCCTCCGCGGCCCGCAGCGCCTGGCGCGCGGGTCGGGTTTAGATCCCGAGGAACGGCTGCGCGATGCGCGGCAGAAGCCCTTGAAACTTGAGGCGGGCGTCGGTGGCCACAAGGCAGATGCAATCTTCGCCGGGCTCAGCCACGGGCATGTGGCTGATGTTGGGGTCGGCAACCTCGATATCGCCGCGGGCGAACACACCGTCTTCGTCGCGGAACGCGCCTTTGAGGACCAGCGTCATTTCGGTGCCGTTGTGGCTGTGTTCCGGCATGGAGCGGCCAGCGGGGATCCTCAGAAGGCGCGCGGTCCCGTTTTCGTCAGAATGCAGGACGCATTGCCTGACGCCACGCCCGACATAGCGCCAGCGCACCGCGTCTTCGTCGCCGCCGACCATATCGCGCAGCGGCATTGGGAAGGTGCCGGGCATCACGATGGGGCGGTCTGCCGGAGCGGAGCCGTTGATCATGGCCAGCGTCCGATCGAGGCTGTCTTCGGCAATCTCGACCTGGTCGAGATCTTCGAGGACGGCGCCGCCGACGGCCTCAAAGGCTTCCAGCCGGGCGCGCGCGTCATCGCAGAGCGACACATGCGTGGCCACAACAAGGTCGAACGCCTGCGGCAAGGCACCGGTGGCATAGCCCATGAGAAGATCATCTGGCACGTGGTGTTGAATATTGGTCATTGGTCTGTCGTCTGTCTTTGATCTTGTCGCTTTAAAGGGGCGGTTCACCCCATCGAATGTCGTAATCTTTCAAGCGCCAACCTAATCCGCGACTTGATCGTGCCAAGGGGCAGACCGGTCTCGGCGGCGATTTCCGAATGCGAAAGATCACCGAAATAGGCGTGCTGGATAAGCTCGCGCTGCTTTTCCGGAAGCTTGGACAAGGCTTGCGCCAGGCGGCCGGTATCTTGTTGCAGGGCGATGACATCCGCCTGATCCGGGGCCTGTTCAGGGCCCCAGGGCAGATCTTCGGGCTCGGGCCGCGCATAGCGGCGCAGCAGATCGATCTTCCGATTGCGGGCAATCGTGAAGATCCACGTCGCGACCGAAGCGCGCGACGGATCATACATGTGAGCCTTGTGCCAAAGTGTGGCCATGACGTCCTGCATACATTCCTCAGCGAGGCTTTCATCGGCCCCGGATTTCATCAAGAACGCCTTCACCCGAGGGGCGAAATGCCGAAAAATCTCGGCAAAGGCCTTCCGATCTTGATCCTGCGCAATGGCTGACATGCGAGTCACCCACCGTGCATCTGTTACTTCGTGTGCCGTCACGGTTGTCCCACGCAGTGCTTTTCCCCACGCAAAGGCCTTGTCTGAGGCCGCCTGAGAGGTCGCAACTGTTTCATCAGCGTGGTCGTTCGCGAACAGCATACCCGTCTTACGCACGATTCCCTAGGGTGGATCACAAATAAAAGCGCACTGAAATTATTTCACGTGAAGTGAATGCGTTTTCGGGATTTTTCTTTGATCTACTTGCAGTTGCGTCCCGTATCCCGTTGAACCAAAAACATGAGGTCTGGGGGTCTGAATGCCATTTGAAACGCCGGGTGCCATCCCGAAACGAATTGCTGTGATTGGCGCCGGGATTTCCGGCATGGCGGCGGCCTACCATCTTGCCACCGATCACCATGTCACCTTGATCGAAGCCGAGCCGCGCCTGGGCGGTCACGCGCGCACGGTTGTGGCGGGCAAAAACGGCGATCAGCCGGTGGACACCGGGTTCATCGTGTTCAACCGGGTGAATTATCCAAATCTTGTGAAGCTCTTCGAAGAGCTCGACGTGCCGGTCACGGAATCGGACATGTCCTTTGCGGCCTCCATCGATGGCGGGCGGATCGAATACGGGTTGCGTAGCCTGCAGGCGCTGTTTGCACAGCCGAGCAACGCCTTGCGGCCTGGCTTTGTGCGGATGGTGCGCGACCTACTGCGGTTCAACGCGCAGGCAGCCGAGCTTGCCACGGACAGCACGATCACGCTGCGGGATTTCCTGGATCAGCTTGGCATGGGCCGCTGGTTCCGGGACTATTATATTACGCCTGTCTCAGGCGCGATCTGGTCGACGCCGAAGGAGGAGATCATGGATTTCCCCGCCCAGGCGATGATCCGGTTCTTCCGCAATCACCACCTGCTGCACCACACCGGCCAACACCAATGGTACACGGTGCGGGGCGGTTCCATCGAATATGTCACCCGGCTTGAGCGCGCGATGCGGGCGCGCGGGATCGACATCCGCCTGGGGCGCGGCGTCGAGGCGGTCAAGCGCACCGATACCGGGGCCGAGGTCTGCTTGGGCGGGCATTGGGACCAATTTGACGAGGTGGTTTTTGCCACCCATTCCGATCAGTCGCTGGCCATGCTGACCGATCCGACGCCGGCCGAGGAAGCCGCGCTGGGTGCGGTGCGCTATCAGCCCAACCGCGCCGTTCTGCATGCCGATGCCAGCGCGATGCCGCGCCGCCGCGCAACCTGGAGCAGCTGGAACTACACCGAACGTCCGGGGCATCAGGGCGGGCCGATCGACCTGACCTATTGGATGAATTGCCTGCAGCCGATCCCGGAAAGTGACCCGCTGTTCGTGACGCTCAACAGCCGTGCACCGATCAACGAGGCGCTGATTTACGATGAGGTCGATTTCGCGCATCCGGTCTATGATCTGGCCGCGCTGGCGGCGCAATCGGTGATTCGGGACATGAACGGCGACAATGCGACGTGGTTCTGCGGTGCATGGATGAAGAACGGCTTCCACGAGGATGGCTATGCGAGCGCGATGGACGTGGTCCACGGGATGCGCACGCGTGACAGGAGTGCCGTGGCAGCATGAGCGACGGGGTCGATCATATCGCGGGCGAGACCTTCCACGGGCGCAAGGGTGCCGTGGAAAACGCGTTCCGCTATGGGATCGATTACGTGATGCTGGACGCCGAGGGCGATGCGCGCGGACCGGCGTTGTTCGGGCGCAATCGCGCGGGGTTCTTTTCACTTCAGGACAGCGATCATGGCGGCCCGCCCAAGTCCGGGCGCGGCGCACCCTGGGCGCGTGAGGTGCTGGCCGCCCATGAGCTGGGCGACGTGACGGATGGCAAGTTGATGCTTCTGGCGCAGCCACGCGTCATGGGGCATGTGTTCAACCCGGTGTCGTTCTGGTTGGCGCATGATCGGCAGGGGCGGCTGCGCGCGGTGATCGCGGAGGTTACGAATACCTTCGGCGACCGGCATTCGTACCTGTGTTCGCATCATGACCACCGCCCCATCGCGCGCGAAGACACGCTGCATGCCACGAAGATTTTCCATGTCTCGCCGTTTCAGCCCATCGAGGGCGGATATGCGTTCCGGTTCGACATTCGCCCCGACCGGGTCGGTATCTGGATCGAGTTTGTCACCGGCAACGAAGGGGTTCTGGCGACGCTGACCGGGAAACGTACGGAGCTGACCAGTCGGTCGATCCTGCGCGCGGCCTTGCGGCGACCGTTTGGGTCACGCCGGGTGTTGGGGCTGATCCATTGGCAGGCGGTGAAATTGTGGTGGAAAGGCGCGCGCTATCGCGTGCGACCCGAGCCGCCGCTTGAGGATGTCAGCCGCTGATTGCGCAGGGCGCGCCGCCCGGACGAGGGCATGCGGGTGCGCATTGGTAAAGTTTCCCCCGGATTGCAGGATGGCTTTGCTGACATATGTGTCCAATGAGGTGCGCGGCACCAAGGCAGGATGGTGGCCCGATGTGGGGCCAGGCCCCCGATGGGGCGGAACGGAAAGGATAAGAGATGCGGGAATGGACCGGGAAACGCTATTGGCTGGTTGGGGCGTCCGAAGGATTGGGGCGCAGCCTGGCGCATACGTTGAGCCGTGCGGGCGTGGAGCTTGTGGTGTCGGCCCGAACCGCGGATCGCCTTGAATCGCTGGTCGAAGAGCTTCCCGGCCCGGCCAGCATCGTGACAATTGACGTGGCCGACAGCGCCTCGGTGAAGGCGGCGGCGGAAGAGGTCGGCGAGATCGACGGCATGGTGTTCCTGGCCGGGCTTGGCACGCTGATCAAGACGCAGGAGTGGGACGCCGAAAAGGTCGAGCAATTGTTCGACGTCAACCTGACCGGGGCCGCGCGGGTCATCGGGCAGATCATCAAGCCGATGGTGGATCGCAACGCGGGCCATATCGTTTTGACCGGGTCGCTGTCGGCGTATCGCGGGCTTCCGGCGGCCATCGGATATTCGGCATCGAAGGCGGGCTTGATGTCGCTGGCGGAGTCGATGCACGGCGATCTGAAGGGCACCGGCGTCGATGTGCAATTGGTGAACCCGGGCTATATCGAGACGCGGATGCAGGACGACAATCCCTATTCCAAGCCATTCATCATGACCCCCGACGCCGCCGCGCAGGAGGTGTTCGAGCACATGACCACCGACAATTTCCACAAGGCATTTCCGTTTGGTTTCAGCTTGTTGTTCCGCGCATCGCGGTTCATGCCAACAGCGGTTTACGAATGGATATTCTTCCGCCGTTAGAACGGATTGCGCGCCGGTATCCTGCGGCGGGTTCGGAAGTTTGTCCTGAATCAAGGCGCGGCGCGGCCCTGACTGCTTCACTGAACGTGTGAACAGGAGGGAGTGACATGGAAATCTCAGCACGGGCTGTGGCCCAGGTGATCTTGATGGGCCACGAAATGGAGCGCGCGGAAGGCGAGTTGCGCGGATTTGTGAACCGCCTCGGGCACGATGAACAGGCCGAGTTGGTGGCGTTGTTCTGGATCGGGCGCGGCAGTTTCGAAGCCGAGGATTTCGACGAAGCGCTTGAGACCGCGAAGGCCGAAGCGACGGTGCCGACGATCGATTACCTGACCGGCAGTCCGCATTTTGCCGACCACCTCGAAGCCGGGGCGGAGGCGATGGGTCTCGATATCGCCGGTCAGGAAGAAGACCTGCTTTGAGGGTTTGAGCGCCGCGCGTGGTGTCCGGGATCCCGCGCGCGGGGATTGGGGCGCGCCTAGAGCGCCTGTTGGAACGTCGCCTCGGCCCGTGCCCAGACGCCGGTTGAATCGCGCCGCAGATCGAGGAGCGTCGGCAAAAGCTGCGCGGCGTAATCGTCCGAGCTTTCCAGCGGCAGAAGGGATGGCAGATTGTCGATCGCCATCACGTCCAGCGGTGGTTGATCGGCCACGCGGAGCACCGGGGCATCCCACGTTGTGGTGCGGTCGTAGACCTTGATCGGGGAAAAATCGCTATCGGGATCGCAGGCGATATCGCCGATCACCGTCAGGCGGCGCGGCGTGGTCCCGGCACTTGCTGGCACGAAGACGGGCACCCCGGGCGTGGCGAGAATACAGTTCAGAAACAGATCGTTATCCAGGATTTCGGGGAACGGGCCGCCATGGGCCGTTTCGGCCATGTCCCATCCGATGGGCGGGATGCCCAGCACCTCCAATAGGGCCGTCGCCCCCCGTCCCGTGCGCCCGAGCGCACCGATGATCAGCGCGCTGGGGCGGCGATGACCAATGGCGGCCAGCGCTTCGCTCAGATCCAGGATCAGCGCGTCCTTGTGGGGCCAGTCGGTGACGGCGGCCATGGGGCGCCCGGCCTGCTGCGCGGCCCAGGCAGCAACGGAGAGGCCCGCGCCGACATAGCCCGCCCAAAAGCCGAAGGCGGCGACGCGGCGCCCGGTTGTGTCCACGAGGTATTCGAGGTCGAGAAGCGTGCCGCCACCGGCCTTGAAGCGGTCCAGCAAGTGTCGCCCGGACGGCTGCCCCTTGAAGGCGTGGCCGAACAGGATGTGGCGATGCGTCAGCGGGCCGGTGTCGTCGGGCAGTTCCTTGAGGCCAAAGATGATCGCGTCATCCGGTGCCTTGCGCCATGTGCCCGGCGCGGCGATATCGACGCCCACGGCGCGGTATTCGGAGGTCGGGATGATGCGATCCAGGCTGTCTTCGACAGTCACCTGCAGCCCGGCATCGCGCAGGGCCGCCGCCCCGGACGGGGTCAGCCCCACACGGCGTTCATTTGCCCGTTCTTCGGCGCGAACCCAGAGATGTGTCATGGCAAATGCCCCCTTGGCCTCATCGTATCAGTGCCAGCTGACATCGCCCAGAAAGATGTAACCTGCACCATAGATCGTCTTGATCAGGCGCGGGTTCTTGGGGTCTTCGCGAAGTTTGGTGCGCAGGCGCGAGATGCGGACATCCATTGCACGGTCAAAGCTGTCGCCGGCCCCACCGCCGAGGCTTTCCTGCATCTGCCGACGCGAGATGAGGCGTTTTGGTGCCTCCAGAAACAGCCGCAACACCTCACCCTCGGCATGGGAAAACGGGGTCTCGGAACCGTCTTCGGCGATCAGCGTATAACTGTCGAATTGTGCGGTCCAACCGTTGAACTGCGCGGTTGAGCGGTTGCGGTCGGGTGCTTTGGGCGCGCGCAGGCGGGCGCGGACGCGCGCCACGACCTCGATCGGATCGAAGGGTTTGATGATGTAATCGTCGGCCCCAAGCTCCAACCCGGCGACACGGTCCTGAACCTGTGCCCGGCCCGAGACGATGATGATCGCGGCCCCGGATTCGAGCGCAAGACGGTGCACGACGGCCAGCCCGTCGCGGTCCGGCAGGCCCAGATCGACGAGGCAGACATCGGGTGTGGTGCGGCGCAGGGCGGCTTCGAATTCGGTGGCGCGCGCGAAAGAAGCGGTGCGGAACCCGGCATCTTCGAGCGCATCGGAGAGCATCGCGCGGATCTGTGGCTCATCATCGAGGATGGTGACAAGTGGCGGGCTCATGCGGCGGCCTCGGCGCTCAGCAGCCGGTGCAGATCGCCCGGCGCGACGGGTTTCGACAGGACAGGCCAATGGGCGCTGGCAGCGCGCCGCAAATCATCCGCGCCAGGCAGCGAGGTCATGAGCGCGAGGTTCATATCGGGGTGGCGCGCAGCGATGCGCCTACACAGGGCCACGCCATCCATCCCTCCCAGTTTGATGTCCGACAAAACCCAATCGAGACCGGGCAGATCGGCCAGGGTCTCGGCCTCTTCGGCGCTGGCGGCTTCGATCACCTGATGGCCCAGATCGGTGAGCATTTCGCGCACATCGGCGCGCAGATCGGCCATGTCATCGACCAGCAGGATCAGACGCGGACGCGCGTCCGCCTCGGCGGGGCGCAGTGGCAGGCGCAGCGACACCCGCGCGCCATTGGGCGTATTTGACAGGCGCATCGCGCCACCCGCGAGTTTCACGAGGTCATAGACCATCGTCAGCCCAAGGCCCGATCCCGCGTCACCCTTGGTGGTGAAGAACGGATCGAGGGCGGAGTTGAGCGCATGATCGGAAAAGCCCGCGCCGGTGTCATCGACGGTGATCTCAAGCCAGGTGTCCTTGACCGGGCGCAGTGTCACCGTAATTGCGCCTGCAACCCCGATTGCGTCGCGGGCATTCAGGATCAGGTTCAGAAGGCTGTCCGACACGGAGCCGGCGTCGAGCATCAGGGCCCGGTGGGTTACCTCGTTTGCCAGGCTGAGTGTCACCCCATCGGGCAAAGCGGCGCGCGCGAGCGGCGCGAAGGTGTCGAGGAAATCCTGCACAACGACGGGGGCGGTTTGCACGGTTCGGGTGCCGGTCATGCCCGCGATCTTGTCGAGCAGCGTACCGCCGCGCCGCACCGCCATGCGGGTGGCGGAGGTCAGCTCGTGCGCGCCCAGGGGCAGTGGCATCTTTTCCAGCCGGGCCTGCAGCCCGAGGATGATGGTCAGAAGGTTCGCGAAATCATGCGCGAGGCCGGAGGTCAGTTGCGCGGCCAGTTCGCGTTTGTGTGTCTGGGTCAGGGCGGCGCGGGCCTGGGCCTCTTCGGTGACGTCGGTGGACAGAAGGTAGACGCCGCCCTCGGCCGTGTCACCGGGGGTGAAGGCCGTGCGGATGCGGCGCCCGGTGGTCGGGTCGGTGAATTCCCGCACCGTCGCCTCGCCCTGCGCGGCCCTGTCGAGATTGCCCTGCAACAGGCGCGCGGTCTCGGGGCCAAGCGCATCAGCGAAGCTGAGCCCGACGATGTCGCTTTGCCGGTCCGGCAAAAGCGCGGAGAGGCGGCGGTTGGTGAAGGTGTAGACGCCATCGGCATCGACATGGGCGATATGGGCCGGGGTCATTTCCGTGACCAACCGGGTGCGCGCCTCCATCTCGGTCAGCTCGGCCTTGGCCTCCTGCAATTGCGCGATGGTGGCTTCCAGCCGCCGATTGGTCAGCGCGAGCTCCTCGGCATGGGTGAGAAGCTGATCCGACAATTCCTCGGACCGGGCGCGCAAAAGTCCCTCCTGCCGTTTGACGGAGGTGATGTCGGTGTAGACCGTGACCCAGCCGCCCTCGGGCAGGGGCGAGCCTTCGACGGAGATCGTCCGGCCATTGGCGCGGGTGCGCTCCATGTAATGCGGGGCAAAGGCGCGGGCCTGATCCACGCGCTCGATGACGAAGGCGTCGGGATCATCCACGGTGCCGTATTCGCCGCTTTGCACCAGAAACCGGATGGTGTCGTCGAACCGCGCGCCGGGGGTCACGAGACGTTCGGGCAGTCCGAACATGTCCTGGAACGGGCGGTTGCACACGGCCAGGCGCAGATCGGCGTCGTAGATCGACAGCGCCTGCTGGATCAGGTTCAGACCCGCGCGCGTGAAGCTTTGATTGGTGCGTTCGCGAGGCATCGTCGCGCCCTCCTACCCCATGGCTAGACCGGGAAGCACGCCGCGCCAAGACCGCGATGGCGGCTGTTACAATTCGAAAGGTTTGCGAAAAAATCAGGTAACGCTTGACCGCGCAAGCTTCTGTGGCACGGTAGGGGGGCTCGGGCGTCGAGACGTCAAGATCATCGCGCCGGGCGCGCCGACCCATCGGGTCGGCACAGGGAGGATATAAGTTTTGGCCGATCACAGACCGTCCCCGGACGTGCCGCAATCCGTGCCCGCGCTTTTGCGCCGGAACGCGAAGCAGTTCGGATCGCACCCCGCATATCGCGAAAAGGAATTCGGCATCTGGCAAAGCTGGACCTGGGCCGAAGCCGAGGCCGAGATCGAGCCGCTGGCGCTGGGTCTTCTGGCGCTGGGTCTGAACCGGGGCGATTACGTCGCCATCATCGGGCGCAACCGCCCCGCGCTGTACTGGTCGATGGTCGCTACGCAAATGGCCGGCGGCGTGCCGGTGCCGCTCTATCAGGACGCAGTCTCGGAAGAGATGGCCTATGTGCTGGAGCATTGCGGCGCGCGGTTTGTCGTGGCCGGCGATCAGGAGCAGGTCGACAAGGTCATCGACGCGCAGGAAAGCGTGCCGGGCATTGATCATATCCTGTACCTCGACCCGCGCGGCCTGCGGAAATACGACCATTCAAAGCTGCATGCTGTGCGCGATGCGCAAGGCGAGGGCCACGCCGCACGTGAGCGCCTGATCGGTGAGCTGCAGACCCGCGAGGCGGAGCTGACCTACGACAGCACCTGCGTGATGCTTTACACGTCCGGTACGACGGGCAAGCCCAAGGGCGTCGTTCTGTCGAACCGCAACATCATCGAGGCGTCGAAATCGTCTTGTGAATTCGACAATTTGCAGCGCGAGGATGAGGTGCTGGCCTATCTGCCGATGGCGTGGGTGGGCGATTTCATCTTCTCCATCGGGCAAGCGTATTGGACGGGGTTCTGCGTGAATTGCCCCGAAAGCGCGGACACCATGATGACTGACCTGCGCGAGATCGGGCCGACGTATTTCTTTGCCCCGCCGCGGGTGTTCGAGAACCTGCTGACCAGCGTGATGATCCGCATGGAAGACGCGGGCAGATTCAAGAAGGGCCTGTTTGACCGTGCGATGGCGCGGGCCAAGCGGATCGGACCGAAAATCCTCGACGGGGAGGCGGTTGGCGGGGCTGAGAAGCTGGCCTATGCGTTCGACAATCTGATGGTGATCGGGCCGCTCAAGAACACGCTCGGCATGAGCCGCGTGCGCGTGGGCTACACGGCGGGCGAGGCGATCGGGCCGGAAATTTTCGATTTCTACCGGGCGCTCGGGATCAACCTCAAACAGCTATACGGGCAGACTGAGGCGAGCGTCTTCATCACCCAGCAACCCGACAGCGAAGTCCGCCCCGACACGGTCGGCGTGCCGTCGCCCGGTGTGGAGTTGAAGATCGGCGACAATGGCGAGGTGTTCTATCGCTCGCCGGGCACCTTCGTGGAATACTTCAAGAACCCCGAAAGCACCGCCGACACCAAGGACCCCGAAGGCTGGGTCGCGACGGGCGATGCCGGGTTCATCGAGGAAGACACCGGGCATTTGCGGATTCTCGACCGCGCGAAGGATGTGGGCAAAATGGCGGGCGGCGGATTGTTCGCGCCGAAGTTCGTGGAGAACAAGCTGAAGTTCTACCCTGACATCCTGGAGGCGGTGGTTTTCGGGAACGAGCGGGCATTTTGCACGGCCTTCATCAACATCGACCTGACGGCGGTCGGCAATTGGGCAGAGCGCAACAACATCGCCTATGCGTCGTATCAGGAATTGGCCGGGCATCCGCAGGTTCTGGCCTCGTTGCAGGGCCATGTTGAGGCGGTGAACCGGTCGGTTGCGGAAGACCCGATGCTCGCCCATTGCCAGATCGCGCGGTTCCTTGTGCTGCACAAGGAATTGGACGCCGACGACGGCGAATTGACCCGCACGCGGAAGGTGCGGCGGCGGATCATCGAAGAGAAATTCGCCGACCTGATCGAGGCGCTCTACGATGGATCGAGCGAGATTTATACCGAAACCGAAGTGACTTACGAAGACGGGCGCAAGGGCAAGATCTCGGCCACGCTCGAGATCCGGGACGCCGCGAAGGTGGATGTGTCGGGTGATCGGATGGCGGCGGAATGAGGGGCGCGCGCGCATGACGTTGCTGGCTGTCGTTCTGTTCCTGTTGGGCTTTGCCGCGTCGTGGATCGCGGGCCGCTACATGGCGAAAGGCGGCGCGGTGGTGCAGGGCGGCGCGATTGGCATCTGCGGGGTTGCGGCGCTGTTTCTGGGCATGCCGGAGGTGGTGGCGGAGAACCTGATGTGGGGCCTGATCGCGTTGATCATCTATGGCCTGATCGGCGCGCTGATTTTCCGCAGCGCACAGGGCGTGCGGGAGAGGGCGGAGTAGATGATTTACGTGTTTTGCATCGGTCTGATCTGCGTGGCGCTGGCGCTTCCGGTGCGCAGCGATGGACCGATCTTGTCCCGCAGCGGCGTGCGGAGGCGGCTGTTGCAATCGGGTTTGGCCCTGTGTTCGCTGGCGATTGTGCTGGGAGACTTCCATGCGGGCGGCGTTTCGGCCCTGTTGGTGACGGGGGTGGTCTTGGCGGGTGCTGCGGGGCTTTTGTTCTGGCTCGACCGGGGACGGTTTGACACAAATCACACCCGCCGCACGCTGGCTTGGTATGTGACTCAATGCGGTCCGGGAGGTACGCCGATGGGTGGGCACCGGATGATGGCGTTGGTGACGGCGGCGCTGCTGTTGGGACTGCTCGTCTTGCGGCCAGTGGTGCGCGACGTTCTGGGCCTGGATGCGGATGGCATCGAGGCTGCGATGATCTTGAGGGGAATGGCGTGATGCTGGATCAGGGCACGGGATACACCACGGCGGACGGGCGCACGATTGGCGACGTGGTGATGGAGATGCGCAATATTACCCTGCGATTTGGGGGGGTTGAGGCGATCAAGGATATCTCCTTCGATGTCCGCGAGGGCGAGATCCGGGCGATCATCGGGCCGAACGGGGCGGGCAAATCCTCGATGCTCAACGTCATCAGCGGCTTCTACCATCCGCAAGAGGGCGAGGTGTTTTACAAAGGCTCCAAGCGCCCGCTGATGAAGCCGTTTCAGGTCGCGCGCCAAGGCATTGCGCGGACGTTTCAGAACATCGCTCTGTTCGAGGGGATGAGCGTTCTGGACAACGTCATGACCGGCCGCCTGAACCACATGAAAACCAGCTTTTTCGCCCAGGCCATGTGGTGGGGCAAGGCCGAGGAGGAAGAAACCAGGAACCGCGCCAAGGCCGAGGAAATCATTGATTTCCTTGAGATTCAGGCGATCCGCAAGACACCGGTGGGCCGCCTTCCCTATGGGTTGAAAAAGCGCGTGGAACTGGCCCGCGCGCTGGCCGCCGAGCCGCAGATCCTGCTGCTGGATGAACCGATGGCGGGGATGAATGTGGAGGAGAAAGAAGACATGTCGCGCTTCGTGCTCGACGTGAATGATGAATTCGGCACGACCATCGTTTTGATCGAGCATGACATGGGCGTTGTGATGGACCTGTCCGACCGTGTTGTGGTGATGGATTACGGCAAGAAGATCGGCGACGGGACGCCCGATGAGGTGCGCAACAATCAGGAAGTGATCGACGCGTATCTGGGGGTCAGCCATGACTGAAACGGGGCGTATAGAACCGGTATATCTCGGGTATAGATTTGGTATATACGCGGCCGCCTTGGCGCTTGGCGCCACGGGCGCCGCCGCGTCCACGCTTTCCGAGTTTCAGATGCGCTGCCTGACCCCGATGATCGAGGTGCGCGAGAGTGATACCTCGGGCCTTTCGCTGATCGAGGATATGGCCGGGCGCGAGACCTGGGTGGCAGAGGGCCAGGACTGGCACCTGAGCCGGGCGTCGGCGGACGCGGTGGTGCTGTTCTGCGCAATCCACGGGACCTTCGGGACGGAGGTGGACGCCTTCGCCGAGACGGCGCTGGCCTCGGGCGATTGGGTGCGGATCGACCGGGTGCCTGAGACCCTGCAATCGGTGTTCCTCCGCGAGCCATTGATCGAAGTCGAGATCGACCGGGAGGGCGGAAGCCTGACGGTGATCGAGACGAATTTGGAGAGTTGAGGGTGGGTCGGTTTTCAAAATCACTGGCAATCCTGAGCGCCACTTTTTTCTGCGGGCCAGTGATTGCAAATTGCGGAATTGAAACCGTTGAAAACCAGACCAATACGGCTTTGAGTGCTTTGTACGGTCTTTGCTTGAACGACCAATTTGATGCGACCGGTATGAGAAACCTTGCCGAGCAGATGAGGTGGGAGTCCGTCGACCCAGAAATGGTTCAGACATTGAACCCGACCCCACAAATCGAATTTGATTTCCTCGATGGATACATCATCCCGGCACCGGGCGACCCACCTCTTCCAGCGCTTGCGTTCGTCGGTGCGAGCAGCGAGGCGCACGGTGTCGTAGAATACTGTTCTTGGTTCTTTGACGATGTTCCCTCAGAGGAATTTGTTACGAGTTTCATTTGTGATTCGGACGCCGAAATGGTGTCCGACGAAACTCGAATTGGTGACCGGGTCCGATTTTTTAGCATTCCCGACCTACCAGATCATATGGTGATGGTGCAGGTCGAAAACAGAAATTCCAGAGGTCTACGGGTGACAACCATTGTGGGTGGCCTGCGATGAAATTGAGGAGCATAACCCATGCCTGACCAGTTAATTTTCGCCTTGGAAGTCACGGCCAATGGGCTGCTGAACGGCGTGATGTACGCGCTTGTGGCGCTTGGGTTCGTCTTGATCTTCAAGGCGTCGGGCATCTTCAACTATGCCCAAGGCGTGATGGCCTTGTTTGCGGCGATGACGTTGGTGGGGATCCAGCAAGGGCGCGTGCCGTTCGGGCATCTGATCAACGAGATCTTCGGGACCGACATCCATTATTTCGGGTGGGAGGTTCCGGCGCTGGCGGCGATCCTTTTGACCGTTCTGGTGATGATCGGGTTCGCCTATCTGGTGCAGCGCTTCGTGTTCAAACATCTCGTGGGGCAGGAACCGATCATCCTGTTCATGGCGACGATTGGGTTGGCCTATTTCCTCGAAGGGATCAGCGACCTGATGTGGGGAAGCGAGATCCGCAACCTCGACGTCGGCCTGCCGCAGGGGATCAACGATTGGATCGACGTGACCACGTTCGAGGCGATGGGCTACGGGTTCTTCATCGACAATCTCGACATCGCGGCGGCGATCATTGCGGCGATTCTGGTGATGAGCCTGATCGCCTATTCGCAATACACCAAGAACGGGCGCGCGATGCGGGCGGTGGCCGATGATCACCAGGCCGCTTTGTCGGTGGGGATTTCGCTCAACTACGTGTGGATCTTGGTGTGGTCGCTGGCGGGGATTGTGGCGCTGGTGGCGGGGGTCATGTGGGGCTCGAAATCGGGGGTGCAGTTCTCGCTGTCGTTGATCGCGTTGAAAGCGTTGCCGGTGCTGATGCTGGGCGGGTTCACGTCGATCCCGGGCGCCATCGTGGGCGGATTGATCATCGGGGTTGGCGAGGCCCTGTTTGAATTTGCCATCGGTCCGATGATCGGCGGCGCGACGGAGAACTGGTTCGCCTATGTGCTGGCGCTGGTGTTCCTGGTGTTCCGTCCGCAGGGCCTGTTCGGGGAGAAGATCATTGAGCGGGTTTGAGTGTGGCACAAGATCAACCAAAGCCCTTGCTGGTGCGGCTGTTGCTATTCGTGATCGGCGGAGGTTGCGGCCTGGCGATTGTAACGATGGCCATCTTCATCCCTTTCGGAATGGTTGCCGATTGGAGCGGAGGGGGGCGCGGACAATCTGTGGGCTGGTACGAAGTGCTGGTGGGGTTGAGTATTCTGGCAGCGGGCTTCGGTGTTCCGGTCTTCGTGTTCGCCCGGGAGACTTTGAGTCGGACATGGTCGATTGTGCTCTGGATCGTACTGACATGCGGCTTTCTGTGGGTCGTGTTGGCGCCGGACAAGGATATCGCAAGCTACGTGGCCGTGGTCGTTGTCGCGGCACTCTTGGGCACGGGATTTTTCTTTGCGTTCCGCGCCCTGTCAGGCCGTGCCCCACCACCGGAATGGAAGGATGCGCCGTGAGCCGGTCCACAAAGATTAACGAAGGGAGCGTGTGAGATGTTCTACCGTGAAGCGGGCGATTTTTCGACCACCTACGCCCAGGACAACCAGACGTTCCCGATCCGGTTTGACCGGTATCGGTATTACATCGTGCTGCTCATCGGCGCCGTGGTGGTGCCGTTCCTGATCAATGATTACTGGGCCAATTCGCTTCTGATCCCGTTCCTGATCTACGCGATTGCGGCGATCGGGTTGAACATCCTGACCGGCTATTGCGGGCAGGTGTCGCTTGGCACGGGCGGGTTCATGGCGGTGGGGGCCTACACGTCCTACAAGCTGATGACGGCTTTTCCGGGGCTCGACATGATCTCCATCACGCTTCTGTCGGGGTTCATGACGGCGATGGTGGGTGTGGCGTTTGGCCTGCCGTCGCTCAGGATCAAGGGGTTTTACCTGGCCGTGGCGACGCTGGCGGCGCAGTTCTTCCTCGTGTGGCTCTTCAACAAGGTGCCGTGGTTCTACAATTACTCCGCCTCCGGTCAGATCAGCGCGCCGGAGCGGGATTTCTTCTACTTCATCAACCTGCCCGTGACCGGCCCGAACGCGGAGGCGTGGGTGAAATACCTGTTCTGCTTCCTGTTTGTCTTCGTACTGGCCTGGGTCGCGCGGAACCTGACGCGGGGCACGATGGGGCGGCAATGGATGGCAATCCGCGACATGGATATCGCTGCGGAAATCATCGGGGTGAACCCGCTCAAGGCCAAGCTGACGGCGTTTGCGGTGTCGAGCTTTTACGTGGGCATCTCGGGCGCGTTGTTGTTCACTGTCTATCTGGGCGCGGTCGAGGTGGGCGAGGTTTACGGCATCACCAAGAGCTTTCTTGTGTTGTTCATGATCATCATCGGGGGCCTGGGGAGCATTTTTGGCAGCTTTGCGGGGGCCGCGTTCATGGTGCTTTTGCCGGTATTCCTGAAGCTGCTGCTGGTCGATACGATGGGTCTTGATACGGCGCTGTCGGCGCATTTCCAGTTTGTGATCGTCGGCGCGTTGATCATGTTCTTCCTGATCGTGGAGCCGCACGGGCTGGCGCGATTGTGGTCGTTGGCCAAGGAGAAATTGAGATTGTGGCCGTTCCCGCATTAGCGGATGCCATGACAATCCCCGGTGCTGGGAGGCCCGGGCAAACCAAGAAGTCGGAAAAAATCCAAGGGAGGAATGACCCGATGAAAAAACTGACAATCCTGGCGCTGACAAGCGCAATGGTGGCGGGCTCGCCCGCAGTTGCGGACCTTGTGTTCCCCAGCCTGAGCTACCGGACCGGGCCTTATGCGGCGGGTGGCATCCCATTTGCCGATGGCTATGCCGATTACTTCACGCTGCTCAACCAGCGCGATGGCGGCATTGGTGGGGTCGAGGCGCGCGTCGTGGAATGCGAGACGGCCTATAACACCGAGCGCGGCGTGGAATGCTACGAGAGCACGCGCGGCGAAGGTGCGCTGGTCTATCAGCCGCTGTCGACTGGCATCACCTATCAGTTGATCCCGCGCACGACCGCCGATGGTATCCCGCTTCACACGATGGGCTATGGTCGGACGTCTGCGGGGAATGGCGATGTGTTCAGCCATACGTTCAATTACCCGGCGAATTACTGGGATGCGGCCTCGGTGATCGTGAACCAGCTGCTGGAAGAGAACGACGGCTCGCTTGAAGGGCAGACGATTGCGCTTCTGTATCACAACTCCGCCTATGGCCGGGAGCCGATCCGCACGCTTCAGACATTGAGCGAACAGCATGGCTTCGACCTGACCGAGATTGCCGTTGACCACCCCGGTCAGGAGCAGGGCAACCAGTGGCTGCAGATCCGCCGCGAACGTCCCGACTACGTGGTGATGTGGGGCTGGGGCGTGATGAACCAGGTCGCCATTCAGGAGGCCATCAACACCCGTTTCCCGATGGAGAATTTCATCGGCAATTGGTGGGCCGGAGCCGACCATGACGTGGAATCGGCGGGCGCGGATGCGGCAGGCTATCGTTCGTTGAACATGAACCGTCTGGGCGACATGCCGGTGTTCGCGGAAATCCAGGAGCATGTGATCGACGCGGGCCTTGCGGCCGGTGACGGATCGAACCTTGGCAACGTGCTTTATACCCGTGGCATGTATGCGGCGTTCCTGGCCGCCGAGGCCGCGCGCACCGCGCAGGAGTTGCATGGTGTGGCCGATATCGACGCCTCGATGATGCGCGACGGGATGGAAGCGTTGGTGATCGACGCGGGTGTCATGGAAGCCGCTGGCATGCCGGGCATCGGGCCGGAATTCACCGTGACCTGCGAAGATCACGGCGGCACCGGCATGGCGATCATGCAGCAGTGGGACGGCGAAAACTGGGTGACCCTCACCGACTTCATCGCGCCCGATGACAGCGTGACCCAGCCGCTGGTTCTGGAGGATTCGGCCCAATTTGCCGAAGAGAACGGCATCGAGCCGCAATGCGCGGACAGCTGATTTGAACGAGCCGGCGGCGGAGCATGTGGCCGCCGCCGGCGTCTTTTTGAGTATTTTTGAAACAAGGAAGACAGGGGTCCGCCAAAGTGGCGGCGGGCGCCGTTAACCTTAACCGGGGATGAGCATGCTGGATCAGGCGCAAGAGGCGGGGACCGAGGTGCAGACGGAGACGCTGCTGGAGGTCAACAATATCGAGGTGATCTACAACCATGTGATCCTTGTGCTGAAGGGTGTGTCGCTCAAGGTGCCCAAGGGCGGGATCACCGCGCTTTTGGGGGGCAATGGCGCGGGCAAGACCACGACGTTGAAGGCGATTTCCAACCTGCTGCATTCCGAACGCGGCGAGGTGACCAAGGGGTCGATCCTGTATCGCAATGAACCGGTGGCCGACAAAAGCCCTTCGGACCTCGTGGATCGCGGGGTGATCCAGGTGATGGAGGGCCGGCATTGCTTCGAGCATCTGACGGTTGAGGAAAACCTGTTGACCGGGTCGTATACGCGCAAGGATGGGCGGGCTGCGATCGCCGCCGATCTTGAGATGGTCTACGAATATTTTCCGCGTCTCAGGGAGCGGCGGACCAGTCAGGCCGGATACACCAGCGGCGGCGAGCAGCAGATGTGCGCCATTGGCCGGGCGTTGATGTCACGGCCCGAAACGATCCTTCTGGATGAGCCGTCGATGGGGCTTGCGCCGCAATTGGTCGAACAGAT
Organism: Gymnodinialimonas ulvae; assembly: GCF_037543845.1. Taxonomy (NCBI): domain Bacteria; kingdom Pseudomonadati; phylum Pseudomonadota; class Alphaproteobacteria; order Rhodobacterales; family Paracoccaceae; genus Gymnodinialimonas; species Gymnodinialimonas ulvae. Next base: position 481,789 of record NZ_JBBIFX010000002.1, read on the forward strand.
TTTCGGCATCGTGAAGCGGCTCAACGAGGAGCAGGGGGTGACGTTCCTTCTGGCGGAGCAGAACACCAACGTGGCGCTGAGGTTCGCGCATTACGGCTATATCCTGGAAAGCGGGCGGGTGGTGATGGACGGCCCGGCGGCGGAATTGCGCGAGAACCCGGATGTGAAGGAATTCTACCTCGGCATGTCCGATGACGGGCGCAAATCGTTCCGCGACGTGCGGTCGTATCGCCGCCGCAAGCGCTGGCTGAGCTGATGCGGGCGGCGTGGTATGAAGGGTTCGGTCCGGCGGCCGAGGTTCTCAGCCTTGCCCCCCTGCCTGACCCGACCCCGGGGCCGGGCGAGGTTCTGATCCGGGTGAAGGCCAGCGGGATCAACCCGTCAGATGTCAAGTTGCGGGCCGGGTCGCGGCCCGGTGTGACGATGGCGTTTCCCCGGATCGTTCCGCATTCCGATGGCGCGGGTGTCATCGAAGCCACGGGCGCGGGCGTGGATGGCTTTGCGAAGGGCGACCGGGTGTGGGTGGCCAACGGGCAATGGCAGCGGGCGTCCGGCACGGCGGCGGAATTGATCGCAATCCCCGCAAGCCTCGTGGCGCCATTGCCGGACAATACAAGCTTTGCCGAGGGGGCGTGTCTGGGCATTCCGGCGCTGACGGCGTGGTACGCGCTTGCGGGTGACGGTCCGATCGAGGGCGAGACAGTTTTGGTGACCGGCGGCGCGGGCACGGTCGGGCGCTATGCCTGCCAGATGGCGGGCCTTCTGGGCGCGCGGGTGATCACGACGGTCTCGTCGGACGAAAAGGCGGCGCATTCGGGCGCGCGCGATTGGATCAATTACCGGACCGAGGATGTGACCGCACGGGTGATGGAGATGACCGGCGGCGCGGGCGTGGACCGCGTGGTCGATGTGGATTTCGCGGCCAATCAGGCACTGACTTTGGAGGTGGTGAAGCCCGGTGGTGTAATCGCGTCCTACGCCAGCGCCAGCGTGATGCACCCCGCGTTGGATTTCTACGGTTTCATGTTCCGCGACATCACGCTGCGGATGCTGATCGTCTATCAGCTGACCGGGGCGCAGCGGGCGCGCGGCATGGCGCAGATCTCTGCGTGGCTGGAGGCGGGCGTCTTGGATCACGCGGTGGTTCCGGGCGGCGGCTTGGAGGATATCGCAGCGGCCCATGACCGGGTGATGGCGGGCGATAAGCTTGGCACGGTGGTGTTGGACCTGTGAGCACCAGTTACATCATTGTTGGCTATCCCGATGTGCCGCGCCCGGAGGCGGCGGCAGTTTTGGCGCAGTGCGAGGCCGCGTTGCGCGCGCAAGGCTGGATCGAGGGCGATGACGACCGGGCATCGGCCCACGCACCCAAAGGCCCGGCCTATCGCCCTGGCCCGGCCTCGGGGATCGTGACGACATCCCACCCGCTGCCCGACGGCACTGTGATCAAACCCATCAACGGCGTGGTGTTCTGCGGGCCAAGATACATGAACTACGGGCCGTTCGCGATCATGCCCAATTTCCACTGCCCGACCTGTGGCGTGGCGATGGACGGGGACAATGAAAGCGACATCGCCATGGCACAGCAGGAGCTGTGTTTCGGGTTGTTCAGTGAGTACTTCAAAAGCGAAGACCCCTCGCGCGATGTTCCCTGCGCGGTGTGCGGGGCGATGGTGGATGTGAACGCGCTGGTCGACGACGGCGCGCCGACGTTCATCCTCAGCGAGGTCGCGGTGGAGTTCTGGCAATGGCCGCCCGACACGGTCGATGCGGCGGCGGCGGTTCTGGACGCGGCGCTGGGGCGGACGCATCTGCAAGGTTGGATCAAGGTATAGGAGCGCGGGCGATGCTGGATCAGAAAAACGGGTTTTTCGACGAGCTTGAGGTACGGTCACCTGACCAGCGCGCGGCGGAGCAACTGGCGGCCCTGAATGCGCAACTGGAGCGGGTGCGCGCGGCGGAGGGCAGCTGTTTGCCTCAGGGCGGGACGCTGGCGTCTTTGGACGATCTGGCCGGATTGCCGGTACTGCGCAAATCCGATCTTGTCGCCTGGCAGGCCGAAACGCCGCCGTTCGGGGGCATGGCCGTGTCGAACGTGGCCCATGTGTTCCAATCCCCCGGCCCGATCTACGAGCCCGGCGGGATCAGCCACGATTGGTGGCGGATGGGGCGGTTCCTGCATGCGGTGGGCATCGGCAAGGGCGATGTCGTGCAGAATTGCTTTGGCTATCACCTCACGCCTGCAGGGATGATTTTCGAGAGTGGTGCGCGGGCCGTGGGGGCCGCCGTTCTGCCCGCCGGTGTGGGCCAGACCGAGCTTCAGGTGCGCGCGGCCAAGGACATCGGGTGCACCGCCTATGCGGGCACGCCGGATTACCTGAAGGTGATCCTCGACAAGGCCGAGGAGATGGGCGAGGCGCTTGCCTTCACGCGCGCGGCGGTCGGCGGCGGCGCGTTGTTCCCGAGCCTGCGCGCGGAATATGCGGATCGCGGGATCGCGTGTCTGCAATGCTATGCGACGGCCGATCTGGGCAATATCGCGTATGAAAGCGCGGCGATGGAAGGGATGATCCTCGACGAAGGCGTCATCGTGGAAATCGTGCGCCCCGGCACCGGCGATCCGGTGGCCGAGGGCGAGGTGGGAGAAGTCGTGGTGACGTCCTTGAACCCCGACTACCCGTTGATCCGGTTTGCGACCGGCGATCTGAGTGCCATCCTTCCGGGTCAAAGCCCGTGCGGACGGACCAATGCGCGGATCAAGGGGTGGATGGGCCGCGCCGATCAGACCACCAAGATCAAGGGCATGTTCGTGCGCCCCGAACAGGTGGCCGATTTCGTGAGCAAGACCGGTGTGGCCAAGGCCCGCGTCATCGCCACGCGGCAGGGCGAGATGGACGCCTTGACCGTGCAGGTCGAGGGCGACGGCGGGCACGACGCGCAGGCGCTGAGCGCGGCGGTTGCGGCCGTGCTGAAGCTCAAGGGAGAGGTCGAGATTGTCGCGCCGGGCAGCCTGCCCAACGATGGCAAGGTCATCGACGATCAGCGCAGCTATGAATAAGGCTCAGTTGTTCGCCTCGGCGGCGCGCAATTCCGCCGGGCTGAGCAGACCGTCGCCATTGGCGTCGGTGCGCGAAAAAGCGATGCCGTAGGCCCCGAAGGTCCGGATCCGGCGCGACATCGGCGCACCGGCGTCGGCGAGCGTGCGGATGAAGGTGCGAAACTCGGCCTCCGTCAGGCGCTCATCGCCGTTGAGGTCGGCGGCGAGGAAGGCTTGCACGCTTTCCTCTTCATATTGGGCCTGGGCAGCGGCGGCGGGTAGCACCATCACAAGCGCCAAGGCAGTCCATCTGGCTACGCACATCATGGCATGCCTTTCTGTGGGCGACGGGGCCCTGGCGTGTGGCACGCGGCCCCATCGGATCGGATTTTGCGATATGGAGGGGACATGGGCGCGGGACCGCCTGCAAACAAGGGGCTGTCATGGGATGACAGGCAAAAACGCGCGCAGGCCACGGGCGCGGTTATCGGTTAACGAACCGCGGGCATGCTACGTCCGGTTAACCAAAGCGAATCGACCACGGAGACGATCCAATGCGCGCCAATCTCATCGCCCTTACCACGGGCCTCTTTGCCGGCCTTGCGCCGCTCGCTGCGGCAGCGGACACGGCGCTCTTGATCGTGAACGATCGCTACAGGGATGCGCAAAACCTGCGCGAAGGGGCGGCGATTGCGGGTTTGCGCGCGCCATTGGAGGCGGTGGGCTTCGACGTGATCACGGTGGAAGACGGCACCGGAGAGGCGCTGCGCGATGGTTTGGATCAATTGCTGGCCGCCGAGGAGACCGGGCGCGTCCTGATTGCCGCAACGGGGCATTTCGCCCGCGCGCGCAGCGACAGTTGGCTTCTGGGCCGCGATGTGGATGAACCGACGCTGGCCAATGTGGGCGGTGACGGGATCAGCCTTGCGGTTTTGATGGAGGTCGCCGCCAGTGCGCCGGGGCGCTCGGTCGTTCTGTTGGGAATGGAGCGTCGGCGGATCACGCTGGGCGATGGCCTTGGCGCGGGGATCGGCCGGATCGAGCCCCCCCAAGGGGTCAGCGTTGTCACCGGGTCGCCGGAAGATGTGGCCGATTTCGCGCGCGACGCGGTGCTTCTTCCGGGCGCCGATCTGGTCCGTGCGGTGGACGCGGCTCAGAACCTGCGAAGCTTTGGGTTCCTGTCGCCGGATGTCGCGTTTCTACCGGCTGACGTTGCGGTGGAGGTGACGCCGTCAGAGCCGGAGGCGGAGCCGCAGGTCGCGGCGCCATCGGCCCCGTCCGCCCCTTCCGCAGATGAAACCGCCCTCTGGGAGGCGGCGGTGGAGTTGAATACCGTCGGGGCCTACCGCGCCTATGTGGAGCGCTACCCATCCGGTGCCCATGTTGCCGAGGCGCGTGCGCAGATCGACGCGTTGGAGGCCGATCCCACCGCGCAGGCCCGTGCGGCGGAAGACGCGCTGAACCTCAGCCGGGAGCAACGCCAGCAGATCCAGCGCAGCCTGTCGATCCTTGACTACGACACGCGCGGCATCGACGGGATCTTTGGCTCTGGCACGCGGGCCGCGATCCGGGCCTGGCAGACCGCCAATGCGCGTCCGGTGAGCGGCTTTCTGGACGCGGGGCAGATCAATACGCTGGGTGATCAGGCCGCCATCCGCACCGCCGAACTGGAGGAGGAGGCGCGCATTGCCGCCGAAGAGCGGCGCCGCGCCGATCAGGCCTATTGGCAGGTGACCGGACAGGGCGCGCGCATCGACGGGGTCCGCGATTACCTTGAACGCTTCCCCGATGGCCTCCACGCGGATACCGCGCAAGGCATCCTGGACGCGGAGCAGGCCCGTGTTCGGGCCGAGGCCGAAGCGCGCGACCGTGCCGCGTGGGATGTGGCGCAGGCCGCCGACACCGTGCAAGCCTATCGCGCGTATATCGAGGGCAATCCCGACGGGGCCTTCCACGATCAGGCGCGCGCGCGGATGAACCAGATCAACGGCAATGCCGTGCCGAGCGATGCGCAAATCACCCAACTCCAGGCGCAGGAAGATGCGCTGAACATTCCGCCGGTCACACGGTCGCTCATTGAGCAACGCCTGACCGCGCTGCAACTGGAACCCGGGCGTATCGATGGGCGTTTCGACGAGAGCACACGCCGCGCGATCCGCCGCTATCAACGGGCGCGCGGGCTGGACGTGACCGGCTATTTGAACGAGCCTACGCTGGTGCGCCTGCTGGCCGAAACGGTCGGTGGCATCCTCCAGATCGACGGGATTCTCAACCGGTGAAATATGCTCTCTCTTGTGCGGTCCTGATGGGATTCGCAGTCTTCGCTGCACCCGCAGCCGCGCAGAATGCGGCCGAGATGTCGGCGGCCCGGCAGGCCTTGATCCAGTTGCAACCGCGCAGCTTTGCGGAAAACCTGGAATATTGCGGTTATGTCGGGCGGTTGCCGGACGGGCGACTGGCGGTGACGGAGGTCACGCGCGGCGACACCTGGAGCTGTCTGAGCCGTGGCGACGAAAGCCGTTTTGTGGAGATCGTGGCGAGTTTTCACACCCATGCCGCCTTCGACCGCGCCGCCGACAGCGAGGTGCCATCAAGCGACGATATGTATGGCGATATCTCGGAGCAGGTGAACGGGTATGTCGCAACGCCCGGCGGGCGGTTGTGGTACATCGACTGGCGCGCGCAGGTTGCGACGCAGGTCTGCGGTCTGGGGTGTATGGGTCAGGATCCGGATTTCATCCCCGGCGATGCGGGACCGATCGCGCAACGGTACACTTTGGGCGAATTGCTGCGCCGAGAAGGACGCCAGCGTTAGGGATCGAGCGCCACGCCCGCCGGGCAGCCCGCCGGAACGGTGCCATCGGCATTGGGGGTGCAGGCCTGTGCATCACCGTCGCTTTGAGAGGCGGCGGGCAGGGCGGTCAGGGCAATGAAAAGCGCGGTCAAAACAGGGCGCAGGGGCATGAAACAGTCTTTCGTGTTTGAAATCTGGGCGCAGGTTACACCATCGCGACCCGGTTCCGCTACGGCGTGAATCCGGTAAGCGGATTTTGGATCATGCGGGTCCCGGCGCGTCGTTCCGGACATGAAAAAAGCCGCCCCGTTGAGGGCGGCTTTTTCAATCGGATCGCTCGGATGCTTTAGCCCTGACGGGCTTTGAACCGGCGCTGCGTCTTGTTGATGACGTAGACGCGGCCCTTGCGGCGCACAACGCGACAATCGCGATGGCGGTTCTTGAGCGAGCGGAGTGAGTTCTTGACCTTCATGGGCCATCTCCTTCGTCGCGGCGCGTCAGTTGCGCCTGGTTGCAGGTCTGGGCGCGCGGTGGGGCGCCCGGTGAATATCTCGTGGCCCGTTGATCCTGGGCCGTTTGGCTCTCGGGAGCGCTGCGTGCGCAGCGACCCTGCCGCCCCGATCCTTTTCTGCGAAAAGTATCGGTTGGTGGGCGATACTGGGATCGAACCAGTGACCCCTTCGATGTCAACGAAGTGCTCTACCGCTGAGCTAATCGCCCTTGTACCGTTGCGGTGCCTCCTCTGCCGGGCGTTTCCTGCACAAACATGAACAAAAACAAGCCAGGCCCAAGACGCGTGGACCGCGTGGGTGAGCGGTCGTATAAAAGGTTGCCCCGACCCGTGCAAGGGCTTTTGGCTTCGGGGGAAAAGCCGCTATATCAGACGGGAAGAGTTTCGACAGGATGCTTGATGCACGCGCCTTTCCGACTGGATCTGCCACGCGAAGTCACCAGTTGCGTGACCGTGGCCTCGCCGCATTCCGGGTGCCATTATTCGGCGGCGTTCCTGCGCGCGTCGGTTCTGGATGAGCGGACGATTCGCTCGTCGGAGGATGCGTTTATCGACCGCCTTGTGGCCGAGGCTCCGGCGCTTGGCGCACCTTTGCTGGCGGCGGAATGGCCGCGCGCCTATCTGGACCTGAACCGCGCGGCCGATGAGCTCGATCCCGGCGTGATCGACGGGGTCGGACGGGGCGTGCAGACGCCGCGCATCAATTCAGGGCTTGGGGTGGTGCCGCGTGTGGTGGCCAATGGCAGGTCGATCTATCGCGGCAAGCTGACCCGCGCCGAAGCAGAGGCGCGCATCGCCCAGATCTGGCGCCCCTACCATGCCGAGCTGGATCGTTTGCTCAACACAGCGCGCGCAGCCTATGGGCAGGCGGTGCTGATCGATATGCATTCCATGCCGCACGAGGCGCTTGATTCGGTGGCCCGCCCCGGCACCCCGCGCCCGCAGGTTGTCCTGGGCGACCGGTTCGGTGCCTCGGCGGATACCGAGATCGTCGATGTTCTGGAGCAGGGTTTTCTGGATGCGGGTCTTGTGGTGAGCCGCAACGCCCCGTTTGCCGGTGCCTATATCACGCAGCGCTACGGCCGCCCCACCAAGGGCTATCATGCGATCCAGGTCGAAATTGATCGCGCGCTCTACATGGATGAGCGGATGATCCGTCCCAATGATAATTTCGAGGCGGTCAAGACCGTCGTGGCGCAGGTGTTGGCCCGCGTGATCGGCGCGCTGCCCGGACGGGTGGCGTTGGCGGCGGAATAAGGCCCGGCGACCCCCGCGATGCGCTTTGCGGCGCACCTGGCCCCTATCTCAGCGCGCGGCCTTTCACGATGGCGTCGCTGCCGAACCGGTCACGGATCGCGTCGGTGGCGCGTTCGGCCTTGATCCGGGCGGCTTCGTGTGGATCAAGCAGGTTGCCTTCGCGGTCGGCCTGATCCTCGGGGATCAGATCGGCCACCCCAACCCCAAGCAGGCGGTAGGGCTTGGGATGCTCCATCCGGTCAAACAGCGCCCGCGCGGTGCCGTAGATGCGGTCGGCGGTTTGCGTCGCATCGGGCAGGGTCGTGCGCCGGGTCAGCAGTTTGAAATCGGCGCGCTTGAGCTTCAGCGTGATCGTGCGCCCCGCGATGCCCTTGGCCTTGAGCCGGTCGGCGACCTTTTCGGACATGCGCCAAATGTGCCCATCAAGCAGATCGACGCTGGCGATGTCGTCGGAAAAGGTGGTTTCGTTCGACACGCCCTTTACGGCGCGGTCGCGTTTGACGCGGCGGTGATCCTCGCCGCGCGCAAGATGCCAGAGCCGCTCGCCCATGGCGCCGAACCGGTCATGCAGGGCTTCGCGCTCCCAGCGGCGCAGATCGGCGAAAGTGTGAATGCCGGCCGTATTGAGCGAAGTCTGTCCGGCCTCTCCGATGCCCCAGATCATCCGCACGGGTTTGTCCGACAGGAACGCCAGCGTTTCCGCCGCGCCGATCACCGAAAAGCCGCGCGGTTTTTCAAGATCGGAGGCGATTTTCGCAAGGAATTTGTTGTGCGACAGACCGATGGAACCGGTGATCCCGATCTCGTCGCGCATGCGTTTGACCAGCCGGGCGAGCATCACCGCGGGCGGGCGCCCGTGCAGGCGCGCGGTGCCGGTCAGATCCATGAACGCTTCGTCCAGCGACAGGGGCTCGATCGAGGGGGTGAGGTCCTCCATCAGGGCGCGCACCTGTTTGGAGACCTCGACATAGGTGTCCATCCGACCCTTCACCACGACCGCTTCGGGGCAAAGCTTGAGCGCCTGAAACATCGGCATCGCCGACCGCACGCCCTTGATCCGCGCGATGTAGCACGCGGTCGAGACCACGCCGCGCCGCCCGCCGCCGATGATCACGGGTTTGTCGCGGATATCGGGATTGTCGCGTTTTTCGACGGAGGCATAGAACGCATCGCAATCCATATGCGCGATCGACAGGTCGTAAAGCTCCGGATGCGATGTCACGCGCGGGGACCGGCACGCCGGGCAGCGGCGCGCATCATCGAAGGTTTCCAGGCAATCGCGGCAAAGGGCGGGCATGGTGCCAGGATACGCGCCTTTGGGGCGCGCCGGAAGGTGTGGTATCTTTGTGCGGGGAGGGCGGAAAGATGACAAAGCAAACCGAAGACCGCGTCGCGTGCCGCACCCCCGCAGGCAACGGCGGGACCAGCAACATTCCCGTCTGGAAATACGATCTGCTGTGCGCCGCGATCCGCGATGTTTTGGCCGAAGCGGGTGCGGACGGCATGGCGAACAAGGATCTGCGCGATGCGGTGGGCGCAAAGGTGAGCGCGCAGGATCTGGACCGGCTGGGCAAGCTGGGCTGGCACGTCGTGACCGTGAAGCTTGAAATGGAAGTGCGTGGCGAGATCGCGCGTTTGCCGGTGAAAGGCCCGATGCGCATCGCGTTAACCTAGCGTCTTTTCCATATAGACCCGGTCGAGGCCCCGTTCGCGCCGCTCTTCGATCCGCACGAACCCGGCGCGTTCATAAAGCGCGAGGTTCGACGCCATGCGCGCGTGGGTATAGAGCACGATCCGCCCGAAGCCCGCCTCACGGGTGGCCCGCTCCGCCATGGTCAGGAGGCTCTGGCCAAGGCCCATCCCCTGCGCCCTGGGCAAAACGGCGACGTTCTCAAGCAGCATCGCATCGTCCAATGGCCGCAGGATCAGCAGGGCAACAAGACCCTGCGCATCCTCCATCACCTGCACGACACCCTCGGCAATCGCCGGGCCATAAGCGTCCTGCATCGGCCCGGGTGTGGCGCCAATAACATCGACCCAAGGCGTGTAGGCGGCCCGCACCAGAGCCGTGATCTGCGGCAGGTCGGCGGCGGTCGCGGGCCGGAGCAAGACGTTGGACATGGGCAACACCTGTGTTCAATGAGGGGTCCTGTCGGCAGGTTGGGGTGGAGTTGGCCGCGTTGAGGACACATATCCTTTGCATATGAAGCTAGAAGACCAGATCAGAGGATTTTTGGCCATGCTTGAAGACTTGACGGGCGGTTTGCTCGGCGGCAGCGGGTTCGTGCTCGCCATCGCACTTTTTATCATTCTTTGTATCTACCTCGGTATTCGGATCGTGCCGCAATCGGAAAAGCACGTGGTCGAACGCTTCGGGCGCCTGAAATCGGTGCTTGGGCCGGGGATCAATTTCATCATCCCGTTCCTCGACCGGGTCGCGCACAAGGTGTCGGTGCTGGAACGGCAATTGCCGAACGCCGAACAGGACGCGATCACCAAGGACAACGTGTTGGTCAAGATCGACACCTCGGTCTTTTACCGCATTCTCGAGCCGGAAAAGACGGTCTACCGGATCCGTGATGTGGACGGTGCCATCGCCACGACGGTCGCCGGTATCGTGCGGGCCGAGATGGGCAAGATGGACCTTGATGAGGTGCAATCGAACCGCGCCGCGTTGATCGGACAGATCAAGGCGCAGGTCGAATCTGCGGTCGATGATTGGGGGATCGAGGTGACGCGCGCGGAAATTCTCGACGTGAACCTCGATCAGGCGACGCGCGATGCGATGTTGCAGCAGCTCAACGCAGAACGCGAACGGCGCGCCGCCGTGACCCGCGCCGAAGGTCAGCGTCGCGCGGTCGAGCTTCAGTCCGACGCCGATCTCTACGCCGCCCGTCAGGAAGCCGAAGCGCGCCGCGTGACCGCCGATGCCGAAGCCTACGCCACCGGCGTTGTGGCCGAAGCCATCGCCAAGGGCGGGCTTGAGGCCGTGCAATACAACATCGCGCTGGAGCAGGTGAAAAGCATCGCCCGCGTCGCCGAAGGGCAGGGCAACCAGACGATCATCGTGCCCGCCGATGCCGTCGACAGCTTTGGCAAGGCGTTCCAGATGCTCAAGGGACGCAGCTGATGGATCCGTTCTGGGGCCAGTGGTGGGTCTGGGGCGTCGCCGCCGTTGCGTTGGCGGTGGGCGAGGTCCTGCTGCCGTCCTACGTGCTGCTGGGGTTTGGCGTGGGGGCGGGCATCGTCGCGCTCCTGCTGCTGATCGGCATACCTGTTGCGGCGTCTTTGCCGGTTCTGGCCCTGGTGTTCGCCCTGTCTTCGCTGGCCGCGTGGCTGTTGCTGCGGCGCTTTCTGGGCGTCTACAACGGACAGGTGAAGACCTTCGACCACGACATCAATGACTGAACTCGCGGCCTACGCGCCGCTGGCTGAAAAGGCGGCGGCGCTCGGGCCAGACGACGACCTGCGCCTTGCGCGAGAGGACTTCCCGAAAGACCTGCCGGATCACATGACCTTTGGCGGGCTGGTCCTCGACCCCGGCTTTGCGCGCTCTTGTACCGGCGTCGGAGATCAGGGGGAGCCGTTCGAGATTGCCGACCGCACCGATGGCTTTGAAGCCTATGCCGAGCCCGAGGGGTTTCGCCAAATGGGCCTCTGGCTGTTGCATTTCCTGCTGTCCGGGCGCACGTGGGCCGGGTTGGAGCTGACCCATCCCACAACGCGGATCACCCGTTTCTATGCCCAAGTCGTGGACGATGTGCCGCGCGATCACATGCTGCATGTCGCCACCCAGCGCAGCTACAGCGCCTATGAATACTGGCCGCAAGTGGTCTGGCGCCACCCCTTCGCCGATGCCCGAATGACCCCCGTCCACCGCGTCGAAGAACAAGACCGCCCCTTCTTCGCCTTCGGCTGGAGCAAGGACGCCGACAAATGCGATTTCGACCCCGATCATGCGGATCAACTCATCTTGCAAGCCACGCCCGAGGGCATCGCCGCCATGGGCTGCCTGCTTCTGGATATGGCCAACCCGACCCTGGGCCGCGAGGAGGTCAACATCGAAACCCCGGTCATCGGCTTCGCGGGCACGCAACATCGCAGCATTGAAGGGCGCCTCTGGCTCCCCAACTCGTTCGCCTTCAACGCCGATACGCTGGACACCCTCAAACTCCCCCCAACCCGCGCCGAAAGCCGCGCGATGAAGGCCTACGCAGAAAGCTCCGACAAAACCATCTGAGCCGCCGCGCGCGGGTCTTCGTGTTGCCAGATCGGGCGGCCGACGACGATATGATCGGCCCCGTCGGCAATCGCCTGCGCGGGTGTCGCGACGCGCTTCTGATCGCCCAACGCCGCGCCCGTGGGCCGCACGCCCGGCGTCACGATCAACCGCCCCTTCGCCTCGGGCAGGGCACGGATCATCGCGGCCTCCTGCGGCGAGGCGATGACCCCATCGGCCCCCGCCTCAAACGCCAATCCGGCGCGCTGGCTCACCAGATCGGGGATCGCCCCGTCGCGGATCAGGCTTGCGTCAAGATCCCCGCGATCCAGCGAGGTCAGGATCGTCACCGCAAGGATTTTCGTCTTTGACCCCGCAGCCCCTTCGCGCGCGGCGCGCACCACATGCGGATCGCCATGCACGGTCAGGAAATCCAGATCGAACTGCGCCAACCCGCGCACCGCCGCCTCGACCGTGGCGCCGATGTCAAAAAGCTTCATGTCGAGGAAAATGCGCTTTCCGTGCTCCTGCTTGAGCTCATTGGCCAATGCAAGACCGCCTCCGGTCAGCATCCCGAGCCCGATCTTGTAGAATGAAACACTGTCGCCCAGGCGCTCGGTCAGGGCCAGCCCCTGCACCACATTCGGCACATCCAGTGCCACGATCAGGCGGTCATCGGCCATCTGTGTTCCCCTTGTCCAAAACCGCACCCTGATTAGGCGCGCGAGGGGGGGAAGTAAATCTCAGGCGGTGCTCGACATGGCCGCGTCGCGCAGCCCGCTCGCGATCCGGTGGAACCCGGCGGTCAGGGGCACGCGGACCTGCACCACACGGCGGCAAATTCCGGTGGCATCAAGGTATTGCACTTCAGCGCGGAAGGCGGCGGCGTCTGGATCATAAGCGACACGATGCAAGCTAAGGCAGCGGCTCGACATGGGACATCTCCAACGAAAACGGCGTCTCAAGACACCATCTGTGGTGTATACTTGGCAATGCAACTCAAGATGTCGAGATCAGGGTCTCCTTACCCTTTGACGCGCAAAAAACGGCCCGGATCATCCATATCGGGGATGTCCGGGCCTCATTTTATCAAACTGGTAGCACTCTTTACGCAATTATTCCGGCGCACATATGCAAACCGGCGCCGTAGGACTTGGATGGTTCGGGCCGCCCAACACCAAAGGCGACCCGAACCAGACGCACACGAATAGGGGTGTGTGCGTTTTGTCGGCGACCCGCGTCGGGGATAGAGTGTACGCGGTATCACCAGGCGTGATTAATTCGCCCTATGCGAGGAATATGGCCTGTCGGTTCGGGGAAGTCGCGGGGGATAAACACCGGACTTTCCCCCCCAGTTGAGCGCCGGTTTGCGAAGGAGCATTTTGGACCCATGCGAAAGCCCTTGGACATCCTGCGCGCGCTTGCCGATTTCGACGGCACCCATACCGAACCGCTGCGCGCGCTACTGGCCGAAGACCTGTCACCCGAAGCTGAGGACGCGCTTCTCGCAGCGCTTCCCGGACCCGATGAGGTCGCGGCGACGTGGCTGATCAAGGCGCTGGCCGGGAAGGGTCGGATTGGTCAGGGTCGGATTGCGCAGGCGTTCGAGGCATTCGGGGAGCTTTCGCAGCCCGACGCGGCCCTGCATCTCATGCAATCGGCACAATATGCGCCGGATGCCGCGTCGCTGTTGCGGCCCCATCTCAGCCCGTATTACGGGAGTTCGGGGATCTTGCTTCGAGCCTGGGCCTTTGATGCCTATTGCCGAGGTGCCGCACCCGAGGAGGATCTAAGCGAACGCATCCGGCAAGGCCTGCGCAGTCGACACGCCGCGATACGGGCGCGATCGAAGGCTTTGGCCCGTGCGTTCGGCGTCGATCTGACCTAGGGCGCGCGGGTTTTGGGCACCCGTGCGATGTGGCGATTTTCTGGTTGGGCGGCCTGTTGCAAATGCGCATCACCGCTCCCATCTAGGATCGGAGGCCCTCAGTCCGCGCGTGCCGTTCAACGGGCGCAGGACGTTCCGGGTGCTTGGATAAAGGAGAGACGTGATGAACGTGGAAAAGTTCACGGATCGCGCGCGTGGGTTCATTCAGGCCGCGCAGACGATTGCACAGCGGGAAGATCACCAGAAACTGGTGCCCGAACATTTGCTCAAAGCCCTGCTTGATGATGAAGAGGGGCTCGCCTCCAACCTCATCGGCCGGGCCGGTGGCGCGCCCGAGCGGGTGCGCGAGGCGCTTGACAGCGCGATTGCCAAGTTGCCGAAAGTCACAGGCGACGGCGCGCAGGTCTATCTCGACAAACAATTCGCCAAGGTCCTCGACGAAGCCGAGAAGGTCGCCACCAAGGCAGGCGACAGTTTCGTGCCGGTCGAACGGATGCTGACCGCGCTGGCGATGGTGAAATCCGGCGCGAAGGATGCGCTGGATGCGGGCGCGGTGAACGCGCAGGCGCTCAATGCCGCGATCAACGATCTGCGCAAGGGCAAGACCGCCGACAGCGCAAGCGCCGAGGACAATTACGATGCGCTCAACAAATACGCCCGCGACCTGACGGCGGCGGCGCGGGAGGGCAAGATTGACCCGATCATAGGCCGTGACGAGGAAATCCGCCGTGCCATGCAGGTTCTGTCGCGGCGCACCAAGAACAACCCCGTGCTGATCGGCGAGCCGGGCGTCGGCAAGACCGCCATCGCCGAGGGTTTGGCCCTGCGCATCATCAACGGCGACGTGCCGGAATCGCTGGCCAACAAGACGCTGATGTCGCTTGATATGGGCGCGCTGATTGCGGGTGCGAAATATCGCGGCGAATTCGAGGAACGCCTGAAGGCTGTCCTTGGCGAGATCGCCAATGCGGCCGGCGATATCATCCTGTTCATCGACGAAATGCACGTGCTGGTTGGCGCGGGTAAGACGGATGGCGCGATGGATGCGGCCAACCTCATCAAGCCCGCACTGGCGCGCGGCGAGTTGCACTGCGTGGGCGCCACGACGCTCAACGAATATCGCAAATATGTCGAGAAGGACGCAGCCCTTGCCCGCCGGTTCCAACCGCTTGTGGTCGAAGAGCCCACCGTCGAAGACACGGTCAGCATCCTGCGCGGCATCAAGGAGAAGTATGAACTTCACCATGGTGTGCGCATTTCCGACAGCGCGCTGGTGTCTGCGGCAACGCTGAGCCACCGCTACATCACCGACCGGTTTTTGCCCGACAAGGCCATCGACCTGATGGACGAGGCCGCCAGCCGTCTGCGGATGGAAGTCGACAGCAAACCCGAAGAGCTTGACGCGCTCGACCGGCAGATCCTGCAAATGCAGATCGAGGCCGAGGCCCTGCGCCGTGAAGATGATGCGGCATCGAAGGACCGCTTGACCAAGCTGGAAAAAGAGCTTGGCGATTTGCAGGAGCAGAGCGCCGAGATGACCGCCAAGTGGCAGTCCGAGCGCGACAAGCTGGAAAGCGCGCGGGGCCTCAAGGAGCAGCTCGATCAAGCCCGCGCCGAGTTGGATCAGGCCAAGCGCAAGGGCGATCTGGGCCGCGCCGGTGAGCTGAGCTATGGCGTCATCCCGCAATTGGAGGCGCAACTGGCGCAGGCCGAAGAGCAGGACGAAGACGTCATGGTCGAAGAGGCCGTGCGCCCCGAGCAAATCGCCGAAGTCGTCGAGCGTTGGACGGGCGTGCCTGTCGCCAAGATGCTTGAAGGGGAACGCGAAAAGCTGCTGCGCATGGAAGACGAGCTTGGCAAACGCGTCATCGGTCAGCATCAGGCCGTGTCCGCCGTCAGCCGTGCGGTCCGCCGCGCGCGGGCCGGGTTGCAGGACGAGGGCCGCCCGCTGGGCAGTTTCCTGTTCCTCGGGCCGACCGGCGTGGGCAAGACCGAGCTGACCAAGGCGCTGGCCGAATACCTGTTCGATGACGATCAGGCGATGGTTCGCATCGACATGTCCGAGTTCATGGAAAAGCACGCGGTCGCCCGCCTGATTGGCGCGCCTCCGGGCTATGTCGGCTATGACGAAGGCGGGGTGTTGACCGAAGCCGTGCGCCGCCGCCCGTATCAGGTGATCCTGTTTGACGAGGTCGAAAAGGCCCATCCGGAGGTCTTCAACGTTCTGTTGCAGGTGCTCGACGATGGCATCCTGACCGATGGGCAGGGCCGCCAGGTCGATTTCAAGCAGACGTTGATCGTGCTGACCTCCAACCTCGGAAGCCAGGCGCTCAGCCACTTGCCCGAAGGCGCGGACGCCGCCGAGGCGCAGCGCGATGTGATGGACGCCGTGCGCGCGCATTTCCGACCGGAATTCCTGAACCGTCTGGACGATATGATCGTCTTCGACCGCCTCAGCCGGGCCGATATGGATGGCATCGTGACAATCCAGATGGGGCGTCTCGAACGTCGTCTGGCGGCACGTAACATCCACCTTGATCTGGACGACGGCGCCCGGACCTGGCTCGCCGATGAAGGCTACGATCCGGTCTTCGGCGCACGACCGCTCAAGCGCGTGATCCAGCGGGCGTTGCAGGACCAACTGGCCGAGATGATCCTGGCCGGGGATGTCATGGATGGGGCCGAAGTCTCCGTCACCGCCGGGGCCGATGGGCTGATCGTGGGCGACCGCGTGGCGCCCTCGAACCGGCCGAAACCGGACGATGCCGTGGTCCACTGACCCGACACCAGATCAAACGCCCCGCTGATCCGATCAGTGGGGCGTTTTTCTTACCTGCACCGATACATGCGGCTCAGCATTTCGCGCTCATCCTGCGCCCAATCACGGGCCGCATCCCCGGCGCGCATCGGCGCATCGCAAAACGCGACGATCCGCTCGACCCATCGCTCAAGCCAGCCCATCACACCTCCTCCACGAAGAACGACAGCTGCTCGATGAAGCCCCATTTGCGCATCATCGCATCGCCCTCCGGCGTGCGGGACGCGGCGCGCAGGCCGTCGAGGCCATGCACCTCGCCCACCACGGCGATCTGGTTCGGGTCGTTGGGGTCCGGCAACAGCTTGGGCAGGTCGGCGTATGTGCCGAAGACCCGCGCGTGATCTTCGCGGTATTCCTGCACTTTGCCGGGGTTGGGAACGTCGGCGGTGCGGGCGATTGAAACCATGAGAGCCATTGAATTCTTCCTTTCGGGCTGGGTCCGTTATCTGACCCCCGGACCATCGCTCAGTTGCGCTGTTCGCATAATCCGCCCAATGTCGGTTTCATTATCCCATGAGGTCGAACAATGATCGACAAGCTGCGCATGATGGCGATTTTCCAGGCGGTGGCCGAGGCCGGGTCATTCCGTGCGGCGGCCAAGCGCCTGAACCTGTCGCCGTCGGTGATCAGCCACCATATCTCGCAATTCGAAGCGCAGCTTGGCGTGCCGCTTCTCTATCGCTCCACCCGGCGCATGTCGCTTACCGATGCGGGCCGCGATCTGCTGGGCGCAAGCCAACGGATGTCCACCGCCGCCGTTGAAGGCCTCGCCGCACTGGAACGCCGCAAGCGCAACCCATCGGGCCGCCTGCGCCTGACCTCCAACACCGCAGCCGCCCACCATCCCTATTCCGAAATCTGGACCCGCTTCGCCCGTGCCTATCCCGACATCCAACTCGAAATGCACTTCTCCGATGCACGCGTCCCGTTGGAAGGCTCGGGGTTCGACGTGGCGATCCGAGGGACGTCATCGGGGCTGGACGACAGCAGCTATCACGCCCGCAAACTGGGGCAGCTGCGACTGTGCATGTTTTGCAGCCCCGATTATGCCCGGGCCCGCCCCGCGCCGCGCGATATCGACGATCTGGCCGATTGGGGGCGGATCGAATACCTGCCTGTCCCCTGGCAGGTCCTGGCGACCTCCGAAGCCGGAGACGTGCCCAAGACCACGCCGCGCGTGGTCCAGTCCTTCGACAATTTCACCATGGCGCGCGCCTTCGTGGAGGCTGGTCTGGGCTTCATGGTCGAAACCTTGCCGCTGGTGATGGAGGATCTCCGCACGGGCCGCCTGGTGCAGATCCTGCCCGAGCGCCCGCTGAAGCATATCGAGGCATTCGCCGTCTATCCCGCCAATGCGGGCCGCGACAGCCTTGCGCGCTTGCTGGTGGATTTCCTGCTCGATCAACGCTGGCTCTCTGATCACGGGTGGGAATCGCCCTAGGCCTTTTCGAGCGGCTGCGCCGTTAACCCCCGATACGACCGCACATCCCCCTCGAACGGCACATGCCGCCGCCGGAACGTCGTGCCCTCCATCACCTCGGGCGCGCTGATCCGGTCCATCCGAAAGTGCCGGAAATCCTCCCGCGCCGGATCCCACGCCACCAGATACCACAGCGGCGGCAGGATCAGCATCGCCTGAGGCTCCACCGCGCGCGCCGTCACCTGCCCCTTTGCATCGCGATAGCCAAAGCAGATCATCTGCCGCCCCAGAAACCCCGCCTCGACCGTCGGCAAAAGCGCGTCATCCATCGCGCCCATATCCGACAAATCCTGCAACGGCGACAATTGCCCGATATGCAGACACTCCAGAAACGCGCGCAGGTCCCGCACCTTGTCGCGGGGCAAGGCGCGCTCGATCTTGGCGAGCCCCGCATCTGCCAATCCGCCGAACGGCAAGCCGCCCGCCGCCCGCATCGCCGCCACGGAGATCAAAAGCGCGAAGACCTCCGGCACCGTAAGCCGCGCGTTGGTCTGCACCGAGGTCGGGTCAAGCTGCACCCCGCCCCCGCGCCCCACATCGGAATGGATCACGAACCCCGCGTCGCGGAGCGCCGAGATATCGCGCAGCACCGTGCGCCGGGATGCCCCCACCTCGTCGGCAAGCGCGTCAACCGTTGTGGTTCCGGTGCGGCGCAGGCTGCGCACGATGGCGTCATGGCGGGTCCGGACATTCATGTTTCACCCTTATCATGAATGGTGACAGATTTTGGCACTATTAGGGTTTAGACCGGTTTCAGCAACACGCAACATGAAGGAGTTGAGATTATGGAACGCAAATCCGTGAACCCATGGGATTGGTCGATCAAGCTGGGCTACAATCAGGCCGAGGTGATCGAAGGGGCCACGCGGCAGGTCATCTGCGCCGGGCAAACGGCGGTCGATGAAAACGGTGCGCCGCAACACGCGGGCGACATGCGCGGCCAGATCGCGCTGGCCCTGGACAATCTGGAGGCCGTCTTGGCAGGCGCCGGCATGACGCTGGCCAATGTCACCCGGCTGGGCGTTTATGCCACCGATGTGGACGCGGCCCTGAAGAACTTCGACCTGATGGGCCTGCGCTTCGGCCCGCACCAGGTGCGCCCCCCGATGACCCTGCTGGGCGTGCAACGGCTGGCCATTCCCGGGCTGATGTTCGAAATCGAGGCCACCGCGATGGCTTGAACTGTGGAAGATAAACGGCGCCACCGGGCTGGAAGTCCGGTGGCCAAATCAGCGAAAATCGTGGTTATCGAAACGTTAACGAAAAGGCGATATGCATTTCTATTCAGGGGTTTAACCCCTGGTTGCAACCTTGCAACCCACCTCTCTCAACCCCGCAAAGCCGGAAGCCCGATCCCCGTAGCCTCGAACCCGCCATCCACGGCCAGTGTCTGCCCGGTGATGTAGCTGGCCTTGGCCGAGCACAGGAACACGATCGCCCCCGCAAGCTCGGCCTCGGTCCCGTATCGATTGAGCGGCAGCGCATCGTGATAGACCGCGATGATATCGGGCGTATGCACCGCCATCGCCAGCTTGGTTTTCACCGGCCCCGGCGCCACGGCATTGCAGCGGATCCCATATTCGCCCAGTTCCACCGCCTGCTGCTGCGTCAGCGCGATCACGGCGGCTTTCGAGGTTCCGTAAGCCACCCGCAACGTCGAAGCCCGCAGCCCCGAGATCGACGCGATGTTGACGATTGCGCCCTGCGTTTCCTTGAGCGCAGGCGTCGCGGCCTGGCTCATCAGGAACGTGCCATCCAGATTGATCGACATCACCCGCCGCCAGCGTTCGAAATCGGTCTCTTCAATCGGTCCGAAATCCGCGATGCCCGCGTTGTTGACCAGCGCGTCGATGCGTCCGAACGCGGCCAGGGTCTCGCGGATCGTGGCGTTCACCTGCTGTGGGTTGGAGATGTCATGGGGCAGGGCCAGCACATTGGCGCGCGCCGCGGCGGCGGTCTCAAGCTCGGCCGCATCCCAATCCACCATTGCCACGCGCCATCCTTCAGACAGAAACGCGTCCGTTGTCGCCAACCCGATGCCGCGTGCCGCGCCGCTGACCACTGCTGTCTTCATTGGATGTTCCCTTTGTGCCGTGTGTTTCGGCGCAGTGAACGCCATGCGCGCGGGCCGGACAAGAAAAACCCCCGCGCCAGCGGACAGGCGCGGGGGTGCATCGGGACCCGAAGGGACGGAGGATCCCGATCGTCAGCGGATCAATGCGGCAGCAGGACCGCGTCGATGATGTGCACGACGCCGTTGGACGCGAATACATCAGCCGTGGTCACGCGCGTGTTGCCGTTCAGAACGACAGTCCCGCTGCGGCCATCGACGCGGATCGCCTGACCCTGCACGGTGCGGTGCACGGCTCCGCGCTGACCCACAAACTGGGAGGCCGGGTAGTAGTCGGGCGAGACGTGATACGTCAGCACATTGGTCAGCGCCGGAATGTCCGCCAGCAGGCTGTCGAGCACGCCGTGGGGCAAGTGGGCGAAGGCGCGGTTGGTCGGCGCGAAGACAGTGAAATTGCCGCGCGAGGACAATGTGTCGACAAGGCCCGCCGCTTGAACCGCGGTCACAAGCGTCGAGAGATCGGGCGTTGCGGCTGCAAGCTCGACAATGTTCGAAGAGCCGGTCACGGCGCGCGCGGGCAGAGTGGTGGCGAGGCCGGCAAGCGGTGCTGCGGCAACGAGGCCTGCGGTTTTGGTGATGAATTGACGACGGTCCATATTGGTCCCCTTCTTCCCGTATGAGTGGTGTTAGAAATCGTGGAAGCGGGGCGAAGTGGCCGCCCCGCTTTCTGGTCGGAGCCGCGCCTTATTGCGGCGGCAAGATCACGCTGTCGATCACGTGGATGACACCATTGGTGGCTTCGATGTCCGGGGTGACGACGGTCGCATCGTTGACCATGACGCTGTCGCCGATGGTAATGGTGATGTCGGCGCCGTTCACGGTGGTGGCGGTCATGCCGTCGCTCAGGTCACCTGACATCACAGCGCCGGGTACAACGTGATACGTCAGGATCGCGGTCAGGGCTTCGGTGTCTTCCAGCAGGCCTTCGACGGTGCCTTCGGGAAGCGCGGCGAAAGCTTCGTCGGTGGGGGCGAACACGGTCAGCGGACCTTCGCCCGACAGCGTTTCCACCAGGCCAGCGGCCTCGGCTGCGGCCAGAAGCGTGGTGAACGAACCCGCTTCGGATGCGACATCGACGATGGTGTTGGAGTGGCCGTCCGCGAAAGCGGGGGCCGCGAGGGCGGTGGAGGCCGCGAGGGCAAGAAGTGCGTTACGCATGGTCTCTCTCTTTTCTTAGGTTAACTGACGATTGCCCATGGAACGGATCACAGCCCATGGGGACGCCGAGGTCTGCCCGGCGTCAGACGGCGAAGTGGGTCAGCCCGAAACCGTTTCAACTGAAGCGAATTTCCGCCCATGCGGTTGACCGTGAAGGGCGCGCGCCTAAGCGACGGAGCAATTCGCGTTCCAATCACGTTGCCGTGAGATCACGTGATCATTTGTTAACGATTATTTCGAAAGGTAGATCGCCCGTTGCCGTTTCGCCTGCGATGGCCATGATGTCGCCAGCACTTTGAGGAGGCGCATTGAGGATGGATTTCATGGGCATGGAGCAGGTCAGCGTCTTTCTGGAGGCGATGGCTTTTGCGTTTTGGTTCGTGATTGGCATCATCGTCTTGATCGCATTGGTGCTGTTCGTGATCGACCGCACACAGAAGGCTGACGCGATCCGACGCAATTACCCGGTGCTTGGGCGGTTCCGGGGGTTGTTCAACACGCTGGGGGAGTTCTTCCGGCAGTATTTTTTTGCCATGGACCGCGAAGAATTGCCGTTCAACCGGGCGCAGCGTGAATATGTGAGGCATGCGGCGGAAGGCAAATCCTCGACCCTTCCGTTCGGCTCGACACGCAACATCACGGTGGTCGGCACGCCGCTGTTCGTGCCGGCGGCGTTTCCACCGCTCGACGATCAATTCTCAAGCTCCGAACCGCTTCTGATCGGGCCGCATGCGGCGACTCCTTATAATGCCCCCTCTTTCTTCAACCTGTCCGGCATGAGCTACGGTGCGATTTCAAAACCTGCGGTTCGGGCGCTGTCGCGCGGCTGTCGGATGGCGGGGTCGTGGATGAATACCGGTGAAGGCGGGCTGAGCCCCTATCACCTGGAGGGCGGCTGCGATGTGATCTTTCAGATCGGCACGGCCAAATACGGTGTGCGCGATGCGGAGGGCAACCTGAGCGATGATAAGCTGCGCGAGATGGCGGCGCTTGACGTGGTGCGGATGTTCGAGCTGAAGCTGGCGCAGGGCGCGAAGCCGGGGAAGGGGGGTATCCTGCCCGCAGCAAAGATCACCGATGAGATTGCAGCGATCCGCGGCTTGCCAAAAGGCAGCGATGGGATCAGTCCTAACCGCCACCGCGAGGCGGGAAACGCGAATGAATTGCTCGACCTGATCAGCCACATCCGCGAAGTCACGGGTAAACCCGTTGGTATCAAGACCGTGATGGGCGACCCGGAGGTATTCACCGAGCTGTTCACGGCGGTAAACGCGCGCGGCGAGCAAAGCGCGCCGGACTTCATCACACTTGACGGGGGCGAAGGCGGCACCGGGGCGGCGCCGATGCCGTTGATGGATCTTGTGGGCATGTCGATCCGAGAGGCGTTGCCGATCCTGACCGACTTGCGCAACCGAGCGGGCCTGAAGGATCGGATCCGGATCGTGGCGAGCGGCAAGTTGGTGAACCCCGGCGATGTGGCCTGGGCCCTGGCGGCGGGTGCGGATTTTGTCGTGTCGGCGCGCGGCTTCATGTTTGCGCTTGGCTGTATTCAGGCGCTGAAGTGTCACAAGAACACCTGTCCGACGGGGATCACCACCCATGATCGGAGGTTTCAGGAAGGTCTCGTGGTGGAAGACAAGGACAAGCGCGTGGCGAATTACGTCCGCAACCTGGTGAAAGAAGTCGAAGTGATCGCGCATTCGGTGGGCGTGAGCGAGCCGAGGTTGATGCGGCGCAGACATGTGCGCCTGGTGCAGCCCGATGGCAGCAGCTTGCCAATGGACCGGTTGTTTCCAGTGGCGGCAGAGTAGCGCAGCGGCTTCACGCGCCCCTAACCGTTTCGTGATATATGATGTCAGAGCTTGGGAAATCCGGGTCGGATAACGCATATACGCACTAAGCAATCGTCTAGGAGACAGCCATATGGCCCGCCGCTACCAATCCAAGCTGACGTGGAACGACGTCACGCCGGAACATCTTTTCCTGAACCGTCGTCAGATCATGGCGGGTACGGGTGCGCTTCTGGGGGCGGGGCTGATCGGGGGGCAGGGCCATGCACAGGCCGAAGATCTTGAACCCAACACGTGGGAAGAGATCACGACCTACAACAACTATTATGAATTCGGCACCGGCAAGGACGACCCGGCGCGCAATGCCCATACGCTGACGACATCGCCGTGGTCGATCGAAGTGGACGGGATGGTCGATAATCCCGGCACCTATTCGTTCGACGACATCATGGCCGGCATGACGGTGGAGGAACGTATCTATCGTTTCCGCTGTGTCGAGGCGTGGTCGATGGTGATCCCGTGGAACGGGTTCGAACTGGCCGACCTGCTGGACCGGATCGGTGTGCAGGACGGCGCGCGTTATGTCGCCTTCGAGACGGCGAACCGCCCCGATGAGATGCCGGGCGTGCGTGTGCCCGTGCTTGACTGGCCGTACCGCGAGGGCCTGCGCCTTGATGAGGCGCGCCACCCGCTGACGTTGATGGCGACCGGCATCTACGGCCGCGATATCCCGAACCAGAACGGCGCGCCAATCCGGCTGGTCGTGCCGTGGAAGTATGGGTTCAAGTCGATCAAATCGATTGTGCGCATCACGCTGACCGATGAGGAGCCGGTCGCCAGCTGGAACCAGGCGAACGCGCGTGAATATGGATTCTATTCCAACGTGAACCCGAACGTGGATCATCCGCGCTGGTCGCAGGCCACGGAACGGGCCATCGGTGGGGGATTGTTTTCACAACGGATCCCGACGTTGATGTTCAACGGATACGAAGAAGAAGTGGCCAGCCTTTATGAAGGCATGGACCTGTCGGTAGATTTCTGATGCGCGGTCTGGCGGGTCTATTTCTGTGCTTCGGGCTTCTGCCCGGAGGGGTTATGGCGCAAAGCGCATGGCCCGCCGAAGATGTTGTTGCGGACACTTATGTACGGA
The DNA here is from genome assembly GCF_037543845.1 of Gymnodinialimonas ulvae. Taxonomy (NCBI): domain Bacteria; kingdom Pseudomonadati; phylum Pseudomonadota; class Alphaproteobacteria; order Rhodobacterales; family Paracoccaceae; genus Gymnodinialimonas; species Gymnodinialimonas ulvae. The sequence continues at coordinate 506,022 of NZ_JBBIFX010000002.1, forward strand.
CCTTTCCCGACACCGGTGCCCGGATCGCGGTGTTCGAGGCCGGCCGGGGCTTTCGGGAAGAGCTTTTGGCCCGTGATACCGCGGGCGTGTTCGACACGCTGATGCCCGGGCAGCCGCCCCTAACCCAAGCCGACATTATCATTGCGCGCGTGGACGATTGGCCCGAGGCGGCGGAGGTTTATCAAGATACCCCGCTGCATCCCTTGTCGGTCATCGCCCATGATATGGTCGCGGATCAATCGGTGCTGATCGAGCAATCCCAAATCTTCGGCAGTATAGATGTTGTGACCTTCACGGTTCTCAATGAAGCGGATGGAGAGGTCGTGCACGCGCGCTGCATGGCGCGGCTTGTCATCGACACGCTCTATGCAGGCAACCCAACCGACTTCGATCTGGCCGTATGTTCGCGGGAGCTGCGTTAGGATGCTCGCCACGATCAACGGCGCTCTTCGGAAGCTTCCTGGCTGGACGCTCTATTTGGCAGGGGCGGCCTATGGCGGCTGGCTCTTCTATTTGGGCGCCACCGGCGGGCTCGGTGTGGAGCCGATCGAAGTCCTTGAGCATCGCTACGGCAAGTTTGCGTTTCAGCTGATCCTGCTCGGGCTGGCGGTGACGCCGCTCAAGAAACATGTCGGGTTGAACCTCACGTGCCTGAGACGGGCGATCGGCGTGCTCGCCTTCTTTTTCGTGCTGGCGCACTTCCTTGTCTGGGCCGTGCTCGACGTGCAGTCCGTGACCCGCATATGGGCGGACATCGTGGAGCGGCCCTACGTGACCATCGGCATGGCCGGATTTCTACTCCTGCTGCCACTGGGGCTGACGTCGAACAATTTCAGTGTCCGCAAGATGGGGGCCGCTGCGTGGCGCAAGTTGCATAAGCTCGTGTATCCGGCGGCCGTTCTGGCGGCAGTGCACTGGATCTGGCTGGCCAAGGGCTTCCAGATCGAGCCCTTGGTGTATCTGGCCATCACTTTGGCGCTTTTGGCGACTCGATTGCGCCCGACTCGGCCGCGAGTCGCCTGAATCGGGGGTGAGTCCCGGCGTTCAGACCCCCGAATAGGCTATATCTGGGGATAGGTTGGTGGATAACTACAAGACACCGCTCACAGACCCGTTATCAGGCCACGTTGAGTCGCGCGCTCAGTTCCTCAGAACCATGATTTCTGACCTTCTGGACAAGTTTTTTCATCTAAATTCGCCTGTAAAATAAGGGGCATCCGGCCCAGAGCACAAAAAATGGCATCTTTATGAAAAAAACCACTTGCGGGTCCCAGCACCAAACCGTAGATACCCCCCTCACCGGCGGCGCAGAGATGCTCCAACGGGACGCCAAACGGGCCAGACGCCAACAGGTAGACGGTGCGGGAGGCAAAAAACATTGAGGTAGATTGAAGCGGGCCGCGCTAGAAAGTTACAGCGCAGTCGGTGGATTTTTGTCTCTCGCTCTTTGACATTGATAGATTTCGAAGAGATATGTGGGCGGTTTGGTTCATTCGATGGATCAACCTCTTCATATCGACTTCCTAGGCTTTCGGGCCGATTATGGAAGGTCAGCTTCACTGTTTGGACGGCTTTCGGTTTCTGATGAAACCCGAAGCACAACAAACAGAAAGACTGTTTCGTTTGGGTTCAGTAAGCCCAGATGAAACGATGTGCAGAGGTTCGAACGTCAAGGTTAGATCGGCAACGATCTTTCAACTTGAGAGTTTGATCCTGGCTCAGAACGAACGCTGGCGGCACGCCTAACACATGCAAGTCGAGCGCACCTTCGGGTGAGCGGCGGACGGGTTAGTAACGCGTGGGAACATACCCTTTTCTACGGAATAGCCTCGGGAAACTGAGAGTAATACCGTATACGCCCTTCGGGGGAAAGATTTATCGGAGAAGGATTGGCCCGCGTTGGATTAGTTAGTTGGTGGGGTAACGGCCTACCAAGACGACGATCCATAGCTGGTTTGAGAGGATGATCAGCAACACTGGGACTGAGACACGGCCCAGACTCCTACGGGAGGCAGCAGTGGGGAATCTTAGACAATGGGGGAAACCCTGATCTAGCGATGCCGCGTGAGTGATGAAGGTCTTAGGATCGTAAAGCTCTTTCGCCAGAGATGATAATGACAGTATCTGGTAAAGAAACCCCGGCTAACTCCGTGCCAGCAGCCGCGGTAATACGGAGGGGGTTAGCGTTGTTCGGAATTACTGGGCGTAAAGCGTACGTAGGCGGATTATTAAGTTAGAGGTGAAATCCCACGGCTCAACCGTGGAACTGCCTTTAATACTGGTAGTCTAGAGTTCGAGAGAGGTGAGTGGAATTCCGAGTGTAGAGGTGAAATTCGTAGATATTCGGAGGAACACCAGTGGCGAAGGCGGCTCACTGGCTCGATACTGACGCTGAGGTACGAAAGTGTGGGGAGCAAACAGGATTAGATACCCTGGTAGTCCACACCGTAAACGATGAATGCCAGACGTCAGGCTGCTTGCAGCTTGGTGTCACACCTAACGGATTAAGCATTCCGCCTGGGGAGTACGGTCGCAAGATTAAAACTCAAAGGAATTGACGGGGGCCCGCACAAGCGGTGGAGCATGTGGTTTAATTCGAAGCAACGCGCAGAACCTTACCAACCCTTGACATCCTGATCGCGGTTACCAGAGATGGTTTCCTTCAGTTCGGCTGGATCAGTGACAGGTGCTGCATGGCTGTCGTCAGCTCGTGTCGTGAGATGTTCGGTTAAGTCCGGCAACGAGCGCAACCCACGTCCTTAGTTGCCAGCAGTTCGGCTGGGCACTCTAAGGAAACTGCCCGTGATAAGCGGGAGGAAGGTGTGGATGACGTCAAGTCCTCATGGCCCTTACGGGTTGGGCTACACACGTGCTACAATGGCATCTACAGTGAGTTAATCTCCAAAAGATGTCTCAGTTCGGATTGGGGTCTGCAACTCGACCCCATGAAGTCGGAATCGCTAGTAATCGCGTAACAGCATGACGCGGTGAATACGTTCCCGGGCCTTGTACACACCGCCCGTCACACCATGGGAGTTGGTTCTACCTGACGGCCGTGCGCTAACCTTCGGGAGGCAGCGGACCACGGTAGGATCAGCGACTGGGGTGAAGTCGTAACAAGGTAGCCGTAGGGGAACCTGCGGCTGGATCACCTCCTTTCTAAGGATGTTTCTAGAATTCAGGCTTGCCTGGATCGTGAAGCACTTAGCAGCTCGCAAGAGCATAGTCCTTTAAGGACACATCGGGCCGAACCGTCCTCATATCTCTTCGAAACTAGTAGTCATACGGGTTACCGCCCGTGTTTGGGTCGGTAGCTCAGGTGGTTAGAGCGCACGCCTGATAAGCGTGAGGTCGGAGGTTCAAGTCCTCCTCGACCCACCATTCTCAGTAGAGAATATGGGGCCTTAGCTCAGCTGGGAGAGCGCCTGATTTGCATTCAGGAGGTCAGCGGTTCGATCCCGCTAGGCTCCACCAACCATTCGATTTGATCGTTAAGCCGCTCTGGCGTCTTAACCGTCCAATCGGACGAATTGATATCGTATAGAGAGATACAAAACATCAGTTTTATGCTTGTCCGGGCAGTGCGCCTTAGGACAGCAGATCTGATCTTCGGATCAGTGAAGCAGGGCATAATTCTATCCAAGTCAAGTACACTAACCCGTCAGGCCTACAAAGCCTGACACTAAGTTCTTTCTTCCCTGCATGGGGCCGGAGACCTCCGGCAATGTGGGATCCAGAGGAAAGAGCGGGAAATGTGATGCTTTTGGTTCAGAGTAAAGGGTCCCTGACGAACCAGCAGGGATCCGCGGTGGGCTTAGGCCTGTCTTTCTCTGGATCAAATCAAGCGCGAGAAGGGCGTTTGGTGAATGCCTTGGCAGTAAGAGGCGATGAAGGACGTGATACTCTGCGATAAGTCGTGGTGAGCCGAGAATAGGCTTTGACCCACGAATTTCCGAATGGGGCAACCCACCTGACAGTTTCCTATTGTTATCTTCGGATAATCAATAGGTCGCTGAACCAGGTATTTTTAGGCTGAATATATAGGCTTAAAAAAGCAAACCCGGGGAACTGAAACATCTAAGTACCCGGAGGAAAGGACAGCAATAGCTACTCCCCTAGTAGCGGCGAGCGAACGGGGACCAGCCGAGCCATGAATGTGACCAGAACAACCTGGAAAGGTTGACCATAGTGGGTGATAGTCCCGTATGGGAAGCATGATTGGACGTATCAAGTAGGGCGGGACACGTGAAATCCTGTCTGAAGATCGGAGGACCACCTTCGAAGGCTAAGTACTCCTTACTGACCGATAGTGAACCAGTACCGTGAGGGAAAGGTGAAAAGCACCCCGACGAGGGGAGTGAAACAGTACCTGAAACCGAACGCCTACAAGCAGTCGGAGGCTCCTTGCGAGCTGACGGCGTACCTTTTGTATAATGGGTCATCGACTTGGTCTATCTAGCAAGCTTAAGCCGTTAGGTGTAGGCGCAGCGAAAGCGAGTCTTAATAGGGCGTCGAGTTAGATGGATCAGACCCGAAACCGAGTGATCTAGTCATGTCCAGGATGAAGGTAAGGTAACACTTACTGGAGGTCCGAACCCACACCTGTTGAAAAAGGTCGGGATGAGGTGTGACTAGGGGTGAAAGGCCAATCAAACTCGGAGATAGCTGGTTCTCCGCGAAATCTATTTAGGTAGAGCGTCATCCGAATACCCCGGGGGGTAGAGCACTGGATGGGTAATGGGGCCCCACAGGCTTACTGATCCTAACCAAACTCCGAATACCCGGGAGTACTAGATGGCAGACACACGGCGGATGCTAACGTCCGTCGTGGAGAGGGAAACAACCCTGACCTCCAGCTAAGGCCCCTAATTCATGGCTAAGTGGGAAAGCAGGTGGGACGACCAAAACAACCAGGAGGTTGGCTTAGAAGCAGCCATCCTTTAAAGATAGCGTAACAGCTCACTGGTCTAAATAAGTTGTCCTGCGGCGAAGATGTATCGGGGCTCAAGCCATGAGCCGAAGCTGAGGATGCACATAGTGCATGGTAGCGGAGCGTAGTGTGACATAACTCCATGTGTCCTTACTCCCTTCGGGGATATTGGACACAAGGAGTTTTCTGTGAAGCCGGCCTGTGAGGGATCCGGTGGAGAGATCACTAGCGAGAATGATGACATGAGTAGCGACAAACAGGGTGAGAGACCCTGTCGCCGAAAGTCCAAGGGTTCCTGCTTAAAGTTAATCTGAGCAGGGTAAGCCGACCCCTAAGGCGAGGCCGAAAGGCGTAGTCGATGGGAACCAGGTTAATATTCCTGGGCCAGGAAGTAGTGACGGATCGTGAAGGTTGTTCACCCTTATCGGATTGGGTGGGCCGCTAATCGGTTCCTGGAAATAGCTCTTCCATAAGATCGTACCCTAAACCGACACAGGTGGACTGGTAGAGAATACCAAGGCGCTTGAGAGAACGATGTTGAAGGAACTCGGCAAAATACCTCCGTAAGTTCGCGAGAAGGAGGCCCAGTTTCTACGCAAGTATTGACTGGGGGCACAAACCAGGGGGTGGCGACTGTTTACTAAAAACACAGGGCTCTGCGAAGTCGCAAGACGACGTATAGGGTCTGACGCCTGCCCGGTGCCTGAAGGTTAAAAGGAGGAGTGCAAGCTCTGAATTGAAGCCCAGGTAAACGGCGGCCGTAACTATAACGGTCCTAAGGTAGCGAAATTCCTTGTCGGGTAAGTTCCGACCTGCACGAATGGCGTAACGACTTCCCCGCTGTCTCCAACATCGACTCAGCGAAATTGAATTGCCTGTCAAGATGCAGGCTTCCCGCGGTTAGACGGAAAGACCCCGTGCACCTTTACTACAGCTTCAGACTGGCAACAGGACTGGGATGTGCAGGATAGGTGGTAGGCTTTGAAGCAGGAACGCCAGTTTCTGTGGAGCCATCCTTGAGATACCACCCTTCGCATTCTTGTTGTCTAACCGCGGTCCGTTATCCGGATCCGGGACCCTCTGTGGCGGGTAGTTTGACTGGGGCGGTCGCCTCCTAAAGAGTAACGGAGGCGCGCGAAGGTTGGCTCAGAGCGGTCGGAAATCGCTCGTTGAGTGCAATGGCAGAAGCCAGCCTGACTGCGAGACTGACAAGTCGAGCAGAGTCGAAAGACGGCCATAGTGATCCGGTGGTCCCGAGTGGAAGGGCCATCGCTCAACGGATAAAAGGTACGCCGGGGATAACAGGCTGATGGTGCCCAAGAGTCCATATCGACGGCACCGTTTGGCACCTCGATGTCGGCTCATCTCATCCTGGGGCTGGAGCAGGTCCCAAGGGTACGGCTGTTCGCCGTTTAAAGAGGTACGTGAGCTGGGTTTAGAACGTCGTGAGACAGTTCGGTCCCTATCTGCCGTGGGTGTAGGATACTTGAGAGGAGTTGCCCCTAGTACGAGAGGACCGGGGTGAACGATCCACTGGTGGACCAGTTGTCATGCCAATGGCAGTGCTGGGTAGCTATGATCGGAAAGGATAACCGCTGAAGGCATCTAAGCGGGAAGCCCCCCTCAAAACAAGGTATCCCTGAGAACCGAGGTAGACCACCTCGTCGATAGGCCGGAGATGTAAGCGCAGCAATGCGTTCAGTTGACCGGTACTAATTGTTCGATAGGCTTGATTTGATCCAGTGAAAGGCAGGAATGCCTTGGACCTGAAAGCGTCACACACCAAACCATCAGTGTATGCGACTTGGATAGGCACCATTTGGTGTCATGCGATGTTTCTTTTTTGGTTTGGTGGTCATAGCGAGAGCAAAACACCCGGCTCCATTCCGAACCCGGCCGTTAAGTGCCTTTGCGCCGATGGTACTGCGTCTTCAGGCGTGGGAGAGTAGGTCACCGCCAAACCTAATAAGAAACATCGCCGTATCTCTCTTACGATGCCATTCCATATGCATTTGGATTTATGTGGAATGGCCATATTGGCGCGGGGTGGAGCAGCCCGGTAGCTCGTCAGGCTCATAACCTGAAGGTCGTAGGTTCAAATCCTACCCCCGCAACCAAAATCAGCAAAAAGACTTCTTCGTGCGCCTCTTTCATAAGAGGCGGATAGGCAACACGGATGACTGGCTGTGTTCATTGGGCCATTACTTGCTCGCAGCAAGCGCAATAAACAATCCCAACTCGTCGACATCCACACCATAGCTTAGGCAAGCAGGCGGGGACCGCAGACACCGAGGAAATCCATGCTGCTTCCGAACTTTCTAAAACGAGCCATGCGCCGTTCGCTGAGCCGGAACGGGGAGCTGGTATATGATAATCGCATGCAGGCCGAGCGCTTTCGAGAGCTAGTGGCAACACCGGACTTGATCATTGATGTCGGCGTCGCGAATGGAACGCCGTGGTTATACGATGCTTTCCCACAAACAGAATTTATTCTCATCGATCCCATGGATGAGTGCGAAGACCAAGTCGCTTCCAGATTTCCCAACCTGCGGTTCCTGTTCCATTAGACAGCGCTTGGAAAGCAAGAGGGCACTATTGACCTCAATATCCCAATCGTTGGAGACCATACCCATGGCTCGAAAGCCAGCACTCTGCAACGGTCCGACCACTTCACACCGCTTGTCACAACTTGGGACACTCGCTCAGTTGACGTCAGAACACTTGATACTTTGACGCCAAAAGAAGGGCGCTTTGGATTAAAAATCGACCCTGAAGGCGCCGAAGCCTCCGTTCTCCAAGGTGCCCACAGAACGCTCATGCAATGCGACTTCGTGGTCCTGGAGCTATCTCTCCGAAAGCGCTTCGACGATGTGGCGCCCCCATCGCTGAGTATTGACCTTCTCCGAAATGCAGGTCTCGAGCTCCGTGATATCTTGTCGCTGAACGGAGGCACACAGGAGAAATCGCCAAATCACATGGACTGTCTGTTTACCAGGTGGAGCTAGAAATCCTCCGGACGGACCTCGGGTTTGTGGCCTCGTAATACAATTGTACGCAAGGATGCGTTCCCGCTTGAGCGCGTTGAGCATACCAAGAACTACTCACCATAGCGTTACGAAAATCGAACGCCGACAACCATTGACTTCGCGACGCACCGGTATTTCGATAGATCGAAACCAGCAGCTTAGGTGCTTTGTGAACCTGTGGGGCCACCCGAGCTTGTTTAAGCGGTAACCGATTACTGACGACGATGAGGAAGCCCAAATACCGCGGAACTGTCGCCATAGACTTGAGCCGAGCGTTAAGGTACGCACTAAGCCTTCAATACAGCTACTGCAAGAACGCCCCTGTCGAACGTGGTCCCACCGGCCACCTGGCTGCAAGCACAAGAGGAATGCATGAGATTTCCAAAATTCCGGGTCGGAAAAACCGCAAGCGGCACATCTTCAACTATGGCCACTGCTTACCGTGGATCGTTGGTTAAGTCTTACGAAAAGTCGCGCAAAAACAACCCGAAATGGGCGTTTGAGGAAGACACATTGCGGACCGTCATGAATGCAATCGATCCTAGTGAAAAAAGAATCGTTGCGGATATCCCAGTGGGAACAAACCGTTTCTACCAATTTCTAGACGACGACCCTGAGATTAAGATTGTACATTGCATCGATAACTCTGTTGATATGCTTATTGAGAGTATGATGAGAACCAGTAGCAAGTTCTTTTACTCAAGATGCGACATGATCGATGAAGGCACACCAATTGTTTCTGATACCGTAATTTCTTATCGGTTCCTAAATCTATTTGATTTTAATACTATCGAAAAGATCCTTGCCAACTTGTGCCATTCTAGTCGTAGAAATCTTATTATGACGATAAGGCTGAGCGAAAGCCATGAAGAATCTGGGTCGGTATTTCAAAATAAAATTCACATCCACTCCCGTGCCAGATTCGACGAAGCATTAGCGGCAAATGATTTTGAGCCAGTATGGGAAAAAGGCTACGCCGACGAAAAGCCAGGTGAGTACTTTACTCTTCATGCGCGCCGTAACGGTCATTAGGTGTCTGGACCATGCCAAATAAATTTTTGCGAGGCTGGAAAAATGGGAGAACCAGAAAGGTAACGCATGAAACTTTAGGCCATTTGTCAGCGATTGAGATCACCAGACCCGAAAATGGGCGGTATCTGAGAAACAAAGCCGGCCGAGCAGTGATAACCGGGCTTTATAATGGCGTCAGAGTAAAGGCGTTCCAGGCACACAGTGTACAGCATGCAATTTTTATATCTGATGCGTCTAGTTTATTACCCGAAATCTTTCCTCACGTTCATGGTATTTACGGGCGATGGATCTTTGCAGAATGGGCAGAGGGAACTCATAAAGGTGTAACTTATGAAAGCAGCCTTAACCTTTTCTCGCAGCTGCACGCCGTCGACCTAAAACACTTGCCAGCCACAGGCTTTGATTATCTGGAAGACTACATCATTCCGAGATTTCTCGAGGCTGCGACACTTGCTGGGAAGGCTGATAAATACCAATCACATATCTATGAGGTTATAAATCATTCTGCCCCAAGACAGCTATCTCATCCTGATCTGACTTTGGCCAATGTCGTGTACAGTCGTAAAAACCTCGTATCAATCGATAACGAACTCCTCTCGTCGGGGAAGCTCCCGCTTCTTGATGCTTGCAATTGTGCCAAATCCCTAGACCGATCCTCTCGTGAAGTTTTTTGGGAAGATTGGATTGCGACCAGACAGCCTGATGAAATTGAAATAAGAAACACCAGTATTGCGTGGCTCTTTCGAGAGGTTGGCTCATGTTTTATCAGCGGACGATTTGACCGCTGCAATAGCCTTCTTACATCTTTGGACGATGTGCCTGAACAGAGCCTGAAGGCCTTGGATTTTCCACTAGTATGACGGTGCGCACTACGTCAGTCCAGCTATTGGGCGCAGCGCTCGCAGGAAAAAGTACCGCGGAGAGAAGAGGTCCCGCCAAAAGTATGATCTCCAAGCGTGCCGCCTACTTTAGTAATTTCGAAAGTGACTTTACGCCTTCAAACCTCTTCGAACCTTCAAAAACCGGTGACTGTCCGTTCTCACAATTGTCCGCAAGGATAAGCTTTGAGAGAGCAGACTTACCAGCGTGTTGTCCACGTCCCACACTATAACTCAATCCTTCGCGACCTTTATAAAATTTGTAATGCAACGATGCAGCAAGGTGTTCAGACACTGCAACCTTTTTGTCAATTGAGTGGGGGCCTCTGGCAAATTTTGCGCCTTTCGGCCACTTAAGGAGTGCAAATTTGTTCAAGACTGAAGGCGCAGAGGTGAGAGCATTCTTCATCACTAGTCGCGTGAGTCTATTCTGAAGGTTTTCAAAGAGTGACGGATTCAATGGTCGCTTTATATGGGCAAAGCTGCCCAGAAACCAAGTCTGTAATGCGGTCGGCTTCTTTCGCCAAAAGAAAAGCCGATCTCTCACACCCCCCATGAAACACACATGTGGCGTTGGAAAACGCTTAAGGAAGCGTGTTGGCTGAGACATGATACGAATACCGAACGGAGGCGCGCCTTGATCATCGAAATAAGGAAAGGCTTCATGTGGCGCGGACCGACCATCAAAGTGGTGCTGATCAAGTGGCATATCTGCGTACATGTCAATCATTACACTTAAGAGAGCCCGCTCTCCCTTATCCTCCAACGCCTGCGCCAAATCGCACAGCTTCATCGGCATTTCCTTGTAGTAGAGAAATTCGTCAAGATCCGGCAATGTAACCCATCTATCGGTGCAATAATAATCCAAGATGTCTTCACGCCACTTTCCAAGATTTTCGCGGTAAGAAGTATTCTTTGCTGGCCGGAACAAGGTAATGTCGGACTGTTCGGACAGGATCTCGAATGTGCCGTCTGTCGAGTGATCGTCGACGATGAAAAAATGATTACAGCCGATACCTCTATAATGGTGCAAGAAATGAGGTAGAATGACCGCTTCGTTATGGCATACCGTTACACATGCGACCGTTGCCACGTCTTTAGGGCGGCCTGGTGTGACTTGCTCCAATACCTCACTCGTGAAACCGGACATGTTTACTCGTCTTCCTCCCAATTAATTTCACCCAGTTAATCCAAAATTCGGACGCGATGTATGCTGAAAATATGACCCTCAGACTGTATTCTAGATCAGGTCCGTCAATGCAGCAACGACACTTCCTAAACGCCCGACCCCGACTTGCTCGCGAATTCGAATAAGCCGTTTCTGACTCGACAGGCCCGAAGACTTGTAGTGCCGAAGCCATTGGGACAACAATCATCCGCCGCCGAAAGCCCGCCGACCGGAACAGAAGCTTCGACATGTTCGCTTCCGCACAAAACCATCCACGACCTCTTATCTCAGTAGACGCATTTTACCGACAGGCTCAAATGAATCACTTTGCCAGTCTCGCATTCGTTCGCGGCCCATCCGCTGCTCAGTTTCCCGAAACGCCGCCGCCCAAAACCGACGCCTCCGTCTGGCCACGAGCCCCGGTTCTCCCGCTCTGCGCTTCGTTGTAAGACAGGAAATCATGCCGCAAAAGGACGGCGCCCGCGCGCACCAAGGTATGTTCATTGGAAATCTCGATCCGCCATTGCGCGGGTGGAGTTCCGTATTGCAGCATCGCTTTGTAGCTTGCGAACGTGTCGGCTTCCAAATGCTGTAAGACAGACGCCATCGGCCCCGAAAACAGCATCACGCCCGGGTCGACCAGACTTGCCATATTGGTCAGCGTCTCGGCGATGACATCGCTCCACTCTCTTAGCGATCGGCGAGCGGGAGGGAGTCCGGCGCGATGCTCATCCAGCAACTCTTTGAGCGTTCTTGCGTTTCCCCCAAGTTCTGCATTGCGCGACAGCAACGCCCATGACCCGGCGATATCTTCGAGCCGTTGGATGTCGTCCGCGCGGTTTCCCGGCCGCACCATATGGCCAATCTCGCCGGCAAGCCCGGAATTCCCGGCGATCACGGATCCGTTGGCCACCAGCCCACCCCCGATCCCGGTGTCCAACCATGCGACGATAGCGTTGCGCCCGAGCCGGTCGGGGAAGCGAAACGAAAAGGCGGCTGCGTAAAGAGACGCATCATTGGACACGTGCTGAAGTGTGATGTCCGGAAAACGCACTTGCAGGCGGGCTGTCAGGGGAACGTCGCGCCATTCCAAGGTCGGTGCGCGCAGAACCACACCGGTATCGGTGACAACTCCCGGTACGGAAACCGCCAATCCGGCCACATCGCCGCGACCGTGGATCACCTCCGTAACTTGGTTTTCCATCACCGATATGACGGCTTCGGGGGTCTGGTCACTTGGCGAAATCGCCACTTCGCGAAATGCGATCAATGCGCCGCACAGATCCATCAACCCAACGCGCACGAAGCCGAAGGAAATCTCGACGCCGACAAAAGTACAAAAGCCCGGTGTCAATTCCAGCCGCTCGCCAGGGCGCCCGAACCTGGGTGTTGAGGCTTCATGGGCGCCGTCGGCATTGCTTGCAAATCGCAAGACACCAACCTCTAGGAGCCGCGCAGTCGGGGCGCCGACCGTCGACCGGGTCACGCCCATCTCGCGCGAAAGCTCTGCACGACTGCGCGGCACCCCGTCCGAGAGCACCTGCAAAACCGTCGCTTCCGTCTCATTGCGAAGCGTTAACATGGTCGGACCACCCCCGCCTTGAGAGACTCGATCTCAGGAAAAATGTTGACAAGCCTCTGCTTTTGTATTTCCTCACTACAAAATAAAAAAACGTTTCGTCAACATGGAGGAGAAATGGCGATGTTCCGTATCAAAGGGGTTACAGCCCTACTTTCAATGACTGCCCTGACCGCGCCGGCGTTTGCCGATGACGTGGAGGTGATGCACTGGTGGACGTCCGGTGGCGAAGCTGCGGCCATCGCAGTTCTGCAAGAAGATCTGGCAGAGCGCGGCACCGGCTGGACCGACATGGCCATCGCAGGGGGCGGCGGCGATGCCGCGATGACCGCCCTGCGCGCCCGCGTCGTGGCTGGCAACCCGCCGACTGCCGCCCAAATGCTCGGGATGAGCGTTCGGGAATGGGCCGAAGAAGGCTTCCTCGGCAACCTGAACGATGTGGCCGAAGCCGAAGGTTGGAACGATGTCATTCCGCCCGCGGTCCAGGCGTTTGGCACCTACGAGGGCGAATGGGTCGCCGCTCCGGTGAACATTCACCGCCCGCATTGGGTCTGGGGCAACGCAGAGATTTTCGCTGAAATCGGCATGGAGATGCCCACCAACTGGGACGAGTTCTTCGCTGCTGCGGACGCGATGCAAGCTGCCGGCTACATCCCCGTCGCACAGGGCGGACAAGCCTGGCAGGAAGCCACCATTTGGGAAGCCGTTGTGCTTTCGATTTCGCCCGACCTCTATGAATCGGCGCTCATCAATGCCGACATGGACGCGCTCGGCTCTGCCGAGATGGCGGAAAGCTTCGAAATCTATCGCCGCATTCTCAGCTATGCCGATGATGGATATGCAGGCCGCGACTGGAACCTGACCACGGCCATGGTCATCAACGGCGAAGCCGGGATGCAGATCATGGGCGACTGGGCCAAAGGCGAAGTGATCGCCGCAGGTCTCACACCGGGCGAAGAAATCCTTTGCGCCGTGGTTCCGGGTACTGACGGTTCGTTCCTCTTCAACACCGACTTCTTCGCGATGTTCGATGTGGGTGACGATGCGGCCGCCGCACAGCGCAACATGGCAGCCGCCGCTATGTCGGTCAGCTTCCAGGAGACCTTCAACCTCGCAAAGGGCTCGATCCCCGCGCGTACGGACGTTCCGTCGGATAACTTCGATGCCTGTGGCCAGACCTCGATGGCCGACATCGTCGAAGCGACGGAATCCGAGACGCTCTTTGGCTCGCTTGCACACGGCCATGGTCAGCCCGCCTCCGTGCAGGCTGCCTACATCGACGTGGTGACGCAGTTCGCAAACTCCGACATGTCGGCAGAAGACGCTGTTGAGGCCCTCGTCGCATCGGTCGGCAGCGCCCTCTAATCGCGGCTTTGCAATTTAGGGTTGGGCGGCGCTGGATATTGCGCCGCCCACGCCTCCAGACCAACCCATTCCTACCGTTTGACCCCGACTGACCGCTTGCCCGAATGGGTAACATCCGTTGGCTCAACCCCCGCCGACCGGACCCATGCGCACCCTCAGATCCTACCTCCCGCAATTGACACTGCTGCCAAGCCTCGTGCTGATCGCGGTGTCGGTCTATGGCTTCATTGCGCTGACGTTCGTCATATCCCTGACCCGTTCGCGGATGCTTCCGCGGTTTGACCGTTGGGAGGGGTTCGACAACTACGCCCGCGTGTGGAACCATCCGCGCTGGGACGTGGCGATGGACAATTTTGCCATCTTCGGCATCCTCTACATCGGCGGTACGCTGGTCATTGGCCTGACACTTGCGATCCTACTGGATCAGAAGATCCGCGCCGAGGGCCTTTTGCGGACCATCTACCTCTATCCCATGGCGCTTAGCTTCATCGTGACCGGCGTGGCCTGGCAATGGCTGATGACGCCGGATCTGGGGCTTGAACATGCGTTCCGGACGTGGGGCTGGGAAAGTTTCAACTTTGACTGGATCACGCAATCCGAGTTGGCGATCTACTGTATCGTGATCGCCGGGGCCTGGCAGGCCAGCGGCTTTGTTATGGCTCTGTTTCTGGCGGCGCTCAGGGGGATCAATTCCGAGATCATCTCTGCCGCCCGCATCGACGGCGCCTCGGGCCCTGCGATTTATTGGCATATCATCATCCCCGCCCTGCGCCCGGCCTTCCTGACCGCGATCGTCGTGCAAGGTCACCTCGCGATCAAAAGCTACGACCTTGTCGTGGCGTTAACCCGCGGCGGACCGGGCTTCGCGACCGAGCTTCCTTCGACCTTCATGTATGAATTCACCTTCTCTCGGAACGAGATGGCCATGGGTGCGGCCAGCGCCGTCATGATGCTGGTGCTGCTGACCGTCCTGATCGTGCCTTACCTCTACTCGGAGTTGCGCGATGACCGTTGATGCACGTCGCCGTTTCGATTTCAGCCGGGTCGTCGTCTACCTGGTCCTTCTGCTCGCGGCCTGTTTCTTCCTTCTGCCCCTTGTCGCAATGGTCTTCACCTCGCTAAAGACCATGCCCGAGATCACCGGCGGCGCGGGCTTCGAAGACGCCACGATCCTGTCGCCACCAAGCCTTCTTTCCTTGGAGGCCTGGGGACTCGCCTGGTCCTCGGCCTGCATCGCCGTGGCCTGCGAAGGCCTGCGCAGCTATTTCTGGAACTCGATCCTTCTGGTCATCTTTGCCGTCTCGATCTCGGTCGCCCTCGGGGCGGTCAACGGCTACGTCCTGTCGAAGTGGCGCTTTCGGGGCGACAACATCATCTTCGGAATGTTGCTGTTTGGCTGCTTCATCCCGTTCCAGATCGTCCTGATCCCGATGGCGCGCGTGCTGGGGATCCTCGATCTTGCTGGC
This sequence comes from Gymnodinialimonas ulvae, assembly GCF_037543845.1. Taxonomy (NCBI): domain Bacteria; kingdom Pseudomonadati; phylum Pseudomonadota; class Alphaproteobacteria; order Rhodobacterales; family Paracoccaceae; genus Gymnodinialimonas; species Gymnodinialimonas ulvae. Next base: position 521,466 of record NZ_JBBIFX010000002.1, read on the forward strand.
ACGCTCGGGGGGCTGGTGCTGGTTCATGTTTGCTACGGCATACCCTTTACCACGCTCTTCTTTCGCAACTTCTATGTCACGATTCCCGATGAGCTGATCTCTGCCGGGCGGATGGATGGTGCGGGCTTTTGGCAGATCTTCACGATAATCCTGGTCCCGATCAGCTGGCCGATTTTCGTGGTCGCGATCATCTGGCAATTCACCAACGTGTGGAACGATTTCCTGTTCGGGGCGTCCTTCGCGGGTCCCGACACGCGCCCTCTGATGGTCGCGCTCAACAACCTCGTTAACACATCGACGGGGACCAAAGCCTACAACGTCGACATGGCCGGTGCGATGATCGCCGCCCTGCCGACCATGCTCGTCTACATCGTCGGCGGCCGCTATTTCCTGCGCGGTCTGACGTCTGGCGCTGTGAAAGGATAAATATGGCCTCCCTCAGCATTGACAAGGTCACCAAGCGGTTCGGCACCACCGAGGTTCTGAGTGAGGTCTCCATCGGTATTGAGCCCGGCGATTTCCTCGTACTTGTGGGCCCCTCGGGCTGTGGCAAATCCACACTTCTGAACATGATCGCCGGTCTGACCGACCTGTCCGGCGGCGAGATCCGGCTGGAAGAGCGCCGCATCGACGGGCTGGAACCCAAGGAACGCAACATCGCGATGGTGTTTCAATCCTACGCGCTCTACCCCGCCATGACGGTCGAAAAGAACATCGCCTTCCCGCTGCGGATGGCCGGTGTCGATAAGGCCGGGCAGGCGGCCAAGGTCGGCGAAGTGGCGGACCTTCTGCAAATCGGCCACCTCCTGAAACGCAAGCCCGCCGCCCTTTCCGGCGGTCAGCGGCAGCGCGTCGCGATGGGCCGCGCCCTTGTGCGGGACCCCAAGTTGTTCCTCTTTGATGAGCCGCTGTCGAACCTCGACGCCAAGCTGCGCGTTGACATGCGCACCGAGATCAAGCGCCTGCATCAGCGTCTTGGCACAACCATCGTCTACGTGACCCACGATCAGGTCGAAGCGATGACGATGGCCACCAAGATCGCCGTCATGGAAGGCGGTGCCGTGCAGCAATTCGGCACCCCGGCCGAAATCTACGATCATCCGGCCAACCGCTTTGTGGCGACCTTCATGGGCTCGCCCGCGATGAACTTGCTCAAGGGTACGGTTTCCGGCGACATGATTGATCTCGGCGGTCTCCATCTGCCGGTTCCAGCGGCGGCCAAAGGGCTTTCGGAGGGGCATAAGGTCGAACTTGGCCTGCGCCCCGAATGGTTTGGCACCGAACCCGGCCCCGATACCGTGCCGATGAAAGGCGAGTTGGATCTGGTCGAGCCCACCGGCCCCGACCTCTACACCGTGATTGAAGCGGCAGGTCAGACACTGACCGCACGCCTCCCGGCGCGGGCCGACATCGGCGGCCCCGGCGAGATCGAGCTTCACGTCGACATGTTGAAGGCGGTCATCTTCGATGCCGAAACCGGCAAGTCGATGATGGCGCAATAAAACTGCAGATGGAGCACACCTGATGAAGGGACTCGACAAGGGGATCATCCTCGTCACCGGCGCAACGGGCGGCATCGGCGGCGCCGTCGTGCGCCAGCTTTTGGCAGAAGGCGCCACCGTTTTGGCCAGTGGCCGCGATGCCGAAAAGCTCGACGCATTGGCCAAAGACACCGGATGTGACACCGTTGCCTTCGACCTGACCTCCGAGGACAGCGTGCGCGCCGCCATCGAGGGCCGCAATATCTACGGCGTCGTCAATTGCGGCGGCTTCGGCGGCGAGATCGCCACCCCGATGGAGACCGATATCGACGTTTTCGACAAGGTCATCTCGATCAACGCCCGCGGCGCGCTATTGGTCACGAAATACGCCAGCCGCGAGATGATCCGCGTCGGCCAAGGCGGTGTTATCCTCAACGTTTCAAGCCAAGCGTCGCTTGTGGCCCTGAAGGGGCATATTTCCTACGGCTCGTCCAAAGCGGCGCTCGACAACATCACGCGGGTCTCCGCGATGGAGCTCGGCCCGCATGGCATCCGTGTGAATTCCGTGCATCCGACCGTCGTGATGACGCCGATGTCGGCCTGGTATTGGGGCCGCCCCGAAATCGAAGGCCCCTTCCTTGAGACCATGCCTTTGGGTCGGTGGGCCACCGAAGAGGAAATCGCGGCCCCGGTCGTGTTCTTGCTCAGCGACGGCGCGTCGATGATCTCGGGCGCGGCCCTGCCGATTGATGGCGGCTTTACCGCCGTCTGATGATGAGCACCGCAGAGCAATGGTTCCATATGTAACCGAAAACAAGTAGCGCTTCCCATATGGACCAATCCGACTTTCACCTGCCGCATTTTCTGCCCTACCTGCTCAACCAGGCAGCGGAGGCGGCCAGCCACGAGTTTCAGACCTATTACCGAACCCGCTACGGCATGCTGCGCACCGAATGGCGGGTTCTGTTTCACCTCGGTTGCTACGGCGATATGTCGGCCAAGCGGGTCTGTGACCTGGCTTCGATCCACAAGACGAAGGTCAGCCGCGCGGTTGCGGCCCTCGATCAAAAGCGCTTCGTGACCCGCACCGAGACGGAGGCTGATCGCCGTGTCGAACGCCTGTCGCTGACCCCGAAGGGACAGCAGGTTTTCGATGACCTGTCCCGTGCGGCGCATCGGTTCGAAACCGCTTTGCTTGAAGGCCTGCCGCGCGATGAAGTCAGGCACTTGCGCGCGGCATTGCTGAAGCTTTCGGGTCTGGATCAGCGCGGCCCGTGATTCGCGAACCGCGCATTTTTCAGCATTCGTCACGCGGAACGCCCCTTGCATGGGGCCAAGACCCTTTTCCGCCCCGTCGCAAGCTCGGAAAATTGATCTATAATTGATATACCCAATCCTGCATCGCTGCTTGCGCACGCGATCGTCATGGGCGCGATTGCTTCACCTTGGCAAAAATTGTTTGCGCGGTTGCCGCAGCGGCGTGTCACGCCGGGTGCAATTATGATTGGACGTCTTCCCCACTTGTTTTTATCGTTTCACCCAAAAGCAAAAATCCGATGGGAGGATCTTATGACCAAACTGCAGACTCTGCGGCTCTCTTGTGCCGCCACCGCCCTTGTCGCCGCCGGCGCCGTATCGGCGGATGAAGTGACTTTCCTGTGCTACCAGAACGGCAACGAATGCGACGTTCTTGGCGAGTTGGCCGCGGGCTTTGAGGCCGAGACGGGCCATACCGTCGCGATGGAGGTCGTGGGCTATGAAATCGTCCGCGATCAGTTGGAGAACCAACTGCAAACCGACGCGGCCCCTGATGTGGCGCGCGTGACCAACCTTGGCGGTTTGAACCAATACTACCTCGACCTGACGCCTTATGTGGACGCCGACTACATGGAAGCCTCCTACGGCGCCGTTCTGCCGTGGTACCGTGCGCCGGGTGGTGAGGATACCGGCATCTATGGCTGGCCGACCGAGCTGACCGTGACCGGGCCCTATGTGAACGTCACCATGTTCGACGACGCCGGTGTCGACATGCCCGGCACAGGCGCGACCTGGGATGACTGGGCCGCTGCCCTTGGCGAGGTGCAGGAAACCCTCGGCCTCGATGCGGCTTTGGCGATGGACCGCACCGCCCACCGCTGGGCAGGCCCTGCGTTCTCTTACGGCGCGGCCTTCTTCAACGATGCGGGTGAGCCGATCCTGGTCGACGAGGGCTTCCGCAACTATGCCGAAACCTTCGTGGGCTGGCACGAATCCGGTCTCATGCCTGCCGACGGTTGGCCTGCAGGCACCGGCACGGCCTACCGTAACGCAGCGCCGTTGTTCCTGGATGGCTCTGTCGCGATGCACATGTCGGGGTCGTGGATGATCGGCAACTACGCCGAGAACATCACCAATTTCGAATGGCGTGCGGTGCCCGCGCCCTGCGGCCCGGGTGGTTGCGGTGCAATGCCAGGCGGCGCAGGGATCGTGGCGTTTGAATCGACCGATGTGCCAGAAGCCGCGGCTGCGTTCATCGAATACCTCGCCCGCGAGGAAAATGCCGCAACCTTCGCCGCTCAGACCCGCTCGATCACCGCGCATCAGGGCCTGCAGGCCTCGGGTGTCGATTACGGCGATACCGATCCGGCGGTTGCCGCGGCACTCTCTACCTTCGCCGCTTCGATCGGCGAATCCGCTGAAAGCACGCCGCAGGCCTTCACCTTCCAGGGCTACGCCAAGAACTTCGTGATCTACGGGGTTGTGCCGGACTATATCACGCAGGTCATCACCGGCGAGATGAGCATGGACGACGCGCTGGCCGCCATTGACGCGGATGTCGCGGCACAGATCGCCGAGTAAAGCAGGGCAGGCGGGGCCAAGGCCATGTGGGACGCGATCCACAATGCCTTTGCCGGCTCCGCCTGGCCGCTTGGCTTTCTGATATACCTCGTCGTTGGGGGGGTCGTCGCCCGCCCCACCGGCACCTTCGGCTCCCGCGCCATGGCCGTGCTGGGCTGGCCGGTCGAGCTGGCACAGAAGATGCGCGGTCACGGGCCGCTGCCTTACGTATTCCTTTTGCCCAACCTCCTGATCTTCGGGATCTTCACCTTCGCGCCGCTGTTCATCAACGTGGGCTTCTCCGTCACCGAAGGCCAATCCATCAACTTCGCCGACCGCCCCTATGCGGGCACCGACAATTGGCAACGCCTTCTGGCCGAGACGCAGATCGACACCGGCCAGTCCAACCTGGAAGACGACCAATTCCGCCAGGCGGTGATGGACACCTCCGTGTTCGTGGTCTTTCAGGTGCCGATCATGGTGCTGTTTGCGTTGATCACGGCGCTGGTGCTGAACCGCCCGATCATCGCGCGCGGCTTCTGGCGATCGATCTTCTTCTACCCGGTCATGCTGTCGCCCGTCGTGGTGGGCTTCCTGTGGACCCTGATCCTCAAGCGGCAAGGGCTCTTGTCCATCACCCTGATGAACTGGGGCTGGATCGACGAACCGATCCAATGGCTGGTTGATCCGGCGTGGACGATGTTCTGGTCGATCTTCGTCTACACATGGGCGCATCTGGGCTTTTACATGCTGATCCTTCTGGCGGGATTGCAGGCGATCCCCGGCGACCTCTACGAGGCGGCGGAAATGGACGGGGCCTCGCCGTGGCGCGTGTTGACCAAGATCACCTTGCCGCTTTTGATGCCCACGCTTCTGGTCGTGACTGTCCTGTCGCTGATCAAGGCGTTTCAGGCCTTTGAAGAGCTCTACGCAATGCAGGTCGGCTGGATCTCCATCGTCGCCTATATCTTCGAGACCGCCGGTTTGCGCGGCAATCCCACGCCAAACGGCCTGGGCATTGCGGCTACGGCGTCGCTGATCATCGCGGGCGGCCTCGCGATCCTGTCCATCGTTCAGATTTTCCTTAGCGGAAGGAACGCAAGATGAGCGCGGTCTGGGGCTTTCTCACCCGCACGCAAGGCCGTGGCGGGCGCCTGACGTGGACCGATTGGTTCAGCTACGGCTACCTGATCCTAGGCTTTCTCGTGATCCTGTTGCCCGTGCTTTGGCTTGGCCTGAACTCCATCAAGACGCAGTTCCAGATCGAGAGCCAAGACCTCTCCCTGCTGCCCGGCGATTTCGACCGCGTGGCGCGCGCCACCGTCAACGGCCCTGATGGGCGCGAAATCTTCGTGATCGCGGATCTGCCCGATTGGGTGCTCAACTGGTCCGACATCTCCGATGAAGAACGCGCGGATCAGGACATTGCAGGATTTCTTGCCGGATACGAGGGCAATCAACTCTACGCCCTCCGCTCGCATCTGGGGCAGGTCAGTAACGCCGCCCGCCAACTCATCGCCGACCAAGGCCTGCCCGATTGGCTTAACCGCTACGGCGCTTTGACCCCCACCGCGCGCGAGGCCTTCGACCTCGACTCCGTCGTCGCCACGCTTGATGCCGATCAACAGCGCCTGCTGCTCGAATACCTCGGCCAACCGCCCTTTGAGCCCAACCGCATCGTCACCCAGGCCCTTGTCACCGCACCGCATCCCGAGACCGGCGAGATTATGCAATGGGCGATCCCGAACCCCAACGCGACCTCCGAATTCTTTCCCGGTCGCGCCGTCAATGGATCGGCAGACGGGGTCGTGCGCCTGCCCGCCGACACCGTGACAGCCACCCGCAATATCGCCCCCGAATGGGACAATTACATCGAACCCCTGACGAACTCCGCCTACGGGGTGAATGTCAATTTCGTGACCTGCATCACCAACTCCGTCCTCGTGACCGTGATCGCGACCTTCATCACGCTTCTGATCAACTCCATGGCCGCCTTCGCCCTGTCGAAATACACGTTTCGCGGCCAGACCCTGTTCCTTGTGGTCATCCTCGCCACCCTCATGGTGCCCGCCACGATCACCCTTGTGGGCGTGTTCAAGGCGATCAACGCGACCGGGCTGTCGGGCTCCATCTGGGGGGTGATCATCCCCGGCGCCGCGACACCTGCGGGGGTCTTCCTGTTGCGTCAGTATATGCTGACAATCCCCGACGAGCTGCTGGAAGCCGCCCGCATGGACAGCGCGTCGGAATGGAAAGTCTTCTGGCGCATCGTCCTGCCGCTGGCGCTTCCGGCTATCGCGGCGCTGGGAATCCTGTCGATCATCTGGCGCTGGAATGACCTGATCATCCCCATGGTCGCCATCGCCACGGCGACCGAAGCCTACACGATCCAGCTTTGCCTTCTGGAATTCCGTGGCGAACACGTCAGCCAGGAACACTACCGCCTTGCCATGACGGTCGTGTCACTGATCCCGACGACGCTCGTTTTCGTTTTCCTGCAAAAATACATCACCACCGGCATTGCCAACACTGGAATGAAGTAACCCGCTATGGCCCTTCTCGAACTTCGCAACGTCAAGAAATCCTACGGGCCGGTGGATGTGATCCACGGCATCGATATCACGGTGCAATCGGGTGAATTCTGCGTCTTCGTCGGCCCCTCGGGCTGTGGGAAATCCACGCTTCTGCGCATGATCGCCGGGCTCGAACAGATCACCGATGGTGAGATCGCGATTGATGACGAACGCCTCAATGAGGTTGCCGCGTCCGAGCGTGGCCTGGCCATGGTGTTCCAATCCTACGCGCTCTACCCGCACATGTCGGTGCGCAACAACCTCAGCTTCGGTCTGGAAAACATCTCCACCCCCAAGCCCGAGATTGATCAACGCGTGAACGAGGCCGCGCGCATGTTGCAGATCGAGGACTACCTCGATCGCAAGCCCGGCCAACTTTCGGGTGGTCAACGGCAGCGCGTCGCCATCGGCCGCGCCGTCGTCCGCGAGCCGCGCGTGTTCCTCTTTGATGAGCCGCTGTCGAACCTCGATGCCGAACTGCGTGTGGCCACACGGGGTGAGATCTCCGCGCTTCACAAACGCCTGGGCAATACGATGGTCTACGTCACCCACGATCAGGTCGAGGCGATGACCATGGCCGACAAAATTGCCGTTCTGCGCGCCGGGCGGTTGGAACAATTCGGCCCGCCGCTTGACCTCTTCAACGCCCCCGCCAACCGCTTTGTCGCGGGTTTCATCGGGTCGCCCAAGATGAACTTCGTGAAAGGCACGATGGGAGAGGGGGGGCGCTTCATCAGCGATGGCGGCGCCGAAGTGCAGATGGACACCGCCCGTTTCAAAACGCGCCCGAACCAGGCCGTCGAACTGGGCGTTCGCCCCAGCCATACATCGCCGTCGGATGGCGGCATCCCGCTGAAGGTCCGCGCCGTGGAACAATTGGGCACAGAAACCTTCGTCTATGGCGCGGTCGATGGGGCCGAAGAATTTGCCATGCAGCTCGCCGGTCAGGTCAACATTCAACCCGACACCGTGCAGCACGTCGCCATCGACGCCGCCGCCGCCCACCTGTTCGACCTCGACACCGGCCTTTCCTGCGCGCAGTAGGGCACCGGCGCGCGCAATCCCTCGCGCTGCTTCCCGACCGCGTCAACACTTCCGGCCCCTTGCGCAGCGGCGCAACCCGCCGACCTTGCGTCGATGCCTTGACGCGAGCCGTGGAACGTTCCAAAACAGGGCTATAGGAACGTTCCAAAAAATCGGAGACAGCCATGCGTTGGGGATTGATCGGGGCCAGCACAATCGCGGCCGAGCACGTGATCGGGGCCATCCGCACCTCTGGCGGCCATATCGCGAGCGTCCTGTCCGCCGACCCCGACCGCGCCAGAAGCTACGCCGCGCAGCACGGCATCGACCAGGGCGTCACGGACCTCGACGCTGCGCTCGACGGGGTCGATGCCGTCTATATCTCCACCACCAACGAAAAGCACTTGCCGCAGGCCATGGCTGCCATCGACGCCGGCAAACATGTGCTGTGTGAAAAGCCGCTCGCCATGACGGTGGCCGATGCGATCACCATGGTGACTGCCGCACAGGAAAAGGGCGTGACCTTCGGCACCAACCACCATCTGCGCAACGCGGGCACGCACCTCGCCATCCGGGAGCTGATCGCGTCGGACCGCATCGGCAAGGTTCTCTCGATGCGGGTCTTCCATGCCGTCCACCTGCCGCCGCACCTGCAAGGCTGGCGCATCGACAATCCGGGCGCGGGCGGCGGCGTGATCCCCGACATCACCGTCCATGATGCCGACACTGTCCGCTTCCACCTCGGCGAAGATCCCCTCGACGTTGTTGCCATGAAAACCGCCTCAGGTCTCGGGCAGGGGGTCGAAGACAGCGCCATGTCGGTCTGGTCCATGCCTTCCGGCGCCATGATCCACACCCATGAAAGCTTCACCCACCGCTTCGCCGGATCGGGGGTCGAGGTGCACGGAACCGAAGGTTCGATCGTCGCCCGCAACGTCATGACGCAGCAGCCCGTGGGCGAGATCACCCTGCGCTTCGATGGCGGCGAACAGGCGGTCGAATATTCCGACCATTCCCTCTATGCCCGCGCCGTCGGCCTTTTCTCCAAAGCCTGTGCCGGAGACGGTCGACCGTCTGCCGATGGCGTCGATGGGGTCAAATCCCTCGCCGTCGCCGCAGCCGTCACCAAGGCCGCCAAAACCGGACAGCGCACAGCCGTCGATTACGGCGGCTTGTGACATGTCCAAGCTCGTTACCGCCGCCGAGGCCGTCGCCCGCATCACCGACAACGCGGTGATTACGGTCTCAAGTTCTTCCGCATTGGGTTGTCCCGACGCTGTTCTGCAAGCTCTCGGAGACCGCTTCGACACGGAAGGCGTGCCGCGAAACCTTACCACGATCCACCCCATCGCGGCGGGTGACATGTATGGCGTCAAAGGCGTCGATCATATCGCCAAGGACGGCCTGCTCGCGCGCATCATCGGCGGATCCTACCCGTCCGGGCCTTCGTCGCTGCCGATGCCCGCGATCTGGCAGATGGTCGTCGAAGACCGCGTCGCGGCCTATAATGTGCCCTCTGGCATTCTGTTTGACATGCACCGCGACGTGGCCGCCCGCCGCCCCGGCGTGTTGACACAAGTGGGATTGGAAACCTTTGTGGACCCGATCCGCGAAGGTTGCGCCATGAATGCGCGCGCCGCCGAGTCCCCGATCGTCCACCGCACCGAATTTGCCGGCGACACATGGCTGCACTTCCCCAATATCACCCCCAACGTGGCCATCATCCGCGCCACCACAGCCGATGAAAACGGTAACCTCACCTATGAACACGAGGGCGCCTATCTCGGTGGATTGGATCAGGCCATCGCCACCCGCAACCACGGCGGCCTTGTCATCGCGCAGGTCAAGCGCATGACCGCCGCCGGGTCGCTGCGCCCCCACGACGTTCACGTGCCCGGCCACCTCGTGGACCTGATCGTGCTCGCCCCCGATCAGAAACAGACCACCGAAACCCCCTATGACCCTGCCATCTCCGGCGAAGTCATGCGGCCTTGGGCGTCTTTCTCTCTCGCCGATCATGGCGTCGAGAAAATCATCGCGCGTCGCGCCGCGATGGAACTCAAGCGCGGCATGACCGCCAACCTCGGCTTCGGCATCTCCGCCATGGTGCCCCGTATTCTGCTAGAAGAAGGCGCCGAACAGTCCGTCACATGGGCCATAGAACAGGGCGCTGTGGGGGGCATGCCGCTCACCGGCTTCGCCTTTGGCTGCGCCTCGAACGCGGACGCCTTTGTGCCAAGCCCGAACCAGTTCACCTATTTCCAGGGCGGTGGGTTCGACGTGTCGTTCCTATCGTTCATGGAGGTCGACGTGGACGGCAACGTCAATGTCTCCAAGCTCGGCAAGAAGCCCTACCTGACCGCCGGCTGCGGCGGCTTTGTCGACATCACGGCCCATGCCAAAAAGATCGTCTTTTCCGGCTATTTCGAAGCCGCCGCGCAGTTGGACCTGACCGAGACTGGCCTTCGCGTCACCCGCCCCGGCAAATTCACCAAGATGGTCGAGGCCGTCGAACACGTCACGTTCCCCGGTCGCCGCGCCCGTGCCCGTGGGGCGAATGTGCTCTATATCACCGAACGCTGCGTCATGCGGTTGGGCGATAAGGGCCTCGTCGCCCATGAAATAATGCCGGGCATCGACCCGCAGCGCGATATCATCGACGCCTCCGAAGGTCGCGTAGCCGTCGCGGACGACGCCATCACCATGCCGCTGTCCCTCCTGAACGACGCGCCCATGGGTCTCGTCCTATGAGCGCTGTTCACCTTGATATCGACGGGGTCATCGCCCACCTCCGACTGGACAATCCGTCCAAACTCAACGCGCTCACAATCGACATGCTGGCGCAGCTGGAACAGGCCTGCGCCATCCTCGAACGTAGTCCGCAAATCAGCGCGGTGATCCTTTCGGGCGACGGCGACCGCGCCTTCTGCGCCGGGGCCGACATCAAGGCCTGGGGCGCGCTCAGCCCGACGGACTTCGCGCGTAATTGGGTCCGCGAAGGGCACCGCATTTTTGATCGGTTCGCGCGTCTGTCGATCCCGACCATCGCGGCGATCCACGCCCCTGCCATCGGCGGCGGGTTGGAGCTTGCCGCCTGCGCCGATATCCGCGTCATGGCCCCCATGGCCACGTTGGCCCTGCCCGAAGCGCAGGTCGGCATCGTACCCGGCTGGGGCGGCACCAACCGCCTGCTGCGGCTTCTGCCCGAGCCGACCGTCAAAGAAATGGCCCTCTTCGGGCGCAAGCTCACGGCCGACAAGGCCTGGTCCCTGGGCTTTGTGGCCGAGATCGCCGAAGATACGCTCGCGACCGCCATGCACATCGCTGTGCAAGCCGCCACGGCGTCTCCGCGCGCCCATGAGGTCGCCAAATACCAGATCCACGCCGCCGTCGGCGAAGACCGTGCGGCCCTGATCGAAGCGCTTGGCGGCGGCATGATTGGCGCAACACGCGACCGCGCCGAGGGCGTGGCCAGCTTCAAAGACAAGCGCAAACCAGAGTTTCCGGGGAGCTGATCAAGCGCGACATGAGCGATGCGGATATCATCATCGTCGGCTCCGGCATGGGCGGCGCGACCCTTGCGGCGGGGCTCAAGGGCTCCGGCCTGCGCGTACTTATCCTTGAAGGCGGCGTTCATCTGAAAGACACGCCCGAGGCCCGCGATCCCGAGGCGATCTTTCGCGATGGCCATTACCGCCCCGACGAGACCTGGCTGACCCCCGAAGGCACCCGCTTCAACCCGGGCAACTACGCCTGCGTTGGCGGCAATTCGAAGTTCTACGGCGCGGTGATGATCCGCTACCGCGAGGCGGATTTCGCGCGCTGGCCGCTGGATCACGCGACGCTTGCGGCCTTCTACACCCGCGCCGAGGCGCTTTATCAGGTGCGCGGCGACGCCATGGCGGATCCGACCGAACCGCCCCATGACGCGCCTTATCCCCATCCTCCCGTCCCGCACGAGCCCGAGATTGCTGACCTTTCCCGCCGCCTGAAACGCGCGGGCCTGACACCGTCGCCGCTTCCGTTGGCTGTGGATCTTGACCGTTGGCTTGCCCGCGCGTCGACCCCATGGGACGCCCATCCCGACACCAATGGCGGTAAACTTGACGCGGAAAGCGCGGCGCTGGCCTGCGCTTTGGACGACCCGGACATCACGCTGCGCACCAACGTTTCCGTGCATCAGGTCGAAGCCGACGGTGCCCGCATCACAGGCCTCTTGACCTCCGCAGGCCGTCTGACCGCACCGCGCATCGTCCTGGCCGCAGGCGCCGTACACACCGCAGCCCTCCTGCTCCGCTCGGCCAATGACACGCACCCGACCGGCCTTGCCAACCGCTCCGATCAGGTTGGGCGCAATTTCATGAACCACAACACGAGCGCCGTTCTTGCGCTCAGCCACCGGCGTAATCGTGCGATCTACCAGAAGACATTGCAGGTCAACGATTGGTATGGCGACGGCCTTGGCAACGTGCAGCTTCTGGGTCGCGTCTCTACCCCGATCCTTGCCGCGCAGACCGGCCTGCCGCGCCCGTTTGCGGCCCTGATCGCCAACCATGCCATCGATTTCTATGCCATGTCCGAAGACCGACCTAACCCCGAAAGCCGCATCACTCTGCGCGGCGACGATATCGTGCTTGACTGGAAACGCTCCAATTGGGACGCGCATCTGTCGCTGGTGGCCAAGCTCAAGGAAGGGCTGCGCCGTGCGGGCTTTCCCGTTGTGCTGTCGCGCGCCTTCGACCGTCGTACGCCCTCCCACCAATGTGGCACCGCGCGGTTGGGCGATGATCCCGCCCACTCCGTTTGCGACCCTATCGGCAAGGCCCACGATCTCGACAACCTCTACATCTGCGATGCGTCCCTGCTGCCGACCTCTGCCGCGGTGAACCCGTCCCTCACCATTGCGGCCCTTGCGTTGCGGCAAGCGGATCACCTGAGGAATATGCCATGAAAACAGCCCTCATCACAGGTGGCCAACAGGGCATCGGCCTTGGCATCGCGCAGGCGTTGCATGATGCGGGCTGGCGCATCGCCATCGCGTCCGAGCCGCCCACCGCCGATCTTCCGTTCGACGCCACCTACCACCAACACGACGTCCGCTACCTCGACGCGATCCCCGCGTTGCTCGACGCAGTCGGCCCGGTCACCACCTTCGTCTCCAACGCGGGCGTCGGCGCGCTCAGTCGCGGTGACCTACTCGATATGACCCCCGAAAGCTTCGACCGCTGCATCGACATCAACACCCGTGGCGCTTTCTTTCTTGCACAAGAAGTTGCGCGCCGCATGCTGATCCAACCGGCCGACCCGTTCCGCTCGATCTCCTTCATCACCTCCGTCAGCGCCACGATGTCGAACCCCGATCGCGCCGAATACAACGCCTCCAAAGCTGCCACCGCCGCTCTGGTGCAGGCCTTCGCACTGCGCCTTGCGACCGACGGCATCGGCGTCTACGACATCCGCCCCGGAATCATCGCATCGCCCATGACCGCGCCCGTCGCCGATCGCTACACCGCCCGCATCCCCGACCTGATCCCGCAGGCCCGGTGGGGACAGCCCGCCGATATAGGCGCGGTCATGGTCCCGCTGGCACGCGGTGATTTCGCCTATTCGACGGGGGCCGTGATCCCGGTCGACGGCGGCATGTCCATCGAAAGGTTCTAGGCCGCCATGTCCGAATCCTACGACTTCGTGATCATCGGCGGCGGCTCGGCGGGCTCGGTCATCGCGTCGCGCCTGTCGGAAAATCCCGACGTCTCCGTATGTCTGCTTGAGGCCGGAGGCTCCGACCGCTACCCGTTCTTTCATCTGCCCGCGGGCTTTGCCAAGATGACCAAGGGCATCGGGTCGTGGGGCTGGACGACGACGCCGCAAAAACACATGCAAAACAAGGTTTTCACCTATACGCAGGCCAAGGTGATCGGCGGTGGCTCCGCGATCAACGCGCAGATCTACACCCGCGGCCACCCCCTTGATTACGACGAATGGCGGCAGCAGGGCTGCACCGGGTGGGCTTATGAAGATGTGCTCCCCTATTTCCGCAAATCCGAGGGCAACGACAGCTTTTCAGGGCGCTATCACGGCCAGGAAGGCCCATTGGGCGTCTCAAGACCGGCCGCCCCCCTGCCGATCTGCGACGCCTATTTCGAGGCGGCGCAAGCGCTTGGCATTCCCTTGAATCCCGATGTCACCGGAGAGGTGCAGGAGGGCGCCGCCTTCTATCAGCTGACGCAGAAAAACGCTCGCCGGTCCTCCGCCGCGATGGCGTTCCTGCACCCCAACAAACGCCGCCCGAACTTGACCGTGAAACTCGGCGCGCAGGTCCGGCGTCTCATCTTGGAAAAGGGGCGCGCCACGGGCGTCGAACTCCTCGACCGGTCCCTGATCCACGCGGGGACCGAGGTGATCCTGTCCTCCGGCGCCATCGGCTCGCCGCGCCTTCTGCAACTCTCCGGCATCGGCCCCGCCGATGACCTCCGCGCGCTCGGGATCGATGTGACGCTCGACCAGGCGCAGGTGGGCGCGAACCTCCAAGACCACCTCGATCTCTATTGCATCGCCGAGGTTTCCGGACCCCACACCTACGACCGCTTCGCAAAACCGCACCTCAGCGCGCTGGCAGCCCTGCAATATCTCTTCACCCGCAAAGGCCCTGTCGCTTCAAGTCTCTTTGAAACCGGCGGTTTCTGGTACGCCGACGAAAATGCCCGCTCCCCCGACCTGCAACTCCACCTTGGTCTTGGCACCGGGATCGAGGCGGGCGTGGCTGCCATGCCCGAAGGCGGCGTCACGCTCAATTCCTGCTACCTGCGCCCGCGCTCGCGCGGCACTGTCCGCCTGCAATCCGCAAACCCCACCATGCCCCCCTTGATCGATCCCAATTACTGCGCCGATCCGCAGGACCGCGCCATGTCGATCCGGGGTCTCAAACTCACGCAATTAATTCTTGCACAAGAACCTCTCAAGCCCTTCATCAAGGCCGAACGCCTTCCCGGACCGGACGTGCAGACGGACGACGATTATTTCAACTTCATCTGCCAACATTCCAAGACCTCGCACCATTGCGCCGGAACCTGCGCGATGGGGACGGGCGAGAGCGCCGTTGTCACGCCCCGTCTGACCTTCAACGGGATCGAAAAACTCCGCGTCGCCGATGCCTCCATCATGCCCAGTGTCGTTTCTTCCAACACAAACGCGCCCACGATCATGATCGGCGAAAAGGCCGCCGACATGATCCGCGAAGATCATGGGATCTGACCGATGAAACTCCCCACCAGTACCGGAACGCTTGAAGACTACACGCTGCAAAGCGACCCGCTCACGCCCCGCGCGCCGAAGGTGCCGCTGACCCGCACCGCCTTCGCCGCCGCTCATATCGTGAGCGACCCAATGGCCGAATGGGACCCATGGGTCGGTCGCCCCGCCGTCGATTGGGACGCCACCCTACGCTTCCGCGAAACCCTCTGGGATCAGGGACTTGGTCTCGCCGAGGCCATGGACACCGCACAGCGCGGCATGGGCGTCGACTGGGAAACGGCGCAGGAATTGATCATCCGTACGATGCGCGCGGCCAAGGCCCATCCCGCCAAGCCCCGCGTCGCTTGTGGGGCAGGAACGGATCATGTTTCTGTAGAAGAACTAACAACGCCCGACGCCATCCGTGCGGCCTACCTGACGCAGATGGAGACCATCGAGGCCGAGGGCGGCCAACTCATCCTCATGGCCACCCGCGCGCTGCCCGTCATCGGCGCGAGCCCGGACACCTATGCCTATCTCTACGACGATCTCATCGCGCAGGCCTCCGCGCCTGTGATCCTGCATTGGCTCGGGCCGATGTTTGACCCCGCGCTTACGGGATATTGGGGCGCCTCCGATATTGCTGCGGCAAATGCCACCGTCCTCGATCTCATCACCCGCAATGCCGCCAAGATCGACGGCATCAAAATCTCACTTCTGGATCAATCCCATGAAGAGGCCTTCCGCGCCCAACTGCCCAAGGGCGTCCGCCTCTACACCGGCGACGATTTCAATTACGCCGAGCTGATGATCGGAGACGGCACGCATTATTCCCACGCGCTTCTCGGCATCTTCGCAGCCATCGCCCCCGCCGCTGCGCAGGCGCTCGAAGCCTTGGCCCGAAACGACACGCAAACCTATCATGCGCTGCTTGCCCCCACCGTGCCCCTGAGCCGCGAGATCTTCAAAGCGCCGACGCAATTCTACAAGGCGGGCATTGCGTTCCTCGCCTGGCTCAATGGCCACCAACCGCATTTCATCATGCCCGCGGGGTTCCAATCCGCGCGCGAGATCACCCATTACGCGCAGGTCTTCCGTCTTGCCGACCAAGCCCGCCTGCTCATCAACCCCGACATCGCCACCCACCGCATGTCGCACCTTCTGGCGCTGCACGGGATAGACGCATGACTCGCCGCCCGACGATCCTCGATGTTGCGGCCAAGGCGGGCGTGTCCAAGTCCACCGTTTCCCTCGTCCTGCAGAATTCCACCCAGGTGAAGGACGAAACCCGCCGGGCCGTGCGCAATGCGATGGCCGAGATCGGCTATGTCTACAACCGCGCCGCCGCGCAGATGCGCTCGCAGTCCGCGGGTCTCGTGGGCCTTGTCATCAACGACCTGCGCAACCCGTTCTTCACCGAATTCGCCACCGTCCTGCAAATGACACTCGCCGCCAAAGGCTTCGCCACCGTCATCGCCAATTCTGACGAAGATACTGATTTGCAAGCCAAACTCGTGGGCTCGATGATCGAACATGGTGTCTCGGCGCTGGTCGTCTCGCCCGCTTACGGGTCTGGTGCGGCAACGTTCGATCAACTCGCACATGCCAACCTGCCCACGATACAGGTCCTGCGACAGACCGACACCCGCACCGACCGCTTTCCCTTCGCCAGCTTCGACTATGCCGCCGGGTCTGCCCGCGCCACGCGGCACCTGATCAACCAGGGCAGTCAACGCATCGCCTTTGTCGGCGGCATCGACGGCGCCGCGATCACCGCAGAGCGAAAATCCGGCTACCTCGCCGAAATGACGCGCGCTCAGACCGTGCCCCTGACCTTCCATGGCCGGTCAAGCCGTGCGTTCGGCATGCTAACCGCCCAATCCCTTCTTGACGCGGGCGCCGATGCTGCGGTCTGTTTCAACGATCTCGTGGCTCTGGGCCTGCACGCGGGTTTCGCGCGGGCGGGCACGACGCTTGGACAGGATTTCCGTATCGTGGGCTTTGACGACATCGAAGAATGCGCTTTGGTCTGGCCGCAGATCAGCTCCGTGGCCTGCGACATCGACGGCTTTGCGCGCACCACCGCCGACCGGCTTCTGGCGTGGATGCAGGACGGCACGGTGCCCCCGCCCGAGGAACGCGCGCCCGTCGATCTTGTTGCCCGCACCTCCAGCACTGGACGCCTGCCATGACCCCTGAAACGTTCCTGCGCGCGCTCTTTGCCCGTGCCGTAGAAGTCGCCGACCCGATGCAATCGCTCGCCGCCGCCCTGCCGCCAAAACCCGCGGGCCGGGTCCTTGTGATCGGTGCGGGCAAGGCCAGCGCGCGCATGGCCGAAGCGGTGGAGGCCGAATGGGGCCCGTGCGAGGGGCTGGTCATCACCCGGTATGGCTACGCCCGCCCGTGCCAGGGTATCGAAATCGTCGAAGCCGCCCATCCCGTCCCCGACGCGGCGGGCGAGGTCGCCACCAAACGCCTTTTGGCCCGTCTCGAAAGCGTTGGCGAAGGTGACTTCGTCCTCGCCCTGATTTCCGGCGGAGGCTCCGCACTCCTGATCGCGCCCGCAGGCGACATCACGTTGGAGGAAAAGCAATCCCTGACGCAGGCGCTGCTGGCCTCCGGCGCGCCGATTGGCGAGATCAACGGCATCCGAAAGGAACTGTCCGCCGTCAAAGGCGGGCGGCTGGCCGCCGCCGCTTACCCCGCCCGCATGTTGGCGCTGATGATTTCCGACGTGCCCGGCGATCACCCCGGCGACATCGCCAGCGGTCCAACCGTGGGCAACACCGGTTCCGCCAAACGCGCGCTCAAAGCGTTGGATCACTGGGGCGTTGTCCCGCCCGCGTCGATCAAGGCCTATCTCGAAAAGGGCGGCGATCCGGTCCTACCCGATGATCCACGCCTGTCGCGGGTTGAAAACGTGATCTACGCCGCCCCCTCGCAATCGCTCGCCGCCGCGGCGGACATGGCGCGGGCGCAGGGCTATGACGCGCAAATCCTTGGCGACGCCGTGGAGGGCGAGGCCCGCGATATCGCCGCCGGCCATGCCGACCTTGCCCGCTCCGCTGCCCCCGGTACGCTGATCCTGTCGGGCGGTGAATTGACGGTGACGCGGCGCGGCGACGGGATCGGCGGGCCCAACGCGGAATATGCACTGGCGCTTGCCATTGCACTGGACGGTGCGCCGGGCATTCACGCGCTGGCCTGTGACACCGACGGCGTCGACGGCGCGGCAGAGGTGGCAGGTGCCGTGATCGGACCCGACACGCTCGCCAAAGCCCGCGCCGCCGGGATCGACCCGCAATCAGCCCTCGACCGCAATGACGCACATAGCTTTTTCGCCGCCATCAACGATCAGGTCGTGCCCGGCCCGACCCTCACCAACGTCAACGATTTCCGCGCCATCTTCGTCGGCCCGGAAACACCCCGGGATTGACCGATATGCTGATCCACACCGTCCTTCTGAACCCCGCCTCCGACGCATCGCAATCCGCCTTCGACGCGGCGATGCAAATCCTCGCTCAGCTCGCCGAAACGCTGCCTGGCATGCTCGCCTTCCACCATGGCCCGAACCGGGACTTCGAAGCCAAATCGCAGGCCTATACCTACGGCTTCACGTGCCATTTCACGGACCGCGCCGCTTTGGAGGCTTACGCCGCCAACCCTGACCACCAACGCGCGGGCGCACTGCTCGTGACCCATTGCAAAGGCGGCGCGGATGGAATTTTCGTCTCCGATCTCGCGGTCTGACTGGCGAAGCCGCCCGATCCGGGGCAGGGTGCCTGCAGAGCAGCGCAAATCGCGGGACACACCGCCATGGCCGATCCGACATCATCGCTGGGGCTTTTCTTCGTCGCCGACGGGCTGCGCCTGGAAAAGCAATCCTGGCTTCTTGCCGCCAGCCTCCACACGGCGCATGCGGGCGATATGCGCGTCCGGAAATTCGCCTATGTCTCCGACGCCCATCGCCCTGAGTTCCGCGATATGACCCACGCCATGTTCGACGTCTGCGGCGTCGAATTGCGCGCGCTGCCCAAGCCACCGCAATGGAACAAACCCTATCCGCACGGCAACAAGATCGTCGCCGCCTGCGATGATCGCGGCACCACGCATTCGATCTTCCTCGATACCGATATGGCCTGCACCCGCAGTCTGGCGGAGTTCATGGATCTCGCCCCCGACACCATTGCCGCAGCACCCGAGGGCCGCCCGACATGGGGTGACAAGAATGATCGCTGGGCCCGGGCCTACGCGCATTTCGACATGCCCGTACCGACGGAACGTGTGCGGCTTCTGCGCGGCGGCCGGGTGCAATATCCGCCCTATTTCAACGCCGGGTTCGTCGCTTTTCCCGAGGCGCAGCATCCCGAGGATGGCCGCCGCTTCGCCGATCATTGGCGCGACACCGCGCTGGACTTTGACCGGGGCTGCAAGATTGCAAACAAGCGCCCTTGGCTCGATCAGATCAGCCTGCCGCTGACCGTCAAACGCTTTGGCTACAAGGTCCGGGTTCTGGATGAGATGCACAATTATTCGCTGTCGCATCGCGGCGATTACGCCACCACGCCCGACGCGGTGATCCTGCATTACCACCGCATGCGGTTTCTCGCCCAGGCGCCGCAATGGTCCGGCCTGCGCGAGATGCTGCTTGAGACCACGCCGGCCGCGCATCGTGACGGCATCGCCGATTGGGTGGCTGAGGTGGATTCTGCGCCAGACGCCGTTCCGGAAAACGGATAGGTCGGTTGGGGGCGCTGCCCCCTTACGCGCCCTTTCCCAAGGGAAAGAACGCGTCCCCCCGAGGTTTTTCTGGCAAGATGAAAGAGCGCGTCAGAGCAAGCCGTTGATCTCCGCCCGCGACGGCATGGACGCCGCCGTGCCGTGTTTTGTCACCGAAAGCGCCGCCGTTGCGGTTGCGAACCGCAAAGCGTCATCCAATGGTTGCCCCGCCGCCAGCGCCGTGGCGAACCCGCCGTTGAACGCATCGCCCGCCCCGGTCGTGTCCACCACCGGCCCGGCCTTCATCGGGGCCGTGTGTATGGCCCGCGCCCCATCCCAGAACAGCGACCCGTGCGCGCCCAAGGTGATCAACGCGCCCTTCCGCACACCTTTGGCCAGCAGCGCCTTGGCCGCCGCAATCGCATCGTCTGGCCCCGTGACCCGGCACCCGGTCAACTCCTTGGCCTCGGTCTCATTCGGTGTCACGTAGTCACACAGGGCCAACATCCCGTCCGGCAAGTCCGCCGCCGGTGCGGGGTTCAGGATCGTCGTCACCCCGGCCCCCGCCGCGATCTCCAGAAACTGCAGCGCCGCGTCCATCGGTTGCTCCAACTGCGTCATGGCGACCTTCGCCCCCGCAATCTCCGCCGCGCGCGCCTCCACATCCGCGCCGCTCAACGCGTCCGCCGCGCCCGGCACGACCACAATCGCGTTCTGGCCCGTCGCCTCTTCGATGAAGATGCCCGCCGATCCCGTGGGCCGCGCCGCGTCTTCAATCACCATCGACTGAACCCCCGCCTTGGCCCACACGTCGCGGCCCATTTGCCCGAACGTGTCCGCCCCGATCCGGCTGAGAAAGCCCACGTCGCCCCCCGCCTTCGCCGCCGCGACCGCCTGGTTCGACCCCTTGCCGCCGGGGCCAAGCTGAAACCCGGTCCCAAGCAGGGTTTGGCCCACCACAGGCATCTTCTCCGTGCGATACGCGGCGTCGGCCACAAAGATCCCGAGGATGATGATATCCGCCATAACGACCCCTCTTTCCCTTACCCGCGCAGCGAAGCATGATGCGGCCAAACTATTCAAGGGAGACACAGATGCGCTTTGTCAGATGGGGGGAAGCAGGGGCCGAAAACCCCGGCGTTCTCGACGCAAGCGGAACCATCCGCGACCTCAGCGGGATCGTCACCGATATCGACGGCGCCATGCTCGCCAATATCCCCGCCTTCGACATCGACGCGTTGCCGGAAGTGCCCCACCAGACGCGCCTTGGCCCCTGCATCGCGCGGCCCGGCAAGCTGGTCTGCGTCGGGCTCAACTATGCCGATCACGCGGCCGAAGGTGGCTGGGACGTGCCCACCGAACCGGTCCTGTTCATGAAGGCCACCACCGCGATTTCCGGCCCCACCGATCCGGTTATCCTGCCGCCGGGCAGCCAAAGGACCGATTGGGAGGTCGAGCTTGGGATCATCATTGGCCGGGCCGCCAAACACACCTCCGACGGGGCCGCGCATATCGCGGGCTATTGCGTCGTCAACGACATCTCCGAGCGCGCCTATCAGCAAGAGATGGGCGGCCAATGGACCAAGGGCAAAAGCTGCGACACCTTCGCGCCGATTGGGCCCTGGATGGTCACGGCGGATGAAATCACCGACCCCACGGGCCGCGGTATCTGGCTCGACGTGGATGGCGACCGGATGCAGGACGGCAATACCGACACGATGATCTTCAAACCCGCCTTCCTTGTCGAATACATCAGCCGTTTCATGACGTTGGAGCCCGGCGACCTGATCACAACCGGCACGCCTCCGGGTGTCGGCATGGGCAAATCTCCGCAGGTTTTCCTGCGCGACGGGCAGGAAATGCGCCTTGGCATCGACGGCCTTGGCGAACAAATCCTACCGGTGCGCGCGTCATGAATATCGCGGTCTGGCTTGCCCGGACCGCTGCGGTGCGCGGAGACACTCCGGCACTTATGCTGGGTGACACCCACGTTGCCACCTATGCGCAATTCGCCGACCGGGCCGCGCGCCTGGCCGGTGGTCTTATGGCCCATGGCATCGCCCCGGGCGCGCGCGTCGGCATTTTCGCCAAGAACGCCCCCGATTACCTGATTGCGATGTTCGGCATCTGGTGGGCGGGGGCCGTCGCCGTGCCGGTCAACGCCAAGCTCCACCCCAAGGAAGCCGCCTTCATCCTGTCCGACGCGGGCGCAACGCTCTGCTTCACCGGCAAGGGGATGGAGGCCCCCAATGCCATCGCCATGGGCAGCCTCTCTGCCGACCCGATCCCGTGCGCCGCGCGCGATCCCTCTGATCTCGCTTGGCTTTTCTACACCTCCGGGACCACCGGCAAACCCAAGGGCGTGCAGATCACCCATGGCATGCTCGCCGCCACCTCCACCTGCTATCCCATCGACGTCGACCCGGTCACGCCGCAAGACGCCGCTCTCTATGCCGCGCCCATGAGCCATGGCGCAGGCGTCTACGCGCCCATCCACGTGCGCATGGGCGCGCGCCATATCGCGCCGCGCTCGGGCGGGTTCGACGCGGGCGAGGTCCTCGACCTGTCGAAAACCCATGGCCCCACCTCCATGTTCCTCGCGCCCACCATGGTCCACCGTCTTCTCGATACGGCCAAGGCCCGGGGCGAGACCGGGGAAGGCATCAAGACCATCGTCTACGGCGGTGGCCCGATGTACCGCGCCGATATCGAAGAGGCGGTCCGCGTCATGGGCCCCAAATTCGTGCAGATCTACGGGCAGGGCGAATGCCCCATGGCCATCACCGCGCTCAGCCGCGCCGATGTCGCCGACCGCAGCCATCCGAACTGGGCCCACCGCCTGCTCTCTGTCGGACGCGCGCAATCCCTGGTCGAGGTCGCCATTGATGCCCCGCCCGGCGAGATCGGCGAGATCATGGTCAAAGGTGCGCCCGTCATGCCCGGCTATTGGCAAAACCCCACCGCCACCGCCGCCACCCTCAAAGACGGCTGGCTCTTGACCGGCGATGTCGGGCGGCTGGATCCCGACGGCTACCTGACCCTGCAAGACCGCTCCAAGGATGTGATCATCTCGGGGGGCACCAACATCTACCCACGCGAGGTGGAAGAGGCGCTTTTGACCCATCCTTCGGTGATCGAAGTCTCCGTCGTGGGCCGCCCCAGCGCCGAATGGGGCGAAGATGTCGTGGCCTTTGTCGTCTGTACCGATCTGGATGAAGCCGCCCTCGACGCCCACTGTCTCGACGCGATCGCGCGCTTCAAACGGCCCAAGACCTATATCGCGCTGCCCGAGCTGCCGAAGAACAATTACGGCAAGGTTCTCAAGACCGAGCTGCGAAAAAGATTGTAAGAACCGCAACAGGGCGCAGAAATCGCTACCCCTCGCCTTGTTGCCCCCCCGCGAGAGGCCTACATCGCGTGGGCAATGAAACGCTACATCCCTTTCCTGAAATCCGAGCCGTTGGTGTCGGTGATCCGCCTGCAGGGTGCGATTGCCGCCAATGCGCGCTCCGGCATCAGCGATGCGGGCCTGGCCGGTGCCATCGAAAAGGCGTTTGCCAAGGGCAAGCCCAAGGCCGTCGCGCTCGTCATCAATTCCCCCGGCGGAAGCCCCGTGCAATCGGCACTGGTCGCCGCCCGCATCCGGCGGCTGGCCACCGAAAAAGAGATCCCCGTCCACGCCTTTGTCGAGGACGTCGCCGCCTCCGGTGGCTATTGGCTGGCCTGCGCAGGCGATGACATCTGGGTCGATCCCTCCTCCATTGTCGGCTCCATCGGCGTGATCTCCGCCAGCTTCGGCTTCGTTGAGGCGATGCAGAAAATCGGCGTCGAACGGCGCGTGCATACCGCCGGAGAGGACAAGTCGATCCTCGATCCCTTCCGCCCCGAGCGCGCCGAAGACATCGACCGCCTCAAGGATATCCAGCGCGACATTCACGCCGCCTTCATCGATCATGTCAAAACCCGGCGCGGTGACCGCCTCGCCGATGTGGACCTCTTCACCGGTGCGTTCTGGACCGGCGCGAAAGGCGTCGATCTGGGCCTTGCCGACGGCATCGGCCATGTCGTGCCCAAGATGAAAGAGCTTTACGGCGACAAGGTGCGTTTCGCGGTGCACGGTCCCAAAAAGGGCCTGCTGTCGCGGTTCGGGACACGGGTCATGGAAGACATGGACCTCGGCCTGCAAGAGCGTGCGCTTTATGCGCGCTATGGCCTCTCGTGATGATAAAGATCATCACGTTTTTTCTGATCGGCATGGCCGTTCTTGCGATGCTCGGGCGGTTGCGCTGGCCCGGTGGAGCCAAGGGCGTGGGCCGAGACAAGCCACGCGGCGCGTTGCCCAAGCCCAAGACCTGCCCGACCTGCGGGCGGATGAACCTGCGTGGCGGCCCCTGCCGCGCGTGCCGCGAGGACGGGAATGGCTGACGCGTTTGGCTTTGCGATCCTCGGCCTGGTGATCCTGCTGCTGGCCGGTGACGTGCTGGTGAAGGGCGCGGTCAACCTGGCCCTGCGCCTCGGCATCCCCGCCCTCATCGTTTCGCTCACCATCGTCGCTTTCGGCACCTCTGCGCCCGAATTGCTGATCTCCATCCAATCCATCCTCGAAGGCGTACCGGGGCTCGCGCTCGGCAACGTCGTGGGTTCCAACACCGCCAACGTCCTTCTGGTGCTCGGCGTGCCCGCGCTTTTGGCGGGCCTTGGGGCGACCTCCGACACCCGCCGCGAATATGTCTTCATGCTGGGCGCTTCGGTGCTCTTCATCGCCTTGTGTTTCCTCGGCCCACTCACCTGGTGGCATGGCCTGATCCTGCTGGCAGGCCTCGCCATCATGCTCGGCGACGCCGTCCGCTCCGCCAAGGCGCACCGCAATGCCAATGCCGATGATACCGGCGACCTCGAAGAAGCCGACCCCGACATGGAATGGTGGAAAATCGCCGCCTACCTGGCTCTCGGGCTCATCGGCCTTCCACTGGGGGCCAACCTCCTGATCGACAGCGCCACGGAAATCGCGACCGCCTACGGCATCTCCGACACGGTCATCGGCCTCACACTCGTGGCGGTCGGCACCTCCCTGCCGGAGCTGGCCACCACCGTCATGGCCGCCTTTCGCAAACAGGCCGACGTTGCCATCGGCAACGTCATCGGCTCCAACGTCTTCAACCTTCTTGCGATCATCGGCATTGCCACGCTTGTTGGCCCGATCCCCGTCGATCCCGAGATCGTCAAATTCGACCTCTGGGTCATGCTCGCCGCATCTTTGGTGCTGCTGCCCTTCGTGTTTCGCAAGCTACCGATGGGGCGCGGTGTCGGTCTGGCCTTTTCCGCGCTCTATGCGGGCTATATCGTGATCCTCCTGACCTGAGGGGAACACCAGTATGACTGCTTTGATAACCGGCGCCGCGAAACGGCTGGGCCGCGCCATGGCCCTGGAACTCGCCACCCATGGCCACGACATCGCCGTGCACTACAATGGCAGCGTGGAGGCCGCCGAAGACACCTGTGCCGAAATTCGGGCGCTTGGTGTGAAGGCCGTGCCGTTGCAGGCCGACCTGCTGGACGAGGACGCCACCCAAGCCCTTCTGCCCCGCGCAGCCGACGCCCTTGGCGGCATTGACGTGCTCATCAACAACGCCTCGATCTTTGAACACGACACGATCGAAACCGCCACGCGCAGCTCCTGGGACCGCCACATCGGCTCGAACCTGCGCGCGCCGTTCCTCCTGACGCAGGCGTTGGCCGCGCAACTTCCCGGTCCCGACCTCGACGACAACAACGAACCCGTCGCCCGCGGTCTGGTGATCAACATGCTCGACCAACGCGTCCATAAACTCACGCCGGAGTTCATGACCTACAC
Source organism: Gymnodinialimonas ulvae (assembly GCF_037543845.1). Lineage (NCBI taxonomy): Bacteria > Pseudomonadati > Pseudomonadota > Alphaproteobacteria > Rhodobacterales > Paracoccaceae > Gymnodinialimonas > Gymnodinialimonas ulvae. The sequence continues at coordinate 547,166 of NZ_JBBIFX010000002.1, forward strand.
CATCGCCAAGATGGGGCTCTGGGCCTTCACCCGCACCGCCGCGCAGGCACTGGCCCCCAAGGCGCGCGTCAATGCCATCGGGCCCGGCCCCACGATGCAGGGTGGTCGTCAATCCGCCGAACACTTCGCCAAGCAACGCGCCGCCACCATCCTCGAACGCGGCGCCGATCCGCAGGCAATCTGCGAGGCTCTGCGCTATTTCCTGACCGCGAAATCCGTCACCGGACAGCTGATTTGCGTCGATGGCGGCCAACATCTGGCCTGGGAAACGCCCGATGTCGTTGGGGTCGAATGAAATATCGCGCCACGCTTTTCCACCGGAGCGCGAAATTTAACGGTTTCGTGACATCGATGTCTAATTTTCATGACATCCTGTATACAGGGCAAAAATAGTGTTGTAAATCAATGAATTACAATAATGCCTAATAATTAAGCAAATCGTAGAAGTCTGCCAAAAACAACGGAAAATTCCGCATGCCAAAGACTTCTCCGCAAGCTTATCCACAGAAACGGTGGAAAGGTTACCCCTTGATGAACCCTGACATCCGTTGCAGCAGAAAAGAGAATCAAGAAACTCTGGAATCCGATGGAAAATGAGACTGAACATCCGCCGGAAACCGGCCATGAGGTGATCCAGAACTACCTCAGGACGCTCGACAACAGCCCTGGCGTGTATCGCATGCTCGACGCTCAATCGCGGGTTCTCTATGTCGGCAAGGCGCGCGCGCTCAAGCGTCGCGTCTCGAACTATGCCAAGCCGTCCGGCCATTCCCCGCGTATCGCGCGGATGATCCGTGAAACCGCCTCGATGATGTTCCTCACCACCCGCACGGAGACCGAGGCGCTCCTACTCGAACAAAACCTCATCAAGCAGCTCAAACCAAAGTTCAACGTCCTGCTGCGCGATGACAAGAGCTTCCCGAACATCCTCGTGAGCCGCACCCACGGCTACCCACAGATCAAGAAACATCGCGGCGCGAAGACGGAAAAGGGCGATTACTTCGGCCCTTTCGCCTCCGCCGGGGCCGTCAACCGCACGCTGAACCAACTGCAAAAGGTCTTCCTTTTGCGCAATTGCACCGATGCCACCTTCGAAGCCCGCACCCGCCCGTGCCTTCTGTATCAGATCAAGCGCTGCTCCGGCCCCTGCGTCGGCTACATTTCCGAGGCCGATTACGCCGCCTCCGTCGCCGATGCCGTCCGCTTCCTCAAGGGCGACAGCACGGAATTGCAAGCCAATCTCGCGGACCAAATGGCCGAAGCCTCCAAGGACATGGAATTCGAACGCGCCGCCGCCCTGCGCGACCGCATCCGCGCGCTCACCAACGTGCAATCCGCCCAGGGCATCAACCCGCGCGGCGTGCGCGAGGCCGACGTGATCGCGCTCCATATGGAAGGCGGGCAGGCCTGTGTGCAGGTGTTCTTCATCCGCGCCAACCAGAACTGGGGCAACAAGGATTACTACCCCCGCGTCGGCCTCGACATCGACGAACCCGAGGTGCTGGAGGCCTTCGTGGGCCAATTCTACGACACCAAAGACGTGCCCCGGCAGGTGATCCTGTCCCATCCCGTTGAAAACATGGACCTTATGGCCGACGCGCTCTCCCAAAAGCGTGGCACAAAGGTCGAAATCCTGGTCCCCCAGCGCGGCGAGAAACTCGAACTCGTCGAAGGCGCGCGGCGCAATGCCCGCGAAAGCCTGGGCCGCCAAATGGCCGAAAGCCAAGCGCAGGGCAAACTCCTGCGCGGGCTCGCCGACGCCTTCGACCTCGACGCGCCCCCCAAACGGATCGAGGTCTACGACAATTCCCACATTCAGGGCACGAATGCCGTCGGCGGCATGATCGTCGCGGGCCCCGACGGCTTTATGAAAAGCCAATACCGCAAATTCAACATCCGCGGTGACGACCTCACCCCCGGCGACGATTTCGGCATGATGAAAGAGGTCCTGAACCGCCGCTTCAAACGCCTGCTGAAAGAAGACCCTGATCGTGAGACCGAGGCCTGGCCCGACCTTCTCCTGATCGACGGCGGCGCGGGCCAGATCAGCGCCGTGAAGGAAATCATGGACGACCTCGGCGTCGAAGACGTGCCCTTTATCGGCGTCGCCAAAGGCATCGACCGCGATCAGGGCAAGGAAGAATTTCACCGCCCCGGCGCGCAGGCCTTCGCGCTCAAACGCAATGATCCGGTGCTCTACTTCATCCAACGCATGCGCGACGAGGCGCACCGCTTCGCCATCGGCGCGCACCGCAACAAACGCGCCAAGGCCGTCAGCGCCACGCCGCTGGACGATGTGCCGGGTGTCGGAGCGTCCCGCAAACGCGCACTTCTCGCGCATTTCGGCTCAGCGAAGGCGGTGACGCGCGCGAACCTCGCGGACCTGAAAGCGGTGGAGGGAGTCAGCGAGGGGCTGGCGCAGAAGATCTACGATCATTTCCACGAGGGCGGGTGAATCGATGGAAGCGCAACGCGATGTATTTTGGCGTTCCCCGATCCCGACTGGATCAAAGCACCACCAATTCATTGACGCACGCATGGCCGATGGATCACACGTAACGGCACAGCTATCCAACGCACGTAGACTATTCGAGCCTGTTCCAGCTGGGGAGGAACCGGCCTTCCTTTCCTTGGGAACTCAAGGCAAGCCGCCCGCATCTGGCGTAGCTGACGCGATGAAGATCGGAGGTGGATTTATAATCGTATCCCAGAAACTCAGGGACATTCTGACCCGTTTCAACCTTGGTGCGACGCAACTGATTGAGCTGCCCATCTATCGGGATGAGCATCGCACGCCGACGGACCTGCCGCCTCACTTTATGCTGCACGTGTGTGAGACAAAGGACGGCTTCCGCCCGGAAGAGTCCAAAGGGGCCACACGTATGAATAATCCACTCACTGGTGAGCCGCTGCCGAATGGGCCGTGGGTATTCCGTGGGCCTTCCGAGGGGGACGCAATCGCGATTTCGGCATCGGATGCAGGCGGTGTAGACTTATGGGGCTACAGAAACCTCGACGGACACATGTTTTTCAGCGACCCTTTGAAGCAAGCGATCGACGCAGCAAAGATAAAGTCCAAGGACCTGACGTTCCATAGGTGCGTCACGTTGAACGAATGAACCCTTCGCTCATGACCTATCAAGCCTAGCGCGGCTCCAACCCACCCAAACCCGTTTTCGAAAACGGGTCCTCCGCGCGTTCGAACGCGCGGAAAGGCCGTTCGAACGGCCTTCACCGCCTCCGCTCGCGACGCGGTAGACCGGGCCTTGGCCCGGGGCCGTTTCCGACTAAAGCCCCTCTCGCCCGACTCTTTCGGTTCGCGCCCGTGCGTCGGGCGGATTCAACCCATCGTCCTATATGGCTGCCAAACCCACTCGGGCCATCTCGGGTTTTTTTGGCCCTAAGCCCTCCCAACCCCTTAACAAAACCTTAACAGAATCCACAATTCCGTTCTCTTTCAAACCCTTAACCCCATTGCTCACGCGTGATAACCCGCCCCAAACACCACCCCCTCTGGCCCCGGCCCCGCATCCCGGCTAACAAGGGCCCATGCGGCTGAACCTGCCCAATGTCCTGACCCTCGTGCGCCTCATCGCAGCGCCGATGGTGGGGCTTGTCTTCCTGTTCCTGCCGCGCCCCTTCGCCGATTGGGTCGCCCTGATCCTCTTCATGACCGCCGCCTTCACCGACTACGTCGACGGCGCGCTCGCCCGCGCCTGGAAGCAGGAGACCAAGTTCGGCGCCATGCTCGATCCCATCGCCGACAAGGCCATGGTCGTGATCGCGCTCGCCGTCCTTCTGGCGCTTTACGGCGTCGATTTCGCCTCCGGCAGCCTCGCGCTGAAGCCCATCTTCCTGATCCCGATCCTGCTGATCCTGTTCCGAGAGATATTCGTCTCCGGCCTGCGCGAATTCCTCGGCGCTTCGGCGAAAGAGCTCAAGGTGACCAAGCTCGCCAAGTGGAAAACCACCGTCCAGATGTGCGCCATCGGCCTGCTGTTCTGCTGGGGCCTGTTCGCCCACTACCTTTGGGCGCTCAGCATCGGCATGGACGCCAGCCTCATCGAAGCCGTCATGGCCGGCACCGTCGAAGACGAGTTCAACCTGCGCTGGATCCTTTTCGGCTACCAATGGAGCGAGCTTCTGGGCATCGCGCTCCTGTGGCTCTCCGCCCTTTTGACAGCAATCACCGGCTGGGACTATTTCAACAAGGCCCGCCCCTATCTCAAGGAGCCGACCTGATGGACATCCGCTATTTCGCTTGGCTCCGTGAACGCATTGGCATCGCCCACGAACAGGTCGAGACTGACGCAGAAACAGTCGCCGAGCTGATAGAAGAGCTCAAGACCCGCTCCGACGCCCACGCGTTTGCCTTCTCCGACACCGCGGCCCTGCGCGCCGCCGTTGATCAGGACCTCGTGACGTTCGATGCGCCCGTGAAAGACGCGACTGAAGTGGCGTTCTTCCCGCCCATGACCGGGGGCTAGGCCATGGCGATCCATGTCCGCGAAGCGCCGTTCGATCCGGGTGCCGAACTCAATGCCTTTACGGCCACCGCGCCCGGTGCAGGCGCCGTGGTCAGTTTCACCGGCATCACCCGCGACGTGGCCGAAGGCGATCTCAAGGCGATGGAGATCGAGCATTATCCCGGCATGACCGAGCGCGCCCTGGCCGAGATCCGCGCGCAAGCCATGGACCGTTTTGCCTTGACCGACGCGCTGATCATCCATCGCCATGGCCGCCTTGCGCCGGGCGAGACGATCATGATGGTCGCCACCGCTGCCCCGCATCGCCGCAATGCCTTTGACGCCGCCGATTTCCTGATGGATTATCTGAAATCCCGGGCTCCGTTCTGGAAACGCGAAATCACCGAGCGTGGTGCGGATTGGGTGGCGGCCAAGGACGAAGACGAAACCGCGCTCAGCCGCTGGTAGCGAGCGCGAACATCTTGAACGGGCCGGTTCAGGTACCTTGATTAACGCTTTCCACGTAGCTGCGCAGCTCTTCCGCTTCGGTCCGTGCGTCGCGCAACCCTTCCATGGCGGCGCGTAATTCGGCCTCCGCTTGACTAAGCTGATTGGTCAGCTCGCCTTCGCGCTGCTGCAGGTAGGCAATCGCCTGATCACGGGTTTCTTCGGCATCGTGAAGCGCTCGCGCAAGGTTCTCCATCTCGCCGAGATCGGCGGAAGATACCTGGTTGAACCGCGCCACAAGCCAATGCGCGATCCAACCCAGGACGAAGGCCACAAATAGAATGATGGCAATGGCGATGATGAATTCCAGGCGGTTCATGGAGCGTCTGCTTTCGTCCTAGGTCGGGGTCGTTCGGTCGGATCGTCTAGTTCACATCAGGGCGCGGAAGCGGGCGCGCTTCAAACGGCCAATCGGCAATCGCCCCCTCCGCAAGAATGCCGCCGCGCGTGCGGGGTTGATCATCGGCGCTGGCGGCCAATCCGGCCACCTCGGCCGAGGCCAGCAGCCGGAATTCGATCCGGCGGTTCTCTTCGCGCCCACTTTCGGTCTCGTTGTCGGCAATGGGTTGGCTTTCGCCATAGCCCTGCGCGGTCAGGTTGGTGGTCAGGATGCCGCGCGCCAGCAAGCCGTTGAGCACCGCATCCGCGCGCGCCTGGCTGAGGTTGAGGTTCATCGTCTCACCGCCCTGCGCATCGGTATGGCCGCCAATCTCGATGCGGACCTGCAGGCAATCGGGCAGCACTTCTGCGATCTGGTCCAACACCGCACCAGCGGCCTCGTTGATCTCGGTCGAGGCAGGGTCGAATGTGATCTTGGTGTCGTCCTGGATGGCGCGGATCCGGGCAACGCATTCCTCGTCGGTAGGTTGCGAGGCGACCGGATCGAGAGTGTCGTTGTAGCGCACATCAAGCTGGAAATCCGCACCTTGCCCCAGATCCTCGGAGAGCATCCGGGTGATGCGCGACACCAGGTCCTGATCGCCCGTCTCCCCGGTCAGGCGCAGCGTATCCGGCTCGACCGTCAATTGGCCCGAGGACAATTCCGCCAGGGCACGCAGCCCGGCCATCACCCGCACGGACCACCCTTGCGGCAAATCCGTCACTGACCGCGTCGCGACATCGGTGCGCTCGGCCCCGTAAAGCGCGACGGCAAAGGTCTGAACCGAGGCCCCGATCGCCCCATCCGGTAGCCGCCCGCGCAGGCGCACACCGGTGTCCGGGTCGAGGATGGCGGTGAAACGCGCTGGCCCGGCGCTGGCCAGGGTTTCAGGCTCCTGCAGCACGGCCTGAAGCGAAAAGAGGTCGGGCAGGGCGGCATCCAATTCGCCGACCACATTGTCGAATTCATCCTGTTCGGTGTTTTCGGACGCGATCAAGGTCACGTCCGCGTCGGAAAATGTGACGCTGCCCGAGCCCAGTTCGGCCAGAGCGCCCAAGGCAATTTCCACCGCGTCGCCCCAGGATGGGGACGGCACGCCGAGGCCGATGGTGCATGGGATAACTCCGCTGGCGCCCGCCGCACGTCCCGCCGCCACGATCTGCTCACGGGCGTCGACCGTATCGGCGGTACAGGTCTCGAACCGCCCGCCGCTATCGTCCCGCACGAACCGGAGCGCATAGGGGGTGATCACCGGCCGTGGCGCCGAGATATCAAGGATCACACGCACACCTTCAGGCTGGTTCTGCTGCAGGCGCGCGACGAATTCGGCACGTTCTTCGCGGGTGTCGCCGACGGCTTCGATTTCGACCCGGTCCGCCAGAACCGTCACTTTCGAGCGCGGCAGCGTTTCAAGCGCGCGCAACCCGTAAGCCAGTGCGGCGTCCCAGGTGTCGGGCGCGGCCAGTTCGGCGGTTTCGATCATGTTCACGACATCGGCTTCACCGGCGATATCGGCAATGGTTTCGGCCACAGCGAAGGCTTCGTCGCCCTCGGGCGCGGGGATCAACCCGATCAGCTGGATTCCATCGCCGTTGCGCAACATGTCGAGCGAGAAGCGTGGTGGTGTGGAAAAGTCCTGCGCGGCGACGTCAAGGCGATTGATGACGCGATCCGCGTCGATCAAGGCGGAAGCCTGCGTCTGCGCCCGAAAGCGCGCGGCCTCATCCGGCGCTGTCCCGTCGAGGAACACCTGCAGGCCATTGGCCGAAACCTCGACCCATTCGATGCCATCCGCTTCAAGCGCGGTGCCAATGTCTTCGGTTGTGCGCTGCTCGATCACAAGCGCCGCGAAAATCGCGACGGCGATCGACAACAGGCCCGCGACCACGAAGGACGCTGGACCGACCAGTGCGGATATGCGTTCGGATGTCGACATGGGCGTTGTTACCCGTTTTCCCTGCTCGGGGCCTTTATCCCTTAGCCCTAGCCTGTCCGGCGCGCGCTTTCAATCAGGCGAACAGCGCGACGGCGAAAAACAGCACGGGGATCAGACCTGCATCGCGGTTCGAACGAAAAAGTCTCAGGCAGAGATCCGGATCGTCGATCTTGAGCCGCACCAATTGCCAAGACAAATGCCACCCCATTGCCCAAACCCCGGCCAGTGCGATGATCAGCGCAAGGAAATTCTCGGCTGGCACAAGGGCCACAAGAAGTGCGGTGCCGATCAGGCCAATTGTTGCAGCCAGAAAGCCGCGCAGCCAGGTCTTGGTGGCTTCGCCGAACAACCGAGCGGTGGATTTGATGCCGATCAACGCATCGTCTTCGCGGTCCTGGTGGGCGTAGATCGTGTCATAAAACAAGGTCCAGGCGATCCCGCCGAGATACAGCAGGATGGGCGCGAGCGAGAGGCTGCCGGTATGGGCGGTCCAGGCCAGAAGCGCGCCCCAGTTGAAGGCGATGCCCAAAAACACCTGCGGCCACCAAGTGATGCGCTTGGCAAAGGGGTAGATCGCGACCGGGATCAAGGCGATCACGCCAAGTAAGATGGCCGCCCAGTTGAACGTGATCAGGATAAGAAACGCCAGGAGCGATTGCACGACAGCCCAGGCCAGCGCCTGTTTGACGCTCACCTGACCTGACGGGATCGGGCGCGAGGCAGTGCGCGCCACCGATCCGTCGAAATCGCGGTCGGTGATGTCATTCCATGTACATCCCGCACCGCGCATCAGGAACGCGCCGATGGCGCAGCCCACGAATATCCAGGAATCATACCACGTCGGCGCGCGCCCGGTCGACGACAGCGCCAGCAACAGGCCCCACCAACAGGGCAGAAGAAGCAGCCATGTGCCGATGGGGCGGTCCGCCCGGCTCAGCCGCAGGTAGGGACGCGTGGCCGCGGGCGCGAGGCGATCCACCCAATTGCCGCGCACGGCGTCAGCGACTTGTCCCTGCCCGGTCTCGCTCATAGGGTCCGCTCCATGTCGTTGCGCCCGAAAATCCGCCTCTTTGTAGACCACCCGTTGCAGGAGGGCGAGCGTGTCGCCCTGTCGCGGGAGCAGGCCAATTACCTGTTCAACGTGATGCGCCTGCGCGAAGGGGCCGAGGTGGCGCTTTTCAACGGCACGGCGGGCGAATGGCGCGCGGAGGTCGCGTCGGCAGGCAAACGCGGCGGCGCGCTGGACTGCCAGGCGCAGGTCGCCGGGCAGGTGACCCCACCCGACCTGTGGCTCCTGTTCGCGCCGATCAAGAAGGCTCGCACGCATTTCATCGTGGAGAAGGCGGTCGAGCTGGGCGTGCGTCGGATCGTGCCGGTACAAACGGCGTTCACCAATGCGGAGCGGATCCGACAGGACCGGCTACAGGCGCACGCGGTCGAGGCGGCGGAACAATGTGGCGCGGTTTTTGTGCCCGAACTGGCGGACCTGCGACCCCTTGCGAAGGTGCTGGACGGCTGGGACACCCGGTCGATTTTGTTCGCCGACGAGGCGCTGGCCAGTGCCTCCTCCAGCCTGTCGGCTGTCGTCGCCGACGTGACGGCCCCGGCAGCCATACTGATCGGGCCGGAAGGCGGGTTTTCCGAGGCCGAACGTACGCGGCTCAGCGGCATGGATTGCGTGACACCCATGGCGCTGGGGCCAAGAATACTGCGGGCCGATACGGCGGCGGTGGCGGCGTTGACGTTGTGGCAGACATATGCGGGAGATTGGACATGAGCGGTTTTTTTCGTCCCGAGGCCATGGCTGTGCTCGGCCGCTGGCGCGAGGTGGGCATGGCGACGGCGGTGATCCTGATCGGCGTATGGATCGCGCTGCGACCGGGCGGTGTAATCGTGACGGGCTTTGGCTACGTGCTGATCGCGCTCGGGACGGCGTTCATGGTGCCCGCCCTGCGCCGCGCGCGGTTCTTCGCAGGCAAAGACGGTCCCGGGGCCGTGCAGGTGGACGAAGGGCGTATCCTGTACATGGGGCCGGTGACGGGGGGAACGATGGCACTGGATGATGTGCGGGTGCTCTCGGTGCGGCGCGATGGCGACGATCAGGTGACCTGGGTCTTGGCGGATGAAGCGCAACTTCTCGTGATCCCGGTCGATGCAGCGGGGGCCGATGCATTGTTTGATGCGTTCGCGGCCTTGCCGGGGCTGAATGTCGAAAGGCTTATCCGGGCTGTGCAGTCCCGCACAAAGGGCTCGCAAAAGGTATGGTCGCGCGAACGTCCGGTGGCCTTGACACCCTGACCGCGTCGGGCCACGCCTGTATCCGGATTTCAGGCGTCCCTTCCGAAACCCAGTGTCCCGGTTCGGATCGCGCCCCAGACGGCAAAGGCAGACACGCATGTCCATTCCCCAGCAAGGCGGCGGGCCGATCGAACGGCACGCGCAATTGGCAGAATACCTCGCGGAGGGCTGCAAACCCAAGGCCGATTGGCGCATCGGGACGGAGCATGAGAAATTCGGCTTCTGCCGCGACACGCAACAGCCGATCCCCTACGCCGGGGAACGTTCGGTCAAGGCCGTGCTTGATGGGCTGAGCCAGAGCTTCGATTGGGAGCCGGTGGAAGAAGGCGGTAACATCATCGGGCTGACGAAGGATGGCGCGAATATCTCGCTTGAGCCCGGCGGTCAGCTGGAACTGTCCGGCGCGCCGCTGGAGTCAATCCACCAGACCTGCGACGAGGTCAACGAACACCTGCGACAGGTCCGCGAAGTGGCCGACATCATCGGCGTGGACTTTATCGGCCTTGGCGCGGCGCCGGTCTGGCGGCATGAGGACATGCCTTTGATGCCGAAAGGGCGCTATAAGCTGATGGATGCGTATATGCAGAAGGTCGGCACGATGGGCCGGACCATGATGCGGCGCACCTGCACGGTGCAGGTCAACCTCGATTTCTCATCCGAAGCGGACATGGTGCAGAAGATGCGCGTGGCCATCGCGCTGCAACCCGTGGCGACCGCGCTATTTGCAAATTCCCCGTTTCTCGACGGTGCGCCGAATGGCCACAAAAGCTGGCGCAGCCGGGTCTGGCGCGATCTGGACGCGGATCGGACAGGCATGGTGCCGTTTGTCTTTGACGAGGGCTTCGGGTTCGAGGCTTGGGTCGAATACGCCCTCGATGTGCCGATGTATTTCGTCTATCGCGACGGCGCATATGTCGACGCGCTTGGCCAGAGTTTCCGCGATTTCCTGAAGGGTGAATTGCCTGCGCTGCCAGGGGAAATTCCCACGCTCAGCGATTGGGCCGATCACCTGACGACATTGTTCCCCGAGGCGCGTGTGAAGAAATTCATCGAAATGCGCGGCGCCGATGGCGGGCCTTGGCGCAGGCTCTGTGCGCTTCCGGCGTTCTGGGTCGGGCTGATGTATGATCAAGGCGCGCTGGACGCCGCATGGGACCTCGCCAAAGGGTTCGATGCGCAAACGCGCGAGGAGATGCGCGTGGCGGCGTCGGTTGACGGGCTCGCCGCCGAGGTGGGCGGCGTGAAGATGCGCGACCTTGCGCGCGAGGCGCTGGCGATTGCCGAGGCTGGCCTGAAGGCGCGTGCGATGCCGGGGGCCGGCGGGTTGGTGCCCGACGAAACGCACTTCCTCAACGCGCTCAAAGATTCGGTCGAAACCGGAATGGTGCCCGCCGATGAACTTCTCGCCCATTACAACGGCGATTGGGCAGGCGATCTCAGTCGCATCTACGCGGATTTCTCTTACTGAGCCTGCGGCTTCTGAATGCTCGGCAGAACGTGGCGTTTGTAGTAATCGCTTGCCGCAGCCTTGCGCGCGACCTCTGACCGGTCGGTGGCCTCCCCATCCATGGCGGGGGCGAAGGCCGGATGCGCGGGTTCTCTGGATTTGGTGCCGTCCAAAGGATCGCCTCCGAACCGATTGGGTCCGCGCGTTCCAGACGTGCAAAGCACGACGAAGAACCAGAACTGCGCCAGCAGCGGAATGACGAGCGTTGTGGTCAGCGCAATAAGACCGCCGGCGGCCCCGCCAGAGGCAGCTGCAGTGATGCCGCCGACAAAGCCGGACCCAATCGCGACAAGGAGGGGCATGAAAATGAACCAACCGCGCCGGTCTGTGTCATGCAGGCGCCGCACGGTCAGGGACAGGTAGGGCAAGAAGAACAGGAAGAAGGAGGCGAGCGCTCCATAGCCGACATATTCCAGGACGTCTGGGTCATTCACCAGGCGAGTCTCCAAACCGGAGATGTACGCCTCTATCAGCACCGGATCGGCAAGCGCCGCTTGAAAGGCCGGATCGTCCAGGATGGCCCGCCCAAAGGCAAAGGACAGACCCGTGCTGACGAGCGTTTGGAACAAGAAAAACCACCAGAACTCGCTGCGGCTGGCGCGCGCGGAATAGTTGAACATGCGCGCATAGGCGCGACCGATTGCTCTGACTGGCCCCATAGCTCTCGTGTCCCTCACATTGTGCCGGGTTAGATTTCAGCTTATGTGCACGGCCATTGTGCCGATCTTGCGGCACGGGTTTGGCAAACTCTGGGACGCCGGGACGGAGATTGAAAAACGGCCCACCCAAAGGCGGACCGTCTGATATATCATGACAGGTGCCGTGGATCAGACGCCAACAGGGGCGTCATAGGGATCCCCGCCAAATTCATTCGGGCCGACGGTGCCACGTTGTGTGAACCACACCAGCAGCATGATGATGTTCACAATCGGGATCAGGAAGATCAAAACCCACCACCCCGAGCGGCCAATGTCGTGCATCCGGCGCACGGATACCGCGATGTTCGGGATCAACAGGCCAAGGCTGACCACGACGTACAGGATCGGAATACCGATGGCCGCGTCGATGATCTGCGCGACAATGGCAAGGATGAAGGCGAACAGGGTCCACCACCAGAATTCCGAACGGCGCGCGCGGCCCGAAAAGTTGGCGTAATTGGCGAAGACATGCCTCACGGCGGTCATGAAATCCATGGTCGGTGTCCTTTCTGAAATCCGGTCATAGAGCTTTTGACGCGGCGCGCATTCGCGGATCTGCACGGCGTGAGCGCGCCCCGTTACCCCGCACCCTTGCGTGCGATCTTTTCAAAATCAACGAAATTAACGAAGTGTGCGGGACGCCCGGCGCGTCCTGTGCCATTGGTATTGCATCCGCGCCGTCGCCCCGGACGACGCCGCTCCTACGCCCGGGATGCAGTCAGCTTTTTGAACCGATCCGCGGCTCGTCCCCGCTCAACAACCGCGCGATATTGGGCTTGTGACGCAGGAAGATCAGCCCGGCCAGCGCAAGGCATAACAACGTTGCCGTCCCGTGGCCGAGGGCAAGCGCTGCGGCCGGGCTGAGTGCGGCCGCCACAAGTGCCGCCAGTGACGAGATCCGGAACACACCCGCCGTCACCGCCCAGATCGCGCAGGCCGCAAGACCGATCGGCCAGGCCAGCGCCAGCAATGTGCCCAGAAACGTCGCCACACCCTTGCCGCCGTGAAAGCGCAGGAACACAGGGTAGCAATGGCCCAGAAACGCCGCCACGCCCGCCACTTGTGCCGCATCCTCGCCCAACAAAATCCGCCCCGCGACGACCGCAATCGCTCCCTTGCCTGCATCCAGAACCAGCGTCAGGAACGCGGCCAGTTTGTTGCCGGTCCGCAGGACATTCGTGGCCCCGATGTTGCCCGAGCCCACCTGCCGCAGATCGCCCAACCCGAAAAGCCGGGCCATGACGACGCCGAAGGGCACTGAGCCCAACAGATATGCCAGCAGCGCCGCAAGCCCGAGGAGCGCCGCAGACGTTTCAATCGCGGGGATCACGGCGCGGCCTCAAACACGACCTCACCCCCGAGCCATGTGCGCAGCACCCGGCCCTGCATCCGCGCGAGGTCAAACGGTGTGTTCTTCGATTTCGACCGTAGCTTGGCACGGTCCAGCACGAACGGCGCATCCGCATCGAACAACACCAGATCCGCCGGGGCCCCTTCGGCCAGACGCCCGGCCGCCGATCCGAACCGGCGCGCCGGGTTGAACGACATCGCGCGGAACAATTGCGGCAGCGACAGCTGACCCGCGTGGTAAAGCCGCAACGCCGCAGGCAACAAGGTTTCCAACCCCACCGCACCGCTGGCCGCCGCCTCGAACGGCAGGCGTTTGCTTTCCTCGTCCTGAGGCGTGTGCATGGAGCAGATGATATCAAGCGTGCCGTCGCGCACCGCCTCGACCATGGCAAGGCGGTCATCCTCGGGCCGCAGCGGCGGCTTGAGCTTGAAGAACGTGCGATATTCGCCCACGTCGAATTCGTTCAACGTCAGATGATGGATCGAAACCCCTGCGGTGACCTCCAGCCTGGCCTCCTTCGCCCTGATCAGCGCAGGCAAGGCCGCAGCGGTCGAGATCTGGTCGGCGTGGTACGCCACACCCGTCATCTCCACCAGCGTCAGATCCCGCTCCAATCCCATCCGCTCCGCCATCGGCGAAATGGCCGGTAGCCCCTTCAAAGACGCGAATTTTCCCGAGGTCACAGCTCCGCCCGCGCTCAGGCCCGGCTCCTGCGGGTGGCCCACGATCACTGCGCCCAGGGATCGCGCATAGGTCATGCACCGGCTCAGGATCTTGGTATTCGTGGCGACGTGATCGCCATCCGAGAACGCCACCGCGCCCGCGTCACGCATGAAGCCGATCTCGACCATCTCGCCCCCCGCGCGCGCCTTGGTCAGGGCGGCCATCGGCGCCACGCGCACGCAGGCTTCGTCCCGCGCGCGGCGGATGACGAATTCCAACACTTCCGGCGTGTCGATGGGCGTGGTCGTGTCGGGGCGCGTCACCATCGTGGTGACGCCCCCCGCCGCCGCCGCCAAACCGGCCGTGCGGAAGCTCTCCTTGTGCCGCTCACCCGGCTCGCCCACCTTCACACCGACATCCACGATCCCGGGCGCAAGGCACGCGCCGCCGCAATCCACGCCGCCCGCGCGCGGGCCTTCGCCCATCTCCGCGATCAATCCGTTCTCGATCCGGACCCAACCAAGCGTTTCGGACCCGGCTTCGGGATCGATCAGGCGGGCGTTGTGCAAAAGCGCGTTCGTCATGGTATCGTCTCTTCAATTCGCGCCTTGGTCGCCGCGGCGTCGGTCTGGTTCTTGATCAGGTGCTTGTCGCCCGCGCCGGTCACAATCTGGACCATGGAGGCCACGACATTCACCGCTGCGATATCGTGCAGCGCAATCGCCCGCCCGCCGGGCCCCAGAAGCCGCCGATTGGTCAGGTCCCAGCGCATGTGCAGATCGTCGGACGCAAGGTAGAATGCGCGCACCGCAATCGCCGCCAACCCGCCCACAGCCCCGGTCCAGACATGCGGATTGCCCATGATCCAAAGAATTCCCATCCCCAGCGCCATCGCTCCTGCCGCCAGCCAGGCGTTGGTGCGCCAATAGGTGGCGCGGTCGGCGTGGAATTGCGCCACGACATGCTCGTCCGGCTCCAGCGCGCTGGTCGGGGTCAGGTCCGTATGCGTGCTGGTCGGGTCCATCAATTCCAGCCGATCAACACCGCCAGCGCCGCGAACGCCGCAATGCCCAAAAGCATGTAAAGCGCGATCGGCGGGACGGTTTCACGCGCCGGTTCGGTATGTGGTGTCGAAATCGGTGCTGGCGCGACATCGGCCTTGGGAAGCGATGCGGTATTGTCGGCCTGCGCCAGCGGAATCGTGGCGATCTCGGTGGCTTGCGGGCGCGGCGCGGGCGTGCCGCTCATCGCGTCGTCGGGGACCAGCAAAACCGCGCCGTCCAGCGCATCGAGACGGCGCTGAGCGTCGGAGGCGATACCCGCATCGGGCGTGAAGGCAAGCTGGACGTAATCCGACAGTGCCATGCCGCCGAGGTCGTCCACGGGGAAGACTTCGATCCGGTCGGTGTCGAGCGCATCGAGCCCCAGCCACTCCGCGAGCGGTGGCAGGTCCGGCACCTCCCCCTTCCGGCGGGTGAGGTTGGTGTGCGAGACGGTGGTGGCCTCGTTCAGGGCGAAGATGTGGAGGTGGGTCATATGGTATTCGTCTCCGCAGCATTGGTCTTCAATTCGTGAAGAAGGTTTTTGACTTCACGCCCATCAGTCAAATACCGCAACTCGACGCCTTTCTCAGTGTAACCACCGAAGAGTACCTTTTGCATGCTGAACATGTCGCGATCGAAAAGGACGACGGGCATGTCTCGCGCTTCTTTGGCATTCATCCAAGCGTTGAGCTTGACCGTAGTGAACTTTCCTAGGGCTGCGTCTATGTAGAGATCATCGGTGATGGCCGTCGCGGCAACAACCTGTTGGTTGCCGTGATCTGCTACCAAGGCCCGCTGCGTTGTCACTGCATATCTTCGGTTTTGTCTTCTCTTTTGATCCACGCGGGGCCTTACAATCGAGATTAACCCGCCCACGACAAAGAATAGGACCATCACAAAGCTTTCCTCAATTGGCGCGACGGAACCTCCCACAATCAACGAAACGAGACTTAGCAAAAGGCCAAGCACGCCAATCGAACCGACGGCCAAGAACAGCAGGCCAATCGGAATCAACGCAATATTTTGAGTCTGCAAGAAAAACCGAAACCGCCCGTCCGGCCGCCCCTGCCAAAGCACTTCCTCTCCGTCCCACAAGTGCGGTGTCCAGTCGAAGTCCTCACTCACGCCGCCGCCCGCCTTTCCCGCAAATTCTCCGCCAAAAGCTCCATCGCTGCCATTCGCACGGCCACACCCATCTCCACCTGCTCCTGAATCACACTGCGGTTGATGTCGTCGGCCAAAACGCCGTCGATCTCCACGCCCCGGTTCATCGGCCCCGGATGCATCACGATGGCGTCGTCCTTGGCAACCGACAATTTCGCCGCGTCGAGCCCGTAGCGGTGGTAATATTCCCGCTCCGACGGGATGAACGCGCCGTCCATGCGCTCCTTCTGAAGCCGCAGCATCATCACCACGTCGCAGCCCTCAAGCCCCGTTTCCATGTCGTCAAACACCTCGACCCCCCAATCCGCGACGCCCGCAGGCATCAGCGTCGGCGGCCCGATCAGGCGGATACGGCTTTCCATCTTGCCCAGAAGCAGGATGTTCGACCGCGCCACGCGGGAATGGGCGATATCCCCGCAAATCGCCACGTTCAGGCGATGCAACCGCCCCTTTGCGCGCCGGATCGTCAGCGCATCCAAAAGCGCCTGAGTGGGGTGCTCGTGCCGCCCGTCGCCCGCGTTCAACACCGCACATTTCACCTTGTCGGCCAGCAGTTTGACCGCCCCCGAATGCGGGTGCCGCACGACCAGCAAATCGGGGTGCATCGCATTGAGCGTCAGCGCCGTGTCGATCAGCGTCTCGCCCTTTTTTACGCTGCTCGTCTGCATGCCCATGTTCATCACATCCGCGCCAAGCCGCTTCCCGGCGATCTCGAAGCTGGCCTGCGTGCGGGTCGAGTTTTCGAAGAACATGTTGATCTGCGTCAGCCCCTTGAGCGGCTGACCATGGTCGCGGCTGCCGCGTTCGGCCTCCGCATGCACATCGGCGCGGTCCAAAAGTGCGGTGATCTCGGCGGGCGAAAGCTCTTCGATGCCAAGTAGATGCGGCTTGTCGAAACTCATGGGCGGCCCTCCGGTTTCGCGGGTTATAGGGCGCGCGCGGCGGCGGCGTCCAGCCTCGTGACCCACCGGTCGCGGCCCTAGCTTGTGACCTACCGGTCGCGGCCTTAGCTTGTGACCCGCCGGTTGCGGCCCTAGCTTGGCGCGCATGACCGAGTCGCTGGAATATTGGGATGCATTGGCCGCGCTTGAGTGGCAGGTGGAGCTTGGCGTTGACGAGGCCATCCTTGATGTGCCTGTCGATCGCTTCGACCTGCCCGCGCCACAACCTGCGCCGAAACCCGCCTCCGCGCCGGTCACGCAGGCCGCCCCGGTGCAACCCGCGGCCCCCGCCGCCGACACCGTGGCCATCGCCAGACAATTGGCCGAAAGCGCCGGATCGCTCGACGTTCTGCGCGCCACGATGGAGGGGTTCGAGCATTGCGATTTGAAACGTGGGGCGCGGAATTTCGTGTTCTGCGACGGCCACCCCACCGCGCGCGTGATGGTCATCGGCGAAGCGCCGGGCCGCGAAGAAGACCAACAAGGCAAGCCATTCGTCGGCCGCGCCGGGCAATTGCTCGACAAGATGTTCGCCGCCATCGGACTGGATCGGCGGGCGGAGGGGGCAGGGGGCCTTTACATCACCAACATGCTGCCTTGGCGTCCGCCGCAAAACCGCGACCCCAAGCCCGAAGAACTTGCCATGATGCAGCCCTTCACGCGGCGGCATGTCGAATTGGCGGAACCGGATGTCGTTGTGCTGATGGGCAATCACGCCTGCGCCGGATTGCTTGGCCGCAAGGGCATCACCCGGATGCGGGGCACTTGGGAAGACGTGTTGGGCAAGCCTGCCATGCCGATGTTCCACCCGGCTTATTTGCTGCGCAACCCGGCGGCAAAACGCGACGCCTGGGCCGATCTGCTTGAGATCAAGGCGCGGCTCACATGACCTCTATCGACCAATCCCGCCCTTTCATCGCCTGCCGCATCGCCGTGCTCGCCGTCAGCGACACCCGCACATTGGCCGAAGACAAATCGGGCGACACGCTCGTGCAACGCCTGACCGATGCGGGCCATACCCTCGCCGCGCGCCACATCCTGCGCGATGACCGGGCCGCCATTTCCGACCAACTGCGCCAATGGTGCGCGACCCCCGAGATCGACGTGATCCTGACCACGGGTGGTACCGGCCTGACCGGGCGGGACGTGACCGTCGAGGCGCACCGCGATGTCTACGAGAAGGAAATCGACGCCTTCGGTACCGTTTTCACCCATGTCTCAATGGCCAAGATCGGCACCTCCGCCGTGCAATCGCGGGCAACGGGCGGGGTCGCCAACGGCACCTACCTCTTCGCGCTGCCGGGCTCATCGGGGGCCTGCAAGGACGCGTGGGACGAAATCCTCGCCTATCAGCTCGACTATCGCCACCGACCCTGCAATTTCGTCGAAATCATGCCCAGGCTCGATGAACACAAGCGACGGAAATAACGCGTTCGTGCGTGTTCTTGGACACCCGGCGTTGCCCCGCTACATAACTGGGACGCGCTTCTTTAACCCAGGGACACCCAAATGCGGTTCTTAGGTCGTGCCTTGATCGGGCTTTTTCTGACTGCTGTGACGGTCGGCTTGCTCGCGACTGCTGGCTTCACCACCTATTCCGCCCTGCAGGCACGATGGGCCGATGAAGGGCGTCCGGCGCAGGGCCGTGAACGGGTGTTCGCGGTCGAGGTCGCGCCGCTCAGCTTCGGTGAAGAGACCCCTGTTCTGACCGCATTCGGCGAGATCCAGTCGCGCCGCACCCTCGAATTGCGCGCCCCGGCCGAAGGCACTGTGGTTTTGCTCGACGACGCCTTCGAAGAGGGTGGCACCGTCTCGCAAGGGCAGCTTTTGCTGCGCATCGACCCGTTCGAGGCGCAATCGGCCCGCGACACTGCCGCTGCCGACCTGCGCGATGCGGAAAACGAATTGGCCGAGGCCGAGCGCGCATTGGACCTGGCCGGTGAAGAAGTCGCCGCTGCCCGTGCGCAGGCCGATCTGCGCGACAATGCGTTGGCCCGGGCGCGGGATCTGGCCGAACGCGGTGTCGGATCGGCGGCTGCAGTTGAAACGGCGGAGCTCGCGGCGGCCACGGCCAATCAGGCGATCCTGTCGCAACGCCGCGCCCTGGCGCTGGCCGAAGCCCGTGTTGACAACGCGGGCACTGCGCTGGACCGACGGCGCATCGCACTGGCCGAGGCCGAACGCCGACTGTCCCAGACCGAGCTTCTCGCCGCCTTCGACGGCGTTCTGACCGACGTGGACATCGCAGCAGGTCGCCTGGTCAACCGCAACGAACGCCTTGGCAGCTTGATCGACCCCGACGCGCTCGACGTAGCGTTCCGGGTCTCGACCGCGCAATATGTCCGCCTGCTCGATGAAAATGGCGCCCTGCCGCAGCGCCCGGTGCGCGTCGTGCTGGATGTCTTCGGTCTTGATGTGCAGGCCGCCGCGACCCTGATCCGCGAAAGCGGTTCGGTGGAGGCGGGGCAATCCGGGCGTCTCCTGTTTGCCCGGCTTGATCGGCCCCGTGGCCTGCGCGCGGGTGATTTCGTGCGGGTCGAAGTGGATGAACCGCCGCTGCCCTTCGTGGCCCGTCTGCCGGCCGCCGCCCTTGGATCCGATGGCCGCATCCTTGTGCTGGGTGAAGAGGACGTGCTTGAGGCCGTCGATGTCGAGTTGCTGCGAAGGCAGGGCGATGATGTGCTGATCCGGGGCGACGGGCTGGTGAACCGTGACGTGGTCCTGGCCCGCACGCCGGTTCTGGGTGAGGGCATCCGCGTCAGCCCGATCCGTCCCGGCGCCGCCGAGGCCGAGGCCGAGGACGCGCCCGGCACCATCGCGCTTGACCCTGAACGGCGCGCGCGCCTGATCGCCTATGTCGAAAGCAACACCTTCATCCCCGCCGACGTGCGCGAACGGATGCTACGGCAGTTGAACGAGGATGAGGTCCCGGCGCGCATGGTTACGCGCCTGGAAGAACGGATGGGAAGCTGACATGCGCGCGCTTCCCGAACGTGCCGGTGGATTGCTCAGCTATTTCACCCGTCACCGCACTGCTGCGAACCTGCTTCTGGTGGTGATGATCGTCACCGGCCTGGCTGCCTTTCCGCAGATGCGGGCGCAATTCTTTCCCGACGTCGTGAATGAAACGGTCGAGCTGCGCTTTGCCTGGGACGGCGCCGGGGCCGAGGATGTCGACGAGGGCATCGTGGCGGTGGTCGAACCGACGCTTCTGGCGGTGGCCGGGGTCGTCTCGTCCGAGGCCGCGTCGAACGAAGGCCGCGCGTATATCGCTTTGGAATTCGAACCCGGCTGGGACATGGACCGCGCCTCCGACGATGTGCAGGCCGCGCTCGATACCATCACCGACCTGCCCGAGGACGCCGAAGAAGGCCAGGTCCGGCGCGGCAATTGGTTCGACCGGGTCACCGATGTGGTGATCACCGGGCCCGTTGCCACCGAACAGATCGGGCGCTTTGCCGACGAATTCGTTACGCGCCTGTTCGATGTCGGGGTCACCAACACCACGATCCGGGGCGTCGCCGCACCCGAAACGATGGTTGAAGTGCCGTCGGCAAACCTGATCCGCTACGACATCACCATGGCCGACATTGCCCGCGTGATCGGCGAAGCGGCGGCCACCGCGCCTGCCGGCGACGTGGACGCGGCCAACGCCCGGATCCGCACCGGCGGCGAAGCCCGCACTGCCGAGGCCATCGCGGCCCTGACCCTGCGCATAGACGAAGACGGATCGGCTCTGACCGTGGGCGATGTCGCCCGGATCGAAGTCAACGGCATCGACCGTGAACGCGCCTATTTCGTCGATGACGACCCCGCCATCGTGATCCGCATCGACCGGACCGAAGATGGCGATGCCATCGCCATGCAGGAGGCCGTCGAACAGGTCGCCGCCTCATTGCAGGCGACCCTGCCGACCGGGACCACCATCGACCTGATCAACACCCGGGCCGAGGCGATCTCGGGCCGCCTGAACATCCTGATGGACAACGCATTGCAAGGCCTCGCGCTGGTGGTGTTGCTGTTATTCCTGTTCCTCAACGCGCGCACCGCGTTCTGGGTGGCGATGGGTATTCCCGTGGCCCTGACGGCGGCCATCGCGCTGATGTATCTGGCGGGCCTCACGATCAACATGATCTCGCTGTTCGCTTTGATCATTACGCTCGGTATCGTTGTGGATGACGCCATCGTGGTGGGCGAACATGCCGATTACCGCGCCCGCCATCTGGGCGAGCCGCCGGTCGTCGCCGCCGAAAACGCCGCGCGTCGCATGGCCGCCCCGGTCTTCAGCGCCACGGTCACCACCGTGCTGGCCTTCACCGGCCTTGTCGCCATCGGCGGCACATTCGGCAACCTGATCGCCGATATACCGTTCACCGTGATCGTGGTGCTTCTGGCCTCGCTGGTGGAATGCTTCCTGATCCTGCCCAATCACATGGCCCATGCGCTGGCCCATTCCGCCAAGACCCATTGGTACGACATGCCCAGTCGCGTGGTGAACAAGGGCTTTGATTGGGTGCGCGACACCCTGTTCCGCCCCTTGATGCGCTTCGTGATCGTGGCGCGCTATCCGGTGGTCGCCTTGGTCATTGTCGTGCTCTCGACGCAGACGGCGGCGTTTATTCGCGGCGATGTCGTCTTCCGCTTTTTCAACGCCCCGGAAACCGGAAGCGTGACCGGCAATTTCGCCATGGTCGATGGCGCCACCCGCGCCGATACACTGGCGCAGATGGCAGAATTGCAGCGCGCCGCCGAAGCCGTTGGCGCCCATTTCGAGGCCGAGCATGGCACCAACCCGCTCGCCTATGTTCTGGCGCAGGTCGGTGGCGGGACGGGGCGCGGCCTTGCCGGGACCGACAACAAGGATGCCGATCTTCTGGGCTCGCTTGATATCGAGCTGATCAACGCCGATCTGCGCCCCTATTCCAGCTTCGCCGTCGCCAGCGCCCTGCAGGACGAGGTGCGCCAATTGCCCCTGACCGAAACGCTGAGCTTCCGGGGCTGGCGTGGCGGGCCGGGCGGCGATGCCATCGACGTGCAGATTTTCGGGGCCGAGACGGAAACCCTCAAAGCTGCCGCCGAGGCGCTGCAAACCGCGCTGGTGCCCTATCCCGAGGTCACCGGCCTGCAGGACAGCATGGCCTACGACCGCGAAGAACTGAGCCTTGAGTTGACCCCGCAGGGCGAGGCGCTTGGTTTTGACATCGCCAGCCTCGGCGCGACCTTGCGCAACCGTCTCGGCGGGATCGAGGCCGCGACCTTCCCCGACGGGCCGCGCACCGCCGCGATCCGTGTCGAACTGCCCGCCGATGAACTCACCGCTGACTTTCTCGAACGCACGCTCCTGCGCGCTGACAGCGGGCAATATGTGCCGCTCGCCGATATCGTGACCGTCACCTCGCGGCAGGGTTTCTCGACCATCGCGCGCGAAAACGGCATTCGCCTGATCACCGTCTCCGGCGACCTGAGCGAAGATGACCCGGCCCGCGCCGAATTGGTGATGACCGACCTGCGCGAGGTCATCATCCCGCAGGTCGAATCCGAATTTGGCGTCGCCACGCAGCTGTCCGGCCTCGCCGAGCAGGAACAATCCTTCCTGACCGACGCGCTGATCGGGTTCCTTCTGTGTCTGGCGGGTATCTACCTTGTGCTGGCGTGGATCTTTGCAAACTGGCTCCGGCCCATGGTGGTGATGGCGATCATCCCCTTCGGCCTTGTCGGCACGATCTTCGGCCATGTCGCGTGGGACGTGCCCCTGAGCCTGTTCACCGTCGTGGGTCTGATCGGCATGACCGGGATCATCATCAACGATTCCATTGTTCTTGTGACGACGGTCGATGAATACGCCGAAAAGCGCGGGCTCTTTCCCGCCATCGTCGACGGCACCTGCGACCGCTTGCGCCCCGTGTTGCTCACCACGCTGACGACCGTTCTGGGCCTGATGCCGCTGCTGTTCGAGACCAGCCAGGACGCGCAATTCCTCAAACCCACGGTGATCACGCTGGTCTACGGTCTGGGCTTCGGCATGCTGATCGTGCTGTTGGTGGTGCCCGCCCTGCTGGCCATCGGGCAGGATTTCGGCCAACAGGTCCGCGGGTTCCGCCGGGCACTTGGCGCTTCGTCGCATAGCCGGGGCCTCGCGTTTGGCATCGCGGCACTTGGGGCCGGGGTCGCCGCACTCTTCGCGGGGACGATGGGCGCGCGCATTGCGACGGGTGCCATGTGGGGCCCGTTCGCGGGGCTCGGCGATGGGCTCAGCATCGCGTTGATGGTGTTCGTTGTGGGAACGCTGGCGCTGTGTGGCGTGGCCTACGGGGTGGCGATGGTTCTGCGCTTGTCGCGCCGCAACCTCGCTTGACCGCTCAGCCCGTACAATCGTCCAGTTCAACCGCCATCCGCGTGCCGATTACCGTGATGCGCAGATCCGACCGGTTCAGCGCGAATGGCCCATGGTCCGCCGGGACCACATCGGCCACCGCCGTGACAATGCCGCCTTGCCGCGCGGTGTCGGCCTCCGACACCCAGATCATCGGATCGCGGTGTTCGACCACAACCGTCTCATCATTACCGGTGTCGGGGACATCGGCCCGAACCGTAACGCGCAGCCCGTCACTGATCGGCTCGATGGCGCAGGTCACAGCGCCCGCACCGGCCTCGGCGGCCGTATAGGGACGATCGGCCAAAGCGGCGGCAATCGCACCGACCCGGTCGGACGTGACAGGCAGGGCGCCCGCAAGATCAACCGAGATCGGCATGCACACATCCAGGCACACGCCCAGATCAAGCCGCCCTTCGATTTGCGCCGTCCCATCCGCGTCGAGCGCGAATTCAACCGGAAGGATGACCGTCCCGTCATAGCCAACCGAGCGCAGCCCATTGGTGAAGAACACCTGCGGCCGGGGCCAGTGAATGGCCATGCCCGCCACGCCCTCCGCCCCGGTCAGGCGCAGAACCGTCGGCACGCCCCCTTCGCCGGGCGCGCGCCAATAGGTCTTCCACCCCGGCGCGAGGTCGATGCGGATTGCCGCCATGTGGCGGTCATCCGACAGGCGATATCCAGGCAACAAATCGACCTGCACCACCTCGTCGGCCGAAAAGAACTGGGCCGATGCGGGCATGGCCGACATCAAACCAAGCGCAAGGTTGCCAAGGGTGCGAGTCAAAAAGGTCATGAAATCGACCTAGGAAGTTGTAGGTGAAAATGAAAGTCACGTTTGCGAGACGGCGCGCGTGTGCTTGGCGATTGATTGATTCCCGCAACACGCCCATGGTTGTGCCATGACGATGCCCGACCTCGCCCATGATCTGACCGGCAAGCTCCTGATCGCCATGCCGGGGATGGAGGATCCGCGTTTTGCCGGAGCGGTGGTGTTCATCTGCGTGCATTCGCCCGGTCAATCCATGGGCCTGATCATCAACAATCGCATGGAAGACATCACCTTCACCGAGATGATGGAGCAGTTGGAGATTGCCCGGCGTGGCACGCCGCCCGATGTCCCGGTCTGCTTCGGTGGCCCGGTGGAGCTGCGTCGCGGGTTTGTGCTGCACTCGTCTGACTACAAGCCCCGGGGCGAGGACGGGCTGCGCATCGACCACCGCTTTGCGATGACCGCAACGCTCGACATCCTTGAAGACATTGCCGCCGGGCGCGGGCCGCAACGTGCGCTTCTGGCCCTTGGCTATTCGGGCTGGGGCGAGGGGCAGTTGGACGCCGAAATTCAGCGCAACGACTGGCTCACCGCCGATGCCACGCTCGAACTGGTGTTCGACATCGCGCCGGAGCGCAAATGGGAGGCCGCGCTGGAAAGCCTCGGCGTCAGCTCTCTGACCTTGTCCAGTGAGGCCGGTCACGCCTGATCGAAGGCCGCCCGCCGCAACCGGTCATTGATCGCCCGGCCAAGGCCAACCTCCGGGATCGGCGCCACATGGATGCGCGCCGCGCCGCGCGATTGCGCAAGGCCATCCGCCGCGTGCATCACCGAAAACAACCGCGCTGCGGCCTCCACCAGGTCACCGCGCTCCGACAGGGACAGATCGCCCACCGTCGCTCCGAAGCCGATGGTAACATCGTTGGGCCGCACCGCGCCGCCCATCGCCAACGGTACGCGCGTCGCATAGTGCCGCTCCATCTGACCGGGGGCTTCCACGCGGCCCGGCGTGAGGTCATCGACCAAGGGCCCGGCAACACGCGCCACGTCTTCGCGCGCAATCCCGCCCTCGCGCAGCAGCCGGACACCGCCCGCACCCGGCGCCAGGATCGTTGACTCCAACCCGACCCCGCACGCCCCCCCGTCCAGGATCGCGTCGAGCTTGTCGCCCAACCCGTCGGCCACATGCTGCGCCAGTGTCGGGCTGACCCGGCCCGACGGGTTCGCGGAGGGCGCGGCGACCGGTCCGCCAAATTCCTCCAACACGCGCCGGGCCAGCGGATGCGCGGGCACGCGCACGGCCAGCGTTGCCAATCCGCCGCTCACCAGATCGGCGACCATATTCCGCGACGGCAGAACCAGCGTCATCGCGCCGGGCCAGAACGCACTCGCCAGCGCGTGTGCCTCGGGCGTCAGCTCGGCCACATCTGCGACCTGATCAAGCGTGGCGACATGCACGATCAACGGATTGAACCGAGGCCGCCCCTTGGCCTCGAAAATCCGCGCGACCGCCTGCGCATTGCACGCGTCGGCGGCCAGCCCATAGACGGTTTCCGTCGGCAGCCCGAGCAATCCGCCCGCGCGCAAGACCTCGGCGGCCCGCGTCACTCCGGCGCAATCATCTTGTAACATTTCGGGGTGAGACAGCGGCATCCGTGACGTAACGTTGAAGTTGCTTAAACTTGGGCGGCGACCCTAGGTCTTACCCTGTGGAACATCGCCCCTAGCGCAATCGACGCGCTTTCGCAAACCACGAGGGAGGAGCCAACACCATGCCGTACCGCGCACCCGTAGGGGACATTTCCTTCTGTCTGGACCACGTCGTTGGCTTCGACCGTGTCCAGAACGCCGACCTCTTCGCCGACGCCTCCAGCGATATCGTGCAGGCCATGCTGACCGAAGCGGGCCGTATCTGCGAAGAGGTGATCGCGCCGCTCAACCGCCCAAGTGATCTCCACCCCGCGACGCTTGAGAACGGCATCGTGCGCACCGCTCCGGGCATGGGCGACGGCTACCATGCGCTGGCCGAGGCGGGGTTCATGGGCATCTCAGCCGATCCCGAATACGGTGGGCTGGGCCTGCCGCATACTGTCACCACCGCCGTGAACGAGATGATCGGTGGGGCTTGCCTCTCGCTGGAACTGAACCCGCTGATGACGCAGGGCCAGATCGAGGCGTTGGAGCATCACGCCTCCGACGACATCAAGGCGCTGTATCTGCCCAAGCTGATCTCCGGGGAATGGTGCGGCACGATGAACCTGACCGAGCCGCAGGCTGGTTCCGACGTCGGCGCGCTGACCTCCAAGGCCGTGCCGAACGGCGATGGCACCTACGCTGTCTCCGGGCAGAAGATCTACATTTCCTGGGGCGACAACGACTTCACCGACAACATTGTGCATCTGGTCCTCGCCCGACTGCCCGACGCACCCTCGGGCACCAAGGGGATCAGCCTGTTCCTCGTTCCTAAGAAAATTCCGGATGCCGATGGCACGCCCGGCGTCGCAAACACGCTCAAGGTGGTCAGCCTGGAACACAAGATGGGCCTGCATGGCTCGCCGACATGCGTGATGCAATACGATGGCGCGACCGGCTGGCTGATCGGAGCGGAAAACGCCGGGCTCGCCGCGATGTTCACGATGATGAACAACGCCCGCCTCGGCGTCGCGGTGCAGGGCGTCTCCATCGCCGATGCCGCCTATCAGCACGCGCTGAGCTATGCGCTCGACCGCAAGCAGGGCAAGACCCAGGGCCCGACCGGCGCCATCGTCGACCATGCCGATGTCCGCCGTATGCTGATGGACATGAAGGCCGAAAGCTTCGCCGCCCGCGCCATGGCGCTTGATCTTGCGGTGTCCATCGACCTCGCCAAGACCGGCGACGCAAAGGCCGACGCCCGCGCCGCCTTCCTGACCCCCATCGCCAAGGCCTACGGGACCGAGACCGGCATCAAGGTCGCCAACATCGGCATTCAGGTCCACGGCGGCATGGGCTTCATCGAGGAAACCGGCGCCGCCCAATATGCCCGCGATGTCCGCGTCGCCGCGATCTACGAGGGCACCAACGGCATTCAGGCGATGGACCTTGCGGGCCGAAAGCTGATGGATGGCGGAGAGGCCGCCTTCGCCCTGCTCGATGAAATCGCCGCCACCGACGGTGCCTTCGCCCCGGTGATCCGCCCGGTGGTCGAGGCCCTGCGCGAAACGACGCACGATATCCTCGCCCGCGACATGGGCGACCGGTTCGGCGGCGCGGTGCCGTTCCTGATGGCCTATGCCCGCGTGCTCGGGGCGCATTACCACGCCAAGGCCGCCGCCGCATCCGGCGACGGTCCCCGCACAGCGCTGGCGCAGTTCTACATCACCCGCCTCCTGCCCGAAGCGCAGGCGATGATGGCCCAGGCGCGCTGCGGCTCGGACGGGCTTTATGACCTTTCGCCCGATGATCTGGCGGCGTAAGCCCGGCCCATGACCGCCCCGATCAGAACCCCGTTCGAACAGACCCCCGCCGCCTCCGACGCGGTCGAGGTCGCCGACGGTGTCCTGTGGCTGCGGATCTCGCTGCCGATGGTGCTCGACCATGTCAACGCCTACGCCCTGCGCGATGCCGATGGCTGGACGGTGATCGACACCGGGCTCAACACCAAACGCACCCGCGCGCTGTGGGAGGCCGTGTTCGACGGACCGCTGGCCGGGGCCCCGGTGCGCCGCCTGATCGTCACCCATCACCACCCCGACCATGTCGGCCTCGCCGGTTGGTTCCAGGCGCGCGGGGTGGAGCTTTGCATGACCCGCACCGCGTGGCTGTTTTCCCGCATGCTCACGCTCGATGAACAGGCGCACGCCACCGACGAGCAGGTGCAGTTCTGGATCGACGCGGGCATGGCCCCCGACGTGCTGGACAAACGCCGCTCCGAGCGTCCGTTCAACTTCGCCGATGTCGTCCACCCGATGCCGCTTGGCTTCACCCGCCTGATCGAGGGCGACACCATCGACATGGGCGGTCGGACCTGGGACATCCGCTTTGGTCACGGCCATGCCCCCGACCACGCGACCTTCTGGAGCCGCGACGACACCCTCGTCATCGGCGGGGATCAGCTTCTGGCCACGATCTCACCCAATATCGGCGTCTACGCGACCGAACCCGGCGCGGACCCCGTGGGCGACTGGATGGCGGCTTGCGAAGCGCTGCAGCCCCATGCGCGAGAGACCCAATTGGTGCTGCCCGGCCACAAACTGCCCTTCACGGGCCTGCCGTCGCGCATGCGGCAATTGATCGACAACCACCACAATGCGCTGGACCGGCTGCGCAACCATATCTCGACGCAGCCCCGCACCGCCGCAGATTGCTTCTCGCCGCTGTTCAAACGCACGATCGACGACGGCACCTATGGCCTTGCACTGGTGGAGGCCGTGGCGCACCTCAACCACCTCTATCGCATCGGCGCCGTGACCCGCGCGCGCAATGCCGACGGGGCCTGGGAATACAGCCTCGTCTGACCCTGTCGCCATGACGCGCCGCACCGCCCTCCGGTCGCGGCTTGACGCCACAGCCGCTTGGGGCTGACAGCTTCGTCAATCTGCGATATTCCTCCCCGAAACGCATTCCCAAGGACATGAAGGACCAGACCCATGGCCGACAATCACGACCACAAGCACGGTGAAATGGATATCCGTGATCAGGAAAAGACATTCGACGGCTTCGTGAAGTGGTCCACGAATGTGGCCATCATCTCGATCCTGATCGTCATCGGCCTGGCAATCTTCGCCACATGAACACCACTCTGCGTATTGCGGCGGCGGGCCTGATTGCCTTCGCGCTGGCGGGGTGTGTCGGCGAATCCGTGTGGGATTCCGATGTGGCCGTGTCGCAGGCCACCTATGTGCCGGCGGGGCCCACCACCGTGACCCTGATCACCTCCGTCAATACCAGCAACGGCTCGGGCGCGCATTCGGCGCTTCTGATCGACGGGGCGCAGCGGCTGCTGTTTGATCCGGCGGGCAATTGGCACAATCCCGGCATTCCCGAACGCAACGATGTGCTGTTCGGCATGACGCCGGGCTACATGGACCTCTATCTCGCGTTCCAATCGAACGGCGTGTTCGAGGCACATATGCACACCATCGAAGTCTCGCCTGCCGTTGCCGCGCAGCTGAGCCAGGCGGTTCAGGCCTATGGCCCCGTCGCTCCGGCCTATTGCTCGCGCTCGATCACCGAGATCCTGTCGAACACTCCGGGCTTCGGCACCGTCACGCCCGGCTTCTTCCCGAACCGCACGATGGAACAATTCGCGCAATTGCCCGGCGTCACCTACCGGCTGGTCGAAGGCACGATCTCTGATGAGCAGGACGGCTCCGATGCGGTCCTCGCCGCGCAGGTCGCCGCCGTCAACTGACGCCGCTGATCCGTTGCAGCGCTCTGCACAGCGCACAAAACAAAACCCCCGCGGCCAGGCCTCGGGGGTTTTTCGTTTTCTGATTCGCGGGTCGACCCCGGAAAGATTGCCTTACAGCATACCTTCGCGCTGCAATTTCTTGCGCGCCAGCTTGCGGGCACGGCGGATGGCTTCAGCCTTCTCGCGCGCGCGCTTTTCCGACGGCTTTTCGTAATGCTGCTTGAGCTTCATCTCACGAAAGACGCCTTCACGCTGAAGTTTTTTCTTCAGAGCGCGGAGTGCCTGATCGACGTTGTTGTCGCGAACACTGACCTGCATGTGGTGTCACCACCTTTCTAGGTTAGAATTGAACGGAAGTGCAGGAAGGGGCCGTATAGCAAGCGCCCCCTATCTTGTCCACCATGGCGCAACGGAGGCCCGAGATGACCGATCAAAGCAATGCAATCCTCGATGCGGCGATGATGCACGTCCCCTTCGACGGCTGGACCGAGACCAGCTTCACCGCCGCCGCGCAGGATGCCGATGTGCCCATGGCCGAGGCCCGCGCTCTGTTCCCGCGCGGGGCCGTGGATCTGGCACTGGCGTTTCACCGGCGCGGCGACCGGGCGCTGGCCACGCGACTGGCGCAGACCGACCTGTCGGGCATGCGCTTCCGCGAAAAAGTGACATGGGCCGTAAAGGCGCGCCTCGATGCGGTCGAAGACGACAAGGAAGCCGTCCGTCGCGGCGCCACTCTCTTTGCCCTGCCGATCTACGCCGCCGACGGCGCGCGTCTTGTGTGGGAAACCGCCGACACGATCTGGACGGGGCTCGGCGACACGTCCGAGGATCTCAACTGGTACACCAAACGCGCCACGCTCTCGGGCGTCTATTCCGCGACCGTGTTGTTCTGGCTGGGCGACGGGTCGGAAGGGCATAGCGCGACCTGGGGCTTTCTCGACCGTCGCATCGAAGATGTCATGCGGTTCGAGCAGATGAAGGCGCGGGTGCGCTCCAACGCGCTTCTGAAACCCTTTGCGCAGGGCCTGGAACGCTTCGCGGCGTCCGTCAAAGCCCCTGCGCAGCGTGCGCCTGATGATCTGCCGGGCCGCTGGCCCCCATCGCCGCGCTGACCGCCAGCGCCGCTTTGGCCTTGTGTCGCCGCCCCGCGTGGCGTGAGATGCACGCAACCACAGCGGAGGGAAACATGGCCGAGATGATGCGCGCGATCGAGATTGCCAAACCCGGAGGGCCAGAGGTCCTGCGCCTGTGCGAGCGCCCCGTGCCAAGCCCCGGCGCCGAGCAGATCCTGATCCGTATCGACCATGCCGGTGTGAACCGCCCCGACGCCCTGCAACGCGCCGGAAGCTACGCGCCGCCCAAGGGCGCCTCCGACCTGCCCGGGCTTGAGGCCGCAGGCACAGTCGAGGCCATCGGCCCCGGCGTCACCCGCTGGACGCCCGGCGACAAGGTCTGCGCGCTTTTGCCCGGCGGCGGCTACGCGGAATTTGCCACCACCCATCAAGACCACGCGCTCGCCGTGCCTATGGGTCTCACCATGGCGCAGGCCGCAGCCCTGCCCGAGACGTTTTTCACCGTCTGGACCAACGTGTTCATGCGCGCGGGCCTGACGGCGGGGCAGCGCTTTCTTGTCCACGGCGGCTCGTCCGGGATCGGCACGACCGCGATCCAACTCGCCAAGGCCTTCGGCGCACGCGTCTTTACCACCGCCGGCTCGACCGAGAAATGCGCCGCCTGCACCGCGCTGGGGGCCGAGCGCGCGATCAATTACCGCGACGAGGATTTCGTCGACATCCTGCGTGCCGAAGGCGGGGCGGACGTGATCCTCGACATGGTCGGCGGGCCCTACCTGCCGCGCAACGTCAAAGCGCTGGCCGATGACGGACACCTGCAACAGATCGCTTTCCTGCAAGGCCCGAAGGTGGAACTGAACTTCGCCCAACTCATGGTCCGCCGCCTAACGATCTCGGGCTCCACCCTGCGCCCGCAATCCGACGGCGCCAAGGCCGCCATCGCCGCCGAGCTGCGCGAAAAGGTCTGGCCTTTGTTGGATTCGGGTCGCGTGGCCCCCGTCATGGATCAGACCTTCGCGCTGCAAGACGCGGCCAAGGCGCACGCCCGCATGGAAAGCAGCGCGCATATCGGGAAGATCATGCTGAAGCTCTAGCGTCCGAACGCCGCCCACCCGGCAGCCAACCGTGTCGCCGCGGTGATCAGGCACACGGCGGTAAAACCCCACGCGATCCACGCAAACGCCTGTGGGAAAAGGCAGAACGCCACAAATACCGTGATCGTCTCGGCCCCTTCGGCGAGCCCGCCAAGATAGTAGATCCCCTTGGTCGGATAGTCCTCCGACGCCATCCCGCGCCGCTCGGCGATGATCGAAAACGCCAAAAACGATGTCCCCGTCAGGATGAAACTCGCCATCAACACCGCCCCCGGCACCGCATTGGCCGCCGGGTCGAACAGGATGAATCCCAACGGAAACGCCGCGTAGAAGACGAAGTCCAGCGTGATGTCCAGAAACGCACCGCGATCCGTTGGCGTCGTCATCCGCGCCACGGCCCCGTCAAGCCCATCGGCCAACCGGTTCAGCGCCAGCCCCAAAAGTGCCAGCCAAAAGATCCCGAACCCGGCCGCGACCGTCGCCAGAAGACCGATCCCGCAGCCCGCGAGGGTGATCTGATCCGCCCGTACGCCCCGCGCGACCAAAGCGCGGGCCAGCGGCTCCATCAAGGCGCTTTGTAGCGGAACAAGTCGGGCATCTATCATGCGCGACCCCTTAAAAGGGGCAGGGTGGTGGCGTCAATGCACAGATAAGTCAGGTGCGGTGACGAAGCCGCCACAACATCACCGCCATCGCGCAGGGCACAAGCGCCAGACCGCCGAGGCCCTGCAACGTTCCGACCGGCCCCAGCACGGGCAGCATCGCCTGACCCGCAATCGGCGCAAGGGCCGAGGCGGTCAAAACCGGCAAGGCCAGCCGCGCCATCGTCGCCGGATACCGCTCTGCCCCGAACGTCTCAAGCGGCACGGTGCCGCGCGCGATGGTCCACAGTCCGAGCCCGCCGCCATAGACGATCAGGCACAAAGCCGCGGGCGCGCCGAACGACAGGCTCAACAACCCCGCACAGACCGCGATGGTCGAGACCAGCATCGTGACAACGGCCGAATGCCGCCCGCCGCCAAGCATCTCCAACAGGCGTGCGCTGACTTGTGAAGGGCCGATCAGCGCGCCCAGGGCCGCCGCCACCGCAAGGCTGTATCCGCTGGCGATCAGGATCGGCGGCAGGTGCAGCGCGATGGTCGAGAAGATGAACACAAGGCACACGCCCGCGACGGCCAGCGCCTGCAATTGCGGCGCCCGCCAGCCGATGGGCTCCGGCGCAGGCGGCGGTTTGCCCGCTGCCATCCGGGGCGCGTGCGGCAGCAGCCCTAGGCACAGCGGCAGGCTGATGCACAGGTGCAGCGCCGCATAGGCCATGCAGGCCCCGCGCCAGCCCCAGGCCTCGACCAACACCGCCGACAGCGGCCAGCAGATCGTCGCGCTGAACCCGCCCAACAGCGTCAGCGCGGTGATCGCCCGCCGCGCATCGCCGCCGAAGATCCGGCTGAGCGTGGAAAACGCCGCCTCATAGAGCGACGCCGCCATCGCAAGGCCCACGATGATCCACGCCGCCAGGTACACCAGCACGCCCGGCGCCCATGCCATCACCAAAAGGCCAAGGCTCATCAACCCCACGCCGCCCGCCATCACCGCGCGCCCGCCGCGCAAGTATATCGCGCGCCCGACCGGCTTGGCGGCCAGCCCCGAGATCACAAGCGCCAGGGAAATTCCGCCCATAACCGCCAATCCCGGCCATCCGGTGTCCGCCGCGATGGGCTGGCCCAGGATCGACAAAAGGTAGAACGAACTGCCCCAGGTCAGGATCTGCACAATCCCCAGCGCCGCGATGATCGGCCAGCGATCACGCAACCCTCGCCGCCGCCTCCACCGCCTCCACATGGGCGGGCAAGCCCCCCAGATCGGGCAATTCATGATAGCGCGGATGCCCCTCCGGCGTCTCCGCGTGTTCCAGAGCCCAGGTCAGGCCATGGGGCACATAGACGGCCCATGCGCCCGCGTCCAAAGCCGGGACCACGTCGGATTTCATCGAATTGCCGATCATCATCGCGCGGCGCGCGCCACCATGGTCGGCGAAGGCGCGCGTATATACATCGGGCACCTTGTCCGACACGATCTCCACGCCCGCGAACATGTCGCCCAACCCGCTTGCGGCCAGCTTCTGCTCCTGATGCAGCAGATCGCCCTTGGTGATCAGGATCAGCGGATAGCGATCCGCCAACGCGCCCAACGTCCCTTCGACATGGGGCAGCAATTCGATCGGGTGGCGCAGCATCTCCTGCCCCATCTCAAGGATTTGCCCGACAACCTTTCCATCGACCCGGCCCTCGGTCACCTCCACCGCCGTCTCGATCATCGACAACATGAAGCCTTTGATCCCGAACCCGTAATGCCCGACATTCTTCTGCTCCGCCTCCAACAAGCGCTCCTTCAGGTGCGCGCCCTCGGCATGATCGGCCAGCAGTTCGGCGAAACGCGTCTCCGTCATGCGGAAGAAACTTTCGTTCTGCCACAGCGTGTCATCCGCATCGAATCCGATTACGCTAAGCTCAGACACGCGCAGCCCCTCTTTTCTGTTGCCCTATTCGTCTTATATAATGCTGCCTCAGCGCAGGCGATGATAGCGGGATTTCCGAGTACATGACGACCGATTGGTACATGATGGCCGACAAACGCGATGACACCGAAGACGGCAACGGCGACGGTGATGTGTCGCTTGCGACCAAGACCAAACCCAAGACGCAGCGTCCGCCGATGTACAAGGTGCTGTTGCTCAACGACGATTACACCCCGATGGAATTCGTGGTGCATGTGCTCGAACGCTTCTTCGGCATCACGCATAGCCAAGCGGTTGAGATCATGCTGACCGTACACAAGAAGGGCCTCGCCGTCGTTGGCGTGTTCTCCTACGAGATCGCCGAAACCAAGGTCGCGCAGGTGATGGATTTCGCCCGCCGCAACCAGCATCCCCTGCAATGCACGATGGAGAAAGAGGAATAATCCTCTCACCCCATGACCCCCGACAGATGGATCCTTGCAATCGAGGGCGGCGATATCGACCCGCCCTCCGGTCCCGTGCTGGTCATGGGCGCGCGCAGTGATGCGGACTTCTCCGCATTGGGCGACGTCACCTGCGTGCAGGGCTTTGCGCCGGATTTCGACCGCCTGACTGCCCGCGGCCTTCAGGTCGTAACCGAAGCCGAGGGCACGTTTGACGCCGCCCTTGTCCAGATCACCAAATCCCGCGCGGGTACGCTTTCGGGTGTCGCCGAGGCGCTGGGCCACCTCGCCCCCGGTGGCCTCCTGATGGTCGACGGCCAGAAGGAGGAAGGCGTTGAGGCCATCGTCAAACAGCTCAAAACGCACTTTGACCTCGACGGCGTGATGTCGAAATCCCATGGCAAACTCGCGTGGCTGACCCGCCCCGATACGATCCCCGATGCCGTCGCGGACTGGATCGCCGCGCCGTCCGAGATCGACGAAGGCTATGTCACCGTCCCCGGCGGCTTCTCCGTCGATGCGCCGGACCGTGGCTCCGAACTCCTCGTGGCACTGGTGCCCGCGCTCTCGGGGCGTGTGGCCGATTACGGCGCCGGGTGGGGCTACATTGCGGGTGAGATCCTTTCCGAGCAGGACAGTATCGACACAATCGACCTGATCGAGGCCGACCACGCCATGTGCGAGGCTGCGCAGATCAACATCGACGATCCGCGCGCCCGCTTCCACTGGGCCGATGTCACCCGCTACACCGCCGACACGCCCTATGATGCCATCGTATGCAACCCGCCGTTCCACACCGGGCGGCGCGCCGATCCCGACCTTGGCCGCGCCTTCATTCAGGCGGCGGCAGCTAACCTTACGCCAAGGGGGCGCTTTTTCATGGTCGCCAACCGGCATTTGCCCTATGAAGATACGCTCAAGGCGTGCTTCGGAACGGGCCGCCTGCTTGGAGAACTCGAAGGCTACAAGATCTACGAGGCCGCAAAGCCCAAACGCCCGAAGCGTTAAAGCCCCGGCCACCGCCAGTTCAATCATCCAAAGGATTTCCAGATGGGTCTTTCCATCCAGGGCAAAACCGCCATCATCACCGGCGCCGCCAACGGCGTGGGCCTTGCCATCGCGCGCCATTTCATCGACCAGGGCGCCAAGGTCATGCTGGCGGACCGCGACAAGGCGCGCCTCAAGGACGAATGTGGCGATATCGACGGGGCCGAAGATAACATCCGCTACTTCGCGGGCGATCTGCGCGAACGGCTGACCATCGAGAACCTGATTTCGGCCACCATCGACGCCTATGACCGCATCGATATCCTTGTGAATGCCAGCCGGCAGATCCTCACAACCGATCCGCTCGATCCCCATGACACCTCCGTCGAGGCCATGCTGGAACAAAACACCTTCACCGCCCTGCGTCTGGGGCAGGCGGTGGCCAAACGCATGATCGCCCAGGCCGAAGCCTCCGAACAGGAAGACGGCCCCGCAGGCTCGATCATCAACCTGTCGTCGATTGCCGCCCGGCGCACCCATCTCGACCTGATGGGATATTCCATCGCCACCGCCGCCCTGGATCAGGCCACGCGCAGCCTTGCCGTCGCCCTCGCCCCGCATCGCATCCGCGTCAACGGCGTGGCCTTCGGCTCCGTCATGTCCGCCAGTCTCAAGGACAGCCTCAGCGAAACCGACGGCCTGCGGCAGGAGATCCGCGAATGCACCCCGCTGGGCCGCATCGCCTCCGCGCGCGAGGTCACGTCAGCGGTGCAATTCCTCGCCTCCGATGGCGCGGGCTTCGTCACCGGTGAAACGCTCACCGTCGACGGCGGCCGCACCCTGCTCGATAGCGTCACCACGGCTGCGCATTAATCCCGCGACCTATCCGGCCACCTGATCGCAATCGGCGTCCGAGATTTGCGCGCGCATCCATCCCCGGGCCAGTGTTGACCCGGACGGGCCCGTGACGATTGTCGCGAATATGAACGGCCCCCTCGGCCAATATCCTGACACCATGCCCTGACCGGGTTGCAGCGTTCCGATCACCGGGGCGGTGTCGGACGCGCCGGATCGCACCGGGATCGGCGCGCCGCGATAGCCCCAGCAGGCCCACCCAAGGTGATCGGTGGCGGGAATATCCTGCAGGCTGTTGTAAAATGCATGGGCCTCTCGCATCGCCGCCGATGGCCCCGCGCCGGTGTTGATCGAACACCCAACCTGCTCTTCTCCGCCTCGAATGAAGCCGACCAATTCCGCATCCTCCGCCGACAGATTGGGCTGCGACGTCGAGCAGTCCGAATTGTCGAACAACGCCTGCCCAAGCGTCGAGTTGAAGCAATAGCCATAGCGATCAATGATCAAATTCCGCGTCAGCCACGCATCCTCGCAAAAATCCAACGCCGCCGCCGGGGCGCTCAGGCCCGCGCTGATCCCCAAAACCGCAAGGATCGTCCTGAAAAAACCCTGTCGCATTTCAAATCCCCTTTACGAATTGTTCCTCAGTCTAACCCGCGATCCACTCGCAAATCTCGTCGCTCATTTCGATCCCCTGGACCCAGCCATGGGCAACCGGGTTGAAATCGGCATCGCTGACCGTGATGTATTCCCACCCGGCGGGCATCGGCACGTGGGCAAAGCCGAAGTTTTGCCCCGGCTCCAATTGCCCGAGGACGCTGGTGCTGGAGGACATGCCTGCATGAAGCGCCCGCACCGGCCCGCGATATCCGCCGCAGCCATGTTCCGTGTCCGCCCGGATCGGCACCGTCCATAGCTCCGCCAACCGCGCCAGCCAGGGTGCGGTGCTTGGGTCAAGTGCGGTGGCAGAGATATCCACGGCGCAGCCGAAATCGTTCTCCAGCATCTGCAACCGCGACACGATCTCCGCATCCAGCGGCAGAAGCGGGCGCCGCCCCGGGGTGCAATCGGAATTGTCGAAAATCGCCTGCCCCAGCGGCGTGGTGAAACACTGCCCCGCGCGGTCCATGACAGTGTTCCGGCTGAGCCAGATTTCCTGACACCACGCGCCGGTCTGCGCGGTCGCCGGTGCGCCATACAAGAAAGGGAACAGGATCAGCGCAAGGCGTTTCATCTATCGAGCGGCTCCGGGTGTCTTGCCGAAGCTTACCCGATTCCCGACCGAAGCAAAGTCGCCTTTGCGGCCCCGCGCGGTCCCAAAACCGCTCCAATGCGGACCAGCCGTTAACCATCGGGTTAAGATCAGGTTAACGAAAACAGCTTTCTATAATTAAAACAAGGGATTGACCCCTCTGCGCACGCGTGCACAAAGGGGTCATGCGACGTTATTTGCCGTCTTGATCGTCGTCGTCCTCGTCATCATCCCCGCCTTCGGGCAGGTTGAAGAAGCTGTCGGCGTCCGGCGTGACCTCGGGCTCGGGCTTCTCGTCATCGCCGCTGCCAAGCGTGAAGGTCTCAAGCCCCGCGATCGCCGCCGGAACCGCCGGTTCGGGATCCATCGACAGCGAGGTTTCGGTCGAGACCAGCTTGCGCCGCTCGTCATCCGTCATCGCCGTGCCGTCCACGGCCTTCTTGGCATTGGCCTTCTGAACCGCCGCATCCAATTCCGTCTGCTTGCACAGACCCAGCGCCACGGGATCAATCGGCTGGATGTTGTTGATGTTCCAATGCGTCCGCTCGCGGATCGCCTGGATCGTCGGCTTCGTCGTGCCCACCAGCTTGGAGATCTGCCCATCGGTCAGTTCCGGGTGGAATTTCACCAGCCAAAGGATCGACGCCGGGCGGTCCTGCCGCTTCGACAAAGGCGTATACCGCGGCCCGCGCCGCTTTTCCTCGCCCACAGCCGCGGCATAGAACTTCAGCTTCAGCTTGTGTGACGGATCCTTCTCCGCCGCGTCGATCTCGTCCTGCGTCAGCTGATTGTTCACGATCGGGTCGAACCCCTTCACGCCCGCAGCCACATCGCCATCGGCAATCCCCTGCACCTCAAGATCGTGCAGGCCACAGAAGTCGCCGATCTGCTTGAAGCTCAGCGTGGTGTTGTCGACCAACCAGACGGCTGTGGCTTTCGCCATGATGGGTTTGTTCATATCAGGCCTCCAAGGCTCACATCACATACGAGGAAAGACCGGTGGAGCCGGGTGCGATGGCCGGGCCGTCGCGGTTCCTCGATTTCAGGGAAATCGCTCGCTATATAGGCGTGATCGACAGGCGAGGGAACCCCCGGAATGAAACGACTGATTTGCGCGCTGATCTGCGCTGCGGGCCTGGCACAGGCCGAGGGCGAGCCTGCGGGCGAGTTTGACTACTACGTCCTCGCACTGAGCTGGACGCCAACATGGTGCGCGATTGAAGGCGATGATCGCGACAGCCCGCAATGCGACGCAGGGCAGGGATACGGCTTCACCCTGCATGGCCTCTGGCCGCAATATGAAACCGGCTGGCCAAGCTATTGCCCCACGGCACTGCGCGCGCCCTCGCGGGGCATGACCGGAGAGATGACCGATATCATGGGCAGCTCCGGCCTCGCTTGGCACCAATGGCGCAAACACGGCGTTTGCACCGGTCTGGAGGCTGCCGATTACTACGCGCTCAGCCGCGTGGCCTACGACAGCATCACCCGCCCCGATCTTCTGCGCCAACTCGACCGCGAAGTCCGCCTGCCCGCCGCCGTGATCGAGGAGGCCTTCCTGGAGGTGAACCCGCAACTGGACGCGGACATGCTGACGGTGACCTGCCGGGCCAACCGGATACAGGAGATCCGCATCTGCCTGACGCGCGACATGGAACCACGCGCTTGCGGTGGCGACGTGATCCGCGATTGCGCCTCCTCCGATGCCCTGTTCTCTCCGATGCGCTGACCGCAAGCGGGCCGCCTCTGCGCCGGGTGGCAAACTGAGGCAGGGGGCTGTCTGCCCCCGCCGCTCCCTTCAGGAGCGACTCCCCCGAAGGTTTTCCGGCAAGATGAAAGACGCGCTTTACCGGTCCTTAAGCGTCAGAAGGCACCATGAAGGCGCGTCGATAGGTGAGGACCGACTCGGCGTGCAAGGTGAAGACCCCCATTCGTCGGAGAAGCAGGCCAGTGATTGGGCCCCGGCCGATGGATGGGGTGACACCCTTTCATCTTGCCAGAAAAACCTCCGCCGGAGGCCTCGGAGCGCTCAACCTCGGCACCACGGTCATATAACGCCCTGACGCCACCACCCGCGCCGATCCACTCAAAAAAATGCAGCTTTGCTGCGCAATATACACACCGGTCACAACGCCTTTCGCGCGCGCAACGCCGCGGAAATCG
The DNA here is from genome assembly GCF_037543845.1 of Gymnodinialimonas ulvae. Taxonomy (NCBI): domain Bacteria; kingdom Pseudomonadati; phylum Pseudomonadota; class Alphaproteobacteria; order Rhodobacterales; family Paracoccaceae; genus Gymnodinialimonas; species Gymnodinialimonas ulvae. The sequence continues at coordinate 587,038 of NZ_JBBIFX010000002.1, forward strand.
TGCCATCGTCGAGGAAATCCAACTCCCCCCCGATCGGCACCCCCTGGGCCAGCGACGTCAGGCTCACACCGGCCCCCGCCAACTCGTCGGCGATGTAATGCGCCGTCGTCTGGCCATCGACCGTCGCGTTCAGCGCCAGGATCACCTCCGTGATCCCCTCATCTGCCATTCGCCCCTTCAACCGCGGGATCCGCAGATCCTCGGGCCCCACATCATCAAGCGCCGACAACGTGCCTCCCAACACATGATAGCGCCCCTTGAACGCGCCGCCGCGCTCCATGGCCCACAAATCGGCGACATCCTCGACCACGCACAATTCCCCCGTCGCGCGGCGCTGATCGGCGCAGATCCCGCACAGATCATCCGTCCCGATGTTCCCGCAATTCACGCATTCGCGCGCCGTCTCGGCCACGCGCGCCATCGTCTCGGCCAGCGGTCGCATCAACGCGCCGCGCTTCTTGATCAGTGTCAGGACCGCACGCCGCGCCGACCGGGGCCCCAACCCCGGCAAGCGGGCCATGATCCCGATCAGCTCTTCAATATCTTTGGGCGTGTCGGCCAAGACCTTAGAACGGCATTTTCACGCCAGAGGGCAGACCCATTTCCTCGGTGAGGCGCCCCATTTCTTCGTCGTGCTTGTCGCGCGCCTTGCTTTGCGCGTCCTTGATCGCGGCCAGGATGAGGTCCTCGACCACTTCCTTGTCGTCCTGGTTGAAGATCGACGGATCGATATCCAAAGCGGTCAATTCACCCTTCGCGGTCGCCGTCGCCTTCACCAGCCCCGCGCCGCTTTCGCCCTGCACCGTCATCGTGGCGAGGTCGTCTTGCATCTGGGCCATCTTGCCCTGCAATTCCTGCGCCTGTTTCATCATCTTGGCCATGTCGCCAAGACCGCCCAAACCCTTCATCATCGTCCTGCTCTCCAGATGGAATATGTCTGCCCAACAGATACGCTGCACAGAGCAGGGCGGCAAGACAACGCAATCTTGACAAAAAGAATCAGAAATGCGAGACCCGATACGAGGCACCGTATCGGCACCCGGACATTCAACTTTGAAAGGCCGGACCTGATGACACTCAGAATTGTGCTGACTCTGACCCCGCTTCTCCCCCTATTGGCCTCCTTGCCAGCCCTCGCGCAGGACGCACCACCAGACGCGCTAATTGCCGCGCTACAAGACGGCGGTCACGTTATTTACATCCGCCACGCCCAGACCGAGTCCGACTACGCGGACCAGGTCACCGCAGACCCCCTGAATTGCGCCACCCAGCGCGTGCTCAGCCGCACCGGCTGGCAGCAAGCGCTCCATATCGGCGCGATGGTCGAGGGCCACGGCATCCCCGTCGGTGACGTTGTGACCAGCCAATATTGTAGAGCATGGCAAACGGCAGGTCTCGCCTTCGGGACCTATGCCGAAAACGCCGCACTGAATTTCGAGCCGGCTGAAGAGTATACAGACGCCCAATTTGAAGCGATGCGGTCGCGGGTCGAGCCCTTGATCGCTGCCCCAATCGAAGCAGGGACAAATCGCATCATTGTGGGCCATGACGATCCATTCGAAGCCGTGACGGGGATTTATCCTGAACCGCAAGGGGTCGCTTATGTGCTGCGCGTCGCCGATGGAACGATTGAGGTTCTTGGCGAGATTGCGCCGGATGCCTGGCCTCAGCCCTAGACCGTCAGCAGTGCGGGCGATGGTCAAATGAGGTGTCGCCCTCACTCATCCTCAAACGGATCCCAATCTTCCGCCTCTTCCAGCGCTTCAACCGCCGCCTCGGCTTCGATTTCCGCGTGCGACCGGATCTCGGAAATCTTGGCGTTCGGGAAGCGCGACAACACCGCTTGCATCAACGGATGCGCGGTCACTTCGGCCTCCAACTCGTTGCGCTTGGCCTGTTCTTGTTCTTCGATTGTCTCGCCACCACCCTCGGCGGCGACCGTGATGCCCCAACGCGCGCCGGTGGCCGTCTGCAACATCCGTCCCAGCCGGGGGATCAGGTCTTTGGGCGCACGCTCGGTCGTCTGCACTTCGATCCGGCCGGGCGCGTAGGACACCAGCCGAAGCCCCGTTTTCACCTCGATCAACAGCTTGATATCGCGGGCCTGTTCGACCAGCGCCACGACGCTTTCGAACGTCGGATAAACACTCAGGTCCGGACCGGCCTGCGGCGCCAACGCGGCCTGCGGCCCACCGCCGCCCATCGGCGCGGTCCCGGTCGTGCGCGCCTTCGGGCCGGGTCCCAACGCAGGTCCTCCGCCGCCGCCGCCCCCCGAGGGCGCGCCGCCGGTGGGGCGCTCCATCTGGCTCAGTTTTTTCACCAGATCACCGGGGCTCGGCAATTCCGCCACATGGGTCAGGCGGATCACGGCCATCTCGGCGGCCATCATCGCGTTGGGCGCAATCGCCACCTCTTCCAGTGCCTTGAGAAGCATCTGCCACATCCGGGTCAGCACCCGCATCGGCAACTTCTCCGCCAGCGCCAAGCCCCGCGTGCGCTCATCGGGCGAGATCGTAGGATCCTCCGCCGCCTCCGCCGTGATCGAGATCACCGACAACCAATGCGTGATCTCCGCCAGATCGCGCAGCACCGCCACAGGGTCCGCCCCATCGGCATATTGCCCGCCCAATTCGTCGAGCGCCTTTGCCGCATCTCCCGCCATGATCGCTTCGAACAGGTCCATCACACGGCCCCGATCGGCGAGGCCCAACATCGCACGTACCTGATCCGCCGTCGTCTCCCCCGCACCATGGGCAATCGCCTGATCCAAGAGGCTCATGGCATCGCGCACCGACCCTTCGGCGGCCCGCGTGATCAACGCCAGCGCATCCTCGGCAATCGCGGCACCTTCAAGGCCTGCCACCTTCTGCAAATGCGCGATCATCACCTCGGGCTCGATCCGGCGCAGGTCAAACCGCTGACACCGGCTCAACACGGTGACCGGAACCTTGCGGATCTCGGTCGTGGCGAACAGGAATTTCACATGCGCGGGCGGCTCTTCCAGCGTCTTCAAAAGCGCGTTGAACGCACTCGTCGACAGCATGTGAACCTCGTCGATGATGAAGATCTTGTAGCGCGCTGTCGCGGCCCGGTAGCTCACCGTCTCGATGATCGCGTCGCGGATATTCTGCACGCCGGTGTTGGAGGCCGCATCCATCTCCATCACGTCGACATGCCGCCCCTCGGCGATGGCCACACAATTCTCGCACACGCCGCAGGGGTCCGTGGTCGGCCCGCCGTCGCCGTCCGGCCCGATGCAATTCAGCCCCTTGGCGATGATCCGCGCCGTGGTTGTCTTGCCGGTCCCGCGGATACCGGTCAGCATGAAAGCCTGCGCAATCCGGTCGGCCTCGAACGCGTTCTTCAGCGTGCGCACCATCGCCTCCTGTCCGATCAGATCGGCAAAGGTGGCGGGCCGGTATTTCCGGGCCAGAACCTGATAGGTGGGTTGGTCGTCGCTGCTCATGGGAATCCGTCTTTTCGGGTCACGGGCAAGGGTAGGCGGCCCGGATCACGCCGTCCACCGGATTACAACGACCACAGGATCGCGCCGGTCAAAACCGTCGCCAGCGTCAGCACCAAGGCCAGCACCGTATAAGATCGCGATGGCTGCGCTTCGGCGTCGGTTTCCTTCAACCGCGCGAAGGTCTTCAACGCCTGCCTGCGCGCCGACCAGAACACCACGATCGCCGCGCCCAGAAACACGCTCGCCACCACTTTCGCGGCCCAGGTCGGCTCAAACGCGCCAAACACCGCCTTCAGGCCAATCGCCACGCCGACCGACGCCATTCCGGTGCCCATCCACGACGAAAATGTGCGCTCATTGGCCAGGATTGTGCGGTCCTCCGCCCAATCGGTCCGTTTTTTTGCAAGCGTATCTCTGTCCGTCATGGCCCGTGAGGTAGCGCCTTTTGCGCCGTCTTGCGAGGGCGAACACCTTTATACAACCCTTTCACTTGAAAGGTTCCATACAGCGCGCTACCTTCATCTTGGGCCACAGGGGAGGCCTCCAGATCCGCGGAAAGCCGAACCGGCACCCTCCAGAGCACGCGACAGACACGATATTCGGTGTCTCTCAAGCCCTCCTTAGCGGATCGTTGGGCAGATGTGAGGGAACCCGATGATACGATCAATCGACCAACTTCGCCGTGCAGCCACGGCACTCAAGAAGGCGTACCACGGCGGAGATCGGGGCGCCTTTTTGCGTATCCGGACCCATCTTCCCCGACCCGAAGACACGCCGCTCAAACACGCCGATATCCTGCATGTCATCGCCCGCGAGCAAGGCTTTGTCTCCTGGCCGCAGTTGAAACTGGCCGCCGAGACTCACGGCATGGACCGCGCCACCCGGCAACAACGCCTCGGTCTCGCGCTGTCCCACGGGCAGGAGGCCGTCGTCCGACAGCTTCTGACCGACGACCCCGACCTGCCGCAGGGCAACATCGGCCTCGCCTGTCGCCTCTACCTGCACGATGACGTTGCCCGCCATCTTGCCGAGGATCCTGCCCGCGCCACCGCCCCCGCGCCGCAGCATCCGCCGCTCACCATGATGGCGCAATCCAAGGCGATCCACATGTTCCCGGACCGCGCGGCGGACATGCGCGCCATCGCCGATCTGCTGCTCGGTCACGGGGCCGATCCAAACTACAGCGCGGCCTATGACGGCGACCCGTCGCACAAACTCTCCACCCTCTATTTCGCCCTCGGTCATGCCAACAATATGCCGCTCGCGGAATGGCTGCTCGACCATGGCGCCGATCCCAATGATGGCGAAAGCCTCTACCACGCCACCGAACTGGGCCACCACGACGGCCTGCGCCTCCTGCTGTCCCATGGCGCCAGGCCGCACGGCACCAACGCCCTCCTGCGGGCGATGGATTTCCACGATGTCGCGGCCGTCCGCCTCCTGCTCGATGCCGGGGCCAGGCCTGACGATTTCAACGATGCCGAGATCGGCGGTGAGCAGCCCTGGGTCGTCCCCGCCCTGCATCAGGCCGCCCGCCGGATGAGCCCGCCCGAGATGATCGACCTCCTGCTCGATCACGGCGCCGACCCGACCCGGCCCTACGACGGCATGACCCCCTACGCCTATGCCCGCGTCTACGGAAATGCCCCGCTGGCCAGGGCGCTGGCCGACCGCGGCCATGCCACGCCGCTGTCGCCCTCCGAAGACCTGCTGGCCCGTGTGGCCGACGGCGCGGTCCCCGATGGCACCTATATCGACCCCGCCAAATTGCCCGACGGGTGCCGCACCATCATCCGCCAGATCCTGCACCTGCCCGGCAAGCTGCCCCATGTGCAGCGCCTCGTTGCAGTCGGCGTCGAAACCGACCGGCCCGATACCGAAGGCCTCACCCCCCTGCACGCCGCCGGGTGGGAAGGCCTGCCCGATGTCATGGCGTTCCTTCTGCGCCAGAAGCCCGATCTGGGGCACGTCAACGGCTATGGCGGCACCTTGCTGTCGACCATCCTGCACGGCGCCGAGAACAACCCGTCCCGCACAGGGCGCGACTACGCCGCCTGCCTGCGCCTCGCGCTGGAAATGGGCGTCGCGATCCCGCGCGCCGCGCCGGACCGTGTGGGCGATCCGGACCTCTCCGCGATCCTAACCGAATGGGCCGACGCGCATCCCGGGCAGGTCGTGGACGGCGGCCCAACCTGAGGCTTGGCGACCGGCGGGAATGGCGCTACCCCTCCGGTCATGCAAGACGACTACACCCGCCGCCTGGCTGCCGCCCTCGCCGAATTGGAAGGCTCCGGCATCAAACGCGCCAATTACGCGCCGCCGCTTTTCCGTGTCGCGCGCGCCATCGGCCTGCGCCCCCGTCCGCCGCATTACATGGGCTTCCTGCGCGCCGCCCTGCTGTCCGGCCCGGCCTTCGGGCTGATCTGGGGCCTCTTGATGTGGGTCGTCGCCTGGCAGGGCTCGGGCATGCCGATGGGCTTTGCGGTCCTCGCCTCACTTCTCGCCGGGGTGCTCTTCGGGCTGGCGATGGCGGGGTATTACCGATGGGCGGCCAGCGAAGCGGGGCTCAGCCGCTGGCACGACCTGTAGGGCAGGGGGCGGCGTGATCCAGGGCACGCATGTTGATTTGGGCGGTGGGGCGGCTTAGGGCGCTGATCGCTTTGTGAGCTGGATCGCTTGGCCTGCGTGCATCGCTGCGCGCTACACTTTCGGCCCGACGCGCATCGCTTTGCGATGCGTTTGCCTGCGTGCATCGCTGCGCGCTACACTTTCGGCCCGACGCGCATCGCTTTGCGATGCGCTGGGGTGAGAGGCTGGACAACGACCCAAGCAGGAATCGTTATGGCTGCTGCCTTCCGGCTCTGACCAGGTTGGCGAAGTGCTTGCCCGCGCCAACCTCTCACCCGTGCAGATAATCCCCCCAACCGCGAATCGCAAGATGGCTTGACCAATCCGCGCCCGCCACATGCCAACCCCGCCGCTCTTTCATCTTGCCAGAAAAACCTCGGGGGAGTCGCGGCACGCGACGGGGGCAGCGCCCCCACACCCCAAAACAACCTCCAACCGAACCACCCCCTTGCCGCGCCCCCCGTGCAGGCGTAGCCAATCCCCATGCCAACCGCTCAAAACCCGCTCCGCGGCATCGCCCTGAAAATCGCCTCCGTCTGCGTCTTCGTCTCCATGGCGTCCCTCATCAAGGCCAGCGCCGACACCATCCCGCCGGGCCAGGCGGTGTTCTTCCGCTCCTTCTTCGCGATCCCCGTGATCCTCGTCTGGCTCGTCCTGCAACATGACCTCGCCCACGGGCTGGAGACGAAAAACCCCATGGGCCATCTCTGGCGCGGGCTGGTCGGCACCACCGCCATGGGGCTTGGCTTTGCGGGGCTCGGCCTTCTGCCTTTGCCCGAGGTCACCGCCATCGGCTATGCCGCGCCGATCCTCGTCGTCGTCTTCGCAGCGATGTTTCTAAACGAACAGGTCCGCCTGTTTCGCCTGTCGATGGTCGCACTCGGCATGGGGGGCGTTTTGATCGTGCTGTCGCCGCGGCTTGCACTGGATCCGACCACCGCCGACACCGGGCAGGCGCTGGGCGCGATGCTGGTGCTGATGGGGGCGGTCTGCGCCGCACTGGCACAGGTTTTCGTGCGCAAGCTCGTCCAGACCGAGCGCACCGCAGCCATCGTGTTCTGGTTCTCGATCACCGCCTCCGCGCTGAGCCTGCTGACCATCCCATGGGGCTGGGCCTGGCCCACGCCCACGCAATGGGTGCTTCTGATCGGCGCGGGGCTGGCGGGCGGCGTCGGGCAGATTCTGCTGACTTCCTCCTACCGCTTCGCCGATGCGTCGCTGATTGCGCCGTTCGAATACACCTCGATGCTGCTGGCCATCGGTGTCGGCTATTTCATCTTTGCCGAGGTCCCGACCCCCACGATGCTGATGGGCGCGGCCCTGATCGTGGTGGCCGGCATCGCGATCATCTGGCGCGAACGCCAACTCGGCCTCAAACGCGGCGCCCGCAAAGCCGGCACGCCGCAGCCCTGATGCCGTAACGTCGCGTCATTTGCTGCCCCGCCTCAGATTTGACGCGCCTCCCGATCGCTTTCCCCCTTCGCGCCGCACGTTCGCCGTGTAGCCATTCTCCCACGCGGGATCGGCGGCAAGTGAAGGGGTTGCCGACCCGCGCCACCGGAGCGCGATCTTCCGCAGCTTCGGTCCGCACCCACCCTTGTGGTGGAGGCGGCGGTGGCACAGGGCAGCACTCCGTCCTGTCCCACCGGAGGGGGTCGGGCCACGTCTCTGGCAGAGCGCAGGCCCGACCCCTTTCTGTATCCCGCCCCCGCCTCTGTATCCCGCCCCCGCCCCGCGCCCTTTGCTCCCAATGCAGTTGACCTCGCCAAGCCACACGATACCCTTGGCGCGACAGACAAATTCACCGGGACAACGATCATGCAACGCACCCCCCTTCACCTCCTTGCTGCTGCCCTCCCGCTGCTTGTGCTGGCAAGCGCCGCCTCCGCCCATACCGGCGAGGGGATCAACACCGGCTTCGCCTCGGGCTTCTGGCACCCGATCCTCGGCTGGGACCACGTCGTGGCCATGGTCGCCGTCGGCCTCTGGGGCGCGTTCCTCGGCAAGCCCGCGATCTGGATCCTGCCCATCGTCTTCCCGCTGGTCATGGCGCTTGGCGGCGCGATGGGTGTTGTCGGTGTGCCGCTGCCTGCGGTGGAAACCGGCATCGCGCTCTCGGGTGTAATCCTCGGCCTGCTGATCGCCTTCGCGGTCAAGGCGCCGATCTGGGTCGCGGCCGTCATCGTCGGCATCTTCGCCATCTTCCACGGCCACGCCCATGGCGGCGAGCTTCCCGAGCAATTCAGCGCCTATGGCTACGCCGTCGGCTTTGTGATTGGCACCGGCCTGCTGCACCTGGTGGGTATCGCGCTTGGCTTCCTGACCAAAAGCTCGGTGGGCACCTGGGCCGCGCGGGGCATCGGCGGCGCAATCGCGCTGGTCGGGGCCGCGTTCCTCTTTGGCCTGGCCTAAGCCGCGCGGACGGTTTCGACCGTGAAACCTCGCTATCTCAGTGCCTTGGCACTCGCCGTCGCGCCCACCAGCGCGGCGGCCCATTCGTTTGAATCCGGTGCCGACCTCTATGCGCAATTTGTCGAAGGCGCGGGCGTCGTCGTGACCTATCCGGCGGTGTTCCTGCCGCTTCTGGCGCTCGGCCTCTTCCTGTCGCTCTGGCACGCCGAGGGCATGGTCCGCGCCTGGCCCGTCTTCCTTCTGGGCCAGCTTGCGGGCATTGCCGTGGCGCCGCTGGTGGGCGAATGGATCCTGCCGCTGATGATGGGCACGGGCCTGATCGTGGGCGCACTGGCGGCGCTCCTGCCGCACCCGGGTCGCATCGCGGCCCTGTTCTTCGCGGGCCTGCTCGGCATTCTCGCGCTGGCGCTCGGCCTCGAAGGTCACGCCCTGTTCGAGCTTCCGGTGTTGATCCACCTGGGCCTGATCTTCGGCACCAACGCCACGGTCGCTCTGGCCGCCGGCATTGCGCGGCTGGCGATGGACCGCGTGCCCGCCGACTGGATGCGCATCACCCTGCGCGTTGCGGCCTCGTGGATCGCGGCGATGCTGATGCTGATCCTGGCCTTCACCGTCCGCACCGGGCCGGGCGGCGGCGGGCTCTGACGGGCAAACGCCTGACGGCGCACACCTGCACCCGCTCGATCCGACCAAAACGAAAAAGCCCCCGCGCAGGTGGCGGGGGCCATGTCGTGTAATCTCGTATCAACTGACCCGGTGGATCAGGCCATCGTGTTGCGACGACGCACGGCTGCAAACGCACCAAGAGCGGCCAGAAGCAACGCACCACCTGCCGGCAGCGGCACAGGTGCCAGCGAGGACGATCCACTGACCGACCCGCCAGCCGACGCGCTCACCGAGCCGGACCCTGTCGTGGATGTCTGGATCACGGTGATGACACCGCCCGAGGACGAGGCGGATGATGACGCCGACGCCGATGCCGATACCGACGAAGAAGATGAGCTGCTGAAGCTTCCGCCCCGCGTGGTGAATTGCGAAAGAAGCGATGTGCGCGACGGAATGAACCGCTGCGAGGGGCTGACGCTGTAGCCGCTGTTGGTCCAATGAACCGACGTTGCCTCGGCCTGTTGCGCCGTGCCGAAGGTCATTGCCATGGCTGCCGCCGCGATTGTTGTCATGCCGAACCGACCGGCGTTGTTAAGACTCGTACTCATTTGTATTTCCCTTGTTACCTGATCGCGCTCGACATGAGCGGAAAAGTGCCGAAACATACAGACATGTACGCAACACTTTCAACCAAATAAAAGTTTACCTACGCGCCTGAGCGGATCTGACCTCGTTTGCGGCTGGTCCATTTGCGTCGATTTCATCTCCAGTGGGGCGCGCATCATGCGCGTCCCGAGCGCGCCTTAGCCCTGCGCGCGCCGGTAATCGTCCTCCGCCAGATCGCCTTGCCGGACCAAAAGCCCCTGCAACCGCTGCATCACCCGCCCGCGCGCCAGCTTCAGCGTCTGCAGCGCCAGCCGTGCCGACAAGGTCTTCGCCGACAGGTCCAGCACCACTTGCACCCGCGTCATGTCCGGGCGCAGGTGCACGAAACTCATCTCGAAGACCGCGTCCATCCCGCCCACGCTGGTCCGGATCTCGCACCGTTCCGGGCCGTCCAGAGCGCTGATCTCCGATGCAATCGGGCGCAGGCGTCCGCGCACCGTGACCTGTCCGCGCCACCCGCATCCCGCCTCCGGCGTGGCCCAATTGCCCACCCGTGACAACTCTGCCCCCCGGCCTTTGACCTCGGCCTCGATGCCGCTGAAATCGGTGAACCGCGCCCAGGTGATGTCCGCCGGTGCGTCGACATCTTCGGAAACCTTGAACTTCATGACCCCTGCATCTCCCGCTCTGACCCCACCGCTGAACGCGCCCCGATTTGCCGGGGCAGGGGCGGCGGCGTCAAGGCCAAGCGCCCCTTACGCCAGCGTATCGGCCAGCCAGTGTTGCAGCAGGAAATGCGCAATCGCCCCCTTGCGCGCGGGCAACATGCCGGGATCATTGCCCGCGAAGACCTCCAACATCTCGCTGCGTGTGACCCATTTCGCATCCTCGATTTCGCTGGGGTCAATCGTGATCTCGGTCGACACGGCCTCGCCCCGGCAGCCGAACATCAATGACGCGGGGAACGGCCAGGGCTGGCTCGACAGGTATTCGACCGCGCCGACACGCACGCCGGCTTCCTCAAGGACCTCGCGGCGCACCGCCGCCTCGATGGTCTCGCCCGGCTCGATGAACCCCGCCAGAAGCGAATACATCCCCTCCGGCCATCCCGGCGAACGCCCGACCAGAACCGCATCGCCATGGGTGATCAACATGATCACGACCGGGTCGGTGCGCGGAAAATGGTGCCCACCGCAGGCCGGGCAATCGCGCTGCCAACCGGCCATGGTCAGGTCGCTTTTCGCGCCGCATTTGGCGCAGAACTGATGCGTCGCGTGCCACGTCAGGATCGCGCGCGCCGTCGCCGCCAATTCCGCATCGCGCCGGTCGAGCCGGTTCATCAACCCGCGCAATTCGCGGAACGCCGCGCCGCTCTCGGCCTCCGACGGATGCACCTGCACCGACGGGTCCAGAAACGCGTTCACGCCTTCCTCATCGACATCCGCAGGGGTCCAGGCCGAGATGTCGCGCGCAAACAAAAGCGTCTCGCCCGCCGCGTCATAGCCCAACAGGATCGGTGGCTCGCTGGCCCGTCCAAAGACCGGCGCCCGCGCCGGCCGAAACGCCAGCGCCACGTCGCCTTGAGCCGGGTCGCCCGTCACCATCGGCTTGCCCCGCCACAGCGGCAGGATCTGCGAATCACCGTCCAAAGCGCTTTTCAAGGCCTCGGCATCACCCCGCAATTCCGCCGCGCGGTTCAGGCCGGATGTCCCAAATGTCACTGATTCCGCATGTTTCATGGGCGGTCCTTCCGTTAACGTCACGTGCCATTTCTATGGCCGCAGGGCAACACCGCCGCATCGCGGCATGAAATGTGCACAGTTCTGCCATCTAAGGCTTCGACTCCGCCCGCAACCACCTCAAGTTGTGCGTGAACGACTGGGTAACAATCATGACGCTCACAAGGGCGATTAGGGTGCAAAGTGTGTCTGCGGGACTCGACCAGGTGCATCTGCGCCTGCTGGCCACCACGGACTTGCACGCGCATCTCTTGCCGTTTGATTACTACACGGCCAACCGGGATCCCGGTATCGGGCTTGCCCGCCTGGCGGAGCTTATCCTCTCGGCGCAGGCCGAGGTGCCCAACACCCTGCTGTTCGACAATGGCGATACGCTGCAGGGCACGCCCCTGGCCGATACGATCGTGTCCGAAATCCTGCCCAAGGGTGCGCCGAACCCGATGATTTCGGTGATGAACGCGCTTGGCTACGATGCCGCGACGCTTGGCAATCACGACTTCGACTTCGGCCTCGATTACCTGCAATCCTCGCTCGCCACCGCGCGCTTTCCGGTGGTGGTCTCCAATGCCGACCATGTCGACGGCACGCCGTTCCTGCCCAAACGCCTGATCCTGTCGCGCACCATGCTCGACGGGGCCGGGCGCGCCCATGACATCCGCATCGGCGTCACCGGCGCCCTGCCGCCGCAAGTCACCGCGTGGTCCAACCCCGGTCTCGCCGACACGCTTACCTTCACCGACATCCTCAGCGCCGTCTCCGCCGAGGCCCGCGCTCTGCGTGCCGATGGGGCCGATATCGTCGTTGTCCTGGCCCATAGCGGCGTGGGTGTCGCCGATGCCCCGCCCGAGGCCGAAAACGTCGCCCTCCAACTGGCCGTCGAGGCCGGTGTCGATGTGGTCGTCGCGGGCCATACCCATGATCTCGCCGCGGCCTGCGTGGCCGAAAACGGCGTGCCCATCGTGCAGCCCGCCGCCTATGGCACCCACCTGGGCCTCGTCGATCTGGTGCTCACGCCCGAAATCGACCGCGTCACCGGCACAACCACATGGCAGTTGGAAACCGCGCAGGTCGCCACCCCCGCCGTTACCGTGGCCCCGCCTGAAACCAAGACCCAGCTGCGCCGCCTGCTCAGCCCGTTTCCCGCGCTCCGCAAGGAAGTCGCCGTGGCGCATCGCACCACGCGCAATCATGTCGAAACGCCGCTCGGGCATACCGCCGTGCCGTTGAATACCTATTTCTCGACCCTCGCGCCCTGCGCCGTGACGCAGGTGGTCGCCGATGCCAAACGGGCCGCCGTGGCGCCCCTGATCGCCGCGCGTCCCGATCTCGCGGGCCTGCCGCTTCTGTCGGCGGCGGCCCCGTTTCGCGCGGGCGGACGCGGTGGCGTCACCCATTACACTGACATCGCCACCGGCGCGCTGAAGTTCCGCCATGCCGCGCATCTCTACGTCTATCCCAACGCGCTCTGCGTGCTGCGAATGAGTGGCGCGGCCCTGCGCGACTGGCTCGAACGCAGCGCCTCGATCTACAACCGCATCACCCCCGGCATCGACCATCCGCAGCCGCTCATCAATCATGCCTTCGCGCCCTACAAATTCGATCGGATCACCGGTCTGCGCTACCGCATCGACGTCTCGCAACCGCCGCGCACCGATGCCGAAGGCCTGCAAAGCGATCCAACCGCCAGCCGGATCCGCGATCTCTGTTTCGCCTCCGGGCAGCCACTCCGCGATACCGACGAGGCGCTGATCGTGACCAATTCCTACCGCGCCGCGGGCGGCGGCTACATCCTGCCCAAAAGCGGGCTCGACACGGTCCTGACCCGCAATGAATCCGTCCGCGACGTGATCGCCCAATACATCAGCGCCGCCTCCGGCCCGCTGGATCCCGCAGTGGAGCCAAGCTTCGAATTCGCCCCCCTGGGCGGCACCGAAATTCTTTTTGAAACCGGCTCTGGCGCCCATGGCCATCCCGAACGGCTCGCCGCGCTCGGCCTGCAACCGGCGCAGCCCTCGCTCGCCGCAAACGGCTTCGCGGCGTTCCGCAGGACCCTCTAGCCGCCCTCTAGCCGCGCGCGCCGCCCTCGCCCAACCCGGCGCCCAATCTGCAATCGCACCTGCAAAAAAAACTGGCAACTCCGCCCGGAATCGCGCAACTTTCGCGCCGACGCGTCGCGAAAGACCGGCGCGCATTGACGATGTGCCCTGTGCTGCGGCCACTAAACCGCCGCCCGAAAAGGGACACCAACAAGGAGACATCATCCGTGTTTACACGCATTCTGCCCGCCGCACTCGCGAGCGCCGTACTTGCTGCGACGCCGCTCGCCGCTCAGGATACCGACATCGCCTTTGCACTCGACTGGCGCTTTGAAGGTCCGTCCGCCCCCTATTTCCTCGCCATCGACAATGGCTACTTCGCCGAACAGGGCCTGAACGTGGAAATCACCGCCGGTCAGGGGTCGCTCGACGCGTTGCCCAAGGTGGCCTCCGGCGCGTTCCCCATCGGATTTGCCGACATCAACTCGCTGATCCGCTTCCTCGATCAGAACCCCGGCGCGCCCGTGACCGCCGTCATGATGGTCTATGACAGCCCGCCGTTTTCGATCGTTGGCCGCGTGAGCCAGGGCATCTCGGGCATCGACGACCTCGAAGGCTCAATCCTTGGCGCACCGCCCCCCGATGGCGCTTGGGCGCAGTTCCCGATCCTTGCCGAGGTGAACGGCATCGACACCTCCACCATCACCGTGGAACCCGTGGGCTTCCCCACCCGTGAACCGATGCTCGCCGAAGGCAATGTCGATAGCGTGACGGGCTTCAACTTCTCGTCCTACCTCTCGCTCGCCCGCCTTGGCGTGCCCGAGGACGATATCACCACGATCATGTTCGCCGATCACGGGGTCGAGCTTTACGGCAACGCCATTGTCGTCAACACCGACTTTGCCGAGGCCAACCCCGAGATCGTGACCGGCTTCCTGACCGCCGTGGCGCAAGGCACGGCGGCCGCCATCGCCGATCCCGCCGCCGGGGCCGCCGCAGTGATCGACCGCAACCCCGCCGGTGACGCCGCGCTGGAAGAGCGTCGCCTGCAACTGGCCATCGACGGCAATATCCTGACCGATTACGTGATGGAAAACGGCATGGGCGGCATCGACGCCGACCGTTTCGCCACGGCGCTTGAACAGCTGACGCTGACCTATGAGTTCCAGAACGAACAGGATGCGGCGCTGTATTTCACGGACGCTTACCTGCCCGAGGGTGACGTGTTGATGGTCGGCGGGCAGTAACGCCCGGATGACCGTTCGCGGTCCACGCCACGACGATGCCCGGCCATCTGCGCCGGGCATCGCGATGCACTACAGAAAAACTACAAAAAAACTACAGAAAAATGCAGGGCGCTTTACCGCCTCGCAGCGCCCCAATCAAAGGCCCGCCCATGCCCGCCACTGCCCCGATGATCGAGCTCAAATCGGTCACCCATGCCTACACCACCAAGTCCGGGCCGCTGCCCGTTCTGGACGCGCTCACACTCCAAATTCCCGAGAATACGTTCTGCGCCGTGGTGGGGCCTTCGGGCTGCGGCAAGTCCACGCTGACGCGCCTGGTGTCGGGTTTGATGAAGCCCAACGAGGGTGAAGTTTGGCTGCATGATCAAAAGGTTACGTCGCCGCGCCCGACCGTCGGCATGGCGTTTCAGAACCCCGTTCTGCTTGAATGGCGCACGATCATGGACAACATTCTTCTGCCCATGGAGATCGTGAAATCGCCGATGTCCAAGGCGCAAGCCCGGGATCGCGCGATGCATCTTCTCGAACTTGTCGGCCTGCAAGGCTTCGAGAACAAACGCCCGTCCGAGCTGTCCGGTGGCATGCGCCAACGCGCGTCGCTTTGCCGCTCGATTATCCACAAGCCCGACGTCCTGATCCTCGACGAACCCTTCGGCGCCCTAGACGCCTTCACCCGCGAAGACCTCTGGTGCACCATGCACGACCTCCGCGAAGAGGAACCGTTTACCTGTCTGCTGATCACCCACGACCTGCGCGAAAGCGTGTTTCTCGCCGACCAAGTCATTGTTTTATCAGGCAGACCCGCGCACGCGCAATATGTGCTCGACGTCGATATTCCGGCCAAGCGCACGCTCGACGACCTCTACACGCCGCGCGCCGCGGACATGCTCGCGACCCTGCGCGAACAGATCCAGATCGCCCAGGGCCGCCACCCCGAAGCCGAGGGCGCAGCATGAATGACACCACCCGCAAGATCGTCGCGCCGCTTGTCTTCATCGTCGGGATCCTGGGCATTTGGGAGTTCCTCGTCTGGTGGAACCAAC
This sequence comes from Gymnodinialimonas ulvae, assembly GCF_037543845.1. Classification (NCBI taxonomy): domain Bacteria; kingdom Pseudomonadati; phylum Pseudomonadota; class Alphaproteobacteria; order Rhodobacterales; family Paracoccaceae; genus Gymnodinialimonas; species Gymnodinialimonas ulvae. The sequence continues at coordinate 602,821 of NZ_JBBIFX010000002.1, forward strand.
TCCCCGATTTCCGCATGGCCAGCCCCTCGGACCTGATCCCGCGCTACATCCGGTTCTGGGATCTGTTCATCGTCAAAAGCTGGGAAACCCTCTGGCGCACCGTTGTGGGCCTTGGCCTCGCCGTGATTGTCGGCACGCTGATCGGCATGGTCATGGGCTTCTCGCGGTTCGCCCGCGAAGGGCTCTACCCGATCCTCGTGGGCTTCAACGCCATCCCCAAGGCGACTGTCGTGCCCATCGTCGCGCTGATGTTCGTAGGACAGCATGACTTCAACACGATCCTGATCGCCTTCATGATTTCCTTCTTCCCCATTGCCGTCTCCATCTCCATCGGCCTCTCGACGCTGGAGCCCGAATATCGCGACATTCTCCGTTCGCTAGGGGCCTCGAATTCCACGATTTTCTGGAAAATCGCCCTGCCCAAGACCTTGCCGGAATTCTTCGGTGCCCTGAAGGTTGCCGTGACGCTCGCCTTCATCGGCACCAACCTGATGGAGATCGTGTCCCCCCATGGCCGTGGCCTCGGTGACCTCTTCGACAGCGGCCGCATCAACGGTGATTACCCGCTGATGTTCGCCGTGCTGTTCGCCATGGCGGCCCTTGGTATCCTGCTGTTTTATATCGTTGTTTTCCTGGAGCGGATCTTTGCAGGATGGGCCGAGCGCACGCCGGGGCAGTAGCGCGGATATCCATCAAACCTTCGTCCTCTCGCCACACTCCCTCCGCATTTGCGCGCGACACTCATCCCGCGTGCAATCGGATGGGAGGGTGGGATGAAGAACCTTTCAACACTCATTTTGGTCCTTGGCCTCGCGCTCGTCGGCTACGCGGGCTGGCTCTATGTCGGCGAAACCTCCGCCGCGCCCGATGCTGCTCAAGCCGCCGCTGTAAACGCCGCCCAAAACACGGCTGAAACCCCTGCACCAGACTCTGCGCCCACCCTCGCCACAGCGCCTCCTGCGCCTTATCCGCCTGCGCTCTACATCACCCGCGAACGGCGCGATCTTGAGGCCGAGGCGAGCGATGGCTCCGACTACACGCCGGAGGTGCGTGACGTCACAACCCTGCGCATCCGCAACGGCCTGCGTCTGCGCCGCGTGGGCCTATATGACGGCGGGCAGGGGGAAGTCGCGCGCCCCGTGATCATCCTGTTCCACGGTGCGGCTCGCGATGAATTGTCGATGATCGACATGTGGGATGATGTCGCCGACGCCAACGGTCTGCTGTTGGTCTCACTCAAATCCGCAGATACCCGCTGGGATCTCGGCACCGATGAACGCCCCCTCATCGCCGCCGCCCTCACGCAAGCCGAGGCCACGATCCCCATCGACCGCGACCGAATGTTCCTTTTCGGCCATTCCAACGGCTCCATCTACGCGCAATTCCTGGCCCACCGCGCCGACGGCCCATGGCGCGCCGTCGCCACTCACGCTGGCACCCTCCCGGCCGAGGGCATGCGTCTCCGCGACGACGGCCCCCCGATCCGCCACTACCTTGGCGCCTATGATCATATTTTCCCGATGGAAGAAGCCCGCGCCGCCGCGCTTACCCTGTCCGAACATGGTCATCGCAGCGAACTGATGGTGATCCCGTTGCACAATCACTGGTTCTACAACGCCGGGCCCCGCATCGCCCGCGACGCCTGGGCGTGGTTCGAAGTCATGGCCCCTGCGCAATAAAGTATCCCACGAAATCAAAAATTTACGCGATTTTCGCGAAATAATCGCGCCGCATTGTCGATCCACCCCGCGTTCCGTTCGTCATGGGGGTGAAGGCACTCCCGCCTTCGCTCGGACCAACGGAGATCACCATGACCCTCACCGCGCTTCTTGCCACCGGGGCCGCAACACTCGCCCTTGCCACCGCTGCCACCTACCTTCTACCGCGTCACGTCACCGTTGAACGCAGCGCCCTTGTCGACACCACACCGCAGGCCGTTCTGGCGCTCGCCTCCACCACCGAAGGCTTCCAGCGGTTCAACCCTTACCTGACCGCGGACCCAGACCTGCAAATCGTTCCGTTCGGACCCGAGGCGGGCATCGGCGCGGGCTTTCGCTTTGACGGGCAGGGCGGCTCCGGCACCCAAACCATCGCCCGCATCACCGCCGACACCGTCACCTACGCCATCGACCTCGGTGCCATGGGCCAGCCGACGCAGCACATCACCGCGCAGGCAGACGGCGATCAGACCCGCGTGACCTGGGCCGTTGAGTCCGATCTCGGCCTGAACCCCGCCGTCCGCGTGTTCGGCCTTTTCATGGACCGCATGTTGGGCACCACATACGAGACCGGCCTTGCCAACATCGCCCGCGTTGCCGCCTAATCCCCCTCACCAGACCAAGGAAAAGCCAATGCGTTACACGTTCCTGCTCTATTCCGACCCCGCCGATTTCGCCGATATGACGCAAGATGATTGGGTGGAGATGAAATCCGTCTACGGCCAGTACATCGAGGCCCTGCAAGACGCCGGGGTGTTCGTTGATACCGATTGGCTCCACCCCGCCGACACCGCCACCACGCTGAGCCGCAAGGGTGGTGACAGGACGGTGCAGGACGGCCCCGTAGCCGAAACCCGCGAAACCCTTGGCGGCTATTTCGTCATTGACGTGCCCGACCTCGACGCGGCGCTCAAATGGGCCGAGCAGTGCCCGGCCGCTCAGATGGGCAAGGTCGAGATCCGTGCAAGCGCCATGGACAGCCTCGAATGAGCGATCCTGCGCGCGCCGCTGAAGACGCGGCGCGCGCGTCCTACGGAAAGCTGGTCGCGCTTCTCTCCGTCCGGTCCGGCGACATTGCCGCTGCCGAAGATGCGCTGGCCGAGGCCTTCGTTCAGGCGCTGCGCACCTGGCCCGCAAACGGCATCCCCGACCGCCCCGAAGCCTGGCTTCTGACCACCGCCCGCAACCGCCGGATCGACGCCGCCCGCCGCGACCGCCGCGTCACCTTCACCGATGAGGTGCCCGACATGCACGCGCCCGACACACCGGAATTCCCTGACGATCGCTTGAAACTGATGTTTGTCTGCGCGCATCCCGCAATCGACGTGGGCCTGCGCACCCCCTTGATCCTGCAAACCGTGCTTGGGGTTGAAGCCTCTGATATCGCGCGCGTTTTCAACACGCCCCGCGCAGCCATGGCTCAACGCCTGGTCCGAGTGAAGCGCAAGATCCGGGACACGCGCATCCCGTTTGCCCTCCCCGAGCAGGCGGATCTGTCCACACGGCTCGAAGCCTTGCTCGATGCGGTTTACGCCGCCTATGCGGTCGACTGGCAGGACGGTCCGGGCGACCTCAGCCATGAGGCGCATTTCCTCGCCACAACCCTTGCAAACCTCATGCCGGACAGCGCCGAGGCGTTTGGGCTTGCCGCGCTGATCACCTTTATCGAGGCGCGCCGCCCCGCATCCGTGCAAGACGGTCACTACGTGCCCCTGCCGAAACAGGACACTGCGCTTTGGAACAAAGATCTGATCGACCGTGCCGCGTATTTTCTGACGCGCGCCTCTGCGCTTGGGCAGATCGGCCGCTTTCAATTGGAAGCCGCGATTCAAGCCGTCCACGCAGAGCGCCATGTGACAAAGGTCACAAATTGGCGCGCGATCTCGCAGCTCTACGCAGGCCTGATGCAAATCGCGCCTTCGCTGGGGGCCGCCGTCGGGCGCGCCATGGCCGTGGGGCAGGATGCCGGTCCCGCAGAGGGGCTCAAGCTTCTCGATCTGATCGACCCTGCGGCGGCGGAGGCGTTTCAACCCTATTGGGCCACCCGCGCCCATCTGCTGGCCGAAGCGGACCCGATGGAGGCCGCGCGCGCCTACACCCGCGCCATCGAGCTTAGCCCATCTGCTGCTGCCGCGGCCTGGCTCACGGACCGCCGCGCCTGCCTGGATCCGGACCCCTCCTGACGCCCGCCCGGGATATCCGCCTGACCGCCCTCCGCGCCTCTGTTTCATCTTGCCAGAAAAACCTCGGGGGTCAGCGCCGTTTCCTCCGGGAAACGGCGCGTAAGGGGGCAGCGCCCCCTCTGCTCAGAAAATCGGCTGACAAAAAGTTAGTAAGAACGGGTTTTCCGTTTTATCATAAGGCGTTAAGCCCAGTTATCACGCGTGATAAGCCCAAGGCCTCTGATCAGTCCCGCGCCGCATCTGCCGGATAGGTGCCCAGGATTTTCAACTCGCTGGTGAAATATCCCAGCTCATCCAAGGCCAGCTGCACGTTGGGATCGTCGGGATGCCCCTCGATATCGGCATAGAACTGCGTCGCCGTGAAATGGCCGCCGACCATGTAGCTCTCCAGCTTGGTCATGTTCACCCCATTGGTCGCAAACCCGCCCATCGCCTTGTACAGCGCGGCTGGAATATTGCGGACCCGGAAAACAAAGGTCGTCATCATATGATCGCCGCGCCGGCTGAGGTCGGCCGCGCGCTGCATCACCAAAAACCGCGTCGTGTTGCGGTCATGGTCCTCGATATGGCGCGCCAGAACGTCGAGCCCGTAAATCTCCGCCGCCAGTTCCGAGGCCAGCGCCGCTTTGCCCGGCTCGTCCCATTCGGCCACATCCCGCGCTGCGCGCGCATTATCCGGGCTGACCCGCCCGGTGATCCCCTTGTCGCGCAGAAACGTCCCGCATTGCGGCAGCAAGACCAGATGCGAATAGGCCTCCCTCACATCCTCAAGCCGAGTACCGGGCAGCGCCAGAAGGTTGATATGCACCCGCACGAAGGCCTCATCGACGATATGCAGCCCCGATTCCGGGAGAAGCCGGTGGATGTCCGCAACCCGTCCGTAAGTAGAGTTCTCGACCGGCAACATCGCCTGCGCGGCAGCCCCGCCTCGAACCGCCTCGATCACGTCCTCGAAGGTGGCGCATGGCAGGGGCTCAAGTTCGGGGCGCGCATCAACACAGGCCTGATGCGAATAGGCTCCGGGCTCTCCCTGAAAGGCAATACGGTCCGTCATGGGCATAATCCGCTCGAAAAGGTCGTTTCGTCGCGCTCCCTACACCTTGCCTTGCCCCAAAGGAACACCATACATACCCGGCAACGAGCGACAGAAGACCTTTGTGGAGCTGACATGTTTGACACGATGACCATCACCAAAGCCGGCGGCGCGGTTTGTGCAGCCCTTCTGGTGTTTCTTCTGGGCGGATGGGCCGCCGAGGGGCTTTATAACGTCGACCACCATGACGAAGATCATGTCAGTGGCTATCGGATTGCGATCGTCGATGAATCGGCCGAGCCGGCGGAAGAAGTCCCTGAGGTTCCGTTTGCCGACGTCTACGCGGTCGCGGACGCCGGCGCGGGCGAGCGCCTGTGGCGTCAATGCTCCGCCTGCCACGCACTGAACGCAGGGCAAAACGGCGTGGGCCCGTATCTGTTGGGCGTTGTTGGGCGCCCCAAGCATTCGGCTGAGGGCTTTGATTATTCCGATGGGCTTCTGGCGCTTGAAGGCGATTGGACGCCTGAGAATATCTCCGGTTTCATCGCAAACCCGCGCGAGTACGCGCCCGGAACATCCATGTCCTACGGCGGGATGGACGACATCGAAGATCGAGCCAACCTGATCGCCTACCTCGCGACTCAGCAATAAGCATCGCGAAAGCACAGCATCGAATGCGCCGCCCCGGGGCGGCGTTTTCCGTTTCCGGGGCTCATTCCGCGAAAAAAGCGTCTGATCACCATGTGTTCACGGAATCTCAACTTGAACCGGGGGCGGGCTGGTCTCTAACCTCTCGTGAACCATAATAAGGGAGGCGCGATGCAACGTCGCGTTGGATTCCCGATCCGACCACCGGAGGTGCATATGCAGGACCAGACCGAAGCCACGGCGCGCGTGGCGACACGTGAAACCGCCGCCGACCAAAGCCGCACATGGCGCATGACGGCCTTGCCGTTGGCCGGAGCGGCCCTGATCCTCGCGCTTGGAAGCTTTGCCGCAAAGGCGCAGGAGGTCGGCGATGACGGCCTGATCCGGACCTTCGGCATCTCCACATTCGGTGAATTGCGCTACACCCCCGACAGCCCGCACCTCGACTACGTAAACCCCGACGCGCCGCAGGGTGGCGAGATGTCATTCGCCTGGTCGTCCGGCTCCTTCGATTCCATGCACCCGTATTCGCGCATCGGGCGCCCGGCGGTGCTGTCCAACATCTTCTTTGAGTCGATGCTGGAGGCGACGGCGGATGAAATCGGTTCATCCTATTGTCTGCTCTGTGAAGAATTCGCCTATCCCGAAGACCGCTCCCACGTGATTTTCACCCTGCGCGAGGATGTGCGGTTTTCGGACGGCACACCAATGACCGCGCAGGATGTGATGTTCTCCTACGAGATCCTGCGCGACGAGGGTCTGCCGTCGTTCCGCGCCAATATCCCAAACACCATCGCCAGCGCTGAGGTGCTCGACGAGCGGACCATTCGGTTCGACTTCAACCCCGACGCGCCCTTGCGTGACCGGATCCAGACCGCCGGTGGTCTGCCGGTCTTCAGCCAGGCCAGCCACGAGGCCTCGGGCCTTGCCTTCGAGGACAGCCGTCTCGATCCGTTGACCGGGTCCGGCCCCTACGTTCTGGGCGAGGTGGAACCCGGCCAGCGCGTGGTCTTCACCCGCAACCGTGACTATTGGGGCGATGACCATTGGATCACCCAGGGGCGCAACAATTTCGACGCGATCCGCATCGAGTATTACGGCGATAGCCTGGCCGCGTTCGAAGGCTTCACCGCGGGTAATTACACCTTCCGGCAGGAAAGCTCGTCTCAGGCCTGGGCCAACAATTACGACTTCCCGGCCCTGTCCGACGGCACGGTGATCCGCGAAGAATTGCCCGATGGCACGATCGCCTCGGGCCAGAGCTTCATGATCAACCTGCGCCGTCCGCAGTTCCAGGACGTCCGCGTGCGCAGCGCGCTGGCGCATATGTTCAACTTCGAATGGACGAATGAGACGCTGTTCTACGGCCTCTACGCGCCGGTGGTCAGCTTCTGGGAAAACACCTGGATGGAGGCAGACGGCCTACCGGAAGGTGACGAATTGGCCCTGTTGGAGCAGTTCCGGGATCAATTGCCCCCGACCGTGTTCAGTGAAGAAGTCTATGCGGTCCCGGAATCGACCGCCGACCGCGCGCTTGATCGCCGCCAATCGCGCCGCGCGCTTGGGCTTTTGGAAGAAGCGGGCTGGGTGCCCGGCGACGATGGCCTGTTGCGCAATGAGGCGGGCCAGACACTGGATGTCGAATTCCTGAATTCCTCGCCGCTGTTTGACCGCATCATCAACCCCTATGTCGAGAACCTGCGCGCCATTGGTGTGAATGCGTCGATGAACCGGGTCGATAACGCGCAGTTGCAACAACGCCAGCGTGACGCCGATTACGACATGATCACGGACCATTTTCCGATGACTTATGAGCCCGGTGCAAGCCTGCGGCAATACTTCGGATCGCTTGGCGCCGACGAAAGCCTGTTCAACGTGCCGGGTCTTGCCGATGAGGGCATCGACGCGCTGATCGAGGCGGTGGTGCAGACCGAAACCCGCGAAGAACTGGATGTAGCCGTGCGTGCGCTTGACCGGGTGCTGCGCGACCGCGTGATCCGTGTTGGCCAGTGGTACAACCCCGCGCATTGGGTCGCGTATTACAACATGTATCGCTACCCCGAGAACCTGCCGCCCTACAGCCTTGGTTTCCTTGATTTCTGGTGGATTGACCCGGACGCGGAGCAGGATCTGCGCGACGCCGGCGTTCTTTAAGGTCGGTTCGCAGCCATGGGCGCCTATATCCTCCGACGGCTGTTGCTGGTGATTCCGACGATTTTCGGCGTCATGCTGTTGAACTTCACGCTGATTCAGTTCGTGCCGGGTGGGCCGATAGACCAGATCATCGCGCAGCTTGAGGGCGAGGGTGATGTGTTTGCCGGAATCTCGGGCGGCGGGGGCGATAATGCCGCTGACACTGCAGATTTTGACGTTGGCTATCAGGGCGCGCGGGGCTTGCCGCCGCAGTTTCTTGAACAGTTGCAGGTGGAATTCAATTTCGCCCGCATCGTCTGTGAAGACGGCTTCACCGGCGAGCCAGACCTTGATGCGGTGGAATGTGTGGCCGAGGAAATCCCGATCCTCGAACGCTTTGGCCTGATGATGATGGATTACCTGCGTTTCGATTTCGGAGAGAGCTATTTTCGTTCGATCTCGGTCGTCGATCTGGTGATCGAAAAGATGCCCGTCTCGATCACGCTTGGCCTGTGGTCCACGATCATCGCCTACATGGTCTCCATCCCGTTGGGCATTCGCAAGGCGGTCCGCGACGGCACACGCTTCGACAGTGCCACGAGCGCGCTGATCATCGTGGCCTACGCGATCCCCGGGTTCCTGTTCGGGATCATTCTTCTGGTGGTGTTTGCGGGGGGGCGATATCTACAATGGTTCCCGCTGCGCGGCCTGACGTCGGACGGGTTCGAGGACATGAACCTGATCCAGCAGATCGGCGATTACTTCTGGCACATCACCCTGCCGGTGCTCGCTTCGACGATCTCGGCCTTCGCGACGCTAACTTTGCTGACGAAGAACAGCTTCCTTGATGAGATCAAGAAGCAATACGTTATGACCGCGAAGGCCAAGGGTCTGGGCGAGCGCAGGGTGCTTTATGGCCACGTCTTCCGCAACGCGATGCTGATCGTGATCGCGGGGTTCCCGGCGGTCTTCATCGGGGTCTTCTTCGGCGGGTCCCTAATTATCGAGACGATCTTCTCGCTGGATGGTTTGGGCAGGCTCGGCTTTGAGGCAGTGGTCAGCCGGGATTACCCGGTGGTCTTCGGCACGCTCTTCGTCTTCAGCCTGATCGGATTGACCGTCGGGATCCTGTCGGACCTGATGTATGTGTGGATCGATCCGCGCATCGACTTTGAATCGTTGGAGGGCTAGCGCGCCATGGCCCTTCCCTCTGACACCCCGCAGACGCCGCCCTTGCCCGAGCAGGAGCCAAGTGCCGCCGAAACCCATGGACGGGTGCAGGGCGACCGGAAGGGCTGGCTCAGCCCGCTGAACCGGCGCCGCTGGCGCAACTTCAAGCGCAACCGCCGGGCGTTCTGGTCGCTTTGGATTTTCCTGATCCTCTACGGCCTATCCCTTCTGGCACCGTACCTTGCCAATGATCGCCCGCTGCTGGTCAATTATCAGGGTGAGTATTTCACGCCGATCTTCAACTTCTACCCCGAGACCGCATTCGGTGGCGATTTCCGCACCGAGGCCGTCTACCGCGACGTGGAGGTCCAATGCCTGATCGTTTCCGGCGGGCTTGAAGACTGTTGGGACGATCCCGACGGCGTCATGGCCGAGGTCGAGGAGACCGGATTCTACAACGGCTCTGAGGTCAATCAGGGCTGGATCATGTGGCCATTGATCCCGCACAGCTTCAACACCATCGTGGATCGCCCCGGCGTGGCACCGGCACCGCCGAACGTGATCGGTTTCTGGTCCGATCCGGAACTGGACACCGCCGGGGAGCCGGTCCTTGACGACACCGGGCAGCCCGTGGCCAACACGCGCTTTGGCCTGCTGCCCGAGGACATTCGTGGCACCAACCTTCTGGGCACCGATGACACGTCGCGCGATGTGATGGCGCGGGTCATCTACGGGTTCGAATTGTCGGTCAGTTTCGCCCTGATCGTGACGTTCTGCACGTCGGTCATCGGCATCTTCATGGGCGCGCTTCAGGGGTATTTCGGCGGCCTTGTAGACCTGATCTGGCAGCGCATCATCGAGATTTGGAACGCCACGCCAAGCCTTTACGTGATCATCATCGTCGCGGCGATCTTCCCGATGAATTTCACGCTATTGGTGTTCCTGATGGTCTTCTTCGGATGGATGAACCTGACGGGCGTGGTGCGCGCGGAATTCCTGCGGGCGCGCAATTTCGAATATGTGCGCGCCGCCCGCGCGCTGGGGGTGGGCAACGGTACCATTATGTTCCGCCACATCCTGCCGAACGCTATGGTCGCCACTCTAACGTTCCTGCCGTTCATATTGACCGGTACGATTGCGGGGCTTGCGAGCCTTGATTTCCTCGGCTTTGGCCTGCCGTCCTCCGAACCCTCTCTGGGGGAGATGACCTTGCAGGCCAAAAACAACCTGCAAGCGCCTTGGCTCGGCTTCACTGCCTTTTTCACCTTCGCCTTCATGCTTTCGCTTCTGGTGTTTGTCTTTGAAGGCGTGCGCGATGCGTTTGACCCACGGAAGACCTTCTCATGAGCCGGCGCATTCTTGATTTCCGCGACCTCAGCGTCGACTTCACACAGGAAGGCAACACGGTGCGCGCCGTGCGGGGCATCTCGTTCCACGTCGAGAAGGGTGAAACGGTGGCTTTGGTGGGCGAATCCGGCTCCGGTAAATCGGTGACGGCCCTGTCGACCGTGGATCTGCTGCCGGGCTCAGCGCAGCTTGGCGGCTCGATCACGTATAACGGGACCGAGATGATCGGCGCCTCGGATGCCGAGCTGCGGCGCGTGCGCGGCAACGACATCAGCTTCATCTTTCAGGAGCCGATGACCTCGCTCAACCCTCTGCACACCATCGAAAAGCAGATGGCCGAAAGCCTCGTCCTGCATGGCGACTACACCTATCCCGGGTCGCTGAAACGGTTGGCCAGCACCATCGCGGGCGGCAACCCTGGGCCGGTGCTGTTGGCGGTGTTCGGCCTGTTATCCATCGTGCTGTTCTACGTTTTCGCGGTGATCCAGCCCGATGATTTTGGCCGGATCCGCGAACAGGTCGTTGACCTCGCCGGGACCGGCGGTGCCTTGATCTTTGCGGCCGGGAGCCTGATCGGGGCGATCCTTCAGGCAGCGATCTGGACGGCCATGATCGCGGTGCCGCTGCTTGTGGTACGGTTCATCTTGCGAGCGCTCGGGTTCACCGATGTGGTGTCCTCTGATTTGCGCTCGCGCGTATTGGATCTGTTGACCAAGGTCGGGATCCGTGATCCCGAAACCCGCTTGGGGGCCTATCCGCACCAATTGTCCGGTGGGCAGCGACAGCGTGTGATGATCGCCATGGCGCTGGCGAACGGGCCCGAATTGCTGATTGCGGATGAGCCGACCACGGCGCTCGACGTGACGATCCAGGCGCAGATCCTCGACCTTCTTGGCGATCTCAAACGCGCGGAACAAATGAGCCTTCTGTTCATAACCCATGATCTTGCGATCGTAAGGCGCATCGCCGACCGCGTCTGTGTCATGCAGGGCGGAGAGATCGTCGAGCAGGGCAAGACCGCCGAGATTTTCGACAATCCGCAACACCCCTACACGCGTAAATTGCTGGGGGCGGAACCGTCCGGAACGCCGGATCCGATATCCGGCGAAGCGGAGGAGATCCTCAACACCGACGAGTTGCGCATCTGGTTCCCGATCACGCGCGGTCTTTTGCGCCGAACAGTGGGTCATGTGAAGGCCGTCAACGCCGCCAGCATCAGCGTGCGGCGCGGCGAAACACTTGGCATTGTCGGTGAGAGCGGCTCGGGCAAGACAACGCTCGCGCTGGCGATCATGCGGCTGATCAAGTCGGAAGGCCCGATCATGTTCCTTGGCCGCGATCTGTCGGGGCAGGGGAAGGCGGGCCTGCGGGATGTGCGTCGCGACATGCAAATCGTGTTCCAAGACCCCTATGGTTCTCTGAGCCCTCGCATGACGGTCGAACAGATCGTTTCGGAAGGCTTGGTGGTGCAGGGGGTGGGCCCCCGTGAACGCCGGGTCCGCGTGGGTGAGATCCTTGAGGAAGTCGGTCTGGAGCGGGACATGATGCACCGCTATCCGCACGAATTCTCAGGCGGACAACGGCAGCGGATCGCCATCGCGCGCGCCATGATCCTGCGACCGAAACTTGTGGTGCTGGACGAGCCGACGAGCGCGCTCGACATGACCGTGCAGGTGCAGATTGTCGAATTGCTGCGCAAGCTGCAGAAGGATCACAACCTCGCCTACCTGTTCATCAGCCATGACCTGCGCGTCGTGCGTGCACTTAGTCACAAGGTGATCGTGATGAAACAAGGCGACGTGGTCGAAATGGGGGAGACAAGCGCGCTGTTTGATAACCCTCAACACCCCTACACGCGCGAATTGATGGCGGCGGCCTTGGGCGACCGGGCGGGCGCGGCCTAAATCGCCGACGAGTGACTGGCGGATTGGGTGCTGGTGTAGGCATCTATGTGCCGCGCGATGATCCGGGTCAACGGCGTTGACGCCTCAAGGATGCGGACACCTGTCTCGGTGCGTGTCACATGGCCGTCATACGCGCGCGCAAGGTCATCGAGGATCGGCGCGACCTTGGCTCGTTGCGCTGGGTTGATCTTGCGCAGATCATATCCAAAACCGCACATTAACTGCTCGATGATCTCGCTACGCAGAATGTCGTCCTTGGTCAGTACGTGGCCGCGCCCGGTCGGAAGATCCCCGGCCCGTACGGCCCTTTGATAGTTGGCGGTACTGGCGGTGTTCTGGACGAAGCCTTGCGGAAACTTCGAGATGGAAGACGCACCGACACCGATCAGCACGTCGCAGGTGTCGTCGGTGTAGCCCTGAAAATTTCGCCTCAGACGCCCCTGGCGCTCGGCTTCGGCCAAGGTATCGTTCGGTCGTGCAAAATGGTCGATGCCGATGCGGGAATACCCATCCCAGCGCAGGATTTCTTCGGCGGTCTCGAACAACGCCAACCGCGCCTCGGGCGCGGGCAGATCCTCGATCGGGATCAAACTCTGGCGTTTCGCCATCCAGGGTACATGCGCATATCCATAGAGCGCGACCCGGTCCGGGTTAAGCGATAGCAACATCTGCATGGAGGCCGTGATCCGCTCCTGCGTTTGCCGCGGCAGGCCGTAGAGAAGGTCGGTATTGAGTGAGGAAACGCCGCGCGCGCGAAGCCCTTCAACCGCACTGCGAGTGACCTCAAAGCTCTGCTCCCGCCCAATGATTTTCTGGATCTCCGGGTCAAAGTCCTGAACCCCGATGGAGGCGCGCCGCATGCCCGCGGCAGCCAACGCGTCGAGACGGGCATCGTCGATTTCGTTCGGATCGATCTCAACCGAGAACTCCACCGAATCGCTTACCCGAATGGATCCGCGGATCGCAGCGGCCAAACGGGTCATCTCGGAGGCTTTCAAAAGCGTCGGAGTGCCCCCGCCCCAGTGAAGTTTCGCGATTTCGACACCCTGCGGCAATATGCTGCTAAGGGATTGAATTTCTTGTATAAGAGTGTCGGTATAGGCGACCACCGGCCCCTCGGATTGCATGCCTTGTGTGCGGCATGCGCAGAACCAGCACAGCCGTCTACAGAAGGGAACATGCAGATAAAGTGACACTTTCGAGCCCGCCGGGATCGCCGCCAGCCAGGCGCGATGGATCTCGGGCGTGACATCGCCAGCAAAGTGGTTGGCAGGCGGGTATGATGTGTAGCGCGGGACATTGGCCTCAAAAAGACCATGCTGCCGCATTTGAAAATAGCGATCCATAGTGTACAACTTAAAGGCGTACGACACGCGCACATTGACATAGATCAAATTTGCGCGGGAACATCTGCAGGAGCGCGCCATGCAGCACACAGACTTCAAGCTCGAAAAGACCGATTGCTCGGCCTGCCCGATCCGTCACCGGGCCGTTTGTGCGCGATGCGATCAAGACGAGCTGGAACAGCTCAACGCCATCAAATTCTACCGCAGCTTCAAGGCCGGAGAGACGATTGTATGGGCCGGCGACGATCTGGATTTTGTTGCCTCGGTCGTTGGCGGTGTCGCCAGCCTGGCGCAGACGATGGAAGACGGTCGCAGGCAGATGGTCGGATTGCTGCTGGCGTCCGACTTCATCGGGCGTCCCAACCGCAAAGCCGTCGCCTATGATGTGACCGCAGTCTCTGACGTCACCTTGTGCTGTTTCCGGCGCAAGCCGTTTGAAGAAATGCTGATCGGAACGCCGCACATCAGCCAGCGGCTTCTCGAAATGACGCTGGATGAACTGGATGCGGCGCGTGAGTGGATGCTGATTCTCGGTCGCAAGACCGCCCGCGAAAAGATCGCCAGTTTCCTGTCCATCATCGCGCGCAGGGAGACGCAGGGAAAAGGTGGCGAAGTCGGAACCGATGTCGTGTTCGAATTGCCCCTGACCCGCGAAGCGATGGCCGATTACCTCGGCCTCACGCTTGAGACGGTCAGCCGTCAGATGTCGGGCCTCAAACGCGACGGTGTGATCCAGCTTGAAGGCAAGCGCCGTGTGCTTGTCCCGGATTTCAGCGTGCTCATTGATGAGACCGGTGATGACGCCGACGGTGGCGTTCTGTTCTGATCAAACGAACAAATTGCCCTTCCGAAGCGCCCCTCGCCGGGGCGTTTCTCGTTTTCTGACCCGCGCTTGACCCAGATCAAGGTCCGTCCTCCCCGAATTGTCGAAGAAGGGTCGAACAGAAAGCCCGCAATGTGTCCGGAACAGGCGCACGCGGGAGAAGGTGAAGGGACGACCGATGCTTGACTATTTGAAGCTCGCTATCCTTGGGCTGGTTACCGTTTTCGCGGCCATCGCGGCGAACTACGGGCACGACCTCGCCTACAAGGTCCATGCGTTAATCATTCTCGCGGTCGCCGGTGGCCTGTTCGTGTGGCAATTGCGCCGTACGGGCGAGCCTGCGGTGGCTGTACCAACAGGGGAATACATGGACGGGCCGGTCAGGGCCGCGGCCATTGCAACCGCCTTCTGGGGCGTTGTGGGGTTCCTTGCGGGGGTCTTCATCGCCTTTCAGCTCGCTTTTCCGGTGCTGAACTTCGAATGGGCGCAAGGGTATGCCAACTTTGGCCGTCTGCGCCCGCTGCACACAAGTGCGGTGATTTTCGCGTTTGGGGGCAACGCCCTGATCGCGGCGTGTTTCTACATCGTGCAACGCACAAGCGCTGTGCGGATGTGGGGCGGCAACCTCAGCTGGTTCGTCTTCTGGGGCTATCAATTGTTCATCGTTCTGGCCGCGACCGGCTATCTTCTGGGCTCGACACAGGGCCAGGAATACGCCGAGCCTGAATGGTACGTCGACCTGTGGCTGACCGTAGTGTGGGTTGCGTTCCTGCTGGTCTACCTCGGCACGATTCTGAAACGGAAAGAGCCGCATATCTACGTGGCCAACTGGTTCCTGCTCAGCTTCATCGTCACGGTCGCGATGCTGCACCTCGTCAACAACATGTCGATCCCGGTCTCGATCTGGGGCTCGCGCTCGGTGCAGGTCTTCTCGGGTGTGCAGAATGCCATGACGCAATGGTGGTACGGCCACAACGCCGTGGGCTTCTTCCTGACGGCGGGCTTCCTGGGGATGATGTACTACTTCATCCCCAAGCAGGCCGAACGTCCGGTCTACAGCTACAAACTGTCGATCATCCACTTCTGGGCCCTGATCTTCCTGTATATCTGGGCAGGCCCCCACCACCTTCATTACACTGCGCTGCCGGATTGGGCCTCGACCCTCGGCATGGTGTTCTCGATCGTCCTGTGGATGCCGTCGTGGGGTGGCATGATCAACGGCCTGATGACCTTGCAAGGGGCGTGGGACAAGCTGCGCACAGACCCCATCCTGCGGATGATGGTGACGTCGCTGGCCTTCTACGGGATGTCGACCTTCGAGGGGCCGATGATGTCGATCCGCGCCGTCAACTCCCTGTCGCATTACACCGACTGGACGATTGGCCACGTGCACTCCGGTGCGCTCGGCTGGAACGGCATGATCACCTTCGGAATGCTCTACTACCTGTTCCCGAAACTGTGGCACACACGGCTTTATAGCCTGCGCGCCGTAAGCTGGCACTTCTGGCTCGCGACCGTTGGCATCGTGCTCTACGCCGCGTCGATGTGGGTCACCGGGATCATGGAAGGCCTGATGTGGCGTGAAGTCGACGCGCAGGGTTTCCTCGTGAACTCCTTCGCAGACACCGTCGAGGCGAAATTCCCAATGTATGTGGTCCGTGGCCTGGGTGGGGTGTTGTTCCTCTCCGGTGCGCTGATCATGGCCTGGAACCTGTGGATGACCGTGCGGAGGGCCGATGCGCCTTCGTCCGCGGCTGTCCCGGCTGAATAAGGAGGGCTTGGACCATGGGTGTTCTTGACCAACACAAGAAAATCGAAACCAACGCGACCCTCCTATTGGCGCTCAGTTTCGCAGTTGTCACCGTTGGCGGTGTCGTGGAAATCGCTCCGCTGTTCTACTTGGAGAACACGATCGAGGATGTGGAGGGCATGCGCCCCTACTCCCCGCTCGAACTGGCGGGGCGCGAGATCTACATCCGCGAAGGCTGCTATGTCTGTCACAGCCAGATGATCCGCCCGATGCGCGACGAGGTGGAACGCTATGGCCACTACAGCCTTGCCGCCGAAAGCCAATACGACCACCCGTTCCAATGGGGGTCGAAACGGACAGGGCCGGATCTGGCCCGCGTCGGGGGGCGTTATTCGGACGAGTGGCACTATGACCACCTGGTCGATCCGCAATCGGTGGTGCCACAATCCATCATGCCGTCTTATGCCTTCCTCGCGGATCGCGAACTGACCGGCGAGCGTATCGGCGACCTGATGTCCACGCATGCGTTCGTGGGCGTCCCTTACACCGAGGAACAGCTGGAGCTGGCGTCGATGGACTTCATCGAACAGGCGACCGATTTCGGTGATCCCGGTGTGGTCGACCGCTACCCCGGCGCGCAGCAGCGCGATTTCGACGGCAACCCGGACGTGACCGAAATGGATGCGTTGATTGCCTATCTCCAGATGCTCGGCACGTTGGTCGATTTCTCGACCTTCACGCCCGAAGAGAGCCGGTAAGGGGGGCCAGCACATGGATTATGAATTCCTTCGCGGCCTGTCGGGAAGCCTCGGTACGATCTTTCTTGTCGTGAGCTTCCTCGGCTTCGTGCTCTACGCGCTGCGCCCCGGCTCCAAACGCGTGCATTCCGACAGCGCCGACATCCCTTTCCGCCATGACGATAGACCCGCGCGCGATGATGCCGGGCAGGAGGGCCAGCAATGACTGACCAGAACCATTCCAACCTCCACCCCGATGATCCGGACACCACCGGCCATGAATGGGATGGCATTCAGGAATTCAACAATCCTCTGCCGCGTTGGTGGTTGTGGTGCTTCTACCTGACCATCGTCTGGGCCGTCATCTATACGGTACTCTATCCGGCCTGGCCGGGGATCACCGGGGCGTCGTCGGGCGTGTTGGGCTATTCGACGCGGGCCGAAGTCGCCGAAGAGATCAATCGTTTCGATGCGCTCAACGCCGATCTTCGCACCCAATTGACCGAGGTGGAGCTTGCCTCCGTCAATCGCGAAGACACGCCCGATCTCTATAACTTCGCGCTTCAGGCCGGCGAAGCAACCTTCACCACCTGGTGTTCGCAATGTCACGGCGCCGGTGCTGCGGGGGTTCAGGCGGCGGGCTATCCGAACCTGCTGGATGACGATTGGCTCTGGGGCGGCTCGCTCGAAGATATCCAAGCCACCATCGCCCACGGCATCCGCAACGAAGACGACCCCGACGCCCGCTGGTCCGAGATGACGGCGTTCGAAGGCATCCTCAGCGACGAGGAAATCGGCCAGGTCGTCAGCTACGCCTTGGCTCTGTCGGACCCTGACGGCGACGGTTTGAACGCGGCGGGCTATGAATACGACGCAGCCCTCGCAGGCGCCGGAGAAGGTTTGTTCCTCGACAATTGCGCGGCTTGCCACGGCGATGCCGGGGACGGGGACCGTTTCCTTGGCGCGCCGAACCTGACCGATGCGATCTGGCTCTACGGCGGATCGCCGGAAGCGGTCGAAGAAACCGTGCGCCATTCCCGCTTCGGCGTGATGCCCGCGTGGTCCGGCCGCCTCAGCGAGGCTGAGGTCAACGCCACGGCCATCTACGTCCACGGTTTGGGGGGCGGCGAATAGGCCAAGCCCATGACCAACCAGAACACCGGCGGCGCAATTTGCGCCGTTGGTCCGGCGCCAGTTCCATGTCCTGTTCGCGCTTTACCCATGGAACTGGCGCTTCTTCGTATTTTCAAAGACTTGATCCACGTCAAGGTGCGCACCCCGCCTGTCCCCTAGACAGGATTGGCGAACAGACAGCTTTTCACAGGATAGCCTAGCCATGGCCTCGAACGACGCAGCGCCCAAGCTCTACGCCGCACAGGAACCCATCTTTCCCAAACGGGTCAGCGGCCCGTTCAGGAACCTGAAGTGGGCAATTCTGATCGTCACGCTTGGCATCTACTACATCACGCCGTGGATTCGCTGGGATCGCGGCCCATCCCTGCCCGATCAGGCGGTGCTGGTGGACCTTGGCAATCGGCGTTTTTTCTTCTTCTGGATCGAGATCTGGCCACACGAATTCTACTTCGTGGCGGGCCTTTTGATCATGGCGGGGCTTGGCCTTTTCCTGTTCACCTCCGCGCTGGGTCGCGTGTGGTGTGGCTATACTTGCCCGCAGACCGTCTGGACCGACCTGTTCTACACTGTGGAGCGCTGGATAGAAGGTGATCGCAACGCACGCCTGCGCCTGTGGAAGGCGAAATGGGATTTCCACAAATGGCGTTTGCGCGTCACGAAATGGATCGCCTGGCTTCTGATCGCGGTCGCAACGGGCGGTGCATGGGTGTTCTACTTTGCCGACGCACCCACACTCTTGCGCGATCTTCTGACGGGGCAGGCGGCCTTTGTGGCCTACGCAACCGTCGGCATCCTCACGGCAACCACCTTCCTTTTCGGTGGCTTCGCGCGCGAACAGATTTGCATCTACGCCTGCCCATGGCCGCGCATTCAGGCCGCCATGATGGACGAACACACCATCACCGTCGCCTACCGGGATTGGCGTGGAGAGCCGCGTGGCAAGGGCAACAAGCGCCGCGCCATGGCAGAGGCGGCCATCGAAAGCTCGCGTCTGGCCGGGCCGACGATCCGAGGCACAGAACCCGGCGCCACGTCCGCGCCCGAGGTTCAGGCCCCCGGCGATTGCATCGACTGCATGGCCTGCGTGAACGTCTGTCCTATGGGCATCGACATCCGCGATGGGCAGCAGATGGAATGCATCACCTGCGCGCTTTGCATCGACGCCTGCGACGAGATCATGGACAAGGTCGGCAAGCCGCGCGGGTTAATCGACTACATTGCCCTGACCGACGAGGCCAACGAACGTGAGGGTAACACCAAGGTGCCGGTGATGCGCCACATCCTGCGGCCCCGTACGATGGTCTACACCGCGCTTTGGTCCTTGATCGGGGTCGGCTTGGTGGTGGCACTTTTCATCCGGTCCGAGATCGACATGACCGTCGCGCAGATCCGCAATCCACAATTCGTGACCCTGAGCGATGGCTCGGTGCGCAACACCTATGACATCCGCATCCGGAACATGACGGCGGGCGACGCGGTCTTTCGTGTCGGGCTTACCTCCGACGACGTGCTGCGAGTAGATCTCGAAGGTAGTCAAGATCTTATGGTCGAGGTGCCTGCCGATGAAACACTTCTGCAACGTGTCTACGTGGTCGCGCGCCCCGAAGATGCTGCCGCCGCGCGCGAGCGCACGGATTTCCGATTCTGGATCGAAGGCTTTGGCACGGAAGAGCGTGCGTTTCAGGACACCACATTCTTCGGGAGGGGACCGCAATGACCGACGCAACCGAGCACAACGTAGATGATCGCAAGATCACCGGTTGGCATGTCGCCAGCATGTTTGTCGGGGGATTTGGCGTGATCATCGGCGTCAACATCTACATGGCGACCCAGGCCGTGGGCACGTTTCCGGGGCTGGAGGTCTCGTCAAGCTATGCCGACAGTCAGACCTTCGACGACCGTCGTGTCGCACAGGAAGCGCTGGGGTGGCACGCTTCGGTCGAAACCGATGCCGACGAACTCCGCCTGTCGCTGGTCGACGCAAGTGGGCGGCCCGTCTACCCGGCGCAGCTTGACGCGCTGCTCACCCGTCCGACGACCCGCGCCGATGATCAGATCCTTGAACTGACGCGCGGCGCGAATGGTGTGCTTGTGGCTCCAGCCGAGATTGGCGATGGGCGTTGGCGTCTGCGCCTGACCGGAACGGCCCGGGACGGCACCGATTACCGCCACAACATTACGTTCACCGTGAATCGGGATTGATCTGGCATGACTGCCTTTGCCGACCCGCAACACCCCTCGGCCTGTCCCGCCTGCGACGCGGTGCCTTTGGCCGAGCAGGTCGCAGGGGCGGCGTTGAAAGACGCGCGGCTGATGCTGGCCTTGCCGGGCATCCATTGTGCCGCCTGCATATCGGGGGTCGAACGCACGCTTGAGGCGCAGCCGGGCGTGCGTGCGGCGCGGGTTAACCTGACGCTGCGCCGCGCCTCCGTTGAGGCCGGGCCCGAGGTGGAGGCCGAAGCCCTTTGCGCCGCGCTGACCCAAGCGGGCTACGAGGCACATGAACTTGATCCCGGCATTCTCGCCGCAACCGAGGTCGACGCGCGCGGGCGCGCCCTTTTGATGCGTCTGGCGGTGGCCGTCTTCGCGATGATGAACGTCATGCTCTTGTCGGTCGCGGTCTGGTCCGGGGCCGATGGTGTGACGCGCGACATGATGCACTGGATCAGCGCGGCAATCGCAATTCCCGCTGTGCTGTTCTGTGGCCAACCGTTCTATTCTTCGGCTCTGTCTGCCCTGCGTGGACGTCGCCTGAACATGGATGTCCCGATCTCGCTGGCGATCGCGCTGGCTATCGGAACCTCGCTTTACGAGACGATGTTGTCGGGCGAACATGCCTATTTTGATGCGGCTATTGCGCTCTGCGCCTTCCTTCTGGCAGGCCGGTATCTGGATCATCGGACGAGGGCCAACGCACGCTCCGCAGCGCAGGAACTGGCCGCCCTTGAAGTGCCCCGCGCGCTGCGCCTGACCGGCGGCACCACTGAAACGGTCGCCGCCGCCGACTTGCGGCCTGGCGATCTGGTGCGGGTCTTGCCGGGCGGTCGTATCCCGGTCGACGGCCAAGTGACCGACGGGCACACCGAGTTGGACCGCTCGATCATGACCGGGGAGACCCTGCCTGCCGCCGCAGCCCCAGGTGACGCGGTCCATGCCGGCGAGGCGAACCTGACTGGGCCGATCACGGTCGAGGTGCGCGCAGCCGGCCGCAATACCGAATTGGCCCGCATCGGCGATCTGGTTGCCGTGGCTGAAGCGGGACGCTCGAATTACACATCTCTCGCAGATGCCGCCGCCAAGCTTTACGCGCCTGGGGTACATATCGTGTCTGCGCTCGCCGCCATCGGGTGGTTCCTTTACACGATGGATCTGCGTGTCGCCCTGAATATCGCGGCGGCGGTGCTGATTATCACCTGCCCCTGCGCTTTGGGCCTCGCCGTGCCAGCAGTGACAACGGCTGCTTCGGCCCGGTTGTTCCGCAAGGGCCTGTTGATCAAGAACGGCACCGCCCTCGAACGGTTGGCCGAGGTCGATACGGCGGTCTTTGACAAGACCGGCACGTTGACCGACGGCGCTGCGGAACCGCTGGACCTCAACGCGCTATCGTTGACCGAGGCGCAGGTGGCATTTGCGCTTGCCCAAGGCTCGTCCCACCCCCTGGCCAAGGCGCTGGCGGGTGGGCTGCAGGCCGCAGGAACATCTCCCGCACCGCTCACTGACATTCGCGAAATCGCCGGGTTCGGGGTCGAGGCGCAGTGGGGCGACACGCCTGTGCGCCTGGGTCGCGCCGGTTGGCTTGAGGCCGAACCGGCGGCCGAAACCGCAACCTACCTCCGCATTGGAAGGGAACCGGTACGCCCGATCCGCTTCGCTGACCAATTGCGTGACGGCGCGAAGGATCTGGTCCGCACGCTGAGCGATCGCGGGGTGCGGGTGCTCATGCTGTCGGGTGATGTCGCGCCCGCAGTCGAGGCGTTCGGCGCGCGCGTCGGGATCGATGAATGCGTGGCCGAGGCACGCCCGGACGCCAAGGCCGCGATGATCGAAGCACTGGCGCTGGACGGGGCCAAGGTCCTGATGGTCGGCGATGGCATGAACGACACGGCCGCGCTCGCGGCGGCACATGTGTCGATTTCACCTGCTTCGGCGCTGGAAGCCGCGCGGGCGGCGTCGGACATGGTGCTGACCGGTCGGAGCCTTGCCGCCGTTGCGGACGCGATGGATACGGCGCAGACCGCCCGCGGTCGGATCAAGGAAAACTTTACCATCGCCACGGCCTACAATCTGCTTGCGGTGCCCTTGGCCGTTGCTGGTTTGTGCTCGCCGTTGATCGCGGCGCTGGCGATGTCCACGTCGTCCTTGACGGTCTCGCTCAATGCGCTGAGGCTGCGCTGATGGATATCCTTGGCATATTGATCCCGGTCTCGCTGTTGATGGGCGGCGCGGGTCTGGTGGCGTTCTGGTGGATGCTGCGCAAGGGTCAGTTCGACGATCCCGAAGGCGACGCGCATCGCATCTTGCGCGACGATTACGACGACCAGCCAAAGTAGATCTGCGACGACCTGCGCGCGCTACATCACCTCGCTCGCCTCTCCGGTGAGCTTAGGGACCGAATGTCTCGCATGACACATTCCGCGCGCTTAACCGGGCACAGGCACGAGCGGCCTGTTCCTCGGTCATGCCCGCGAAACGCGCGTCGAACCCGCGACTGACCTGCACCACACGACGCAGGGCTTCATCAAAAGTGCCAAGCTCGGCCAATGCCGTGCGTAGCAGAAGGCGTTCGGCGGCATGGTGTGTCGTCTGCGGTCCCAGTGACACTCCGAAAAGGCGTGATCCGGTCGACGCGGCGCGCGTTACGACCTCGGGTTCCGGGGCAGGGCGCGATGGGATGGCAGGTGCCGCGGCCACAACCTCTGGCTCAGGCGTTGCCTCCGGCTCGGCTGCAACCTCGGGTTCAAGTTCCGCCTCAAGCTCCGCCTGCGGGTCAGGACGCGGGGCGGGGCGGGGCGCGTCGTCCACCGCATTCAAGGCCGCTTCAACGGCAGCAGCGATTTCCGGATCAGCGTCCGTTGCCTGCGTCAGAGCTTCCCCGACAGCATTATTGATTGCGGCCAGCACCTCTGCATCGACCCCTTCATGGGCGTCCCCGTTGGGGCGCATGGAGGGCCGGATCGAGGATTGCGGGGCACGCTGCCCCGGGGGCCTGTGCGACACGCCAGCGCTGGCGTCGTCGGTGTAGGTCGGCAAGGATGGCGTGCGCAGCGCGACATGCGATGGTGCACGTTCGAACCCCATATCCAGCAATTCCATCACCCGCTCATTGCGCCAGGCCGTGCTGCGCCCCCCGAAAACGGTCGCGATAATGCGTTCCTCGCCGCGCTGCGCCGAGGCCACAAGGTTGAAGCCCGCCGCCCGGGTATAGCCCGTTTTGATCCCATCCGCGCCGCGATACTGGGTCAAAACCACGCGGTTCGTGTTGCGCACCTGGGCGATGCCCGCGTCGGCCGTGATGCGAGAGAACAGGTTGTAATACTGCGGGTAATCGTAAACCAGCCGCCGCCCCAACATGGTCATATCGCGCGCGGTGCTCAGGTGACCGTCTTCGGTCAGGCCGTGGGCGTTGCGAAAGGTGGTGCGTGTCATGCCAAGGGCGATGGCCGTGCGGTTCATCCGGCGGGCGAACGCGGCCTCCGAGCCGGAAAGCACCTCGCCAATGGCGGTCGCGGCATCATTGGCCGACCGGACCGCGGCGGCCCGGATCAGATACCGAAACCGGATTGTCGAGCCTGAGCGCAGGCCAAGTTCCGACGGCGGCTCGGCGGCGGCATTGGCGGAAATCGTGACCTCGGTATCGAGCGTGATCTCACCCAAACGGATGGCCTCGAACGCGATGTAGATGGTCATCATCTTGGTCAGTGACGCAGGATGCAGGCGCGTATCGGCATTGCGCGAATGCAAGACCTCGCCGTTGCGGGCGTCCATGACCATGGCGGCATAGGGAGCGGCCAGAGAAGGGGATGTCCCGCCAAACGCCAATGCAACGCCCAAAAGGGCGACGTAAAAAAACCGTACGAACATGATGTGCTCTATCTGCCTCGGGTGCCGTCTATTGCGGCGATTGACCATGATCCTAGGCGAAACGATTCCCAAAATCCATGGCGGAGTGGTTAATTTCCCAATGTCTGAAAGGAATTGGCAGATGTGGTCCTTGGAGCAACACATGGGTCAAAATCTGGGTGTGGTGATGTGATCGGACGCATGGCAGCGCGCGCTCGAAGCTGCTACAACCACAGCGCGTATTGCCAAAGGACTGCCGCCCCATGAAAGACCTGATCGACGACCACAAATCCCGCGCTTCAACCTGGTTCCGAAGCTTGCGTGACGACATTGTCGCGGCGTTTGAATTGCTCGAAGACACGCAAGGCGGCGATGCGGCAGCGGGCCGATTCGAGATCACGGAAACCAAGCGCACGGGCGACGATGGCGGTGACGCTGGCGGTGGCCTGATGAGCGTCATGCGCGGCGGTCGCGTGTTCGAGAAGGTCGGCGTCAATGTCTCGACCGTCTACGGCACTCTTGGCGAACGTGCGCAGAAAGCCATGGCCGCGCGTGGCGTGCCGGGGATGGAAACCGACCCGAGGTTTTGGGCCTCGGGCATCAGCCTTGTGGCGCATATGCAAAACCCCCGCGTGCCCGCGGTCCACATGAACACGCGCATGTTCTGGACCCCGAATGCGTGGTGGTTTGGCGGCGGATCCGACCTCAACCCCGCGATCGAATACGCGGATGACACCGCCTTTTTTCACGCTGTCCTGAAAGAGCATTGTGACAAACACGACCCCGCGTATTACGACAAGTTCAAGGCTTGGGCGGATGAGTATTTCTACGTCCCGCACCGCCATCGCGCGCGCGGCGTCGGCGGCATTTTCTACGACGATCTGAACACGGGCGATTGGGAGGCGGATTTCGCCTTCACCCAAGATGTCGGCCGTGCGTTTCTGCCCGCTTATCTGGGCTGCGTTGAAAAGCGGCGACACGAGGCGTTCACCGATGCGGACCGCGAAGCGCAGCTGGTCCATCGCGGCCTTTATGCCGAGTACAACCTTGTCTACGACCGTGGCACAAAATTCGGGCTGGAGACTGGCCACGATGCCAATGCCGTCCTGATGAGCTTGCCACCGATTGCCAAGTGGACCTGAGGCGCGTTCCGGGTCCATAAGCGCCCCATGACGACCCGTCCGGACCTTGCGCAGATCGATGTTCTGGTGCCGAATTTCAAACGGCGGCTCAGTGGCGTCACGGCCACCATCGTGCGGCTTGTGCCCCTACAGGCAAGGCAAATGGCGGTGAGTGCGGTGGCACCTGATATGCCCGATCACGTGCCCAACATCTTGCCTTGGCACCTGCTGACCATGCCCCGGCGCGGCCCGTCCGGCGCGCGGATCTGGCATGCCCGTCGCAATACCGAGATGCTGGCCGGGCTGCTGCTGAAATATGTGCTGCGGAAACGCCTGAAACTGGTCTTCACCTCTGCCTCGCAGCGCAAGCATACGGGATACACAAAGTGGCTCATCGACCGGATGGACCATTTGATCGCCACCTCGCAAAAGACCGCCGGATACCTTGAGCACCCGGCCGATGTTATCTTGCATGGTATCGATACGGATCAATTTACCCCCTCCCATGACCGGACGGCCCTGCGGGCGCAGCTCGGCCTGCCGGACAGTGTTCTGGTCGGATGTTACGGTCGCATCCGCGCCCAAAAGGGCACCGGTGATTTTCTGGAGGCGATGATCCCCCTTATGGCCGACCGGCCCAGGGTGCACGCCCTGATCATGGGGCGCGCGACCGAAAAGCATGCGCAATACGAACGGGACCTGCGCGCCAGCGCCGCGCAAACAGGACTTGGCGACCGCATTCACTTTCTGCCCGAGGTGCCCGTGCAGGACATGGCCGATTGGTACCGCGCGCTTGACCTGTTCGTCGCCCCGCAGCGTTGGGAGGGTTTTGGCCTGACGCCACTGGAGGCGATGGCCTGTGCCGTGCCGGTCGTTGCGACAAAGGTCGGGGCTTTCCCGGAGTTGATCACCCCATCCGTTGGCACGCTTGTCGATGCGCAGGACGCCTCAACCATGGCCCAAGCTATTGCCGCTTTTCTCGACAATACCGCGCATCGTGAGGCTGCAGGGCAGGCGGCGCGCGGCCATTGCGAGACCAGTTTCGCACTGGAGCGAGAGGCCGACGCGCTTCTAGCGATCTACACGCGGCTCCTGGCCGAAGACTGACGCCCCTTTTCCCGCCCCGGCAGACCCGCTACATGACACTGCGCCCGCATCTGGATGAGGTCGATGGCACACCCACCCCGCAAAACGCGCCAGGAGCGGCGCCTGTCCAACCACGCAAGGACCGCGCGATTGGGGTGCGTATATTCATGACCGACCGCATGTGGCCAATTCACGTGATCAACCTGGCCGAAAACACGGTGCGGCTGGACAATGTGCGCCGCCAACTGGACGCGCAGGGGTTGGCCTTCGAGCGGATCGACGCGGTAAACGGTTGGGCGCTTTCCGAGCAAGACATTACGCAGGTCTATGATGCGAAAAGAAACCGTAGATACGCGCGCCATGACCTCGTTCCCGCCGAGATCGGCTGCTACCTCAGCCACATCGACGCATGGAAACGTATTGCCGAAGGAGATGGCGCGGGTGGGTTTATCTTCGAGGATGATTTCGAGACCGATGACACCCTGGCCGAGGTTTTGGCCGCTTTGGCCGGCGACGGCGGGACGGATTGGGATATGGTGAAACTGTTCACATTCGATCCTGACGCCGCGCTTGTGGCCGAGCGTGAATTGCCCGGCGCGCTTCGCCTTGTGGTGCCATACCGGGTGCCGACGTGTTTGATCGGCTATGGCCTGACCCGCGATGCGGCGCGCAAACTGGTGGACCGTGCCGTGCCGTTCTTTCGTCCGGTGGACGAGGATCAGAAGTATTTCTGGGAAACCGGCCTGCGGGTTGCGCTGGCACTTCCCGCCCCGATCAAAGTCGGGGATCAGCAGACCACGACCGGCACCATCGGCGACGCCCGTCGCGCCGCGTCAAAGGGGGGGCTCTGGCGCGCATGGCGGGGCTTGCGGACGCAATTGACCTATCAGCTCAAGCTGCGCTGGTATCGCTGGAAGGGCATCAGATGACCGCGCCAAGGGTGCTTCACATCCATTTCGGCAAAGAAGGCGGCGCGGAACGCTTCTTTGTCAACCTCGCCAAGGCGCTGGACCGGCGCGGGGTCGAGCAGCGATTTGCCATTCGCCCCAACCGATCCTGGGCGGCGGAGGTCAGCGCGCTTGGGCCGACCATTTACGACAATTACCGCTACGCCTCGCTCAAGCGCTTCTATCTTGAATGGCGGTTGCGGCGCCTTTGCCGCACGTGGCGGCCCGATGCGATCCTCGCGTGGATGCCGCGTGCTGCCCGCGCCATTCCGGATTGGCCTGATGCCGTGAAGCTCACACGGCTTGGCGATTTTCCGAGACATCTGGATCATTTCAGCCACTGCGATGCGTTGATCGGCAACACGCCCGACATCGTCTCACATTGTGAACGCAATGGGTGGCGCCGCCCCGGTTTGGTCATCAGCAACTTCGCGCGGCCCGTTGTGCCCGCCCCGGTGGCGCGCGCCGCGCATGACACGCCCGAGGATGCGTTCCTGATTGCGGCGGCGGGGCGTTTTGTGAACCGCAAGGGCCTCGACCTCGCGATCCGGGCGACGGCGCGGATCGATGGCGCTTACCTGTGGTTGATCGGGGATGGCAAGGAACGCCCGGCGCTTGAGGCGCTTGCCTCGGCGGAAGGCGTGGCCGACCGCACCCGGTTCATTGGTTGGGTGGATGAACCCGTGCACCACCTTGCCAGTGCCGACGCCGTTGCCTTCCCGTCACGGCATGAACCGCTTGGCAATGTCGTGCTGGATGCGTGGCAGGCAGGCGTCCCTGTGGTGGCCAGTCGGTCCGAGGGGCCGGGTTGGTTCATGCGCGATGGGATCGATGGGATCATGACAGACATCGATGATCTCGATGCCACGGTCGATGGGTTGAAAGCGCTCAAGGCCGACCCCGACCTGCGCCGCAGATATGCTGCGGCAGGGCCCGCGCGCTTGGCCGAAATGTTCAGCGAAGACGCCGTGGTTGACGCTTATCTGGCTGCTTTCCGGGGTGAGTTCGAGACGTGAAGGTGTTGGTCATAAACCTCGCGTCCGAAGCCGAGCGCATGGCGTTTCAGGAAGCGCAACTGGGCACCCTTGGCCTTGCGTTCGAGCGGGTCAATGCCGTCACCCCCGATACGCTGAGCCCCCCCGCCAATGATCGGTACTGGTCGCGTTGGGAACGCCCCCTGCGCACCACCGAAATGGCCGCTTTCGCCAGTCATCGCGTGGCTTGGGAACGCGTCGCGGCCTCCGACACCCCGCACATGGTGCTGGAGGATGACGCGTTTCTCATGCCTGGCGCAAAGGGTCTTCTTGCGACGCTGACGGACCTGCCGCAGGCCGAATTCGTGACGCTTGAAACCCGGGGTCGGCGCAAACGCATCGCGCGCGATCCGCACCCGCATGCGCCCATCCATCGCCTCTGGCAGGATCGCACTGGGGCCGCGTGCTACGTGCTTTGGCCGGGGGCGGCGAAGAAGCTGCTGACGCGGGCGGCCCCTGCGCCGGGGCTTGCCGATGCCGTACTGTGTGCCGCGTATGAATTGCAGGCGTGGCAAGCCGTGCCGGCCTTGGCCTGCCAATTGGATCGCTGCGCGGCAGAGGGCCTGACCCCGCCGATTGCAACCGAAAGCGCCATCGGGCGAGAAGACAAGCCGCGTGCCAAGCCAAGCGTGGTGCAGAAACTCCGCCGGATCACCTCGCAATTGCGCATGGGTCTCCGTGCGCTGGCCCATGTACGGGCCGAGAGCACAATTGTTGACCTAAAGCGAGACTAGCCGCGGATCGCTTCCAGAAGGCGATGCACGTTTTCGGGATCCGCATCCGGCGTGATGCCGTGGCCAAGGTTGAAGATATGCGGCCCGCCCTTGAGCGCGTCGCAGATCCGCCGTGCCTCCGATTGCAGCTTCTCGCCGCCGGTGACCATCAGCTTGGGATCGAGATTGCCTTGAACGCAGCCGTCCTTTTGCAAATGTTCCGCCGCCCAGGTCGCATCGACCGACGTGTCGATGGCCAGCGCATCGGAGCCGACAGCCTCGGCAAATCCGATGTACTTGTCGCCCGCTTCCCGTGGGAAAGCTATGATCGGCAGGTCCGGATGGCGCGATTTCAACTCCGAAATGATCCGCTTCGCAGGGGCCAGCGCATAGCGGTCAAAGGCATCACCCTTCAGCGAACCGGCCCACGAATCGAACAGTTTCACAACCTCGGCCCCGGCCTTCACCTGGCAATCAAGGTATTCGATCGTGGCTTCGGTTAGCAGGTCCATCAACGCATCAAACGTCGCTGGATCGCCCTCGCGCAGCTTGTGTGCTGGCGCCTGATCCGGCGTGCCGCGCCCGGCGATCATATAGGTCGCCACCGTCCATGGCGCGCCCGCAAATCCGATCAACGTGGTCTCTTTCGGCAATTCCTGCGAAAGGATCTTCACCGTCTCATAGACCGGGGCGAGGTGTTCGTGGATATCATCCTTGCCCTTCATCCGGCCCATGCCGGACGCGTCGGTGATCGTCGATAGGCGCGGGCCCTCACCTGTCACAAACCACAAATCCGCACCGAGAGCCTGCGGGATCAACAGGATATCGGCGAACAGAATCGCCGCATCGAAGCCATAGCGCCGGATCGGCTGCAGCGTGACCTCGGCGGCAAGTTCGGGGTTATAGCACAGCGACAGGAAATCTCCGGCCTTCGCACGGGTGGCGCGATACTCGGGCAAATACCGCCCCGCTTGCCGCATCAGCCAGACCGGCGGCACATCTTGAGTCTCACCGGCGAGCGAGCGCAGTAGTTTTTTCTTGTCGGACATGGGACTTAACCTCAGGGTCGTAATGCGAGCCTCGATACTCTCCTTAAAAGTGTCAGGCAACCACCCGTTGTCAACCCAAGTTGACACCGCTAGAGAGGAATCATGACGACCGACTTGCCCACCCCCGCCGCACCCCTGCGCATTGGCACCCGTGGTTCCCCACTGGCGCTGGCTCAGGCCCATGAGACACGCGCCCGACTGATGGCTGCCTTTGATCTGCCTGAAGCGGCATTCGAAATCGTCGTCATCAAGACGACCGGTGATGACCGCAGCCTGATCGAACGCGACATCGCGTTGAAAGAATTGGGCGGTAAGGGCCTTTTCACCAAGGAAATCGAAGAGGACATGTTGTCGGGAAAGATAGACATTGCGGTTCATTCGATGAAGGACATGCCGGTGGATCAGCCGGGCGGCCTTCTGCTGGATTGCTACCTGCCGCGCGAAGATGTGCGTGATGCGTTTGTTTCGCTGGAGCACGACAGCCTTGCAGCCCTTCCCGAAGGTGCCGTTGTCGGCTCGTCGAGCTTGCGGCGGCGTGCGCAGCTGGCCGCGCGACGGCCCGATCTGAAGGTGGTGGAATTTCGCGGCAATGTGCAGACCCGCATGAAAAAGCTTGGCGATGGCGCGGCTCAGGCCACGTTCCTGGCCATGGCGGGCCTGCGGCGGTTGGGGATGACCGAGGTGGTGAAATCCGCGCTCGACACCACCGACATGCTGCCCGCTGTTGCACAAGGCGCCATCGGCATCGAACGCCGCGCCGATGACAGCCGCACCGCCGCCATGCTCGACGCGATCCACGATGGCCCGACCGGGCAACGGCTTGCGGCGGAACGGGCCTTTCTCAAAGGGCTTGACGGGTCGTGCCAGACTCCCATAGCGGGTCTCGCGGAGCTTGATGGCACCACCCTGCGCCTGCGTGGCGAAATCCTGCGCCCCGATGGGTCCGAAGTGTTGACCGACGACCGAACCGCCCCTGTGGAAGACGGCGCGAAATTGGGGGCTGAAATGGCCGCCGACCTGCGACAAAAGGCGGGGCCGGGCTTTTTCGACTGGCACTGATCTGCCCCAAAAATGCCTTTGAAACGACCGCTGCGGACCGTTGCAGCACACTCGGCCCCATGGCATGGTCCGCCAAATTTTTGGCCGAGCAGAGGCAACCATGAAGATTGAAGAAACAGGCTTGCCGGGCCTTGTGGTGATCACGCCGCCGCGCTTCGGCGATGAACGCGGCTTTTTCAGTGAAACCTACAGCGCCGCGAAGCTGGCCGAGCATGGAATCACGACCGAATTTGTGCAGGACAACCATTCCCTTTCCTCCGATGCGAACACCATCCGCGGCCTGCATTTTCAAGGCCCGCCCCACGCGCAGGCCAAATTGGTGCGGTGTGGGCGTGGCAGGCTTTGGGATGTCGCGGTCGATATTCGGCGCGGCTCGCCCACATATGGCCAGCATTTCGGGATTGAACTGACGTTTGAGAACGCCCGCCAACTTCTGATCCCGGCAGGCTTCGCGCACGGTTTCATCACGCGCGAGCCGGGCACCGAGATCATCTACAAATGCTCGGACATCTACGCCCCCGACACCGAAGGCGCACTGATCTGGAACGACCCCGACATCGGGATCGACTGGCAAGTCAACGGCGATCCGATCCTGTCCGGGAAAGACGCGCAGGCAGGTGGTCTTGACGATCTCGACACCCCTTTCACTTACGAGGCTGCATCATGAAATTGCTGGTAACCGGAGGGGCGGGGTTCATCGGCTCTGCCGTCGTGCGGCTGGCCGTGGAACGCGGTCATGAGGTGATCAACCTCGACGCGCTGACCTATGCGGCGTGCCTCGACAACGTGGCCTCGGTCGCAAGCTCGAACCTTTATGCGTTTGAAGAGGCCGACATCCGCGACCGCGCGGCGCTCGACCGCATCCTGTCGACCCATAATCCCGACGCGATTTTGCACCTTGCCGCCGAATCCCATGTCGACCGGTCCATCGATGGGCCCGCCGCCTTCATCGATACCAACATCACCGGCACCGCCACCCTTCTTGATGCCGCGCGCGCCTATTGGGAAGGGCAGGGGCGACCAGAAAGCTTCCGCTTCCACCATGTCTCCACCGACGAGGTGTTCGGCACGTTGGGCGAGACGGGCCTCTTTACGGAAGACACGCCTTACGATCCGCGCAGCCCCTATTCCGCGTCGAAGGCGTCTTCCGATCACCTTGTCCGCGCTTGGCATGAAACCTATGGCATGCCGGTCGTTCTGACGAATTGTTCCAACAATTACGGCCCCTATCACTTCCCCGAAAAGCTGATCCCGGTCGTGATCCTGAAGGCTCTCGCCGGCGAGCCGATCCCGGTCTATGGCACCGGCGAAAACGTGCGCGATTGGCTCTATGTCGAGGATCACGCCGACGCCCTTCTGACCGTATTGGAAAACGGCGACGTTGGGCGCAGCTATAACATCGGCGGCCATAATGAGATGCGCAACATCGACCTTGTGCGTACGATCTGCGCCCTGCTCGACGAACGTCGCCCCAAGGCCACGCCCCATGCTGACCTGATCACCTTTGTAACCGACAGGCCCGGCCATGACATGCGCTACGCCATCGACGCCTCCCGCATTCAGGCAGAGCTTGGCTGGAAGCCCTCCGTCACCGTCGAAGAGGGTCTGGCGCAAACCGTCGATTGGTTCCTCGAAAACGAAGACTGGTGGCGCGCGCTGCAGGACCGTGAAGGTGTTGGCCAACGCCTCGGAACAAAAGCATGAAGCTGCTGGCGTTCGGGCAAACCGGACAGGTCGCGCAAGAGCTTGCCATGCTGGGGGTGCAGACCCTCGGTCGGGCCGAGGCCGATCTGACGGATCCGCTGAAATGCGCGGCCCTGATTGCCGCCAGCGACGCCGACGCTGTGATCAATGCCGCCGCCTACACCGCCGTCGACAAGGCCGAGGAGGAGGAGGCGCTGGCCCATAAGGTCAACGCCGAAGCGCCCACCGCAATGGCGCAAACCTGTGCCGCCAAGGGCATCCCCTTTGTCCACATCTCCACCGATTACGTGTTCGAAGGCTCCGGCACGACACCGTGGCAGCCCGACGATGCCACCGGCCCGCTTGGCGCCTATGGGCGCACCAAGATGGCGGGCGAGGAAGGTGTGCGCAACGCGGCCGGCCCCCATGCGATCCTGCGTACATCTTGGGTGTTTTCCGCCCATGGTGCGAATTTCGTCAAGACCATGCTGCGGCTCGGGGCGGACCGCGACCGCCTCACCATCGTTGCCGATCAGATCGGCGGCCCAACGCCCGCCCGCGATATCGCGCAGGCCTGCGTCACCATCGCAAAGGCGCTGGTGGACGACCCCGCGACATCGGGTACCTACCATTTCTCGGGCGCTCCGGACGTGTCCTGGGCCGATTTCGCGCGGGCGATTTTCGTCCGTGCCGGGTTGAAGTGCCAGGTGGAAGATATCCCAACCTCCGCCTACCCGACACCGGCAAAACGGCCCCCCAATTCGCGCATGGATTGCGCCACGACCGAGGCCACGTTTGAGGTTCCGCGCCCTGATTGGCGCGCTGGCCTCGATGCTGTGATGCACGATCTTTCGCAAAGCTGAGTTGTCTTCAGCTGCCGTTAACGCCTGATGTGGCATGGGTCTTGGCGTCGGTGTGTGATTGGCAATTGCTGTCCGACGCGTTAGGCCCACGTCAAATGGTCTAAAGGACGGAGGCGCAGAGAATGGCGCGCAAAGGAATCATACTTGCCGGGGGCTCCGGCACGCGGCTCTACCCGGTCACCACCGGTGTCTCGAAGCAACTTTTGCCGATCTATGACAAGCCGATGATCTACTATCCGCTGTCCGTGTTGATGCTGTCCGGTATCCGCGAAATTGCGATCATTACGACCCCCACCGATCAGGCACAATTCCAGCGCACCCTCGGTGACGGAAGCCAATGGGGCCTCAGCCTCACCTATATCGAACAACCCAGCCCCGATGGCTTGGCGCAGGCCTATCTGCTGGCACGCGATTTCCTCGATGGAGCGCCCTCCGCAATGGTTCTGGGCGATAACATTTTCTTCGGGCACGGCCTTCCCGTGGCACTTGCTGCCGCAGATGCCAAAACCGAAGGGGGCACCGTATTCGGCTACCGTGTGACCGATCCGGAACGCTACGGCGTGGTGGATTTTGACGCCGACGGCAATGTCCGCTCGATCATCGAAAAGCCCGAGGTGCCGCCCTCGTCCTACGCGGTCACGGGTCTCTATTTCCTCGATGGGAGCGCGCCTGACCGCGCCGCAACCGTACAACCCTCCCCCCGCGGCGAGTTGGAGATTACAAGCCTCCTGGAAACCTACCTCGGCGATGGAACCTTGACGGTGGAACGCATGGGCCGCGGCTATGCCTGGCTGGATACGGGCACCCACGAAAGCCTGCTGGATGCTGGAAATTTCGTACGCACCCTGACCCAGAGGCAAGGACTTCAAGTCGGCTCCCCAGACGAGATCGCGTTTGAACTGGGCTGGATCGATGCTGACGGCCTCGCCGCGCGTGCCGACTTGTTCAAAAAGACCGGCTACGGGCGCTATCTTGCTTCTCTGATGAAAGACTGACCGCGCTTGATCCATCGCCTTCATGCCCTTTTCCTGCGCTACGCTTCTGTCCATCAGGGCCGCTTGCGCAGCGTCCCCCTCGGACCAATTTGGCGGCGCAGCGGGCAGGTGGAACGGGTCGTGCGCCGAGGCGATCGGGTCGAAATCTCCGGATGGGCGAATGCTCGGGAGGTGCAGTTGCGCTGGCCAGGGGGTACGGTCGGCGTCATGCCCGATCTTCCGCGCCCCGACGTCTCGGCGCTCAGGGGCGGGCCGGCGGATCAGGGGTTTTCCGTCGCCATACCAGCCACCGCGCGGCAGATCACACTGGATCTCATGTGCGAAGATGGCACCGTGCAGTCCGCCCCCATCCCGCATCCTTCCGATCCGGTCGGCGCGCAGGCTCAGGGGCGTCTTCACCGTGCCTTCCTACGGGATCTGTGCCGTGCGCTTCCCGCGTTCCTGCGCTACGCGCGCGATCCGACTGACCGGGCGAAAGCCGATATAAAACGCGTCCTGGGGTTGGAACTTGCATCACGCGGTGCCGATCTTGAACGCGCTTGGCTGCTCGAAGAACCGAAAACCGCTGCGGCCGCTCCGACAGATGAGGTCACGATCCTCTTGCCGGTCTTCAACGCTTTCGACCTTCTGAAGCGGTGTCTGTCACGCGTCGAACAGCACACCGACGTGAACTGGCATCTTGTGCTGGTAGAAGATGCCTCTACTGATCGGTCCGTCCGTCCATGGTTGACGCAATGGGCCAAGGCCCGAGTGGGACGCGTGACCTTGTTGTGCCAAGAGGCCAACCAAGGCTTTGTGGCTGCGGTCAACACCGGCCTGGAGCACCTGCAGAAAAGCGGCGGAACCGGCCCGATAGTCTTGCTGAATTCCGATGCGATGGTTCCCCCCAACTGGGCCAGCCGCCTTTGCGCTCCGTTGTCGGACCCATCGGTCGCCTCCGTGACGCCGATGTCCAATGCGGCAGAGATCCTCTCGGTGCCGTCTATCGGCCCGGGCGTTTCTCTGGCCGAAGGCGAAGCCGCACAAATCGACACCATCGCGCAGGGGCTTGGTGCCGTGCCGTTGCCGGAACTGCCAACCGGCGTTGGGTTCTGCATGGCCCTGTCGCGGCATTGGCTGGAAAAGGTGCCGCAATTGGACCCGACCTTCGGGCGCGGCTACGGGGAAGAGGTCGACTGGTGCCAAAAGACCCGGGCACTGGGGGCGCACCACCTCGCCCAACCGGCGCTGTTCGTCGAACATGTCGGAGGTCAAAGCTTTGGCTCAGCGGAAAAACGCGCCCGCATCCGGGCGGCTGGGGCGTTGATTTCGCGTCGCTATCCCCGCTACGACGCCGAGGTTCAGCGCTTCATCGCAAACGATGCATTGGCCACACCCCGGTTGGCGCTGGCGGTGGCCCTGGCTGCCGCCCGGAGTCCGCGGATGCCGGTGTTTTTGGCGCATGCACTTGGCGGCGGGGCCGAAGCGGCACTGCGAGCGGAGCTGTCGGGCCGCCCGGCTGGTATCGTTTTGCGCGTGGGGGGGCAACGCCGTTGGCTGATCGAAGTGCATGTCGCCGATGAAATCGTAACCGGGCGCACTGATGACCTTGACCTCGTGCGTCGCCTGTTGGCCCCGGCCAAGGCGCTCGACCTGATCTATTCGTGCGGCGTAGGCGATTCCGATCCAATCGGCTTGCCCGCAGCACTCCTGTCGTTGCGCCGCACCGATCGCGCGGATCGAATGATGATGCGCCTGCATGACTACTTTCCGCTCTCGCCCTCTTATACGCTCATGGGCCGCGATGGCTTTGCTGGGGTGCCTGCGCCCGACACGTCGGACCCCTGCCACATCATTCGCCGCCCCGACGGCACCCATATGACGCTGGCGGATTGGCGCGCGGCCTGGGGCCAACTTGTCGAAGCCTGCGATGAGATCACGAGCTTTTCCCAAGCCTCCGCGGACCTGTTTTCGCAAGCGTTTGAAGGGGCCAACGTCACGGTTCGCCCCCATGTACGTCCCGTGCCCGTCCGTCCCCTCGACACGCAAGCCGGCCGCCGTATCGGCATCCTCGGCAATCTCAATATCCAGAAAGGCGCGCTCCTGATCCGCGAACTTGCGATGGCGCGCCCGCGCCAAACGTTCGTCGTGATCGGACATGTCGACAGCACCATTCCCCTGCCGCGCAATGTGGTAATCCACGGCGGCTATGACCGCGACGAGATCACTGAGCTCACTGAGCTCTACGGCATTCGCGCCTGGCTCATGCCCGCCGTCTGGCCCGAAACCTTCTCCTTCGCGACGCGGGAGGCGCTGGCCACGGGTCTGCCGGTTGCGGGCTTTTCGCTCGGGGCGCAGGGTGAGGCTCTGCGCGATGCACCCAATGGCATCACGGTCCCGCTTGAGCCGAAATCCGGTGCCGCAGCGCGTCTTTTCTCAACAATTGACCCGGACCGACTGCACCAGGTCGCAGCAGAATAACCAACCCGCTCAGCGCAAGCGCTGCTCTGTCTCTGCGTCAAAGAAATAGGCATCCTCGGCCTCGAACCGAAGCCCGATCTTCGACCCCGGCGCGGGCGCTCTCTGATCATGCGCTTCTACAACGATCCGCGCCCCATCGGGTGCGGTCACATAATGATAGCTGATCCCGCCAAGCTGCTCGGACAGGTCGATTTGATGGGTGTCGCCTTTGCCCAAGGCCACCTTGTTCGGCCGCAGACCCACTGTCACCGGGCCATCGGCGTCCAGGCTTTCGGGCGCACGGAGCGTGACCCCACCAAGCGCGGGCACCGTCACCGTCCCGCCCGCATACACACCGTCGAAAAAGTTCATCGCAGGGCTGCCGATGAACCCTGCGACGAATTTGTTGTCCGGGTCATTGTAAAGATCAAGCGGCGCGCCGACCTGCTCGATGAAGCCCGCACGCAGCACCACGATCTTGTCGGCCAGCGTCATCGCCTCGACCTGATCGTGGGTCACGTAGATCATCGTGGCCCCGATTTCCTTGTGCAGCCGCGCGATCTCCACCCGCATCTCGACCCGCAGCTCCGCGTCGAGGTTCGACAGCGGCTCATCGAACAGGAACACTTCCGGCCCCCGCACAATCGCGCGCCCGATGGCAACCCTTTGCCGCTGCCCGCCAGACAGGGCCGCGGGCTTTCGTGCCAGGTAATCATCCAGCTTCAGGATCCGCGATGCCTCGGCCACCTTCTGCTTGATCTCGGTCGCGGGGTGGCCGGTCATCTTCAGCCCGAACCCCATGTTCTGCTCAACTGTCATATGCGGGTAGAGCGCATAGGTCTGGAACACCATCGCCACGCCACGTTCCGCCGGGTCCGCCCGCGTCACATCGCGCGCGCCGATCTGGATCGTGCCGCTCGTGGTTTTCTCCAACCCCGCGACCATGCGCAAAAGCGTGGACTTGCCGCAGCCCGACGGCCCCACGAACACGCAGAACTCGCCATCCTCGATGGTCAAATCGACCCCGTGGATGACCTGCGTCTGGCCGTAGCGCTTGATGACATCGCTCAGTTGCAGGCCCGACATCGCGGTCTCCTCCTATCCCGGTGTTATTCTGCGGCGTCGGGAAAGCGCCAATCCTGCGCCTCCCCTGCAATCGCCGAAACCGCGTCGTGGATACGCGGCAGATGTGTGTCGAGTTGTGCAAGCGTCGTGCGTTCGGTCGACGATGTCACCGATACCGCGCCCAGAACCCGGCCCGCCCGCGTCAGGATCGGGACCGCCACGCAGATGATGCCCGGCTCGTGTTCTTCGCGATCATAGGCATGGCCGCGCGCGGCAATGGCCCGAAGCTCGGCCTGCAAGGCGTCGGGTGACGCCAGCGTATGCAGCGTGAACGGATGGTAGCTTTGCTGGCGCAGGATCGGATCCTGCTCGGCCTCCGGCAAGAAGGCGACCATCGCCTTGCCGACCCCGGTGCAATAGGCGGGCCCGACCTTACCGGCCTGCGAATACATCTGCAGCGGCTCGCGCGCATTGATCTTGTCGACGTAAAGGACCTGCCCGCCATCCAGCTGCGCAAGGTGCACCGTCTCGCCGACTTCGGAGGAGAGCGCTTCAAGGTAGGGCCGGGCGACCGGGGCCAGTGACGCGCTCTGCCACGCGGCATGGGCGAGCCGCACGAGGCGCAGGCCCGGCGTGTACGTCTGTCGGTCGGGATCATAGGTCAGCATGCTTTGCTTGGTCAGGACTTGCATCAACCGATAAAGCGTTGCCTTCGGAAACGGGCTGTCGGCCAGCAATTCGCCAAAACGCACGGGCCTCCCGTAGGACGCCACGGTATCAAGCACCGCAAGGGCCTTTCCGACCGTTCCGTCGCCGGCATCCGTCGCCACAGCGCTCCCTCCCGTTGCTTGCCTCGACAGTCTTTTCATTCGAGATGATTTCTGCGCCTTTGGGCCTGCCTGGGCGCTTTGCTGTTGACAACCCTAGGCCGAGTCCGTGTAGGATTTCAATATAAGAAACCAAGTTTCACATAATGAAACTGACTATCAGACCGGATCACCAGGGAGGACACCATGCGATCCATCTTCAAAACCGGCGCTGTTGCGCTGGCGTCTGCCACGATGCTTTCAGGCGCGGCATTCGCCGACGGCCATGCATTGTCGGGCGAGCTCAACATCTTCTCGGACATGTCGAACCCGGCCCCGCGCGCGGTCATGGAAGGCATGGTTGAACGCTTCGGCGCCGAGCATCCTGACCTAGAAATCAACCTCGTGATCACCGACCGCGAGGCGTGGAAAACGCAGATCCGCAACGTCTTGCAATCCGGCACCGCCGATGTGGTGAACTGGTACGCCGGAAACCGCATGGCCCCCTACGTGGACGCTGGCCTGTTCATGGACATCTCCGACCTGTGGGAAGAGAGTGGGCTGACCGAAACGCTCGCCTCCACCCAGGGTTCGATGACCATGGATGATGGCATCTGGGGCGTGCCCTACACGTACTACCAGTGGGGCGTGTATTACCGCGAGGACATCTTCGCAGAGCTTGGCCTCGAAGCGCCGACCACCTGGGAAGAAGAACTGGCAAATTGCCAGGCGATCATCGACAGCGGGCGCGCCTGCTACACCATCGGCACCAAGTTCCTTTGGACCGCCGGCGGCTGGTTCGATTACCTGAACATGCGTACCAACGGTTACGATTTCCACATGGCGCTGACCGCCGGTGAAGTCGAATGGACCGATCCGCGCGTGCGGGCCACGTTCGAAAACTGGCAGACCCTGATCGACATGGGCGCCTTCATCGACGATCACCAGACCTACTCCTGGCAGGAGGCGCTGCCCTTCATGGTGAACGGCGAAGCCGCCTCCTACCTGATGGGCAACTTCGCCGTGGCACCGCTACGCGAGGCGGGTCTCAGCGATGATCAACTGGGCTTCTACCAGTTCCCGCAGATCGACGCCTCGATCGAGATGGGCGAAGACGCACCGACCGACACGTTCCACGTCGCGGCCAACGCGGCCAACGTGGAAGCGGCCGAAGCGTTCCTCCTGTTCGTAACCTCGGCGGAGAACCAGACCCTCATCAACAACGGTGAGAACCTGGGTCAGCTGCCGGTCAACGCCAATTCGGCCGTTGATGACGATGAATTCCTGAACGCCGGCTTCGACATGCTGTCGAACAACGCAACCGGCGGCATCGCGCAGTTCTTCGACCGCGACGCCCCGGCGGAAATGGCGCAGGTCGCCATGCAGGGCTTCCAGCAGTTCATGGTCGATCCCTCGACGCTCGATCAGGTGCTGCAGATCCTCGAACAGGCGCGCAGCCGGATCTACTGATCTGACCACATCTGCAAGGGCCGCGTCACATTCGGCGCGGCCCTTGTGCCATGTCCGAACCGCGTCTCTCGGTTTCGCCACGCTTCCGCCGCACCACTCAGCGCCGCTGCTACCCCAAAATGGAGTCTCCTAATGATTCGATACTTTGCCATTTGCGCAATCCTCGTCATGGGGCTCGGGACGCAGGACGCCGCCGCGGAATTGAGCTTGGAAGGGCCGTGCAGCAACGACTTCCGCTGGACTGCAACCCTTGTGAATCAAGGTGGCGGCGGGATTGCCACGTACAATCAATGTTTCCCCTCAGAGGATCTGTTCTACATGCGCTGTCGTCCGGGAAGCGACGCGGTGCAGGTGACTTTGGAATACCCCTTCACAGGGCTTGCGGCACAGGATCGCCTCGACGCGGCGTTTGTGGTTGGGGGCGAGAGTTTCCCCGTATCCGGGCGCGCGATCTATTCCGAAATGCTGGGTGCCGGTTACCCCGAATTCACCGTATCGCGCAGCGACCCGCTTTTCACCGCCCTGCAACAGGGGTCCGAGGCCTCCCTTACCCTTGCCGGCGCGACCTTCACCATGCACCTGACCGGATCGTCGGACATGATCGGTGCGATGTTTGAAGCGTGCCCATAGGGGTTTACTCGCGCCGCGCATCACGCGACCCAAAACGACGCAGATAGGAACATCGACCGCATGGCCAGCGCTACGACAGATACTCCGCTCCGCAATGCGCCTGCCCCCGCGCCCCGCCGTCGGATCAGCCAACAGGCCATCGCGCCGTGGCTCTTTCTGCTGCCGGCGTTCCTGTTCTTCGCGGTCTACGTCATCATCCCGATTTTCCAGAGCTTCTATATCTCCGCCTATGAATGGAACGGGCTTTATTCCCCGGAATACCGCGCCACCGCCGAAAGCGGCCTGACCGACCTTGATTGCTTTGAGCTGGGCAACCGTGCGGGCCGGGAAGAGGGCTGCGTGCTCACCGGTGAAACGATCTGGACCGCCGAATACGTCGGGCTCGAGAATTACCAGAACCTTTGGAGCGACCCGTTTTTCTGGACCTCGCTCAAGAACAACGTGATCTGGCTTCTGGCCTACCTTCTGGCCATCCCCGGCGGCCTGTTCATCGCGCTGTTCCTGAACCAGACGGTCGGCGGGATTCGGCTCTACAAATCGCTCTTCTTCTTCCCGTTCGTGCTGTCACAGGTCGTCGTGGGCCTCGTGTTTTCGTGGTTCTACCTGCCCAATGACGGGCTCTTGAACCAGGTCCTGATCTTCTTCGGCTTTGAGAGCATCAATGTCCTTGGCGACAACACGCTCGCCACCTACGGCATCATCGCCGCCGGTCTCTGGCCGCAGACGGCCTATTGCATGATCCTTTATCTCACCGGCCTCAACGGCGTGGACCCCGAACAGATCGAGGCCGCGCGCCTTGATGGTGCCAAGGGGCCCAAGATGCTCTGGTACGTCGTCCTGCCGCAGCTCTGGCCCGCCACCTTCATCGCCATCGTGGTCACGGTGATCGGCGCGTTGCGGTCTTTTGACCTCATCACGATCATGACCAATGGGGGACCGGGTTTCTACAACACCTCGGTTCTCGCCTTCTACATGTACGACGTCGCCTTGTCGGAATTTGGCTTCCGCATGGGTTACGGATCGGCCATCGCGGTGATCCTGTTCCTGATCATGATGATCTATATCGCTGGCTTCCTGTGGAAGATGTGGCGCGACGAGCGGGGGGCCTGAGCACATGTTTCCCCGTCCGATACAGCAATATTCCAGCGGCGCGCAGGTGACCTACAAAATCGCCCTGCCTATCGTCCTGCTTCTCTGGCTGATCCCGCTTCTGGCAGTGATGTGGTTTTCCATCAAACCCGGCGAGGACTTTACCCAGGGCAATTACTGGGGGCTGCCGACGGGCGAGGGGGGCTTTGAGGGCCTGACCAACTACTGGATGGTCTTCGCGGAATCCGACATGCCGCGCTACCTTTGGAACTCGGTCGTGATCACCGTGCCGACCATGTTTGGCGCTGTTGCGTTGTCGTGCATGACCGGCTTCGCGCTGGGGGTTTACCGCTTCAAGGGCAACCTGCTGATCTTCTTCATGTTCGTGGCGGGCAACTTTGTTCCGTTCCAGATCCTCATGGTGCCGGTCCGCGATCTCACCGACCAGATGGGCCTATACGACACGCGCGCGGGCCTGATCCTGTTCCACATCGCGTTCCAGACCGGGTTTTGCACGCTGTTCATGCGCAATTTTATCCGTGCCTTGCCGCGACCCCTGATCGAGGCCGCCCGCGTTGAAGGCGTCTCCGAATGGCGTATTTTCTGGTACGTCGTCCTACCTTTGATGAAGCCCGCCATCGCCGCGCTTTGCGTGCTGATCTTCACGTTCATCTGGAACGATTTCTTCTGGGCCGTCGTCCTGACCCAAAGCCCGGAAAGCCAACCCGTCACCGCAGGCATCACCGCCTTCAACGCGCAATTCCGCGCGATGTATCACCTGATGAGCGCCGGCAGCATCGTCGCC
Source organism: Gymnodinialimonas ulvae (assembly GCF_037543845.1). Classification (NCBI taxonomy): domain Bacteria; kingdom Pseudomonadati; phylum Pseudomonadota; class Alphaproteobacteria; order Rhodobacterales; family Paracoccaceae; genus Gymnodinialimonas; species Gymnodinialimonas ulvae. Next base: position 645,661 of record NZ_JBBIFX010000002.1, read on the forward strand.
GCCATCCCGCCCGTGGCGATGTTCTTCCTGATGCAGAAACACTTCATCGCGGGGCTCACCCTGGGGGCGGTCAAGTGATGGACGGCACGGCGACGCAAACCACCCTTGTCCGCACCTGGCGGCTCGACGATGGCGGACGGCAGACGATGGTGCTGGCCGCCACCGCCGACCGCCTGCCGCAGGTCGTCTATTGGGGTGCGCCCCTGCCGCCGGGCGAAAATCTCGAAACCCTGCATGCCGCCCACGCCATCGACGTCACCGGCGGCATGCTTGACGAAAACCCCGACCTATCGCTCTGCCCCGAAGCGATCCGCACCTTTCCCGGACAGCCCGGCCTGATCCTGCGAGATGGCGATGGCACGCCGCTTCTGCCCAAGTTCTGCTACGTATCAGACAAAGCCACCGACACCGCCCTGACCCTCACCTATGCCGACGCGACAAGCGGCCTGATCCTGCATTTCGACTTCGCCACCGATCCATCGACCCGCATCATCACCGCCAAGACCCGGCTTGAGGCCGACCGCCCCGTGCATCTGCACTGGCTCGCCGCCCCCGTCCTGCCCGCGCCGCAGCAAAGCGTCGAGATGATCGATTTCGCGGGTCGCTGGACCGGTGAATTTCAGACCAACCGCACCCCCTGGTCGGCTGGCATGCGCTACCGTGAAAACCGCACCGGGCGCACCGGGCATGAACATTTCCCCGGGCTTGTGGTGCCGCTGTCGGGCTGCACCAACACCCAAGGCGAGGCCTACGGCTTCCATTACGGCTGGTCCGGCGGGCACAAGATGATCGCCGAAGAGCTTCCCGATGGCCGCCGTCAGATCCAGTTCGGCCATGCCGCCCGAATGGAACCACGCGCCGCGACCTCGTTCCAATCGGCAACGCTATACGTGACCTATTCCGCCGCCGGCCTGAACGGCTGCGCGGTGTCGTTCCAACGCCACCTGCGCGACCGCATCGTCACCTGGCCGCAGCCCGACCGCCCGCGCCCGGTGCATTACAATTGCTGGGAAGCGGTCTATTTCGACCATAAACTCGATGTCCTGAAAGACATCGCGGACCGGGCCGCCGACCTCGGCGCAGAGCGGTTCGTCCTCGACGACGGCTGGTTCGGCCAGCGCGACGACGACACCCGCAGCCTGTCCGATTGGGAGGTCGACCCCCGCAAATACCCCGACGGCCTTGGCCCCTTGATCGACCATGTCCACGTGCGCGGCATGACCTTCGGCCTCTGGTTCGAGCCCGAGATGATCAACCCCGACAGCGACATCCACCGCGCCCACCCCGATTGGGCCCTCGGCGGCGAGGATCAGACCCTCGGGCGGCAGCAAAAGGCGCTCAACATGGGCCTGCCCGAGGTGCGCGATTTCATTTACGGGCGCATGGCCGCGATCCTCGCCGCGCATCCCATCGACTACGTCAAATGGGATCACAACCGCGTCCTGCCGATGCCCGACGCCGATCAAACCCGCGGCTCTTACGCCTTGATCGACCGCCTGCGCGTGGACTTCCCGCAGGTGGAAATCGAAAGCTGCGCCTCGGGCGGCGGGCGCATTGATTTCGGTATCATGAAGCGCACCCAACGGGTCTGGCTGTCCGATAGCAATGACGCCCTCGAACGCCTGCGCATTCAACATGACGCGGCCCTGTTCCTTCCGGTTGCCGTCACCGGATCCCATGTCGGGCCGCGCCGCTGCCATACCTCTGGTCGCGTCTTCGACATCTCGTTCCGCGCCTGGGTCGCCGCGCAGCGTCATATGGGGTTCGAGATGGACCCGCGCGAATTAGACGACCATGAAGCGACCGTCCTGCGCGAAGTCACCGCCTGGTGGAAACACAACCGCGACTGGATGCTCGGCGCCGATATCCTGCGCCTCGACAGCGCCGACCCCGCCGTCATCGCCGAACAGCAGATGACGCGCGATGGGGACCGCTTCGTCGTCTTCGCTGGCAAAGCCGGCACCTCCGATCAGATCGCGCCGCGCCCCCTGCGCCTGACTGCGCTTGATCCGGATGCACGTTACCGCATCACCCTTATGAACCGGGGCACCGCCCCCGCACTCAGCCGTGGCAAGCCCGCGCTTAAAAAAGACCCCATAGAGGTTTCCGGCGCCTGGCTCATGCATCACGGCTTGACCCTGCCATGGAACTTCCCTGACACGATGTGGGTTCTCGAAGGACAAATCCTATGACCGACACCGCCACGTTTCCCGACCTCGACGGCGCCTCCGTCTATATCACCGGCGGCGGCTCCGGCATCGGCGCAGCGCTCACCGAAGGCTTCCTGCGGCAGGGCGCGAAGGTCGCCTATGTGCAGCGGTCCCCCAGCGACGCTTTCATGGACGAGATGGAAGCCAAGACTGGCACCCGTCCCCTCGGCCTCGTGTGCGACATCACCGACACCCCGAAATTGCAGGCCACCATCGCCGAGGCGGCCGCAGCCCATGGCTCCGTGACCGTGCTCGTCAACAATGCAGCCAACGATCAACGTCACAACACCCCCGACGTGGACGAGGCCTTCTGGGACTGGTCCCAGAACATCAACCTCAAATCCTACTTCTTCGGCTGTCAGGCCGTGATCGAAGGGATGCGTGACGCGGGCGGCGGGGCGATCATCAACATGTCCTCGATCAGCTACATGATGGGCATGGCGGGCTACCCCGCCTACACCACCGCCAACGGCGGCATCACCGCGATGACCCGTTCGCTTGCGCGCGAATTCGGCCCCGACAACATCCGCGTCAACGCGCTCGCGCCCGGCTGGGTCCTGACCGACAAGCAGCTCGAGATGTGGGCCTCGCCCGAAGGGCTCGACGCGCATATGGAACGCATGTGTCTGAAAGAACATCTCAAGCCCGACGATATCGTAGGCGGCGTGCTGTTCCTTGCTTCGCGCATTTCCAAGGCGATGACCGGCCAATGCATGGTGATCGACGGGGGCGTGGTGACAACCGGATGAGCGGGCAGAGCACATACGCCGATTGGATCGCCGTCGATTGGGGCACTACCCACCTGCGTGTCTGGGCGATGCGCGGCCAAACCGCCGTTGCCGAAGCCAGCAGCGACGATGGCATGGGCACGCTGGAGCGCGACGGGTTTGAGCCTGCGCTGCTCGAGCTGATCGAACCGTGGCTGGGTCAGAAACGCATCAACGCCATCGTCTGTGGAATGGCCGGCGCGCGTCAGGGCTGGTTTGAGGCCCCCTACGTTGCCGTCCCCGCCACGCCCGGCGCTCTCACGCCCGTCAGGGTTCCCACCCAGGATGCGCGTCTCAACGTGCGGATCATCCCCGGCCTGTCGCAGGCCAAACCGGCCGACGTCATGCGTGGCGAAGAGACCCAGATCGCCGGATTTCTTGTGGCGCAGCCGGGCTTTGACGGTGTCCTGTGCCTGCCTGGCACGCATGCCAAATGGGTGTATATCTCGGCCGGGGAGGTCGTCAGCTTTCAGACTTGCATGACGGGTGAGTTGTTCCAGCTTCTGGCCGAGAAATCCGTGTTGCGCCATTCGGTGACCGGTGAGGGCGAAGACAATGCCGCCTTTGCCGAGGCCGTCTCCGACACGCTTTCGCGCCCCGAGCGACTGGCGCAGCGCCTGTTCGCGCTGCGGGCCGAAAATGTCCTGAACGACCTTTCTGGGGCCACCGCGCGCGTGCGGTTGTCGGGCTATTTGATCGGTGCAGAGCTCGCCGCCACCAAGCCCTATTGGCTGGGTCAAGAGGTTGCAATTGCGGGCAGTCCGTCCCTCAACGCGGCCTATGCCGCCGCCCTTGAAACCCAAGGTGTCGTGGCCCAGACCATTGATGCCGGTCCTCTGACCCGCGCCGGTCTCGCTCGTGTCCACGCTGCCCTGACGGAGACCGCATAAATGCCCCGCAACCTCATCGCCATCCTGCGCGGCATCACACCGCCCGAAGCCGTTGCCGCGACCGATGCGCTTATCACTGCTGGCATCACGACCATCGAAGTGCCGCTGAATTCGCCCGACCCGCTCGCCTCAATTGCCGCCATGGCCGAGGCCTGCGGCGATCGCGCCACCATCGGGGCCGGTACAGTCCTGAGTGTCGCACAGGTCAACGATGTGAAGGCCGCTGGCGGTACGCTCATCGTCTCTCCCAACGCCGACACCGATGTGATCGAGGCCAGCGTCGAACACGGCCTCGCTGCCTGGCCCGGCATTTTCACACCCACCGAAGCCTTCGCCGCCCTGCACGCGGGCGCCACTGGCCTCAAGCTCTTCCCTGGCAACATGGCGGGTCCGTCCGGCCTCAAGGCCCTGCGCGCGGTCCTGCCGACCGGCACCCAGGTCTACGCCGTCGGCGGTGCAGGCCCTGAGAACTTCGCCCAATGGATCGCAGCCAGCGCCGATGGCTTCGGCATCGGCTCCGCGCTCTATACACCCGGCATGTCGCCCGAGGAAATCGCCACCCGTGCCACCAAAATCGTCGCAGCCTACGACACCGCCACCAAGGGCCCGCTGATATGAATGTTTCGATCCATGATGATCGCGCCTGTCTCCTGGGCGAGGGGCCGCTTTGGCATCCGCTGCGCAAACAGTTGATCTGGTTTGATATTCTCAACCACAGGCTGTTGACGATCGGCCATCAGATGCAGTTCGACCGCACCGTATCTGCCGCCGGCTGGGTCGATGAAAACCGTCTGCTCGTCGCGTCCGAGACAGACCTTTTCCTCTTCGACCTGCGCGATGGCGCTTCGGAACATGTCCTGCCGCTGGAGGCCGACAATGCCGCCACCCGCTCCAACGATGGCCGCGCCGATCCGTTCGGCGGCTTTTGGATCGGCACCATGGGTCACGAGGCCGAACCCGGGGCAGGGGCGCTCTACCGCTTCCACCGGGGCGAATTGCGCCTGATCCGCGACAACGTCACCATCCCCAACGCCACCTGCTTCACCCCCGATCACCGCTACGCCTATTTCGCCGACACCGCAGAGCAGATCGTCTGGCGCTACACGCTCGGGCCCGATGGCTGGCCTGAACCGGACCCCGAGATCTATCTTGATCATCGCGGCACCGACGTGAACCCTGACGGTGCCATCGTCGATGCCGATGGCCGGTTCCTCTGCGCCGAATGGGGCGGCTCGCGGGTGGCCTGCTATGACCTCGTTGGAAGTCTTGTAGAAGAAATCGCACTCCCCGTCCCGCAACCCACATGCCCCGCCTATGGCGATGGCGCGCTCTACGTGACCTCCGCGCGCCAGGGCATGCCCGGCGCCGCCATCGACGCCGCGCCCGCCTCCGGCCGAACGCTCCGTATCAACGTCTCGTTCCAGGGCCAGGCGGAACATCAAGTCCTGTTATGAAACGCACTCTCGGCACCTGCTACTACCCCGAACACTGGCCGGAAGAGATCTGGGCTGACGATGCCCGCCGCATGGCCGATCTCGGCCTCACATGGGTCCGCATCGGCGAATTTGCCTGGTCCCGGCTTGAACCCACCCCTGACGATCTGAACTTCGACTGGTTCGACCGCGCCATCACCACGCTCACCGACGCGGGCCTCAAGGTCGTCCTCGGCACGCCCACCGCAACGCCGCCGCGTTGGATGCTCACCAAACACCCCGACATGCTGGCCGTCGACGCCAACGGCCACACCCGCAAATTCGGCTCCCGCCGCCACTATTGCTTCTCCCACGACAGCTACCGCTCCGAGGCCGTGCGCATCACCCGCCTCCTGGCCGAACGCTTCGGCGCTCGCGTCGCGGCCTGGCAAACCGACAATGAATATGGCTGCCACGATACCACAATCAGCTATTCGAATGCCGCCCGCGACGCCTTCCGCGACTGGCTCTCGCATCGCTACCAATCCCCCGACGCCATGAACCGTGCCTGGGGCAATGTCTTCTGGTCGATGGAATACCAATCCTTCGACGACATCGATTTGCCGAACCTGACCGTCACCGAACCCAACCCCGCCCACGTCCTCGATTTTCGCCGCTTTACCTCCGATCAGGTTGCGCGCTTCAACCGCGCGCAGGTCGATACCATTCGCGCCCATTCCGACTCCCCGATCAGCCACAATTACATGGGCCGCGTCACTGAATTCGACCATTTCGACCTCGGCCGCCAAATGGAAATCGCCACATGGGACAGCTATCCTCTGGGCTTCCTCGAAGATCGTGTCGGCGCCTCCCCCGAAGATCAACGCCACTATGCCCGCCAGGGCGATCCCGACTTCCAGGCCTTCCACCACGACCTTTACCGCGCGGTTGGAAAGGCGGGGCGTTGGTGGGTCATGGAACAACAACCCGGTCCTGTGAACTGGGCGCCCTCAAACCCCGCACCACTACCCGGCATGGTCCGTTTCTGGACATGGGAGGCCTTTGCCCACGGCGCCGAATGCGTCGCATATTTCCGCTGGCGCCAAGCCCCATTCGCGCAGGAGCAATACCACGCGGGCCTCCTGCGCCCCGACGGCATCGAGGCCGAAGGCTTCGCCGAAGCTGCGCAAGTCGCAAGCGAAATCAAAGACATGGCCGCCGTCGAACAGTCACAGGCCCCCGTCGCCTTGATCTTTGACTACACCGCTCAATGGGCTTGGGAAACGCAACCCCAAGGCTCAGGATGCGACTATTTCCAACTGGTGTTCGAAACCTACAAAGGCCTCCGACAATTGGGCTTCAGCATCGATATCATCCCACCCGACACGGCGGATTTACACGGCTACAAACTCGTACTTGTCCCCGGCGTGATCACCCTGACCGAGGCATTCAAATCCGCCCTGACCTCTACGCAGGCGCAAGTCATTCTCGGCCCCCGCACCAATGCGAAAACGGCCAACCTGACCATCGCCGTGCCGCTGCCGCCGAACATCCCGGGCCTTGATCTGACGATCTCCCGCGTCGAAACGCTCCGCCCCGACGCACCCGAGCCCTTTTCGGATGGCGGCTATTACAAACTTTGGCGCGAGCAAGTCCAAACCACCGCCGAAATCCTCGAGACCGACGCACAAAACCGCCCCCTCATGGCCAGCACGGGCGCCCTAAGCTATCTCGCCGCCTGGCCCGACGCCGCAGCGCTCAAACGCATCCTGATGCGCGCGGCCAAAGATGCGGGCCTGAGCCCCATCCCATTGCCAAAAGACATCCGCATCCGGGATGCCGGGCAAACGCTGTTCATCTTCAACCATGGCCCCGACCCGGTCGAGTACAACGGCCAAACCCTACCGCCCGCCGGCGTCCTCTGGACCTGACGTCTGCCCCTCTTTGCTTCAGAAATACCTCGGGGAGCACGAGTGGCCGCGCCCCTCGCACGTCGAAACGTCTCAAATCCCGTCAATGCAGACGTATTTCGTCTCCAGGTAATCCTCGAGCCCCTGCGATCCGCCTTCCTTGCCGAGGCCACTTTCCTTGACCCCGCCAAACGGCGCCTCGACGGTGGTGATCAGTCCGGAATTGATCCCGATCATCCCATAGGCCAGCCCTTGGTTGAGCCGGAACGCCCGCCCAAGATCCGACGTATAGGCATAGGACGCCAACCCGAAGACCGTGTCATTGGCCATCGCAATCCCCTCATCTTCGGTCTCGAAGCGGAATACCGGGGCAAGCGGTCCAAAGATCTCTTCCTTGGCGAAGGCCATCTCCGGCGTTGCCCCCGTCAAAACCGTCGGTTCAAAGAACGACCCGCCATTGGAATGCCGCGCCCCGCCGCAGGCCACCTCGGCCCCCTTGGCCTTGGCGTCATTCAAAAGCTCTTCAACCTTCTCAACCGCATCCATATCGATAAGCGGCCCTTGTTCGACGCCATCCTCGCGTCCGTCTCCCACCTTCAAGGCGCGGGTTTTCTCGACCAGCTTCTCGACAAATGCATCATGGACGCCCGCCTGCACGTAAATCCGGTTCGCACAGACGCAGGTCTGCCCGGAATTGCGGTATTTCGACACCATCGCGCCCTCGACCGCCTTGTCCAGATCGGCGTCGTCGAACACGAGGAACGGCGCGTTGCCACCCAATTCCATCGACACTTTCTTGACCGTATCCGCGCTCTGCCGGATCAACTCCTTGCCAACTTCCGTTGATCCAGTGAACGTCACTTTGCGCACGCGGAAATCGTCCATCATCGCGCCCGCAATGTCGCGCGCCGATCCGGTCAGGACATTCACCGCACCGGATGCAAAGCCCACCTCTTCGGCCAACGCGGCCCAGGCCAGCCCGCTATAGGGCGTCGCTGTCGCCGGTTTCGCCACCACCGGGCAGCCCACCGCCAACGCCGGGGCCAACTTGCGCGCCAGCATCGAGGACGGGAAATTCCACGGCGTGATCATCCCCACCACACCCACCGGATGCTTTGTCACCAAAATGCGCCGCCCGTTCACACCCGCAGGCACAATCTCGCCCTTCGCGCGGCGCGCTTCTTCGGCGAACCAGCGCACATATTGCGCGCCAATCGCGATCTCGCCCATCGCTTCGGCCAATGGCTTGCCCATCTCCACCGTCAGCAATTCCGCCAACGCCGCCTGGTTGTCCATCAAAGCGTCGTGCAACTTCCACAACAATCCCACCCGATCCATCAGGCCCATGCCCGCCAGTCCGTCGAACGCCTCGGCCGCCGCGTCAATCGCGCGCTTGGTCTCTGCCGCGCCGCAGGCGGGCACCGTCCCGAGCACATCCCCCGTCGCGGGGTTCGTGACGTCGATCGTCTTGCCGCTGTCCGCGCCGATCCACGCCCCGCCCACATAGGCGGCTTCCTTCTTCCAGCTTTGCCAATCGGCCATCTCGTCTCTCCTTAATCCAAGCACCCCATCAACCGGGCCACATCGAGCATCCGGCAGGAAAATCCCCATTCGTTGTCGTACCAGCCGAAGACGCGCAACAGGCCGCCCTTCGATCGCTTGATCTCCGGCCCCGCCACGATCAGCGATTCCGGCCGCGCCCGCAGATCCGCGCTCACCAACGGCTTGTCCGTGTAACCGATGATCCCGCCCGCCTGTTCCGCCAAAAACGCCGCCGCCGCCTCTGCGCCCGGCATCTCCCGCGTCATCACCGCCAGATCGACGCAGGACACCGAGGCCGACGGCACCCGCACCGCCGATCCCGTCACGCGGCCCGCCAGATGCGGCAACACGACATCAACCAATGCCTCAGCCGAGGTTGTGGTGGGCACCATGCTCAACGCCGCCGCCCTCGACCGCGCCGCATCGCGCATCGGCATGTCCACCGTGGGTTGGCTGCCGGTGTAGCAATGCACCGTCGTCATCAGCCCCGAATCCAGCCCCCAGGTCTCGTCGATCAACCGCACCAACGGCGCCAGCGCATTCGTTGTACACGAGGCGTTCGACACGATCCGATGCGCCGGGCTCATTGCCTCGTGATTGGCCCCAAGAACCAGCGTCAAGTCCGGCGCGACCGCGGGCCCGCTCACCAACACGCGCGCCGCGCCCGCGGCCAAGGCGGCCTCCGCCACCTCCCGCGTGCCGCGCCCAGTGCATTCCATAAAAACGTCCACGCCGTCCAACGCCAACGCCCCCGCATCGCGCTCCATACTCAACCGGATGCGCCGCCCGTCCACGATCAGCGCATCGCCCTGAACCGAAATCTCGCCCGGATAGGCGCCAAAAATGCTATCGAATTCGAACAGATACGCGCATGTCGCCGCGTCGGCGATATCATTCACCGCCACGATTTCGATCTCGGGCCAATGCGGCCCCAACCGTCCGCCGCCAAGCATCCACGCCCGCAGAACAGAACGCCCGATGCGCCCGAACCCGTTGATTGCCACGCGGATGGTCATGCCGTCTCCTTCGCTTCGAGTGATGCCTTGCGCCGCCCCAAGGTGCAAGCAACCCGGCCCTCTGGTCCAATGGCTTTCCTTGATTGGCGTTAGCAGTCAGAGTGATGCAAACCTGCACAAAAGGACCCGCCATGGCCGCCCTCACACCCCCTGTTTGCGATTTCAACTGGCCCGCGACGGGCTTTTCCCTGCCTGCCACAGATGGCAAAGACTATGCGCTTGGCGACATCGCCGGGTCCAAGGGCACGCTGATCATGTTTATCTGCAACCATTGCCCCTTCGTCCTCGCGATCCTCGACCGCATGATCCGCGACGCCACCGACCTGCGAACCATGGGCGTCGGCGTCGCTGCGATCTGCTCAAACGATCCCGTCGCCTATCCGTCCGACAATTTCGAAAACATGGCCCGCACGGCCCGCGACCATGCCTTTCCGTTCCCCTATCTCCACGATGCCGACCAGAGCGTCGCGCGCGCCTACAACGCCGTCTGTACGCCCGATTTCTTCGGCTTTGACGCAGCTCTTGGCCTGCAATACCGCGGTCAACTCGACGCTTCCCGCGTCCAACCTGCCCCGCCGGCCGCACGGCGCGATCTTTATGAGGCGATGAAACAAGTCGCTGAAACCGGCCACGGTCCGCGCGAACAGATCCCGTCCATGGGTTGTTCGATCAAATGGGCGGCATGAGGCGCCGGTGATCGCCTACGTGACACTCGGTGCTGAAGACATGGATGCAGCGGAAAGGTTCTATTCCGCGCTTCTCCTGCCGCTCGGATACATGTTGGAGCATTATCAAGGCGACCTAAGCTTCATTCCGCCCAACGCCCCGGCTTCTCCCGATCTCTACATAAAGCGGCCCTTCAACGGCGATCCCGCCACCCCCGGCAACGGCACCATGGTCGCGTTCGAGGCGTCGACGCCCGTACAGGTCCGAACCCTCCACACCGCCGCGCTGGATGCTGGCGGCACCGATGAAGGCCCCCCCGGTATCCGCGCCGCCTATAGAGCGTCATTCTACGTTGCATACCTGCGCGACCCGCAGGGCAACAAACTGGCGCTGTTCGCGACGGCCGACGCGATCCAGGGCGCGTTGTAGGGGGCGCGGATACCAGAAGCTCGGCCAGGTAGCGGTTGATGGGAGTGTAAGGGGCGGAGCGAACGACCGATTGGGAGCCCAAACTTACCTATGCTGCGGGCTGCACGAATATCTACCATTGACCGCTGAGCAACGAGCGCCACTACAATTTACGCGAAGCCAAACCAGCAACCAATGCCGAAAGACGTATTTCATGCATCCCACAGAAAGAATTGTTCGCCAGTTTCACGAATCATGGGGCATGCGCGATCCTGACCGCGGGGCAGAGATCATTTCGGATGATTGTGACTTCGAAGATATCGCGCGTCAAGAAAAGCTGACCGGGAAGGAGGCTTACAAAGAAGACTACCATCGGTGGCGGGAAGCGTTTCCAGACGGTCTGTGCGAAGTCGAGAATGTAATTGTGAGCCAATGCGGAGAATGGGCAACCGTTGAGTTCCGCAATACCGGCATTCATGCCGGCGTCCTGCGTTCGAGCCTTGGGGATTTTCAACCAACGGGAAAGAAAGCCGAAGTACGCTATTGTTCCGTGATGAAAGTCAAAGATGGAATGGTGGTAGAAGGCCGCGATTACTATGACAGCGCAACGATTGCCCGCCAATTGGGGTTGGTTGATTGACGCAGTGACCCCTTCCTGAACAGCACGTCCCGCAGGCTTCTTTCTATAAAGCGGACCCTCGGGCTCACTTGGTCCATAGCAGTAACACAGTCCGGCCCGAGCAGATTTCGGGCGAAATGCCTTGCTCCATCAGGGCGGTTATCACCCCAAAACATTTCTATAATTCTAGAAATGTCTCCCGACCCTGCATTCATATTTTTCAACAGCTTACGTGAAATGAAGGCGTTGGATCACGCGTGCTCAACCTTGGGCACCCATGTCCATCCTACCGCCCGACCTTGCCCGCGCCGTCCGGTACAGGCAGGCCGGCCTGCGCCTCGGCCACCTCCGCCAGCGCCCGCTGAACCGCTTCCGTCGGCGGGCAGGATTTCCGCGTCCCGAGATCGACATGAAGCAGGAACGATTCTACCGTTGCCACCATCTCCCCATCGCCCCGCAACAGCGTATGGAAAAGGTGCAGCTTCTTGCCTGCCCCTTCCAACAGCCGCGTCTCCGCCCGGAGCCGGTCCCCCGCATGCGCCTCCGCCAGATACCGCACGTGGTTCTCCACCGTGAAGTAACTCAGGCCCGATGCCACATATTCCGCATCCGCGCCGACCATCTCCATGAACCGGTCCGTCGCCTTCGACCCCGCCTCCAGGTAATGCGCCTCGTTCATATGCCCGTTGTAGTCGGTCCACCCCTGCGGGATCTGCCGGTCCAGTGTCACCGGCATCCCGGCCTGCGCCAGCTTCGCCTCATGGGCGTTCACAACGCCCCCGGCCCCCGCGCCGGAATGCTTCAGCGCCCGTAAAATTCCCACCAGATTGTCGTCGCGCAGCCGCTCCAGCGCGCGGATCGAAAGATGACCGGATTGCGCATCCGATTGTCCCGCGATCAGCGCGACCAACGCGTCGGTGAACTCCGGCACATCCATCAATTTGGTCCATGGAAAGCTGAGACATGGCCCGAACTGTGCCATGAAATGTTCCATCCCCGCCTCACCCCCCGCCACGCGGTAGGTCTCGAAAAGGCCCATTTGCGCCCATCTCAGGCCAAAACCCATCCGTATCGCTTCGTCGATTTCCTCCGTCGTCGCGATCCCGTCCTTCACCAGCCAAAGCGCCTCGCGCCAGACTGCCTCAAGGAACCGATCCGCGATATGCGCGTCGATTTCCTTGCGTACATGGAGTGGATAAAACCCCACCTCCCGCAGGATCGCCTGCGCCCGACCGCAGGTCTCGGCCTCGCCGACCAGCTCGATCAACGGCAGCAGATAGACCGGATTGAACGGATGCGCCACGATCGCGCGCGCACCCTTGGCAGTCAATTCCGACGGTTTGAAACCGCTCGTCGACGACGCAATCACAGCCTCCGCCGGAGCTGCCGCGTCCAATTCCGCCAGCACCGTGTGCTTCACATCGAGCCGCTCCGGTACGCTCTCCTGCACCCAATCCGCCTCGGTCACGGTTTCGGCCAAGGAGTCGCAAAACCGCAATGCGCCCTCGGTGGGCAACGCCCTGTCATAAAGCGCCGGCAGGGCCCGTCGCGCGTTGGCGAGGACTTCGCCGATTTTGCGCTCCGCCTCAGGGTCCGGGTCGAACACCGCCACATCCCAACCGTTGAGCAAGAACCGCGCGGCCCATCCACCGCCAATTACGCCGCCTCCGATGATCGCGGCTTTCATGGCGTCACGCTCCGCTGCAATTGGCCAAGGTCATAGCCGTTGAAATCCAACACCTCCCGCGCTGCCGCCAGCCGATCGGGCGGGATTTCGGGATCGCGGTTGAGGATCCAGCCAACCCGTCCGTTCGGCGCACCGACCACCGCCGTGCGATACCCCTCATCGACCCACAACACCCAATAGGGCGCTGCAACCGGCACACCCTGCAAGCGCACGGATAGCCGCCCGAGCCCCTCGTCTGTGGCTGTTCCTATAATCCGGTCGATCTCTTGCCCGCTGGCGTCCAGGCACAGGTTTGTCACCGTCAAGACGCCGGGTGTTTCTGATAGGCCATATTCGGCAATCGCGCCGGGGCAGTCGGATTGGAACGGGTTCGGATAGCGGGCGACCTCATACCAGCGCCCAACATAGCGGCTCGGATCGAACGCCGCCGCTGAGGCAATCTGCACGGTGTCGTCACGATATGAGGGCCCAAATGCCACGTCGCACGCCGCGACCGCGAGGATGCTTGCAAAACTCAGGAGCGCGCGAACCTTCATGCCGGCGCCCGCTTTACCAGACCCAGCCTTTCACGCACCTCCGCAGGCCCAATGACCCGTGCGCCCATGCCTTCAACCACACCGACCGCGCGTTCGACCAGTTGCGCATTCGTCGCCAATACGCCTTTCTCCAGCCAAAGGTTGTCCTCCAACCCGACCCGCACATTGCCGCCCGCAAGAACCGCCGCTGCCGCATAGGCCATCTGGTTGCGGCCCAAAGCGAATGCGCTGAACGTCCAATCGTCGGGCACGTTATTGACCATCGCCATGAACGTATTCAGGTCATCCGGTGCCCCCCACGGAACTCCCATGCACAGCTGCACAAGGGCAGGGGCCTCCAACACGCCATCGGCGACCAGCTGCTTGGCGTACCAAAGGTGCCCCGTATCAAACGCCTCGATCTCGGGTTTCACGCCCAGATCGGTCATCATCCGCCCCATCGCTTGCAACATGCCGGGCGTGTTGGTCATCACGTAATCGGCTTCGGCAAAGTTCATCGTGCCGCAATCCAGCGTGCAAATCTCGGGCAGGCATTCAGCCACATGGGCCACACGCTCCGCCGCGCCCACCATATCGGTGCCCGCGGCCGCAGGCAGCGGCGCGTCGGTGCCGCCGAAAACGATGTCACCGCCCATACCCGCGGTCAGGTTCAGAACCACATCAACCTCTGCATCCCGAATGCGCTCCGTCACCTCGCGGTACAGCTTGAGGTCACGCGACGGCGCGCCCGTCTCCGGATCGCGCACATGGCAATGCACGATCGCAGCACCCGCTTTGGCGGCGTCGATGGCGCTGTCTGCGATCTGTGTGGGGGAGCGCGGCACATGCGGTGAGCGGTCTTGCGTCGCGCCCGAGCCGGTAACGGCGCAGGTGATGAAGACGTCCTTGTTCATGGTGAGCGGCATCTATTTCCCCTTCCAGACCGGGTCGCGTTTTTCGGCAAAGGCCCGTGCGCCTTCGAGTTGATCTTCCGATCGATAGAGTCGTTCGACCGTCTCGAACTGGCTCTTGGTAATCTTGTTGAGCGCGTCCTGGAATTTCATGTCTTCGGCCTCGCGCACCACTTCCTTGATCGCCGCGTAGACAAGCGGTGGCCCGGCGGCGAGCAGGTCCGCCATCTCGCGCGCCTTTTCCATCAAGTCGGCGGCGGGGTAGATGTGATTGATCAACCCCCACCTTGCGGCTTCATCGGCCTCCAACCAGCGCCCGGTGAACAGCATCTCCATCGCGATGTGATAGGGTATGCGCTTCGGTAACTTGATCGACGCCGCATCTGCCACTGTACCGGATCGGATTTCCGGAAGTGCGAAACTGGCATGATCGGCGGCAAGAATGATGTCTGCGCTCAACGCCAGCTCCAGTCCACCGCCACAGCAGATCCCGTTTACCGCCGCAATCACCGGCTTGTTCAGCCCACGCAATTCCTGCAGCCCGCCAAAGCCGCCAACCCCGTAATCACCATCCACCGCATCGCCGTCGGCCGCGGCCTTGAGGTCCCATCCGGGGCAAAAGAACTTCTCGCCCGCCCCGGTCACAAGCGCCACGCGCAGGTCGGGATCATCGCGAAATTCGGTGAAAACCTCCCCCATGATCCGACTGGTCGCAAGGTCGATCGCGTTGGCCCTGGGGCGGTCGAGCGTCACCTCCAGCACATGCCCACGGCGCTGTGTCTTGATCGGTTTGTCGGTCATGGGGCCTCCCTCAATCGGATCAGGGCGTCGACGGCAACGGCTGCGGATGGCGTACAGATCAGGGGGTTTATTTCAACCTCCAACACCTGCGCCGCATTGGTGATGACGTAGTCCTGCACGGCGAGAGCCGCGTTGACAATCGCTTGCCGATCGACAGACGCCGCGCCGCGATATCCGCACAGTGTCGGGGCGATAACCAAGCCGTCAAGCGCTTGCGATATCGCATCCGCATCGACCGGCAGAAGCAGATGCGCCGTATCGTTCAAAAGCTCCGTGAACGTACCGCCAGCCCCGAGCGTGAGAACGAAGCCATGCGCCGCATCATGAACGACTCCGATGAGCAGGTCGGCAATGCCGCCGGCTACCATTTCTTCTATAAGAAAATCCGTGGACGGCATCGCACGCGCGGCGCTTGCCACGTCGTCAGGTGTTGCCAGATTCAAGGCGACGGCACCAGCTTCGGATTTATGCGCGAACCCTTCGCCCTTCAGCGCGAGGGGTGCGTTCAACAATGATGCGGATGGTGCGATCTCGTCCACGCCCTGCGCCCGCACCGACTTTGGAACACTGAGGCCATGCGCCGCCAAAGCGATCTTTGCCTCCGCCTCGCTCAACCCAAATGCGGCGGCATCTTGCGCGCCGCGAACCGGGATCACCACCGGCATTGGCGCCGCCTCCGGGACCGGCCTGGCCGCCTGCGCAATCGCGGACAGGGTATCTTCGAGGCCGCAAAGCGCCGGAATGCCTTCGGCGATGAGCGACCGGGCGACCTCTTCGGGCATCGTGTCAGGTAAGCTGGAAACCACGGCAATCGGCACGCCGCGCGCCGCCATCGCATCGCGGATCGCGTCGATCACAATGTCCCATTGCGACGCATCGCAGCGGTCCGCGCGGGGAAAGTCCAAAACCACGCACCCAAGCGCCAGCGATGGGTCCATCATGGCGCTGAAACAGCATGCCATGGCCCCACGATTCCCCCAGATGTACGTGTGATAATCAAGAGGATTGGCCAAAGCGACCTTCGGGCCAAGTGCCGCGCGCAAGTCGCCTTTCTGTGCCGTATTCAATGGAGGGAAAACCACATCCCGGCCTATCGCCGTATCGGCCATCAAACTGGCCTCACCGCCCGAGCAGGACATCGAGGCGATGCGGTTCGACGGCAACGGCCCGGTGACATGCAAGAGCTTCAACGCCTCCAGCATGACCGACAATGACGTCACCCGCCGCACGCCTAATCGGTCAAGGAGTGCGTCGGATCCCGCCGCGCTGCCCGCAAGCGACGCGGTGTGCGACACGGTCGCTGTGCGCGCCTGGTCCGATGCGCCAATTTTGAGCGCAACGATCGCTTTGCCTGCCTGCCGCGCGGCCTCCGCCAATGCCTCGAAGCGACGAATGTCGCCGATCCCTTCGATATGCAGCCCCAGCACCGTCACCCTGTCGTCGGCCAACGCCGCCATCCCGAGGTCGGCCAAATCGACCTGCGCCTGATTGCCTGCTGTCAGCAGATAGGCAATCGGCAGGCCGCGCTTCTGCATCGTCAGGTTCAGCGCGATGTTTGATGATTGCGTGATGATCGCCACGCCCCGCTCCACCGGCACCATGCCATGCTGATCCGGCCAAAGTGCCACCTGGTCCAAGCCGTTGATAAAGCCATAACAATTTGGCCCCAAGATCGCCATGTCGCCCGCCGCTTCAAGCAATGCAGACTGTACCGCGCCGCCGTCGGCCAATTCCTCCAACGCCTCCTTAAACCCCGACGCAAAGCAAACCGCGCCACCGGCGCCGCGCCGCGACAGCGTGCGCGCAACCTCCACCGTGGCATGGCGGTTCACACCGATGAAGCAGGCATCCGGCGCCTGCGGCAGCTCCGCGACCGAGGTGAATGCGACTTCTCCACTTACCTCTGTGCGGGTTGGATGCACGGGCCAGATCGGCCCGGAAAACCCGAACGCCCGGCATTCGCGGATGACATTCTCGCACCAGGTGCCGCCGCCCACGACGGCGATATGCGCGGGCCGCAACACCCGCGACAGATCACTCATCGCGCTGATCCGCCCATCGTTGCTCCTTGAAAACGCATAATCCCACCGCCTGCCTTCAAGCGCCCAACGGGCGGAACAGATCGCGCGAGATGATGTGGCGCTGTATCTCGCTGGTCCCGTCCCAAATCCGCTCGACCCGCGCATCGCGCCAAAACCGTTCAATGGGGAAATCATCCATCAACCCCATGCCGCCGTAAATCTGCAGCGTCGTATCGGTCACCCGCGCGAGCATCTCGGTTGCGTAGACCTTGGCCGAGGCAATTTCCCGGTTTGCAGACAGGCCCTCATCCAACCGCCAGGCCCCCGCCAACGTCAGGAAATCGGCGGCATCAATCTCGGTGATCATGTCGGCGACCTGAAAACTCACGCCTTGGAACTTGGCGATGGCTTGCCCGAATTGCTTGCGCTCAGCGGCGTAATTGAGCGCGTAGTCGAAACACCGCCGCGCGCGCCCCACGCTGAACGCGGCCACGGTCAGGCGCGTCGCATAAAGCCATTCGTTCATTACGGCAAAACCGCCATCAACCTCGCCCAGAACCTGTCTATCCGGCAGGCGACAATCGTCGAATTCAAGAATGCAATTGTTGTATCCCCGGTGACTGACCGAGTTGTATCCGGCCCGCACCGCGAAGCCTGGATGCCCGCGATCCACAAGGAAACAGGTGATCCGCTTCTTCGGTCCGCGCGGCGTGTCATCAACGCCAGTGGCCACGAAAACGATAAAGAAATCCGCGTGGTCAGCACCCGAGATGAAGTGTTTCGACCCGTTGAGAACCCAATCGCCGCCGTTTCGGACCGCCGTGCATTTCATGCCCCGCACGTCTGATCCCGCGTCCGGTTCGGTCATCGCCAGCGCATCCATCCGCTCGCCGCGGACCGCAGGCAGAAGGTATTGCTCGCGCTGCGTCCCCTCGCAGGCCATCAGGATGTTTTGCGGACGTCCAAAGAAATGCGTCAACGCCATCGAGCCGCGCCCCAGTTCGCGTTCGACCAGCGTGAAATCGAGGTGGCTCAACCCCGCACCGCCGACCGCTTCGGGAAAGTTGCAGGCATAAAACCCAAGGTCGATGACCTTCTGTTTCAGCGTCTGGGCCAGATCGTGCGGCACGATACCGGTGCGTTCGACCTCCGCCTCGTGCGGGTAGATCTCGTTTTCCACGAAGCTACGCACGGTGGAGACGATCATCTCCTGCTCATCGCTCAGCCCGAAATGCATGACCGCACCTCCCTTGTCTCCCGCAGGGATCAGCGCATAGCCTCGCAATGCAAACCATGCAGAAAGCGCCTTCATTCATGCAAAGAACGAAAAGCATCCATATGCTTCTTTTCGACGGTTTCTCGAACCTTTGTCTCGCCAATGCAGTGGAGCCGTTGCGCGCCGCCAATACGCTGGCGCGTGCGCCCCTTTACGCCTGGTCCTTCCTCAGCCTTGGGGCTGAGGTTCTTGCCTCGTCGAGCGGTTTGCCGGTGACGCCGCAACCGATGCGCCCAGATCACAGGGGCGACGCCCTTTTTGTCATGCCGAGCTACGGGTACGACGCGCTCGCAACCGCCAAGACCGCCCAGGCCCTGCGCGCCGCGTCCCACCGCTTTGACCTGCTCGTGGGGCTCGATACCGGGGCGTATCTTCTGTCCCATGCCGGGCTTCTCGACGGGCACCGTGCCACCTGTCACTGGGATATCCTGGACGAGGCGGCGGAGGCCTTTCCGCAGGTCCAATTCACGCAAGATCGCCATGTCATCGATGGGGCGCGCGCGTCTTGTGGCGGCGCGACCACAACCCTTGATCTCATGCTGACGCTGATCGAACGGGACCACGGGGCGGCACTCGCGCTCGAGGTGGCAGCACTCTTCATGTATGGCGAGCGTGATCCGCTGACCGATCCGCGTCGTCTTGTTCCCAAACATCGGCAAATCAGGGCCGCCGCCGCGTTGATGCGCCGCAACGTGGAGATCCCGCTTCCGCTTGGCAAGATCGCGCGCGAGATCGGCCTTAGCCTGCGGGGCCTTGAGACCGCGTTTCGCACCCATGCCGGCCTGACGCCTGCGCGGCTCTACCGCGCAATCCGCTTGGCCGAGGCGCGGCGGCGCATGGAGCAAACCCGCGAGAGCGTCGCCGAAGTCGCCTTGCGCGCGGGCTACAGGGATGCGACCGCTATGACGCGCGCTTTCAAGGCAGAGTTCGGGATGACACCGTCCGCCGCGCGCGCCGCGAAGATGTCCGAGGGAGGCCAACAATGAAGACCGTGGGTGAGGCGCTTATCGCGCATCTGGAACAGCGCGGCGTGGACACGATTTTCGGCATTCCCGGCGTCCACACGGTCGAGATGTATCGCGGCCTCGCCGACAGTCCGATCCGTCACATCACGCCCCGGCACGAACAATCCGCAGGCTTCATGGCCGATGGCTACGCGCGCGCAACCGGCAAGCCGGGCGTTTGTCTCCTGATCACAGGGCCAGGCGTGACCAATGCGATCACGCCGATGGCGCAGGCGCGCGCCGATAGCATTGCGATGTTGGTGATTTCCGGGGTGAACCGCGTGGCAACGCATGGCCATGAAGAGGGGTTTCTGCACGAATTGCCGAACCAGCACGCGATGATGCGCGAGGTCGCTCTGTGGTCCCATACGCTGCATCGGGCGGAGGATCTGGACCGGGTCATGACCCGCGCTTTCACGCGAATGACCAGCGCGCGCCCGGGTCCGGTGCATATCGAGGTGCCGCTTGATGTGATGAACATGCCGGTGGCCGCGCCTGCGACCGTACCTGCCCTGCCCGCGCCCGCACGGCCCGCGCCGGACGCCATTGAGCGAGCCGCTCAAGCCCTGTCCAACGCCGAGCGCCCGTTGATCCTTGCGGGCGGCGGAGCACTTGGTGCGGCGGCCGATATCACGACGCTGGCCGAACGGCTCGACGCGCCGGTGATCACGACCACCAATGCGCGCGGACTGCTTGGCGGCCACCCGCTTGAGATCTTCGCCAGTCCCAGCCTTGAAAGCGTCCGCGCGGTCATGGCCGAGGCCGATGTCACCCTCGCCATTGGCACCCAATTCGGGCGAACCGATTACGACATGTACGAAGACGGCAAATCCCCCGCGCTCCGGCATCTTATCCGCATCGACAGCGATGCCGCACAAGTCAGCCGCGTGCGCCTACCCGATCTGCCCATTGTCGCTGACGCGGCGTTGGGTGTCTCTGCGCTTCTGACCGCCACCGAAGGCAAGCAGCGCGTGCATGACGCCGCCGCCCGGGCCACGCAAGCCCGCGATGCCGCGCTTGCAGAGATCGGGGCGGCCTATGCGGATCAAATCACGATGCTTCACATGATCCGCGACGCGATCCCGGGCGTGCGGATCATCGGTGACAGCACGCAGGCCATCTATGCGGGCAACCTGATCTGCAACATGCCCGCCCCGCGCCGCTGGTTCAACGCAGCGACCGGCTATGGCGCTCTTGGTTACGGTGCGCCCGCGGCGATCGGTGCGGCGCTTGGTGCGCCAGACACGCCTGTCCTTTGTCTGTCGGGGGACGGTGGGCTGCAATTTGTTCTTTCGGAACTTGGTACCGCGATGGATGAACGAGCTGCGGTGATTTTCCTGGTCTGGAACAACAATGGCTATCAGGAGATCGAGCGGTTCATGCGCGACAATGCGATCGAGCCCGAAGGCGTCAAACCATCCGCCCCGGATTTCGTGCAGGTGGCGCAGGCCTACGGGATGCCTGCCGAGCGGATCATCGGCATTGCCGCACTCACCCAAGCGCTGGACCGCGCCTTGGCCGCCAAAACCGCCTATCTCATCGACATGATCGTGGACTGACTCCGGCCTTCCTGGTTTCAGAAATACTCCGGGGGTTTGGGGGCTGGCCCCCAAGGAGGTGTGTGTTTGGGGGCTGGCCCCCAAGGAGGTGTGTGTTTGGGGGCTGGCCCCCAAGGAGGTGTGTGTTTGGGGGCTGGCCCCCCTCCAAAAAAAGGCGCGTTTTGGGAGCTGACCTGCAATGCTGCCTGCGCTTAGTTCCCTGCGCTTTTCACATTGGCCCCCGCGCCGCCCGCGGCTCGATCCTCCAGCAGCCGGTCCAGCCAATCGGGGTCCATCTCCGGCACCGACGACAGCAGCAGCTCGGTATAGGGATCATGTGGCGGCTGGAACATGTCGGATTTCGGCCCCTGCTCGACCACCACGCCTTCCTTCATCACCACCACCTCATCGGCGATGGATTTTACCGTCGCGAGATCATGGGTGATGAACATGTAGGCGAGGTCGAATTCAGCCTGCAGCTTGTCCAGAAGCTTCAAAATCCCCTCTGCGACCAATTGGTCAAGCGCGCTTGTAACCTCGTCGCAGATGATGAACTGCGGCTCTGCGGCCAAGGCTCGCGCGATGCCGATGCGCTGTTTCTGCCCGCCGGAGAGCTCCGAGGGCAGGCGGTCGATATAATCGTCCGGTTCCAATTCGATCAGATCGAGCAAATTGCGCACCCGCTCGTCCAAGGCCTTGCCGTTCAGCCCGAGATACATCTGCGCGGGACGCCCGATCAATTCGCGAAGTCTTTGTTTTGGGTTCAGGGCTGTATCGGCCATCTGGTAGATCATCTGCGCCTGTCGCAACTGATCCTTGGTGCGGTTGCGGTAATCCGGTGGCAGCGTCGCGCCGTTGAACAAAACCTCACCCTG
The DNA here is from genome assembly GCF_037543845.1 of Gymnodinialimonas ulvae. Lineage (NCBI taxonomy): Bacteria > Pseudomonadati > Pseudomonadota > Alphaproteobacteria > Rhodobacterales > Paracoccaceae > Gymnodinialimonas > Gymnodinialimonas ulvae. The sequence goes on from NZ_JBBIFX010000002.1 coordinate 667,729, forward strand.
ACGGGGCGGCAGAAGGCCGGTGATAACGCGTGCGGTTGTCGATTTGCCGGACCCGCTTTCGCCGACAACGGCGACGGTGCGCCTGGCGTGGATGTCGAAGTTGATGTTCTTCAACACGTCTAGCGTACCGTAGCCCGCCGTCACGCCCTTGACCGACACGACCGGCGTGGTGCCCGCCGCCACCGGCGGTTGCTCTGCGCGCGCATGGCTGCGCACGGCCCAGAGCGATTTGGTGTAATCCTGCGTCGGCGCGTCAAGCATGGTGCGGGTGTCGGCCTCTTCGACCTCCTCGCCCTTAAGGAGGACTTTGATCTTGTCGGCCATCTGCGCCACGACGGCGAGGTCGTGGGTGATGTAGATGGCCGCCGTGTCGAATTGCTCCACGATGTCGCGGATTGCGGACAAAACCTCGATCTGGGTTGTCACGTCGAGGGCGGTTGTCGGTTCATCGAAGATGATCAGGTCGGGGCGACAGGCCATCGCCATGGCCGTCATCGCGCGCTGCAATTGCCCGCCGGAGACCTGATGCGGATAGCGAAACCCAATCTCGTCGGGGTCCGGCAGCTGCATTTTGCGGTAGAGGTCGACCGCATCGCGCGAGGCCTCGGATCGGCCCATGACACCATGCTGCACCGGGCCTTCTGCGTATTGGTCGATCAAGCGGTGGGCCGGGTTGAAACTGGCCGCGGCCGATTGCGCGACATAGGCGATCCGTTTTCCACGCAGGCTTCGGCGCTTGGTTTCGCTGGCTTTGCGCAAGTCAATCCCGTCGAAGTCGATGGTCCCGCCTGAGATCCGGCAACCGTCGCGCGCAAAGCCCATCGCGGCAAGCCCGATGGTTGACTTTCCCGCCCCGGATTCACCAATCAAACCAAGAACTTCACCCTTGTGAAGCGTCAGGTCGACCCCTTTCACAATCTCAAGCCATTCCTCATCGGCGCGGCCCTCGATGCGCAGGTCGCGGATGGTCAGAAGCACGTCCTTGTCGGATGTTGGCGTCTCGGGCATGGCCTTACTCCTTCAATCCGCTGGCGCGATGCAGCTGCCAATCGACCACGAAGTTCACGCTGACCGTCAGGAGCGCGATGGCGGCGGCGGGCAGCAGCGGGGTGACATTGCCGAAGGTGATCATGGTTGCCGTGTCCTTTACCATTGCGCCCCAATCTGCCGTGGGGGGCTGGATGCCGAGGCCGAGGAAGGACAAGGCGGAAATGGTGAGGAACACGAAGCAGAACCGCAGGCCGAATTCGGCCACGAGCGGCGCCATGGCGTTGGGCAGGATCTCGCGCGTGATCAAACGCCAACGGCCTTCACCGCGCAGACGGGCGGCTTCGACGTAGTCCATGACGACGATATTCATGGCGACGGCGCGGGCGAGGCGGAACACGCGGGTCGAGTCGATGACCGCGATCACGAGGATCATGTTGATGATCGACGTGCCCACAATCGTCAACAAAAGAAGGGCAAAGATCAGCGCGGGGATCGCCATCAACACGTCCACCGTGCGGCTGAGCAATTGGTCGAGCCAGCCGCCGACGACTGCCGCCAAAAGGCCCAGAACCGAGCCGAGGATGAAGGCGATGGCCGTGGTGACGAAAGCGATGCCGACGGTGTTGCGCGCGGCGTAGATCATTCGCGAGAGCATGTCGCGACCGAGGTTGTCGGTGCCGAGAAGCAGGGACGGGTCATCGCCGGGGAAGAGGAATTCGGGACCGACGACTTCGGTTTCCGAAAACGGGGCAAGCATCGGCGCGAAGAATGCCACGAAGACGTAAGCCAGGATCATCAGCATGCCGAAGCTGGCGGTCAGCGGCGCGGTCTTGAGCTCTTTCGAGATGCCGCGCGGCGTGATTGCGACGGCGACGGTACGAAACAGCCAACCCGCTGCCATTGCAGCGATAATTGCGGCTGCGAGCCAGAGAAGTCCGGTTAGAAAACCCATATCCTTCCCCCTCAGCGACGGTGCACGAGGCGGGGATTGGACAGGGTGGCCAACACATCCGCGGTGAGGTTCAGCAGCACATAGGCGGCGGCGAAAATCAGCGCGACGCCCTGCACCACCGGCATGTCACGGGCGGCGACGCTGTCGACCATGAGTTGGCCAAGACCGGGGTAGACGAAGACCACTTCGACCACGACCACGCCGGTGATGAGGTACGCGAGATTGAGGGCTATCACGTTGATAATAGGGGCCAAAGCGTTGGGCAGCGCGTGTTTGACGATGATCCGCATCGGCGCCATGCCCTTTAATCGGGCCATCTCGATATAGGGGCTGGAGAGCAGATTTATGATCGCGGCGCGCGTCATCCGCATCATATGGGCCGTGACGACCAGCGTTAAGGTTAACGCAGGCAGGAAGGCGACATGCAGGTATTCGGCGAAGGTTGGATCGCCGCGCGAGATGTTGATCGCGGTCGCGGGGAAGGCGCCGCCGGCGCCGGCGAGCAGGAAGATAAGGATGTAGGCCACGAAAAACTCGGGAAAACTTATTGAGGAGAGCGCGCTTGCATTGGCGAAACGGTCGAAGAAGGAATTGCGAAACAGTGCCGCGAGAATGCCGAGGATCAACGACAGCGGCACCGCGATGGCGGCGGCATAAGCGGCAAGCTCCAACGTGCGCACAAGACGCCCGCCGATCAGCGTGGCGACCGATTGGCCATTGGCCAGGCTTTCGCCGAAATCGCCGCGCAGAATATCGGTCAGCCAGCCCAAGTATCTGATATGCATGGGATCATTCAGACCCAATTGCTCGCGCAGGGCGGCGACGGTCTCGGGCGTGGCGGATTGTCCGAGGATCTCTTGCGCGAAATCGCCGGGCAAAAGTTCGGTGCCGAGAAAGATGATCAGGGACACGACGAACAGCGTCACGAAGCCAAGGGCCAAACGCTGTGCGATCATGGTGAATATATGTGACATGTCTGTCCTTCGGGGGCGCAATGCCCGGTCGCTTGCCCACCGCCAGATGCGTTCAACCGGACGGAAATGTGCTCATCTGAACGCTTTTTTCGCGCGAAAAGCGTTCAGATGGACACATCTCCCGGGCCACCGAAAAGCGGCCCGGGGTGTGTTCAGATGAACGGTTTCAGGAGGCGAACCACCACCGCTCGCCGATGCGGTGCCCGTCATTGCGCCAGTTCGAGGCGATCTGCTCGGGACGGCCCAGACGGTCAGAATGCGCACCCACGTAGGCGGCGAACATCGGGATGATGATGCCGCCCTCGTCGGAGACGATCTGTTGCATCTCGAAATACTGCTCGCGTCGCAGATCCTCATCGAGTTCCGCGCGGGCGGAGACGAGAAGCTCGTTGAAGCGCTCGTTCGACCAATAGGTTTCGTTCCACGGCACGCCCTCGGCATAGGCGGTGGCGAACATCCAGTCTTCGGTCGGACGACCGCCCCAATAGGTGCCGGCAAACGGCTTCTGCATCCAGACGTTGGACCAGTAGCCATCGTTGGGCTCGCGCACCACGTTCAGGTTAATGCCACCGGCGCTCGCGCTTTCGGCAAACAGAACGCCCGCATCCAGCGCACCGGCGAAGGCCGCATCGGCAAGGTGGATGTCCACGTCGAGGCTTTCCATGCCCGCTTCGCGCAGGTGGAATTGCATCCGGTCGGGATCGTATTCACGCTGCTCCAGCTCGGTGTTGAAGAAGCGCTGACCGGGCCCGATCGGGTGGTCATTGCCGAGCGAGCCGTAGCCGTTGAGGATCGTGTCCACCAATTGCTGCCGGTTGATGCCGAACTTGAGCGCCATGCGCACGTTGACGTCATCGAAGGGCGCCGCACGGGTGTCCATCGGCAGGCCGTAATGCTGCGTGCCCGTCACCGAAAGGATCTCGATCCCCGGCGCGCGTTCCAGAAGGTGCACGGTGTTCAGATCGGCGGTGTCGATGTAATCGACGTCGCCCGAAATCAGCGCGTTCTGACGCGCGGCATCGTCGAAGATCACAACCTGTTCGATGGCGTCGAAATAGGGCAGGCCCTCTTTCCAGTAGCCCTCATGACGCTCGTAGCGGGCGCCGACACCGAATTCCAGCTCGGCGATGCGGAACGGGCCGCAGCCATCGCGGGTTTCGGGATCAATGGTGCCATCGGCCTGCGCGGGCAGGATCGGCAGGTGATAATCCGACAGGACAAACGGGAAGTCCGCGTTGCCGGCCGACAGGGTGAACACCACGTTCATGCCATCGGCCGTCATGTCGGTGATGTCGGCCACGATGGGCGCAGCGGCCGAGGTGCTGTCTTCGCCGCGGTGGTGGTTGATCGAGGCGATCACGTCTTCGGCGGTCAGGACATGGCCGGAATGGAATTCAACACCAGAGCGGATCGTGAACGTCCAGGTCGCGGCATCGGCGGAGGCTTCCCAGCTTTCGGCCAGTTCCGGCACGAGGGAGCCATCGGCGGCAATCTCGGTCAGATAATTGTTGCGCGTATGCGCCTGGAAGATCATGAAATCGGCTTCCCACGAGCCCGGGTCGAGCGCGTCGGTGGTCGAGCCATGGGCCATGCCCACGCGCAAGGTGCCGCCGCGGACGGGCTGCGCGCGGAGCGGTGTGCCCCACGGTGTCACAAGCGCCGCGGCCCCGATAGCCGTCGCGCCTTTCAGCACGCCACGGCGGCTGGGACTGGCAAAAGATGTCAGTTTACTCATTATCGTCTCCCTGTTTCGTTCTTGGTGTGCGGGCCGTCAGGGGCGCGCACGTTATGATTTCATTCTGACTGCAAATATCATGTATTCAACCTGTTTATCGGTTTCGGGCCACAACTTGACGTTGAACTGGGCCTAGGCGGCGGGGCCATTCGGGCCGATCCGCAGGCCCTTGCGCAGGTGTCGGTAGGGCACATCCTCAAGGACACATCCCAACGCGCCGGGATTGGCCACGGGGATCGTGGCCTGCGCAATCGGGTCGAAATCGGCGCGGTAATGCACGGTGCTTTTGACCGCGATCAGTCGGGCGGTTTCGGGGATTGCGCCGATGTGGCGGAAATAGGCACGGTCGAGGCATTGGTTGCGGACCGAGCTGACGAGAACCCGAATGTCGGAACCGTTTACAGTCAGGTGCAGCAGGGTGGTTGGCCCGATCTGCGCGGTGCCGCCACCGTACATGTCGCCTTCGTAAGGCACGCTGCCATCGCTGAGCGCGGCGACGTGGCAGGGGGTTTCAAAGGGTGTGTCACCGAACAGCCCGGATTTTCCGCCAAGCCCGAGGGTCAGGGTCGCACCGACCCCGGCCTGATGCGCGGCGACGGCGGCGGCGGGGTCATGCAGCACACCCAACAGTGCGTTTTGCGCCGCGCCCGAAACCATCGCGCGCAGCAGGCCCGTAGTGTCCGACGATCCGCCGCCGCCGGGATTGTCCTGCACATCGGCGAGGATCACGGGTTTGCCGACAGGACTGGCCATGGCCAGGCGCACGGCGGTGTCGGGGTCTTGCAGGGGCTGATCGAAAGCGTCCTCGGCGGCCAGAACTCGGGCCAGGAGCGCGTCGGCAATGCTATCGGCCTGCGTCTGCGTGGGGGCATGGGCGAGGATCGCGGGGCCGGTGACGGGGCTATCGCCGCCGGAAAACCCGGTCGCAAATTCGGCCCATTGGCCGGGGGCATCGTGGGCGGTGAGTGCGGCGTAAAGCGGGCCTGCGGGGGCGGCACCGGTGAATTGCGCGTGCATCGGGATCAGGTAGGGGAGGGCGCGGAACGCCTTGGCGGGGCGTTGGCCGTTGAGGATATCGGTGAGTGCTGCATGGGCGCGGGCCCCGGCATCGGCCATATCGAGATGCGGGTAGGTGCGGTAGATCGTCAGCGCATCGGTGAGGTCGGTGAGCGTGTCGGAGACATTGGCGTGCAAATCGAGGCTCGCCACAATCGGCAGGTCCGGGCCGGTTTGCGCGCGGATGCGCGACAGAAGCTCCGCCTCGCCGTCGGGGTGATCTTCGGTGATCATCGCGCCGTGCAGATCGAGGTAAAGCGCATCGGGGCGTGTGCGGGCGAGGCCGCTGAGGATCTCGGCGCAGATCGTGTCGAAGGCGTGGTGAGTGACGGGGCCCGAAGGTTCGGCGGCGCACCACAGGATCGGGTGAAGATCGGCGGTCGGCGCGGCGGCGGCGATAAAGCCCGCGATAGGCAGGTTCAGGCCGCAGGAACCGGGGATCACGGCGCCGCCGCGCAGGAGCGGTGGCCAAGAATCGGCCATCTCGAAGGCGGGCAGATCGGCGGGCAGCGGGCTGAAGGAATTGGTCTCGTGCTGGAACCCGGCGAGGGCGATTTTGGGTCGCATTCGCGGGGCGCTAGACATGGTCGCGGGGGATCTCTTCGGACCAGCCGCGCTCGAAGATCAACGCGTCGTTTTCGCGGGCGGCGAGGCGCGCCTCGACGATCCAATGGGTCGCGGTGGCGCGCATCCCGCCGGTGGCGATAACCTCGGTGGTGATGCCGTCGCGGATGCGCAGCGCGGTGGTTTCCTCCTGCGCCTCAAGGCTGAGCGGATCGCCACGGGTGATCGACCAGCGCGCTTTGTGGGTATCCTCAAAGCCAAGCCCGTGGCCGGGGTGCGTGCGCAGCCCGGTGGTGCTGGATTGCACGACATCGGTGCGCCCGGTGGCGCGGTCGAAATGGGTACGACGGTAATCTTCTGCCGGGGTTTGGCGCGGGTAATCGGGACGCGGATCGCCGGGCGGCGGTTCGGGCAAGGTGCAGGGCCGGTGCGGGGCATGCGGCAGATGCAGCGTCGCCTGGGGCCCTAGGGTCAGTGTGGCGGTGACGTCACTGGGCGGCGGCAGGATGAGCGGGAAATACGCGGTGGACAGCGCAAGACGCAACCGGTGGCCGGGGCGCAGGCGATAGGCGGTGGCGTCGAGGGTGAGGGTAATGTGTTCCGGCGCGCCGGGGGTCATGGGGGACGGCGTTTCACTGCCGTTGCGGTGCGCGAGGTTCAGAACGCCCATGCTGATGCGATGGGCGCAGCCGTCGGGGTGGACGTCCACGAGCCGCGCGATCAGGTTGCCCTGCGGCGCGTCAATCGCGACGGGCAGGCGCAGCACCGGCATGCCGATAATGTCGAGCGGGGTGTCGCTCGGCTCGGTTTCGAAACACAGACTCCGCCCGTCATCGGCGCGCTGATCGGCGGGCAGGTCGGTGTCGCCGCCCTGAGTGAAGAAGGCGCCGCCGTCGACGCCGGTGTCGAGGGCAGAGCAAAGAAGTGTGGTCTGCGTCCGGCCTGCGGGGCCAAGCGTGCCGGGCGACAGGTGCAGGCGGGCCTCGCTCGCCGCCCTTTGATCAATCTCGATCCATTGGCCGGGCTCGAAGTCGCGCGGGGCATCGGGGCGCACGGCCTCCGACAGGTAGAGGCGATGGGCGGGCAGGTCGGGCGCGTCCTCACCGCGCAAGTGCTGGCCGAACCAGGCGGCGGCCTCGGCCACGAAATCCATGCGCGGGCCGGGCACGGCGAAATGCGGATAGAGATGTACCCACGGCCCGGTTATGGCGCGGGCCCGCGCGCCCAGACCCGCGCGCCCCTTCCACGGCGTGTTGCGGTAACCATCGGCCCACCCGGCGATGAGCAATGCGGGCGCTTCGACCGCGCCGAAATCTTCGCAGATCGAGCCGTGTTTCCAATAGCCATCGCGGCGTTGGTGGCGCATCCATGTCAGCGCCAAAGGCTCCATCGCGCCAAGCCGATCCAGCCAGATCTTGCGCCAATCCGCCCCGACCACAGCCGCATCCGGCGGCACGGCGGCGCGGGCCAGCATCTGCGTCGCCCAATAAAGGTTGGTCCCCATCTGCGCGCCGCCCTTGGTGTGGATATCATCGGCGAAGCGGTCCACGGTGGAGGCGATTGAGATCACCGCCTTGAGCGCCGGGGGCCTGCGCGCGGCGAGTTGCAACGCGTTGAAGCCACCCCAGGAGATCCCCATCATCCCGACATGGCCGTTGCACCAGGGCTGCGCCGCGATCCAGGCAAGGGTGGCCTCGGCATCGGAAAGCTCGGTCTCGGAATACTCGTCGTCGAACTGCCCGCCGCTGTCGCCGGTGCCGCGCAGATCGACCCGGACCCCGGCAAAGCCGTGCGCGGCAAGGGCGGGGTAGGTTGCCTCGTCGCGCGGTGCGGTCACATCGCGGCGGCGGTAGGGCAGGAATTCGAGTACCGCAGGGACCGGCGCGTCGGTGACAGGCCGCCAGATCCGCGCGGCGAGGCGTGTGCCACAGGGAAGCGGGATCCAGACAAGGGGCGCGTCGTGATGTTCCATCGCCCATTGGTGCCAAGCTTGGCGGCGCGGGTCCAGTTGGATCGTTCCGCGCGACGTCACGGCGGATGTCGGTTTCCGCTCCGCACCGATAGAGTGCGGCCGAACTCTGAGCAAATGCGGCGATGAAAGGGTTCGGCGCTGTTGAGCCTGCCACGTGCCGTCAATGGTTTGGAGCGCAGTGCAGCCACGGCCCAAGGCTTCCCGTCAACGACGCGTTATCCCGTTGTAAAAGCAGCCCATAATACCGATCACCCGCCGCACGGGCGAAGTCACGGAAGAACGAGCAGTCTTTTGTGGCGGTTCGCCAATGCGCGAAGTGAGGCATTGGCGAACCATTTGGGCCGAAAAAGTCGCCCGAGGTTTTATCCTCGGGATGCTTTCACCATGTCTGCGCCTTTCTCGGCGACCATATAGGTGGGCGCATTGGTGTTGCCTGTCGGAACGACCGGCATGATGGACGCATCAATCACGCGAAGGCCTTCGAGGCCATGGACCTTTAGCTCGTGATCCACCACGGCCATTTCATCACGCCCCATTTTACAGGTGCCGACCTGATGGTGATAGCTTTGCAGCGAATTGCGGGCGTAATCGGCCAATTCTTCGTCTGTTTGCACCTCCGGGCCGGGATAGATTTCCCGCGTCGTGATCTCTGCCAGGGCAGGTTGCTGTGCAATCTCGCGCATCATCTTGATGTTGGTCACCAGGGTTTGCACGTCGTATTCGGTCTCGAGAAGGTTGGGGTCCAGGATCAGCGGGTCGTCGACATCGGGACCGGTAATCCTCAACTCTCCCCGGCTGGTCGGGCTGACCCCGCCAGCACACAGCGTATAGGCCGATGGCGTGATCGGCTCCTGCGTGTCAGCGGTATAAAGCGGGACATGGAAGAACAACGGCTGCATGTCGGGTGCGGGCAAGCGCGGGTCAGAGCGCATGAACGCCTGCGCATGGAGCGGAATGACGGCCACGTTGGTCGGCGGCGGTACGTCTCCTTCAAAGATCACCGGTGCAAGCGAATGATCGTGCAGGTTCTTTCCGACACCCGGCAGCTCGTGGACAACCTCGATCCCGTGCTCTTCCAGTTGCGCACGCTCGCCGATACCCGACAGCATCAGCATTTTGGGGCTTTCGATTGTCCCGCCTGCAAGGATCACTTCTCGCGTGGCTGTGACGGTGCGCGTCTCGCCTTCCTGGATATAGCTCACACCGGTTGCCGTCTTGCCGTCCAATTCAACCCTCGTCACACGCGCGTTGGTCAGAAGGCTGAGGTTCGAGCGTTCGAGGGCCGGACGCAGGAAGGCGACAGCGCTTGAGTGACGTTTGCCATCCTTTGTGTTCATCTGCGCGAAATTCACACCCTCGCTATCGGCCCCGTTGTAATCCTCGTTGAACGGGTAGCCCGCTTGCAGTGCCGCGTCGACGATGCGTTGTGTCGTGGGGTGAATCTCATAATCCGTCGTCACCCGGAGCGGCCCTCCGGCACCATGGTATTCGTTCTCACCCTGATCGAAATCTTCGGATTTCTTGAAATACGGCAGGATGCTTTCATAGTCCCACCCCGGGTTTCCCATATAGGCCCAATTGTCGTAATCGGACGCGTGTCCACGCACATAGAGCATCCCGTTGATCGAACCGGAGCCGCCAACGACGCGCCCGCGTGGCCAGTGGATCTGACGCCCGTTGCAATGCTCTTGAGGGGCCGTGAAGTAGGCGTAGTCGTATTCGGTGTTCCAGTTCTCCAGAAGCAGAAGCGGTGTTTCGATGGTTGTCACACCTTCTTCCGGGCCACCGGCTTCGATCAGAAGCACGGAAACGTCCGGGTCTTCGGTAAGGCGGGCCGCCAGGACGCATCCCGCCGAGCCTGCGCCGCAAATCACATAGTCGAAGCTTCCGGTTTGCGCCTGCGCCGTGTTGACAGATGCGCCGTATATCCCCGGTGCGACCATCAAGACGCCCGAGGCAAGTGAGGACTTCTTCAAAAAGTCGCGGCGGTTAAGTCTGGGTTTTCTCATGTGGTTTCCTCCCGATATGTGCGCAGCCCGGTTCGTGGGCTGCACATGCGAATTGTTTGACAAGGAGATCTCAGGAAAAGACGACTTGAACGTCGGTATATTCCTGTAGGCCTTCTTCGCCGAATGCGACCCCGATGCCCGATTTCTTCACCCCCCCAAACGGGGCATTGGGCTGGATCGCGCCGTGTTTGTTGATCCAGACAGACCCGCATTCCATGCGAAGGGCGATCTCTTTGGCGCGGTCGATATCCTTTGACCAGACCGATCCGCCGAGCCCGTTTTCCGATGCATTGGCTTGTGCGATCGCATCGTCGACATCCGAGAATTTGATGATCGGCAACGCTGGTCCGAACTGTTCCTCGGCCACCAGCGGATTGTCATTGTCGAGATCCGCGATGATCGTGGCCGGGAAAAAGAGACCGTCTCCCGGCTCGCCCCCCAACAGCACGCGACCCTCAGACTTGCCCGCGTCGACCAGGCGTTTTACTTTGTCGAACTGCATCCGGTTTTGGACCGGGCCAAGAATGCTTCCCTCTGCCATTCCGTCTCCCATCGGAATGCTCTTGGCAAAGGCAACCAGGGCATCGCAAACGGCGTCATAGACGTCTGCGTGAACGTAAAGTCGTTTCATCGCGGCGCAGGTTTGGCCGTTGTTGATGAATCCACCCCAGAACAAACCCTCCGCGATCTGCGCCGGATCGACATCGGGCAAAACAATGCCGGCGTCATTGCCGCCCATTTCAAGCGTCAGACGCTTCATGGTTTCCGCGGCCGAGCGCATGACCTTTTCGCCGGTCGCGCAAGAGCCCGTGAACACGATCTTGCGGATGTCTGGATGGGCCGACATGGCAGCACCAATAGAGGCCCCTCCATCGCTGCCGGTGACGCAATTCACAACACCGGCCGGCAGGACCTCATTCATGATCTCGACCAACCGAATGGTCGAAAGCGGCGTGAATGGAGACGGTTTGATCACCACCGTGTTGCCCGTGCGCAGCGCCGGCATGATGTGCCAGATCGCGATCATCACCGGAAAGTTCCATGGGGTGATGGAGCCAACAACACCAAGCGGCTTGCGGTGCAGCTCCACCGTGCCTTCGTTGTTGTCCTGCAATGTCTTCATCGGCAAGGAGAGAGCACTTGTATACCCTGCCCAAGCCCCTGCGCCGCCAAGCTCCCACCGCGAACCGAGCCCGTTGAGCGGCTTGCCTTGCTCCTTCGTGACAAGCTCCGCCAATTCTTCTGCGTGTTCGCCCAGTTTTGCGGTCACCGCCTCGCAGGCCGCCTGAAGGGCAGCGTCAGAATGGCGTGACCAGCTTGAGAATGCCTCGTTTGCCGCCGCGACGGCATGATCCAGATCGGCCGAGCTGGCTTCAGGCGCCAACCCGACGATTTCACCCGAGGACGGATTGCGAACCTCGAATGTCTGTGCTGCGGCCACATTCTGACCGCCAATGACCATGGAATAAATGTCAGCCATCGGTTTTCTCCTCCTCCAAAAACCATAGGTCTCCCACGGGTGAGGTTAGGAAGTGGCCGCGGATGCGTCTTGGCGTCAGACGTCAGAGTCTTTTGCGCCAGGCGTCAGATCACTCGACCTGCAGTGTCTCGCCCGGAGCGCGGCCATAATATCTGCGATACACCCGGTAGAACGTGGAGAGGTCGCCAAACCCCGCTTCAAAAGCGACGGTAGAGATCGAAACATGGTCTTGCTGCATTGAAAGCAGTTGCAAATGCTGATGTGCGGCTTCCACCCGAAATCGCTGCAAACGATCATGGGGCGTTTCATCCGTGACCTTGAAGGCACGCTGAAGGCGCCTCAGAGAAACTCCGGTCAGGAGCGCGAGCGACTGACTGTTGAAGCTTGGTGAGCGGTAGCTTTCCGCGATGACCGTCAACGCTTGCTGAACAATCGCGCGGTCTGGGTTGAGCCTTCCGCCATTGCCCAGGGACCGTTCCGTCAGCAATGCCCCAAATACACTGTAGAAGGCTTCAACGGTGTGGGGCAAAACCGCCGCGTCGTCGGTGGTCATCAGTTTTGTCAGAACCGCCTTCATTGCAATGGCCATGGGCTCGTCCCCTTCGATCGCCAAGCCCCCAAAAATACGGTGACCAAATCGATGACACATCTCTTCGCGCGGCAGGTGCACCGACAGCTGCAAAGTGTGTTCGCCGCCATAGACGAAGGTGCTTTGCTTGGTCGCATCGACCACAAACATGTCACCGGGTTCCGCCCAGATTGCGGCGTCTCCCTGGATAAGTTGCGCCCGTCCGCGTTGCTGAAGGATCAAGAAGAAGTGGTTGCCGGGATCGTATCGAATGTTGGATGTGCTGCGCGATACGCGCTCCACGTCGAGGCCGACTTGAGCGACATCCAGGCCTCCGAATTGCGCCACAGACAGGTGGCCGGAAACGTTTTCGCGCCTCTGCTGCGTCGGCAGAACGTCAAATGATCCACAGATTCCATGAAGGCGCGACTGAAACAGTTCAACGGGTTGCGTTTCAATGCGCAGGCTTTCGGGATGCGAGTGCGAGTTCGGCATAGCCTGCGCACAGTAACAGCTTTTCGGCGCAAATCTATTGTTTGGAATCGCGAAGCAACGTTTGCTCAGTCACTTTTTGGTGCCACGAAGGCGCTATGGGCGAGCAGACTCAGCTTGCTCCCTCAGCGCCAACATGCGCAGGTCTCAACCCGCATTCCTGAACCGACCCTGCGCACGTCAATCCGGCACGCCCCTCGCGCCGGAGCTGAAACAACAAGACTGGAAAACTGGTAGCGGAGGAGGCTGTTTGACCCCAGCCTCATCCAATCCAAAGTAGAGGCAAATAGACCATTATATGTTGGCTATGCTCAAAAATCTCTAATCAGCGTATCGCATCTTGTCCCACCCAATCCCATGAATTATGGTGGGACAAACGGTGGGACAGGTGAGCAATGCCGAAGCTAACAGCTCGTAAGATAGCCTCTTTGTCTGACGCTGGCATGTATGCCGACGGTGAAGGGCTGTATCTGCGCGTGGGTCCGACTGGCGCGAAGTCATGGATATTACGCACGACCATCCGGGGCAGGCGAACGTCCACTGGAAAGCCACTACGTTGGGAAGGTGGCCTTGGGGGTTTGAGTGTCGTCAGTTTGGCCGAGGCCCGCGAATTGGCCCGCGAACTGCGCAAAGTCGCCAAGGAGGGCGGCGACCCGTCCAAGGTCCGTGACCATGAAGACCTTACATTCATGGAAGCCGCCGAAAAAGTGCTGGACGGTCTGCGTCCCACTTGGCGCAGCGAGCGTCATGCAAAAATCTGGTGGGCCTCGATGGAAAACAATGTCTTTCCAAAGCTGGGCAATCGCGCCCTGCAATCCATTCAGTCTGGTGACGTGCTGGACGTTCTTTCACCAATCTGGGCTCAAAAGCACGAAACCGCCCGTAGGGTCCGGCAACGCATGACAACCGTTTTCGATTGGGCGAAGGGTGCCGGACACTACGTGGGCGAGAACCCTGTCACTGCCGTTGCCAAGTCCCTGCCAAGGGTCAACCAGCGCGCCCAGCACATGCCAGCACTGCCATGGCGGGACGTGCCCGCGTTTCTGGACGAGCTCCGACAGCGCGAAGGCGTGTCAGCGCGCACCCTAGAGTTCATTATACTGACCGCCGCACGATCCGGCGAGGCAAGGGGCGCGCGTTGGGATGAAATTGACGGCGATTGTTGGACCGTGCCAGCCGAAAGAATGAAGACCGGCCTACCGCATCGTGTCCCGCTTTGCCCCCGTGCTTTGGAATTGTTGGAGGCGGTGAAGGGCCTTGATGCAGAGTTGTGTTTCCCCTCGCCTTCGCTGGGCCGCGATGGGAAAGCGCGCCAGCAAAGCGACACGGTTTTTTCGGCTTTGTTCAAACGGATGAAGGTTGAAGGGATTACTACTCATGGTTTCCGGTCTACCTTCCGCGATTGGTGCACCGAAAGCGCCCATGCCCAGCGCGAAGTATCCGAAGCCGCCTTGTCCCACTCAACCGGCAACGCAGTAGAGCGGGCGTATGCGCGCTCAGACCTTTTCGAACGGCGAATGGCACTCATGGAGGCTTGGGGTCAGTATTGTGTTGGCGAAAGCGGCAAAGTCGTGAGATTAGCAAGATGATTGATGAGTTAAGACGTTACTCCTTGTCAGACCGAGTAGGTGAGATACGGCCCACTGCGCGCCATGAATTGCTGGTATTACAGTATTATCCAGAAGACGAAGCAAGCCGCCGACAGGCCGTATCAATCATTCATGACGAATACCGAAGATGGACTGAGTGTAATGGAGAAAACTATGAAGAGTCTTCGCTTGCGCATACATTGAGCGAAGCTCTCAATCCGTCCGCTGGGCAACGACTAACCTGTGGATTGGTAGGGCTTGCGCAGTTGGGTCTCAAGAGCGTGGGCTACCGGCCCTCTGTGAACTTGGCAAATGAAGTAGTGCAAGAATTCGCTGCTAGTGTTGGTTCAATTGAAGTTCAGACTCATACTAGAGGTAGTAGGCAAAAGACGCTGAAAATTCGACTCGTTTCCGACGCTGCAGACATTCGCAAAGCTTGGTCAAAATATCGGTCGATAGCGCACCTTTTGTCTGCTGAGGTAATCGCTAGTGAACACTTGGACTTGGGATATGGTTTTGGTTGGGATTTCGACGCAATGGCCTGTTACTTCAACACACTTGCCGCGTGCCAAGCAGCCACGTTTGAGCTTCCAGGTGTGAAAAGTTGGAAGCCTTGGTTGATTACTTGCGACCCGCCCTATGACCCTGCTGAATATCCTATCCTCGACGGGCGCGGAACCATGGCTACTCTATTCGATCCTTGGATAAAAAGCGGAAAGGCGGAGGCCGCGCGCAGAGGCCGCCGTTTTGATCCAAATTGGGACGCAGCTAGAGTTAGGGGAGTAGAAACCCCCTAAGGGAAGTTGAGATACCCGAATTAACAATCTGTGCAAAACCATCCTTTGTCAGCCCATCTCAACCTCTAGAGGGCTAACCATGCATACTCAAGAAACCCTAATTCGTGACCGCGAAGCTGCCGCCATTTTGGGCGCTTCTGTTTCGACCTTCTGGCGTCGCGTTCAGGACGGAGTAATCCCCCGTCCCATCAAAATCGGCGGGCTGTCCCGCTGGAAGAAGTCGGAAATCGAAGCCGTGATCGCCAAGGCGGAAGCCGAACGCGACGCCGCCTAAGAAAAACCCCACCCGAAGCATTCCGGGCGGGGCGGTATTCGTTCAACGTCGCTGTTGAGAATGTATCGCAACTGGCCCGGTTCTTCAAGTTTGAGGACCGAGTAAATGACCATCAAAAAAAGCAAACCACCAAGCAATACCCGGCGCGTTTATCGTTGGGCGGACCTTCCACCAACCACCTCGCCCGCGCTCTACAGGGTGACTGACCCGGGCCAAGAACCTCGCACAATTTGCGTGTCCAAGCACACCCGTCAGGTGCTGGAAGGTTTGATGGCAGGGCCAATGCTCGCGGCCAGCTATTGCCGATTGTCTGACAAGGTGCTGCCCCTTCGACGGGATCATGGAGTTGATATTCGTTGCGACCTCTACTGCGACGACAAAGAGACGGGTCGTGACCGCTACGGCGTTTACGTTCTGGTTTCGGTGGTCGAGCGGATCGAAATGGAGGACGCGGCATGATTGTCAGCACTTTTCCCATCCAAATCGTCTATCCCGTCGCAGGCACAATGTGTTGGTCAGAAGCAGGTGAAGCCCTTGGCGTCTGGGGTGTCGATGTTCCCATCCGCCCCAAAGCCCTGTTGAACACTGGCGCGGTGCGTGACCTTTCCGAAAAGGAAGCGTTTGCTTTCCGCAAGGCTGGGAAGGGGGGCACGCCATGAGGCTTGAAACTCCGACCTTCGAGCAAGTAGAGCCCCGCCAGCTTGTCCGTGACCTAGGCGGGCGTTGGGGGCAAGGGTACGGCACCGCGCCGTGCCCCATCTGCCAACCGGAACGGCGGAAGGGGCAAAACGCCCTGACCGTCCGGTCCGCAGGTGACCGGCTGTTGATGCACTGCAAGAAATCCGACTGCGCTTTTGTGGACCTGTTGCAGGCGGCGGGCATCAAGTCAGGGAGCTTCGAAATCGACCATTTAGCAAGGGCCGAGGCCGAGGCTGAACGCGGCAGACATGAGGCCAAGCAACGCCAGCGCGCTCGCAACGTGTGGGACAACACTATCCCAATCACCGGCACGCCCGGTGAAACCTACCTTCGCAGCCGTGGTATCACTTGCAGCCTGCCATACAGCTTGCGTTGGGTTGCAGATACTATGCACTGCCCAAGTGGTTCCTACTGCGCAGCCATTGTGGCGAACGTCACGCCGACAGGCGGTGTGCATCGCACCTTCTTCACCAAAAAGGGCGACCGTCTGCCAAAGAACGCCAAGATGATGCTGGGCCCTTGTTCTGGCGGCGCGGTGCGCTTGTCTGAGACGATTGGGCCGCTTGTCTTGGCAGAGGGTATCGAGACCGGCCTAAGCCTTCTGAGTGGGCTCCTGGAAGGTCCAGCAAACGTTTGGGCAACCCTTTCAACGTCAGGAATGCGGTCCCTTCACCTACCGCCCAAGCCCGTTGGCGGATCTCTGATTGTTGCGACTGATGGCGACCCGGCGGGTCGTGAGGCGGGGGCAAAACTAGCCGACCGAGCCCACGCGCTTGGCTGGCCAGTCTCGATCATGGCCGCACCGGATGGCCAAGATTTCAACGATGTTCTTCTGAAAGGCGGTGCCCAATGACCGCAATGAAACCCCAAGCCTACGTGCCCGAAGGCCCGCAACCGCTTTTGCGTGAACTGCCCAAAGGTGGCGAATATCCCATCGCGGCCCTTGGCCCCCTCAGAGAGGCCGTAGAAGCCGCACAGGCCACCACACAGGCCCCGATGGCCCTTGCGGCGCAGTCTGCCCTTTCTGTGGCGTCTCTGGCCGTGCAGGCGCATGGGAATGTCGAAACCTTGGGCGGGGATGCTCCTGTCAGCCTCTATTGTCTGACTATCGCCAAATCAGGTGAACGAAAGAGCGCGACCGACAGGCTGTTGATGCGAGGCCTGCGTGACCACGAGGCCGAGGCAAACGCCCAGCACCGCGAAGATGTTCAAGCATGGGAAAACGCGGTGGAACTCCACAAAGCGGAGCGGTCGCAGATTATGGGTGAATTCAAGGGCGCAAAGGGCAAAGGCAAAGCAAGTGCACAGAATGACCTAGAAGCACTTGGGCCAGAGCCAAGGGCACCCATTTTGCCAAACCTTACAGCCACCGAACCAACCCTCGAAGGCCTGCACAAGTTGTTCCTCATTGGCCAGCCGTCCCTAGGCTTATTCTCTGATGAAGGTGGCGGTTTTCTTGGGGGTCACGGCATGTCTCAGGATCACCGTTTGAAGACCGTTGCTGGGCTGTCTGCGCTTTGGGGTGGAGATCCTTTGACCCGCGTTAGGGCAGGCGATGGAACCTCTACCCTTTTCGGGCGAAGGCTGGCCGCTCATTTAATGGTGCAGCCGGTGGCGGCGCGTCCCTTGCTTGCCGATCCGGTGGCCAGCGGTCAGGGGTTTCTGGCGCGCTTCCTTATCGCCGAACCGGAAAGTGCTATCGGCTTTCGTCTGTTAAAGCGTCCGCCTGCGGATGCCGGACAGTCGTTAGATTCTTTCGCCCTGAAACTGCGGTCGATCCTGACAGCCTCAAAGCCGGTCGATGATGAGGCACCCCAGGAACTAAAGCCGCCGTGCCTCTCTTTATCCGAGGCGGCGCGGGATGCCCTATGGACCTATCACCTTGAAATAGAGCCAGAGCAACGCCCCGGAGGGCCTTTGGAGGCCTTGACCGCCTACGCTTCGAAGACGGTAGAGCAAGCCGCAAGGATCGCGGGTGTGCTGGCGTTGTGGGATAATTTGCGGGCGGTAGAGGTGGGCGAGCCGATGATGCGATGCGGTATCACGTTGGCGCGGTTCTATCTTGGAGAGGCCAAGCGTTTGGCCGAGACGGCGGAAGTCAGTGCCGAGACTGACAAGGCCGAAAACTTGCGGCAGTGGCTTCTAGATAACTGGCCGGAGATAGCGGCGAACAATGACCGCGAAGCCCATACAATCCTACCGCGCGACATAACAAGGTTTGGCCCCGGCTCCATGCGTGAGGCTAAGACAGTGACTGCCTTAACCAGCATATTGGTGCGCTATGGATGGTTGGTGCCCTTAGAGCATGGTGTGGTGATCGACGGCGCAGCGCGAAAGGTCGCCTTTCAGATTGTGGGTGCGAAAAATGGCTTCTAAAGCCTTCTGGGGTTGCGACACCTGCGACACCCGCGACATGGCGCGCCAACACGCATCCCATGTCGCAGAAGTCGCAGAAGTCGCAGCGGTCAGCTTCCGAGATTTGAGAATGTGCGGCTTCGATCACTGTGCGTGGAACCAGCTGGCCCGCCGACCAAATTCCCTAAGGGCGACCCTAAGATCACCCTTAGGTGATGGCAGGGTCTTTCGGGCAGTTCAAAAAAACCAAACCGTACAAATTCAGGCGCTTGCTGCGTCTATGACCCCCCCAAATTAGAGAAGGAAAGCCCATGCCAGCGCCAGACCCTGACCGCCTTTGGGTGGAGGAAATCGAACGAAACCGCATTCGGTTCATGATTCAGCCGCCCTTGGTGGGATGCCCCAAGGCGGCTAAGCGGCGAATGAAGCGTCTCTATCACGCCTTTCGGCGGGGCCGCGCGCTGGGCTGCGAGCGATGTGGAGGCCCCATTGCTGACCATAAGCGTGCCGATGCTCGCTTTTGCGGGATGTCTTGCCGGAACAAGGCCCAGAAATCCCGTCGCAAACGTCTCGACGAAGACCTCGCAATGTGGCGGCGAATGGAGGAGAAGCGCTGATGGTCACTGTTCACGTCACGGGGGCAGACCTTGCCCGACGCCGCAAGCATTTCGGAATGAACCAGACCCAACTTGCATGGGCAATCGGATGCGGTCGCAACGCTATCAGCTATTGGGAAACGAAACCGGGCGTGTGCCTATGGTGGGGCGTTCCCTATCGGATCGCTGTGCACCTTGGCTTACCCATTCCAAAACGAAAATGCACGGAAAGTACACCAGTACGCGCGCCCGCGCCCGCACGTCATGGGGTCTTAGCGGATGCGGACCTGCACCGAACGCTGGACATGATCCATGAAATAGAGAGAGATACTTTGCCCGCCTCTTGCAAACGAGTCCTAGGTAAGAATGGAAACGGTTCCATTGATGGCCACATTGGCTCAGCGGCAATAATGGAACTATGTGGGGCCAAAACGAGGACGGGCGAGCCGTGCCAGCGCAAACCCATACTTGGGCGCAAGCGATGCCGGAACCATGGCGGAATGTCTACCGGTCCCAAGACGGAAGAAGGCCTAGCCCGGATAGCTGAAGGACAAAGACGGCGCTGGAAAAAAGAGCTCAGCACAGATGTCACGGTATGCGCCCAAGAATAAAAAGGCAGACCCGCTCCTCACAGGTACTCGGTCAAGGACAAGCCTTGTGCATTACACTCATTTCACACAAAGGCCGTTTGTCTTGACGAACTCCACTGCCAACCGAGAAAACCTTCAGGTGTCGATGGGTACTGTAACCCTGAAGATGCACAATCGTTACTCCGATCCGGCGCGCGGCGTGACCCATGCATCAAGACGTGAAAGTGCCGTTCAAGCCAACCCTTGACAGTATGATGCAGCTTGTAGTCTGCGAAAGTGTGCGAGGCCAAGGTTTGGTCTGGGACGCAGCAGGGGCAACCTGCCTTCGACGTCTGGAACTCAGCGCAAAGCGCCAACGTCAGGGATTGCCCGTAGAGAACACTGCCGCTCTCAGCACGTTGAGCATAGGGGATTGCCGACGAGCGAGGTCCGGGTCTTCTTTCCCGAAGTGTTCAATTTCCGTCACGGCACGCGAAAGCTCATCGCGCGAGGTCGCGTTGTGCTCCGTCAAAATCCTCGCGTAGACTTCATCAACCAAAACGGTCATCTAAATTCACCTTTCAGAACCCGCACCGTCTCTCTTGAGGACAAACCAGATGCCTCAATGTGTGCGTGTCAGTGGGTAGCTCACCTATTTCCTAGCCCAAGAGGAGTCAAGGGAGGGAAACAAGCGGACGCAAGAGCAAAATCTTCCTTACACTGTCGCTCCTTAGCAACGGATTAATACACACCTTTTTCCGTTTGTCTGAGCAACAAACTGTGCGTATCTAGGCGCCAATCCGCTGATCGAAGTCCAAAAAAGGCAAGCCCTTACCCATGCCAACCACAGTGTTCGATTACATCAAGCTTGTCTTCCCAGAGTCAACAGCACCGTCCAACTTAGTCCAAAATGAGAGTGACTCCGACGAAACTCGCTGGTCGGTGTCACCGCCAATCCCAACGGACCTCTTTGCTGTTGCAGCAATACTGCTGGATACAAGCAGCGCGTTTTCACACTTCGACCCGGACCCGGATGGCGCTGATGACAATGACGAGCAGCCTTGGTTCAGTTTGAAGAAAGACGACCGAAGTGAGTGTGTTAGCTTGGCAAAAGAGTGGATCGCTTTGCACAGTGACCTACACACAGTGGCCACGCCTGAAGGTGTCGAAAAACTTTGGGGCGAGCTCTTGGCGGAAGGTCCAGAGCCAATAAGACTACCACTACGAAATCGATCAACCCCTGCTTGGTGGAAAACGGCGCTAAAGCTACTCATAATTGCCGATGAAGCTTCTGAACGGTTCGGTGCGCCGGAAGCTGCAGACGACCCCTACTTCAAAAAAGCAGTTGACCTGAAGCAAGTCCGGACCGTGCAATATGGACCTTCGAGCGAGACAAATTGGTCCGATGATATGGCGTACCTGCGCTCGCATGGCAGCGGTGCCACGTTTGGATTTCAAGCAGATCAAAATGTCGTAAACGTGTTCCCAAAAAGCCGGCTTTCAGTGGCTGGCTGCTCCCACAGAAACTTTAGTCGTAATTTGACCATGTTGCCTAAAGTGGGTGCTTCACGTTGCCATTGGCATATGCCACCAAGAGAGTTGGTCGAGGACGACGCCATGCCTGTCGACATCCTCATCATACCATTTCCTTATGAGTTAAAAGCGAAGTCATTCAAGCCGACGCACCAAGCCCAAGACAGCCTGCGAGGCGGAGATAAGTCTGACGCGAGAAGCGAATGGGGAAATTTTGAACTGCGTCAGGACTGGCTGAACGAATCTGACATTTGTGATCTCGCTGTTCGCTTGATGAAGTCGGCCAAAGAGGATGTTGAGAATGTCAACGTCGTGGTGTTTCCAGAAAGCTCATTGGATTTCCATACGTTCGGCAAATTATGCACGGAGCTAAAGAAGCTAGAACCGGCTCTGGAATTTGTAATTGCTGGATCAAGTGACAATTGTGATCCGGAAACAGATGGTCCAGGTAACTATGTTCTGACGACTGTATGGCATGACTTTGGGCAAGGCCCGCGGGCGGTGATCAGTAGCAGGAAGAAGCACCATCGCTGGATGTTGTCGGCAAATCAATTGGAAACATACGCTCTAACATCCACACTAGATCCGAGGGCGAATTGGTGGGAATCTCACAACATCGGTCAACGCGAGCTCCATTTTCATCCCTTCCGGAAAAGCTCCCTCTTCTCGGCTTTGATTTGTGAAGATTTGGCCAGAAGTGAACCATGTCACGAGGTTCTTAGAAGTATCGCTCCAAACCTCGTCTTTGTCCTGTTGATGGATGGCCCGCAGATCCCCAGCCGATGGTCGGCAAGATACGCATCCACACTGAGTGATGATCCCGGTAGCTCGGTCCTTACCCTTACTTGCTTTGGCCTCGTCGAACGTTCAAACCAAACTCAGATGTTCGAACCCCAACAAGCGGTGGCATTCTTTGCTAGTCCTTTTGGCCAAACGCCAATTCACATGCCATTCAAAGATGGTGCCAGAGGCGTGCTAGTAACTCTAACGTCAATGCCCGAGAAGGGTCAGCAGACTATCGATGGGAGAGTGAGTCAAGATTCGAGAGCGTGGAAGCTTACGAGTACACAGCCAGTGAAGCCACAGCCAAAAAGTAAAAAAAACCTAAACGGCGTGGCAAAACGGTTGGCCAAGCGTCGCAAGATGGTGAACAAAAAAGTCCGCTAGCTGGTACATTCTACCTTGCCATTGGTCCATTAATCACGTGCCAAGCTTTAGCGCTCCAGCGTGTCGATTGGGTTTGCAAACTCAGTTCAGATGGTGGGTGCTAAACGTGCAGCTCCATTGCGTCATGGGGTCTTGGCGGATCCAGACCTAAAGCAAACACTTGATCTCATTCACCGCATCGAACAGGACATATTCCAGAATGCAGCTTTGCCGCCCTCTGAGCGCGGAAAGTTCACGCAAAGCGGTTCTAGGGAAGTCATTAAGTTGGAGGCCGCATGTGTTGAGCCAAAACGTGCGACGGCACACCTTGTCGACGTAAGTCTGAAGAGGGGCGGAACCGGTGCCAAAATCACCGAAGGATCTCTTCCGGCCCGAAGACAGATCAGGGGCGAGCGCGCATCGAGGAAGCGCAAAGGCGAAGGTGGGATGAGCATTCCACGAATAAAAAGCTGCGTGACCCAACAGAAAATTGAAACGCAGCCCTATTGATTGATGCAAAAAGAAGTCTCTCCATTGAGTGGTTGCACGCAGGATATACCCATAGCTGAAGAAATCAGCGTTTCCGCAGGTTCACCATTCAGCAAGACGTTGCCGAGGCTACCATCATGTCTATCCGCCCAAACGCTTACGATTACTGACGCGCCGGATTCCGTCAAAAAGGTATGCTCCAGCAAGTGGGTCTCACGGTCTATTCTGATTGCAGCGAGTTGAATGCAATCCTCCGGAGCGTCTTGCAATATGCAAGTGGTTCTTCGTGCGGCATCGAAGGATCGGCCTGAATCGTAGGCCAGCAGGGCAATATCTGTCGCGGGGTGATGAAAGATGATCTCCGGCCAAGCCCTCAATGCGCCTTCGCAATCGCCGATTTGGGTGTAGCTTCTCTCATCATAGCCGCATAGCGATACGCTGCGATGGTCTTCGTAGACGTTAACCGTGGAGCGCACTGCGCAACCTGACCCATAGTAGCCGCTACGCTGAGTGCGAACCCGGTATGCTGGCTCTCCATTTATCACGTCTGTCTCGCTTTCCAGCGTTGTGCTGACGCTGTATTGTGGCAGAGGGGCTAAGGAAAAAATCTCCTCAGACATAACTCCACCAGAATAATACATGCTGGGCCGAATGGTCAGAGCTCCAATGGCGTTTTCACATGCAGCATTGTAGTTGAACGCGTCGGGTGTACGAACGGGTGTAACGCCTTCTAGACGGATATTGAACGATACAACTTCTTCGACCGTGTCGATAAATTCCATGTCATTTGGCGGTGTTTCCAGCATAAGTTGCAAGAGGTCGGGATGCAGCATGCGGCCCGGGCCGCTTGGGCTTCGGAGGTTAGCCAGTTCCAAGATTTCAAAAACGCTTTCCACTCCAAAATTGAACATTTCATTCATCTCTCCAGATGTGAAAAGTTCAGCGTCGTCCATCGTGGAGTATAGTCGATGAAATCCCAATAAACCTCCCACATGAAGGGTGCGTTCGGGCCTTGCTATCTCGTCGCCCCTAATCGTTCCCATCATGAACATAACACCACAAATGGAGAGGCATATTTCGCCAGATGCAACGTAGGTCGAAACGCCTTCTTCGTAGAAAAAACGGGCAATGCGAACGCCTTCATAGACGCTGCCCCCCTCGCTATCGAGGCAGACGCGAGTTCCTTCGGTCCACCCCATCTGGTTGCGGATTATGACTTCATCCCGCATCTCCACTAGCTGTGCATAGTCACCTTGAGAAATCGGGCCGGTCATCGAGAAGTTGCACGGTCCGCTACTGTGCAACTCGATTTCAGCGGCGCTAATATCCAGCGGAGTAAGAGCCACTAGTAAACTGCACAGCGATAGGAATTGCAGCGTAATTTTTGCAAGGCGGTACGTTAGTTTCCTCATTCTAGGAGCATCCCCAATTCTAAAATTGTCTGTGATGCCTCGCCATTTTCCTGAGGCGTTTTCGTAGACCTATTGGCACCAGAACTCAGGCCCATCTGGCCAGTAGCGCGCCAATCCTTCCCGAACCAGAATATCGCCTACGTCTTCGCCGTCGATGAAGATGTTCGCCAGCACCCTTCCGTAACGGTCGGCTTCGCCAAGTGGCTGCAATACCCACTCGTTTTGGTTAAGAAGGTCAAGGAAACGACGCGTAGCGGCGCGCGCCAAGTCGATTTCTTCAAAGCCGCCACAGACATTGGTGTGTTCCTCAGGTGTATCGTAACCTTCTATACGGTAATTCACCCCATCCAGCCAAAGCGTGTCTCCATCAACGACACACGTATACCGATCACTTCTCGGACACATCTCGATTGCAGAAGCTGAGCTTGCGGGGGCTGTCACAAGAGCGAGACAGAGGAGCACTCCAAAGGAAAGTGGGTTAGGCATGACATTTCCTTAGTATGCGACTGAGAGCCGAGTCTCGAACAAGGCTTGCTTTTGAAGTCTATCCATTCGAACGGGACGCGCCAAGATGGGCTGAAATCAATCCTGATGGTGGGGCAAATGGTGGGACAGGTGAGTAGGGCTTCACCTAAATATCTGATATACATGTATTTTCAGAATTGTATTGGTAGCGGAGGAGGGACTTGAACCCCCGACACGCGGATTATGATTCCGCTGCTCTAACCAACTGAGCTACTCCGCCACGATGGCGCGGTGGGTATGCGAGCGCGCGCGGTGCGTCAATACGAAAATCGCAACGCCCCGCCCGCGCTTGGCCCCTCACAAATAGGCAAGCCGCGCGTCTTCGACAGCCACGCGCAGGATCTGGCGTCCGATCACCCGGTCAGTGGCATCATAGGCGGCCAGCCGCACCACCAGAAGCGCGGTATGGCGATCCACCGACAGCGCGACCGATTGCGCCATGTCGGTGACCTCGGCGCGGGCATCGGCACGCAGGCGCACCGGCGCCAGCCCATGGTGGCGCAGCGATGCGGCCAGTTCCGCCGGGGCATCCTCGTCGAGCGCCGGGACCAGCGTCGCGGGCACGGCCAGTGCTTCCAGCGCCGCGCGCGATCCGCGATGTTTCAACGTCCGCTCCAGCACTGCGACCCGCTCGCAGCCCATGGTTTCGGCTTCCTGCGGTGTCGCGGCGCGTGTCGCGCTGCGCCCGCGGAACGGGTCCAGAGCTAGCGGCGCACCATCCGCCCCGCACAGCACCGGCGACGGTGCGTCGGCGGCGGCTGTGGGCGACGTGGGGGCCTTGGCGGCGACCAATGTGCCGCGCCCGGGCTTGCGGTTGAGGTAACCGTTGCCCTCCAGCGTGATCAATGCGCGCCGCATCGTCCCCTGACTGACGCCGAACTCAGCGGCCAATTCGAACTCATTGGGAAGGCGGCGCCCGATCTCCCAATCGCCACGTTCGATGCGGGCGACCATCTCGGATTCGGCGGTCTTGTATAAGGGAACGCGGGCCATATCTGGACCTTTCTATTCTACCATAACAGTTATGCCGCATCGCAGCATTTTACACAACGGGCGTCTCGTCGCGGCTGCTATGCGCGCCTTGCAACGCCCTCGTCCCGCGAACTGTGTGCGCGCCTGCCCCTGCCGCAATTGCGCCCGATCCACGCCAAAGAACCGCGCGACCCCGGTGCTAGACCGCCGCGCATGATGCACTCGTACCCCTCCGACATCCGTCTGGGTCCGCCGAAAAACGGCACGGTCTGGCCCTATGTGGTGCTGCCGGTGATCGGTTTCGGGATGATGATCTATCTGACCATCGACCTTTACCTGCTGCTGTCGCGCTCGGGCTCGGTTCACCCGAACGATTGGTGGGTTGTGGCGGGCATGTTGGGGATCACGGGGCTCTTCGCGCTGATGGCGATCGCGCTCTGGTACGCGCCGTGGAGCCGCGCCAGCCTGCATTTGACGGACCGGGGTTTCACCCTCGAGATCAGGGGTTTGCATGCGCGCAGACCGACGCGCGCGCAATGGTCGGACCTCATGCAGGTGACCATGGTCAGCCTGTCGCGCGGGGCGTCTTACTACCGGTTGGACATCGCCGGGCACCGCAGCGTCACGTTTCCGATCCTGGCCCTCGCCGCCGACCCGCCCGAGGTGTTGGCGGCGCTTGATGCCGCCGCCCGGCGCGCGGGTTATCACCTCTCGGGCCAGCCGCTCAGCGGTCCGGTGATCGGCCGCCGACGCTGGCAGGTTCTGCCGCTTGGCGGGCCCGGGGCCTAGCGCCGCTTAGCCAAGGGCCGCCGCCTGCGCAATCACATCGACATCCATCTGTCGCAGCAGGTCGATGTAATCCAGAAGCACCCAGTTTTCCGCGATCAACCCGGCCTCGCAGCGGTAGAAATCCATCACCCGCAAAGTCAGCGCGCGGTCGGTCGCAGGCACGCCCAGATACGTCGCCCGGTGCGTCATCGTCATCGACGGCCAACCCGACACGGCCGCGTAATCCCCGTCACCGATGCGGCAATAATGGTTGCCGCCCTTGCGATCCGGGAACGCCTCCAGAAACTGCGCGCGGTGGTGATCGACGAAGCCGGGCCATGTCACCGTCGACCCGATCCCGCCCGGCCCGTACCATGCGAAATCCGGGGCCCATGTGCCGCCCGCGCCCACCTGACCCTCCGATCCGAACGTGTCGGGGTTGTAGACATGCAGCGCGCCCAACATCGCCTCCACCACGTCAAGTGACGCGGGGCCTTCCGTGCGATCTGCTGGGCAGAGCCCGTCTTGCGTGGCGGGCGCGGGGAAGGTGATCGGCGCGCCGTAATGTGCCTCGGTCAGCGGCCAGCGCCCACATTGATGCAGCAGGTCCAGAAGGTCGATGATGATCCGCGCCTCTGTGACGCGACCGTTCTCGACACGCCAGAATTCCCCGATCCGCAGGTAGGCCAGCTTGCCCGAGGGCGCGATGCCCCACAGCGGTGCGGTGAACAGGCCGGTCACATGGGTGACGCACGCCACCCAATCGCCACCGTAATCGCGGCGATTCTGGCCGCCGATCACCATAAGATCCCGCCTGCGCGGCGCGCTGAACGCGGCTCGGATCGGCGTGATAAGCCCATCGGCGATGGCATCACGCCCGCGCAGCAGGCCAACGGGGTCCGACACATGAACCTCGGCGTCGGGTGCGAAAAGCGCGGCGGTAAGCGGCGCAACCTCTTTATTTGTCGCGGTAAAGAGCGCGGCCAATCCGCTGCGCAGCAGGTTGCGGGGGTCGATCATGGCGCACCTCGTGTGAAATCTTCGCCCGTTTCTGTGCCAGAGCGCGCAACTTGGCAAAAGGCAAATATTGCAAACCTATGCAAATTGGGCACATTGGGTCGTAATCGGGCCTTTTCGGAGGTCTGGATTGTGAAAAGATGAACGGGTCACCGGAATACCGGGACCAAGGACATAACAGGGAGATACCAAATGTTCGTCAAACGCCTTGCCCTCGCAGGCGCGGTCAGCGTCGCGGCCACCGCCGCCTACGCCGACGGTCACGCCACCTGCGATTTTGAGAACACCACTGAAATCACCATGCTTTCGGCTGCGTTCGAAGCCTGGGTCGCCGCCACCGACGGCATGGCCGCCTGCGGGAACTTCTCGCCCGAGCTGGACCAGGAATTCCGCACCAAGCAGCCCGAAGGCTTCGCCGCCAACCCGTCGCTCTATCAGATCGGCGGCGTCTCGAACGGTACCATCACACCGCTTCTGAACCAGGGCACGATCCGTCCGCTGGATGACCTGATCGCCGAATACGGCGGCCAGCTGACACCGAACCAGCTGATCCAGGTCGATGGGCAGACCATGGCCGTCGCGATGATGGTCAACGTGCAGCACCTGATGTACCGCTCCGACATCCTGTCCGATCTGGGCATCGAGACCCCCACCACCTGGGACGAGGTCCTGACCGCCGCCGAAACCATCCGCGAAGCCGATGTCGTCGATTACCCGCTTGGCGCCACGATGATGGCCGGCTGGAACATCGCGCAGGAATTCGTCAACATGTACGGCGGCTTTGGTGGCACGCTCGTCAATGACGACAACACCCCCGGCGTCAATTCCGAGGAAGGTCTTGCCGCCCTCGACATGATGATGCGCCTGACCGAATACATGGACCCCGAATTCCTCGTCTCCGACAGCACCTACGTGCAGCAGCAGTTCCAGCAGGGCTCGATCGCGATGTCGAACCTCTGGGCCAGCCGCGCGGGCGCGATGAACGATGAAGCCGAAAGCCAGGTCGTGGGCCTCGTCGCCACCTCTGCGGCACCGACGGCGATGGATGGTGGCGCACCGGCCACGACCCTGTGGTGGGACGGCATCGTCATCGCCGCCAACATCTCGGACGAGGAAGCCGAAATGGCGTTCCGCACCGCGATGGCCGGTATCGACAGCGAAACCGTTGCCGCCGCCCCCGACGCGGCCATCTGGCTGATCGAAGGCTACGAGCCCAACGACATGTCCGCAGGCGCCATTGCTTCGGCCACCGCCACCCCCGCGCCCCCGGCCTATCCCTCGACCACGCAGATGGGCCTGATGCACACGGCCCTGGGCAACGAATTGCCCGCGTTCTTCACCGGCGACGTTTCCGCCGAAGAAGCGCTTGCCGCGGTTGAGGCCTCCTACACGGTCGCCGCGCAGGAAGCGGGCTTGCTGGAGTAAGCGATACGAAAACCACCGGTCAGGGCGGCACAACGCCCTGACCAACACCACCGACCGGGGGCCAGACCATCATGAAATTCAAGACCTTCATCTGGTTCGTCGGACCCTCCCTGTTCCTGATGCTGCTGTTCATCGCCCTGCCGCTTTATGCCGTGCTGGTGGGCTCGTTTCAGGTCACGCAGCCGATCATGGAAACGGTCGAGGTCGAAAGCTGCACCGCGGGTTTCCTCGCGCAGACCTGCACCACCGAGATCCGCACCGTTCCCGTCCTCGACGAAGACACCGGCGAGATGCTGACCACCACCGAATGGGTCGGCTGGCTCTCCTACGAACGCGTGCTGGAGCCGCAACGCGCCTGGGACGCGATCACCTCGCTCAACTACGGCGCGTTGATGCAAATCGACTTCTGGGCCGCGCTGCGTTTCACATTGATGTTCACCTTCATCACCCTGCCACTGGTGATCGGCGTGGGCCTTGCCATCGCTTTGGCCGTCAACAACGCCGCGAAATCGATCCGCGGCCCGATCATCTTCGTCTCGCTCCTGCCGTTCATCATCACGCCGGTCATCGGCTCGCTCTCGATCTATTGGCTGTTTGTCGGCGACGGCATCCTGACCCGCGGGATCGAGGCCTGGCTCGACCGCGACATCGCCATGTTCGCGCAGGCCTGGACCATCGAATTGCTCATGCTCTTCTACCGCGTCTGGCACGTGGCGCCTTTCGCCTTCGTGATCTTCTACGCGGGCCTTCAGACCGTGAACCAGGACACGCTGGAATCGGCCATCATCGACGGCGCGACCCGCTGGGATCGCCTGAAATACGTCGTGATCCCGCACCTCATGCCGCTGATCGTCTTCATCGCTTTGATCCACCTGATGGACAGCTACCGCGTCTTTGACGAAATCGTCGGCTTCCGCGCGCAGGCCCATGTGATCTCGCTGCAATATCTGACCTTCGACTTCCTGCAGCCCGACGATGCCGGCAACCGCGCCTTCTCGCGGGCCTCGGCCTCGTCGATGCTGACGATGGTGGGGATCGTGATCCTGCTGATCCCGCTCCTGCGCCGCACCTGGCGCGACCACAAGGGAGGGTCGCATTGATGGGTTTGGCCCTGTTTTCAAAAGGCAATAGCGCCCTTGCCATTGAGCGCCCCCGGTTGCCGTTGATCCGCCCGTTGGCCCCGCCACCGGGTAGCGCCCGATCCTCCCGCCGGGAGAGCGCTTCACGCCCCTCCAAGGGTCGCGCGCTGCCCTCTGCAACTGCAATGCCGGTCAAAATGATAGCGAGGACCCAGCCATGAGCGACACCCCCCGCGCCATGCGCCAACCCCTCGGCCTGCGCATCGGCTCCGCCAGCTTCCTCGCTTTCTGGTGCCTGCTGGCCTCCTTCCCGATCGTCTGGATCACCCTGATGAGCTTCAAGTCACCGGTGGACGCCTTCGCGGCCAACCCGTTCGACGTGATCCTCGGCCCCGCGACCCGTGACCGGGGCAACGGCCTGTCGGCGCTCGACCTCATCCTCGGCCTCGTCGTCCTGTTCTTCGCGATCAAACTCGCCTTCACATGGCTGCCCCGCCGCGTCACCGACTGGTCGCCCAAGGGCCAGGTCTGGGCCGGGTGGATCATCGGCGCGATGGCCTATGGCGTGGCCTTCATCTTCGCCTTTTTCCTGATCCTTCCCGCGATCCTGGGCCTCCTGAACCCGATCCTCGGCCCCCTCGGCACGCCCATCGTGGGCCTGACGACCGAGCATTATCAAACGATCTGGGTCGAACGCGGCTTCTACAACAATTTCGTCAACTCGCTGATCGTCACCGGCGGCACCGTCACCATCTCGCTGACCATCGGCACGTTGGCGGGCTACGGCCTTGCGCGGTCGGGCTCCAACATCGCCTTCTGGATCCTGATCGTGGCGCTGATCTTCCGTGCCCTGCCGCATTCCGTCCTGCTGGCGGGCTATTTGCCGGTCTTCGTGAATTCCGCCGAAATCCTGCGCCCGTGGCTCGGCGAAAACGCCCCGACGCTCTATGGCCAGCCGCTGGCCGTGATCGCCGTGCTGGTCTCGATCAACCAGCCCTTCACGATCTGGATGCTGCGCTCGTTCTTCCAGAACATCCCCAATGAGTTGGACGAGGCCGCCCGCGTCGACGGCTGCACCCATTTTCAGGCGTTCCGCTGGGTCATTATGCCGGTGATGTGGCCGGGCGTCATCACCACGGGGCTGTTTTCGTTCCTGTTGGCTTACAACGATTACCTGATCACCGCGTTGCTTCTGGATGGCACAAACCAGACCATGGTTCCCGCCATCGCGGGCTTCTTCAACCGCGAGACCACCACGACGGATCAGGTCGTCGCGGTCGCCGCCGCCGTCTCGATCATCGCGCCGCTGTTCCTTTTGGTGATGGTGTTCCAGCGCCAGATTGTGAGCGGGCTGACGGCAGGGGCTGTAAAGGGGTGAATTGACGGACCCGCGTTTACGCGGGCGAAAGGTCCAGTGGACCTTTCGGTCAATTCACGGGCGGAGCCCCGGCTGACGGACCCGCGTTTACGCGGGCGAAAGGTCCAGTGGACCTTTCGGTCAATTCACGGGCGGAGCCCCGGCTGACGGACCCGCGTTTACGTGGGCGAAAAGTCCAATGGACCTTTCGGTCAATTCACGGGCGGAGCCCCGGGTAGGCTGACCGGGCGCAACGCGCCCGACAAAAGGTCCAGTGGACCTTTCATCCGCTGGTGTCTGCGATGGATCAGGCTGCGAACATCATGCTTAACGAAACGTTAACAAGATCGCCTTTTCATCACGAAAACAGAAGCTTGACCCCCGGTTGCAACCTTGCAACCGCTCACCCCAGCACCCGAAAGCTCTCTCCCAGCCACGGCATCTGCTCCTGCCCCGGCTCCCAGAAATGCTGCCCGATCAACTCCCGCGCCAGCGCTGCGATCTGCTCCGGAATACCCCCCGACCAATCCGACGTCGCATAAAGCACGATCTGCCGCGCCATCGCCGCGCCCGGCAGCGGATGCGCGTCGATCCCGCCCGCGAACCGCCCGCCTCGCAGCAGCGACAAAGGCGTCGTGATCGTCCAGCCTTGCCCCGCCGCCACCATCGCGGAGATGGATTGATTGCTGTCCATCTCGAACCGCCTGAGCGGCACCGCCCTGCCCCGCGTCAGCCACGCCTCGATCTGCGCCCCCATGATCTGTTCCATATCCCGGCGCAGCAGCGGCAAATCCGCCAGACCCGCCAAGCCCTGGCTCACATCTGTTCCGCGTGGCACCGCGAGGATATAGGGGTCCTCCAACAACGGCAGCGCGACGGTCCCGGCAGGCGCCGCGCGCCCGGCCGCCGCGATCACCATGTCCAACTCCCGGCTCCCGATCCGCGCGTTGAGAAGGTGGCTCGGCGCGGTGCGCAGCACGAAGGCGCAATGGCTCATCGCATCGGCCAGCCGCGTCGCCAGAAGCGGGGTCACCTCGTTCTCGAAATCCTCGATCACGCCTAGCGACAGCGTCGAAAGCCCGCTCAGATCCAGCGCCGTGAGGTCGCGCTGCCCCGAGCGTAGCGCCTTCAGCGCCGCCTTCACCTGATCCAGAAATATCCGCCCCGCAGGCGTCAGCGTCATCGGCCGACGCGACGCATCCACCAGATCCGCGCCCAACGCGGCGCTGAGGTTCTTCATCTGTTGGCTGACGGCGGGCGCGCTCATCCCCAATTCCGCCGCCGTGGCCGCAACCGATCCGGTGCGTGCCAGGGCCTCGAACACCTCCAGCCCGCGCAGCGTCAGACCTTTGAGAAGCGGCGCCGGCATCGCGTCAGGCGTTCACGATCTGCGCCAGAAGCTCCGGGGCGACTGACACCGCGCCGCGCTTCGGCACCGCACCCGTCTGAGGTAGCGCCTCCAGCAACGCCTCGGCGGCGGTCATCTCGGGGTTCAGCGCGGCGATCCAGCCTTTGTGTGCCACCGGCCCGTCCAGCGGTGAATCCGCCGCCTCCGGAGCCAGCGACAAGAGCGCCGAGAGCATGGTTTCGTCTTTCTGGTCCAGCGGCGTGATCCGCTGCGCCGTGGGCCGGATGGCAAAAGCGGTGCCTTCCGGGCGAAGCGACAGGCCGGCCAGACCCGAGGTCGCAAGATCCGTCATCGCACCGGCCATCGCACCTGGATCGCTGGCGCGCTTGAGGTGCAGGAGGGCCAGCCCCTCGCTCATCGCCATTTCAATCAGCCGGGGCAGGGCGCGCGCCAGGGCAGGGGCGGCAAACCCGTGCGCCGCATCGACGTGCAGCACCGCCGCCGCCGGTGCGCTCACCGTTGGTGCGGTGTCGACATGGATGCGCCCATACCGCAGCAATCGGATGTCGCGCAAGAGTGCCTCGAACCCGCAATCCGTGTGGCCGGCGGCCTGCGACAGGGCGACATCGCGTGCGATCAACCGCGCATCCGCGGACGCAACACCCGCCCGCAACAGACAATCCTGTGCGAGCATTTCAAGATCGGACAGGTCATAAAGCTCATCCATGGCAGAAGTCTTTTCGTCCATTGCGCGTCAGGTCAATGGGTCAGAGGGCAACGCGATCCCTCCGGCAGACCTACGCCATGCCTCTACCCTTCCAGCACCAGTTCCGGAAACCGCCGCGCGGTGTCGCGGATCGCCTTTGCCAGACGTTCAAACGCAGGCGTGGAACCGGAGCTTGTGCGCCAAACCAACCCGATGGAACGCGAGAATTTCCGCCCCCGGAACGGCCGCACGACCACGTCCTGCGCGCGACCCTCGATCTCGGACCGCACGTAGAGCGCTGGCAGGAACGTAA
Organism: Gymnodinialimonas ulvae; assembly: GCF_037543845.1. Taxonomy (NCBI): domain Bacteria; kingdom Pseudomonadati; phylum Pseudomonadota; class Alphaproteobacteria; order Rhodobacterales; family Paracoccaceae; genus Gymnodinialimonas; species Gymnodinialimonas ulvae. The sequence goes on from NZ_JBBIFX010000002.1 coordinate 701,490, forward strand.
GCCCCATGTCCATCGCCACCATCTGCCGCAGCGCGTCCAACGACGTGCCCTCATAGTCGCGGCTCATCTGCGCGCCGGTCTCCACGCACAGCGCCGAAATCTGGTCATGCAGCGCGTAGTTTGGCGACAGCGACAGGATCGTCTGATCGGCCAGCTCCGGTCCTTCGATGTTGGACGATGCCTCCAGCGGATGATCGACCGGCATCGCCACGCCAAGCGGTTCGCGAAACAGCCGCGCGGAGGTCAGGCGCGCACCCGGCACCGGCAATTGCGTCAGGATCAGATCATGCATCCCGTCGTTCAATTCGCGGATCAACGATTGGGGCGCGCCCTCACGGATATAAAGGCGCAGATCGGGGTGCGTGCGGTGCAGCTCGCCCACCACATGCGGCATCAGGTAGGGGCCAAGCGTCGCCGACGTTCCAAGGCGCAACGTGCCGCCCATCCCCGATTGCAGCGTCGCGGACAGATCGACGATCCCTTGCCCGGCATCGTGGATGTCACGCGCGCGTCCCGCGACCTCGCGCCCGGCCTGCGTCAGGCGCACCGGGCCGCGCCCCCGTTCCACCAGCGTCAGCCCCAATGCATCTTCCAGCGCCTTGATCTGGACCGACAGCGACGGCTGCGAGATCCCGCACGCCTCTGCCGCTTCGCGGAAATGATGTGTGTCCTGCAGCGCGATCAGGTATCGCAACTGCCGCAAAGTGAATGGAAGGTTTTGTGTCCGCACGGGTCTATAGCTTTTTTCTATTGGTTTTATCGGTCATTAGGTATTTTAACTATGACGCTACCGGAATAGGTTAGGGTGCAAGCATTCGAAATCAATTGCGGTGGGGCACGCTGCCGCATTTGAGGGTGCGCCCGTGAGCCCTGGCAAGTTGTCCCTTCCAGTGTGTACAGACTTCATGGGCGACCAAGATCGGGCAGCGCACAGAGGCATTTGCCGTCAGTCTCTGAGCGCTGCCCTTTCTGTTTTGTGGCGCCAGAATTGTGGTCAGCTCGGTTCCGCGCCCGCACTCCCCCCTAATCAATAGCCTTTACCAATCCACAGCGCGATTGTCTTAGTATTGAACTATCGACCTGGATGCCCTATCTGGCATTTCGAAATCGGCGGTTGCGCAAAAAAGTGCAACATGGTCTGGACCTGAGCGCACGGCGCACCACTTTCAGGCGCAGACCGGCCAATGAGTGATCAATGCCGCCCGCAGACGGCGGCAACCGGAAGGACGAGACGACGTGGCAAAAGGCGGCGCGGAGGTGCCACGGCTGGCGGGCGGTCCGGCGGGATGGATATCGGTCCTGATCCCCGCTGCCCTGTTTGCGTGGTTTGCTCAATTCCTTGGCCCCGTCGCGGCGGGCGAGACCCCTCTGATCGGCTTTGATTGGGTGCCCTCGATGGGCATCCGGATCGAGATGCTGATCGACGGCCTGTCGCTCACCTTCGCGCTCCTGATCACCGGCATCGGCACGCTGGTCACGCTCTACACTACCTCCTACCTCGGCAAACACCCGGAATATCCGCGCTTCGTCCTGTATCTGATGGCCTTCATGGTGGGCATGTTGGGCCTCGTTCTGGCCGACAATCTCATAGCCCTGTTCGTCTTCTGGGAGGTCACGACACTCTCCTCCTACCTGCTCATCGGCTTCACCTCCGACAGCGCCAAATCCCGCCGCTCCGCGCTACAGGCGCTGCTCGTCACCGCCACCGGCGGCCTTGCGCTTCTTGCGGGCATGATCGTTCTGGGGCAGGCCGCGGGCACCTACTCGCTGGCCGAAATCCGCACCATGGGCGACGCGATCCGCGATCACGCACATTACGAGGCGATCCTGGTCCTGTTCCTGGCGGGCGCCTTCACCAAATCCGCGCAATTCCCGTTCCACTTCTGGCTGCCCAACGCCATGGCCGCGCCCACGCCGGTCTCCGCCTACCTGCACTCCGCCACGATGGTGAAGGGGGGTATCTACCTGATGGCGCGGATGAACCCGACCCTGGGCGGGACCGAGCCGTGGTTCTGGGCGCTGGTCATCGCGGGGGGCTTCACCACCGTCTTCGCGTCCTTCCTCGCGATCCGGCAGACCGACATCAAACAGGTGCTGGCCTACACGACCCTCATGGCCCTCGGCGCGCTCACGCTCTTCATTGGCGCGGGCTCTTCCGATGCGATCAAGGCCGCGATGATCTTCCTCGTCGTGCATTCGCTCTACAAGGCCGCGCTCTTCCTGATGATCGGCATCGTCGACCATGAAACCGGCACCCGCGAAGCGACCGACCTGCGCGGTCTGGCCCGCAAGATGCCCATCACCTTCATCGCAGGCGCGCTGGCCGCGATTTCCATGGCGGGCATCCCGCCGTTCTTCGGATTCATCGGCAAGGAATTCCTCTACAAGGCGGGCCTTGAGGCCGATACCGCGACGCTCTGGATCACCGGCACCATCTTCGCGGCCTCCGTCCTGATGTTCGTCGCCGCCGGTATCTCTGTCGCGCGGCCCTTCCTCGGGCGCCTGCCCGAGCGGTTCAAGGATGTTCACGAAGGCCCGCTCCCGATGTGGATCGGCCCGTTCCTTCTGGGCGCTCTGTCGCTCTTTTTGGGGATCTATTCCGACATCCCCGAAATCTGGCTCGTCGGGCCCGCCACCGATGCGGTCTACGGCGCGCCCGTGTCGGTCGACCTCTACCTCTTCCGCGAGGTGAACGAGGCCTTCATCCTGTCGATGATCACCTTCGCCGTGGGCTTCTTCCTCTACCTCGGCCACGGATGGCTTCGGAAGGTCCTGGCACGGATCATCACCGCCAATCCGATCAAGTTCGATCCCGGCTGGGACCGCGTCCTCGACGGCCTCAAGGCCACCGCCGAGTTCCAGACGCGCTACCTGCAATCGGGCGTGCTGACGCGCTACGTGTTCATCATCTTCGCAACCTTCGCAGTGACCACCGGCTTCACCCTCTGGGCGCAGGATGCGTTGAACTTCCGCCTCGACCTGACTGCCGAGCTTGACGGGCTGCTCTTCAAACATTGGGCGGTTCTGTTGTTCATCACCTCGGGCGCGATCCTCACCGCGCTGACTGGCTCGCGCATGACCGCTATTGCGGCCCTTGGCGTCGTTGGCATCGGCGTCGCGCTGATCTTCATCATGTTCTCCGCCCCCGATGTCGCCATCACGCAGCTTCTGGTCGAAACGCTCGTGGTGGTCCTTGTCGCGGTCGCGATGCTCAAACTCCCGCATCTCGGCCTGCGCACGTCCGAGCCCAACCGCCCCGTGCACGCCATGCTCTCCATCGCCGTGGGCGTGGTCACGACGCTGGTGCTGGTCGCCGTTCTGCAAGATGATCTCGACCTGCGCTTGACGGAATATTTCAACGCGACGTCCTATTACGAGGCCTTCGGCTCCAACATCGTCAACGTGATCCTCGTCGATTTCCGCGCGCTGGATACCTTCGGTGAGATCGCCGTCGTCGTCATCGCCGCACTTTCGGCCTACGCGCTCCTGCGCGGCACCAGATACGGCACCATCCGCGAAGACGCCGATACCGCCGCCCCAAGCACCACGGAGGACCGCACATGATGAACTCCATCATCCTCAACGCGGCCACGCGGCTTCTGGTGGCGCTTCTGCTGCTGTTCTCCGTCTACATGCTCCTGCGCGGCCACAACCTGCCCGGCGGCGGCTTCATCGGCGGGTTGATCGGCTCCACGGGCTTTATCCTTTATGCCATCGCGCTTGGCCCCGAGGCCTGCCGCAAGGCCCTCAACTTCGAGCCGCAGAACATCGCCATGATCGGCCTCGGCATCTCGCTCGGCGCCGGCATTTACCCGGTGTTCTTCGATGATGCCTTCTTCACCGGCCAATGGTGGTTCATCGGCGACCGCGCGACCGGCGATTACCTCCCGATATCCTCGGTGCTGTTCTTCGATATCGGCGTCTACCTCGTCGTCTTCGGCTCCATCCTGACCCTCGTTCTCGCGCTGGAGGAGGAAGTCTGATGGAACTGCTTGTCGCGATCATGGTCGGCGTTCTCGTCGCCGCCGCCGTTCACCTGATGCTGGCGCGCAATGTCCTGCGTTTCCTCTTCGGCCTCGTCCTTATCTCCAACGCCGCGAACCTGACGATCTTCGTCGGCGGTCGCCTGACCCCGGAAAGCCCGCCGCTGATCCCCGATGGCGCCACCGCGCCCGCTGCCGATGTCGCCAACGCCCTGCCACAGGCGCTGGTGCTGACCGCGATCGTGATCGGCTTCGGCCTCTTCGCCTTCGCCCTCACACTGGTCTACCGCACCTACCAGAACCTCGGCACGCTCAACTCCGACGAGATGCGCCTGGCCGAACCGCCCGAGGCCAAGGCAGACGCCGCCAAACAGGTCGCCGAAAAGCAATATATCGCGCGGGACACCCAATCATGAGCTGGATCCTCGCAGCCCCCATCATCATCCCCTTCGCCACGGCCGTCTTCGCGTTCCTGTTCCGCCACGGCCCCGAAGGCCGCTGGCTGTCGGTGATCGGCTCTGCCGCACTTCTGATCGCCTCCGTCATCCTGATGATCGAGGTGCTCGACCAAGGCGTCGTCGCCGCGCAGATGGGCCAATGGGGCGCGCCCTTCGGGATCACGCTCGTCGCCGACCTGCTCAGCGCCGTGATGGTCGTGATCACCGGGATCACCGGGCTGGCCGTCGCCGTCTATGCACTCGCCGATGTCGAGGAACGCAAGGAACAACTGGGCTATCACGCGCTTTACCAGGTGCTGCTTGCGGGCGTCTGCGGCGCGTTTCTGACCGGCGACTTGTTCAACCTCTACGTCTGGTTCGAGGTCATGCTGATCTCGTCCTTCGGCCTGCTGATCCTCGGCGGCACCCGCCAACAACTCGACGGCGGCATCAAATACGTGACGCTGAACCTGATCTCGACGATCCTGTTCCTCTCGGGCGTGGGCCTGCTCTACGGGATGACCGGCACGCTCAACATGGCCGACCTGCACGGCGCGGTCCAAGAGGTCGAAAACCCCGGCCTGCTCGTCGTCGTCGCCGTCATGTTCATGATCGCTTTCGGGGTGAAGGCGGCGGTCTTCCCGCTCTTCTTCTGGTTGCCGGCAAGCTACCATACCCCGGCCATTTCCGTCTCGGCGATCTTCGCGGGGCTCCTGACCAAGGTCGGCGTCTACGCCCTGATCCGCATGTTCACGCTCGTCTTCACCACCGACATTGCCTACACCCACACGATCCTTTTGTGGGTCGCGGGCTTCACCATGGTCACCGGCGTTCTGGGCGCAGCGGCGATGAACGACTTCCGCCGCATCCTGAGCTTCCACATCGTCAGCCAGATCGGCTACATGATCCTTGGCCTGGCACTGTTCACCCCGCTCGCACTCGTCGGCGCGGTCTTCTACCTCGTCCACCATATCATCGTGAAGGCCAACCTTTTCCTCGTCGCAGGTGTCGCGCGCCGCATCGCAGGCTCCACCGAGCTGAGCCAGATCGGCGGCCTCTACAAGACCGCGCCGCTTCTGGCGCTCCTGTTCCTGATCCCGGCCTTTTCGCTGGCGGGCTTCCCGCCGCTTTCGGGGTTCTGGGCCAAGTTCGTCCTGATCAAGGCCGCACTGGAAGACGGCGGCTATTTCATCGCCTTCATCGCGCTGGCCGTGGGCCTGCTGACGATCTACTCGATGACGAAAATCTGGGGCAATGCGTTCTGGAAACCGCATCCCTCGGGGATCGAACCGAAACTCTCAAGCCTGCCCGCCAAAGACCGCGCCGCCCTTCTCACCCCCATCGCGGCGCTGGCGCTTCTGACCTGCATCATCGGCCTTTTCCCCGAGCCCTTCGTGCAATTCGCCACCCGCTCCGCCGAACAGCTCCTGAACCCGGAAATCTACGTCCAGACCGTCCTCGGCACGGGCCCGGAGGCTGGCCAATGACATGCAACATGCCGCATCTTTGGGCCCTGAAAATGCACTGCCCGACCTCCACATACGGGAAGGCCTGCCCATGAATATCTTCGGCCTCAACATCGCCCTCGCCGTCGCTTGGGCCGCGCTCACCGGCGAAATCACCCTGGCGAACCTGCTCGTGGGTTTTGCGCTCGGCTCCGCCGCGCTTTTCGTCACCCGCCCGCTCTTTCCGGGCTGCGATCGCTATTTCAAACGCACCTTTCGCTGGATCCGCCTGATCATAACCTTCCTTTGGGAACTCATCGCTTCGTCGGTGCAGGTCGTCTTCGACGTGCTCACCCCGCAGCATATGGCGCGCCCCGGCATCGTCTCCGTCCCCCTCGACGTGAAGGACGAAATGACCGTCCTGGTGCTGACGAACTACATTTCTCTCACCCCCGGCACGCTCAGCCTTGATGTGACCGAGGATTGCAAAACGCTCTATATCCACGCCATGTTTGCCGACGATCCAGACGAGATCCGCCGTCAGATCAAGGAAGGCGTCGAGCGTCGCGTGAAGGAGGCCATGGAATGAGCCCGATCCTTGCCACCGCCGTGGACGTGTCGTTCATCCTCGTGATGCTCGGCGTCGTGGGCGGATTCATCCGCCTCGTCAAAGGCCCCAGCCTGCCGGACCGCGTCGTGGCCCTCGACATGATGACCGTGCTCATCGTGTCCTTCTGCGGCCTCTACGCAATCCTCAGCGAACAGACCGCCTTCGTCGATGTCGCCATCGTCGTCGCCGTGATCGGCTTTCTCGCCACCGTGGCGCTGGCCCGCTACGTTGAACGTCGACAGCACCGCTACGACGGCTCCACGCCCGTCACCGCCCCTGGTGCCAAGAAACAGGAGCCCGAGACATGATCGCCGAATACATCATGGCCGCGCTGCTGATCCTTGGCGGGTTTTTCTGCTTCGTCGCGGGCCTCGGCGTGCTGCGCCTGCCCGACGTGCTCATCCGCATGCACGCCTCGACCAAGGCGGGTACCCTGGGCTCCGGCCTGATCCTCGTCGCGGTCGCGATCTTCTTCGCCGATACCGGCACGATCACACGCGCCGTGGCGACGATCCTGTTCCTGCTGATCACGGCGCCCGTCGCCGCGCATATGATCGGGCGCGCTGCGTTCAAGGCCCGTGTGCCGCTCTGGAACACCAAACTGGAAGAGGGTGCCGAGGAAAAGCTCTCGCGCTAGAACCGCGCGCCTCGGCCGCGCCCACGCCGCGCAGCGATCAAACCCCGTTCAGATGCACGCATATGCATTCTCCCGAACGCAGTCCGGCCTCAGGTCTGGAGGAAATCATGCCGCCCATCGGGCCGGATCGCGCAGCAGGTCAAGCGTCCGGTGTTCCACGCCCCGGTGTCTGTCGCAATCCGCCCTTCGAGGGCCAGCGGGGCCGCCATCTCGGTGTGGCCATGGGCGATCCACAACCCGTCTCCGCGCGGCGCGCTATCAAATTCGGGATGCCCCCAAAGCATCACACGCGCCGTCTGGTCCTCCATCGCGTGGCCGGGATCAGCGCCCGCATGCACCACCCAAAGGTTGCCCGACCGGTACGACAGCGGCAGCGCCCTGACCCAATCGAGCAGGCCCGCAGGAAGCCTGCGACGCAGCATTTCGGCGGCGGCGGGCAGGGCATTGTATTGGGTGTTGCCCTCCAGATCGGATGTTGCCACGCCAAAGCTGCGCAGCGTCTCCGCCGCCCCTGCGCGCAGCCAACGAGGCCCGCGCGTTGCCGGATCTTCGAGGAAATCCAACAACATACGCTCGTGGTTGCCCATCAGGCAGGTGACGTTGTCGGGGAAGGCGTCCGTCAACTCGCGCAACCGGTCGAAAACCACGGCGCTGTCTGGGCCAAGGTCGATGTAATCGCCCACAAAGACCAGTTTCGGATTGTTCGCAAGCGTGCCGCCGATATGGGCGTCGATCAGTTCCAGCATCTGTTCGAGAAGGTCGGCGCGCCCGTGGATGTCGCCGATCACATAGGTCGGCCTTTCGGGGCAGGGCAGGTCCTCAACCTCCGCAACCGCAGGCTCCACGCCCGCCTGACCCTTACGCCCCCAAAGGGATTTTACCGACCTCAACATGGACTACAGGTGCGATGTCGACGGGACTTTGGCAAGGGGGAAAGCGGGGCTCAAAACGCCGAAACCGCTCAGTCTTGCGCGCGCAGGATCCGCGCCGGGCGCACGTTCAAAGGCCGTATCGCAAAGGCCAGGCCCGCCAAAAGCGTCGTGATAGCCCCCCCAACCACAATGGCAGCCGCGGAATAGGGCTCGAAGACGTAGTCCGTGTCCATCACGAAGGTCATCATCGCCCATCCGCCAACCGCGCCTGCGAAGATCGCGACCAGCCCCGCCGCCGCCCCCATGAGCGCCGCGCGCAACGCGAAAGAGCGCAGGATCATCCCGCGGCTCGCGCCCAGGGTTTTCAACACCGCCGCCTCGAACACGCGCCCCCGCTCGCCCACCGCTGCCGCGCCCACCAACACGATGAACCCGGTCAGAAGCGTGGCCAGCGCGGCATAGGACGTCGCAGACGCGATCGAGCGCAGCGCTTGGGCCACCTGATCCAGCGCATCGCGCACCCGGATCGCGGTGATGTTGGGGGCCGCGCCCGCGACATCGCGCAGGATTTGCGCCTCCGCCGCCTCTTCGGCGTAGACGGTGGCGATATGGGTGTGCGGCGCGCCCGCCAAGGCCGCTTCGTTCATCGTCAGAATGAAGCCGATCCCGGCATTCTCGAAGGAGACATCGCGCAGGGCAACAATTTCGGCCTCGATATCGCGGCCGAGAATGTTGACGGTGATCGTATCGCCCACGCCGATCCCGATCTCCAACGCCTCCTCGGCGGCGAAGGCCACGCGGGGCGGGCCGGCGTACCCCTCGGGCCACCATGCGCCATCGACGATTTCCCCGGCAGGCGGGGCCCCGGCCATGTAGGTGACGCCCCGGTCGCCCTGAATAACCCAATGATCTCCCGCCACGTCCCGGGCGCGGGTGCCGTTGATCTGCGTGATCACCCCGCGCAGCATCGGCGCGGTCTCGACGCGGCTGACCTGCGGGTCGCCTTCGACGCGGGCAAGGAAGGGATCAAGCTGATCGGGTTGAATATCCACGAAGAAATAAGAGGGCGCGACCTCCGGCAGGTTCTGCTGGATCGCACTGCGCAGGTTGGTGTCGATCTGCCCGATGGTCGCCAGAACCGAAAGGCCAAGACCCAGCGACAGCACAACCGATGTCGTCTCCGAGCTAGGCCCGCCGATGGCGCCAAGCGTCGTACGCAGGGTCGAGCGCCCGCGCACCAGTCGACTGCGCGCCAGGACCCGCGACAGCATCCGGATCAGCATGGCCGCCAGCGACAGGACCAGAAGAGCCGCAAAGATGCCCCCCGCCGTGCCAAGCGCCAGTGTCGGCACCCCCGAAAACGCCACCGCGGCCCAGACCAATCCGCCCGCCAGAGCAAGGATCACCAGCAGGTAAGGCCAACGCGGCCAGCCCTTCGCCGGGGCGGTCGCATCGCGAAACAGCGCTGCGGCGCGGACCCGTTCCGTGCGCGCCAGTGGCCAGAGCGTGAAGATCAGAGCGGTCAAAATGCCGTAGAGCGCGGCCTCGGCAAGAGGGGCGGGATAGACGCTGATTGCGACGGGCACCGGCAGTTGCGCCTCGATCAGCGGGCCAAGTGCAATCGGCGCCAAAGCCCCGAGGCTGAGGCCAAGAACGATCCCGACCAGCGTCAGAAGCCCGACTTGCATGAAGTAGGCCGCGAAGATCGTGCGGCTTTCGGCGCCCACCGTCTTGAGCGTCGCGATGGTCGCCGTCTTGCGATCGAGATAGGCCCGCACGGCCGCCGCGATACCAACCCCGCCGACGGCCAATCCGGCGAGCCCGACAAGCACCAGGAACGCCCCGATCCGCTCGATGAATTCGGCGATGCCGGGTGCGCCGTTACGCGCGTCGCGCCACCGCGCGCCGCTGGCCTCGAACGCCTGCGCCTCCTGCTCCAGGGCTGCAAGATCCGCGCCATCGGGCAGGGCGAGGCGGTACTGGCTCTCAAACAGGGTGCCTGGCTGCAGAAGGCCCGCGCCCTCCAAACCTTCAAGGGACACGATGGTGCGGGGGCCCAACCCGAAGCCTGACGCCGCGCCATCGGGTTCATCGGTCAGGGCCGCGCGCAGTTCAAAGGCCTGCGTGCCAAGGCTGAACGTATCGCCGATCTCCAGCGCCAGCCGGTCCATCAACAGCGGCGCCATGACCGCCCCGGGCAGATCGCGCAACGCAAGCGCCTCGGCCATCGACATCGGCGGATCAAGGCCCGCTTCGCCATAAAGCGGCCAGGCATCATCTACGCCGCGCACCTGCGTCAGGCCGCGTTCCACCGGATCGCGGTCCACAACGACCATGGAGCGGAAGTCGACGGTCTCCGACACGGCCAGCGCAACGCCATCCATAAACGCGCGCTCTTGCGCGTCGGCAAAGCGGTAGGTGAACGACATCTCGGCGTCACCGCCCAAGATCACCGCGCCCTCGCGCGCCATGCCTTCCTCGATCGAGACGCGGACCGAGCCGACCGCCGCAATCGCGCCGACCCCGAGGGCAAGGCAGGCGAGGAACACGCGGAACCCCGTAAGGCCGCCCCGCAATTCACGCCGCGCAATGCGCCAGGCCAGGATCATCGGCGAATGCCCATGTTCCAGGGCGGCTGATCGGTGGCCAGCAAGGCCTGCATGGTTTCGGTCGCGGCCATGGGATCGTTCCAGCGGTGAATATAGACACCGATATCCGCGCCTTCCAAGAGCGCCTGACGCGCCATTGGATGGGGGCGGTCGAGCACCGTTTTCAGCCATCCATACCGGATGTAGCGGATTGCCCCGCGTTCCAGCGACAGCCGCCCCTCGGCCTTTGCATCGCGTTCGACAAAAGCGACGATGCCTTGCGGATCATCGTGGGTGGGCTGGTCGAGGGAGACCCCCTGACCATCGAGCACAAGGGCCCCAAGCCCTTCATATCGCCAACGTCTGTTCATTCTGCTGCGTCTTGTAACATCGGATCGATCCGCCCGTCGCGCAGGCGCACCTCGCGGTCGCATCGGGCGGCAAGGTCTTGCGCATGGGTGACAAGGATCAAGGTCGCGCCATGCCGGTCGCGCAAGGCCATCAACAGCTCCATGATTTGCGCACCGGTGGCACCGTCGAGATTTCCGGTCGGCTCATCGGCCAGCAGGATGTCGGGCCGCGGCGCGGCGGCCCGGGCGAGCGCCACGCGCTGCTGCTCACCGCCGGACATCTGGGCGGGGTAGTGGCCCAACCGGTGGCCCAGACCCACGGCCTGCAATTCGGCCTCCGCGCGGTCGAACGCATCGCCATGACCGGCCAGTTCCAGCGGCGTTGCCACGTTTTCCAGCGCGGTCATGGTCGGGATTAGGTGGAAGCTCTGGAACACCACCCCCATATGATCCCTGCGAAACCGGGCCAGTTGATCCTCGGTCATCGCGGTCAGATCATGGCCAAGTGCCGTGACCGTTCCGCCGGTGGCCCGTTCCAACCCGCCCATCAGCATGAGGAGAGAGCTTTTGCCCGACCCCGACGGCCCCGTCAGCGCCAGCGTATCGCCGCGCGCGACGTCCAGCGTGATGCCATGCAGGATGTCCACCCGCCCCGCATTGCCATCCAGCGTCAGGCGCGCTTCGTTCAGCGAAAGGATCGGATCCATGGGGCGTGGCCTTTGGTGTGCGTGCTCTTCGGCATATGGGGCGGCGCGGCGCGCAAGCAAGCCAGCCCTGTTGGGCTTTGTAAGCTTCCTCGCGGCGGCCGTGCCCGCCGCAGCGCAGGACGTTGTGATCGCCGCGCTGGGTGACAGCCTTACGCAGGGCTACGGTTTATTGCAGGAAGACGGCTTCGTGCCGCAGATGGAGGGCTGGTTGCAGGCCCGCGGCCATGACGTGCGCCTGATCAATGCGGGCGTGTCCGGCGACACCACGGCAGGCGGCCTGGCGCGCGCGGCCTGGACCTTGACCGAGGAGGTCGACGCGATGATCGTCACGCTCGGCGGAAACGATCTGCTGCGTGCCATCCCGCCCGAGGCCAGTCGCGCCAATCTGGCCGGCATCCTTGATGTCGCGACCGGGGCCGGGGTCGAGGTCTTGCTGGTCGGCATGTCCGCGCCCGGCAATTACGGCCCGGACTACAAGCAGGCCTTTGACGCGATGTACCCGGATCTGGCCGCACAATACGGTACGCTTTACGCCGAAAGCTTCTTTGCGGGGTTCGAGGCGATGACTGAGTCGGATCCCGCAGCACTTTCGGAGGTGATGCAGTCGGATGGGATCCATCCCAATGCCGAAGGCGTTGCCCTGATCGTGGAGGCACTTGGGCCGCAGGTGGAGGCGTTGATCGTGGCCGCGCAGGCGGAATGAGCCCCCAAAGCGAACCAAAACGAAAACAACACTTGACCGACCGAACATGAAGTGAAAGCACGCGATCAACACACGCGGAGCGGGCACCATGGCAGAGACCTACGATCTTTTCGTTATCGGCGGTGGCATCAACGGCTGCGGCATTGCTCGTGATGCGCAGGGGCGCGGCCTGAGCGTTGCGCTCGCAGAGATGGAAGACCTCGCGGGTGCGACCTCAAGCGCGTCGACGAAATTGTTCCACGGCGGGCTGCGCTACCTGGAGTATTTCGAATTCAAGCTGGTCCGTCACGCCTTGAAGGAACGCGAGACCCTGCTGCGGGCGATGCCGCATATTTCCTGGCCGATGCGATTCGTGCTTCCCTTGTCGAAGGACATGCGGTTCGACAATTCAACGCCGACATCACGCATCCTGACGGCGGTGATGCCCTGGATGAAGGGTCGCCGCCCCAACTGGCTGATCCGGCTTGGCCTGTTCCTCTATGACAATCTGGGCGGGCGCAAAATCCTTCCGGGCACGGCGACGATTTCGTTGGACGACACGCCGGAAGGTGCGCCGTTGCAGGACCGGTTCACCAAGGCCTACGAATATTCCGATTGCTGGATCGAGGATTCGCGGCTTGTTATTCTGAATGCGCGCGATGCCGAGCAACGTGGCGCAAAGATCATGGTGCGCACCAAGGTCCTCAGCGCCGCGCGCGAGGGTGAGCTTTGGCGGATCGAGATGGATGGCGAGGGCGCGGGCACCGTTTACGCCCGGGCCTTGGTCAATGCCGGCGGGCCCTGGGTCGCGGATGTGGTGCGCAACGTGGCGCGGCAGAACTCGTCCGAAGGGGTGCGGTTGGTGCGTGGCTCGCACATCGTGACGCGGCGGCTGTTCGATCACGACAAATGCTATTTCTTCCAGGGCACGGATGGGCGGATCATCTTCGCGATCCCCTATGAGACCGATTTCACCCTGATCGGGACCACCGATGCCGAACATCCCGGCGACCCGCGCGAGGCCAGCTGCACGCCCGAGGAACGCGATTACCTGCTGCGCTTTGCCAATGAATATTTCAAGCAGACGCTCACCGCCGAGGACGTCGTCTGGACCTATTCCGGCGTTCGGCCGCTTTATGACGACGGCGCGAAATCGGCCACCGCGGCGACCCGCGACTATGTGCTGTCGCTGGACCAAGCCGGGGCACCGATGCTCAGCGTCTTTGGCGGCAAGATCACCACCTACCGCGTTTTGGCCGAGGACGCCTGGGACAAGCTTGCGCGGTTCTTTCCGCAGGCGGGCGACAAATGGACGGCGGGCGTGCCATTGCCCGGTGGCGATTTTCCGGTCGATGGGGTACAGGCACAGATCGGCGCGTTGATGGTGGCCTATCCGTTCCTGAATGACGCCTGGGCCCGGCGGCTGGTGCGCGCCTATGGGACCGAGGCGAAGGATATCCTGGCGCGGGCGGACAAGGCCGAGGATCTGGGCCTCGCGTTCGGGGCCACCCTGACCGAGGCCGAAGTGCGCTGGTTGATGACCCGCGAATATGCGCGCAACGCGGCCGATGTGGTCTGGCGGCGCTCGAAGCTGGGGTTGCGGATGACGGCGGATCAGATTGCGACGCTCGACGCCTTCATGGCCGAACAGCGCCAAGCCACATGACAAGGCGCGTGCCTTGACCTTGCGGGCAAACCCGAGATCAATGGCTGCAACGCTCGAATGTGAGGGACGGCACCGATGACCAACTGGTACTATGCGGAAGACGATGAGCGCCGCGGCCCCGTCGAAGAGGTAGAGATCCAGCGCCTGATCGCCACAGGTCAGATCGCAGATGACACGCTGGTTTGGCGTGACGGCCTGGAGGGCTGGGAGAATGCCGCGCAACATTTCGCCTTCGGCAGTTCGGCGGTGCCACCGCCGGCAGCCAGCGGCCCGCCGCCCCCGCCCGCGCCGCCGCGCGTTGGGACCGCCCAAGCCGACCGAGCCCCGACCGATCAGATCGGCCCCGATGGCCTTTACATAGGCGCCCCATCCCGGTCTTTCGGGGAGGCGATCCGGGTCTGTTTCTCGAAATACGTGACGTTCAGCGGCCGGGCCAGCCGTTCGGAATACTGGTTCTTTGTCCTGTTCCTCGTGCTTGCGGGGATCGGCGCGACGATCATTGATGCCATCTTGTTCCCCGGCTCCCTGACGTCGGAAACCGGCGGCCCGTTCAACGCCGTGCTCTCCCTTGCAACGCTTCTGCCGTCGCTCGCCGTAAGCTGGCGCAGATTGCACGATACGGATCGATCAGGCTGGTGGATCGGCGGTTACCTGATCGCGACACTTGTGGTTGCCCTATTCTTGGGGGCGACCCTGGCGGGTGGCGTCGTGGAAACCACCTTTGTCTTCTTCGGACTGATGGGCATCGTCGCCATCGGGTACATTATCTTGTTGCTGGTGTATTTCTGCCAACGCGGCACGCCCGGGCCCAACCGTTTCGGATAAGGAAGCACCATGACCCAGATACTTGCCATCGACCAAGGCACGACCTCGTCGCGGGCCATCGTCTTCGACGCGGACCTGCGCCCCAAGGCCAGCGCGCAGCAGGAATTCACGCAGCATTTCCCGGCCTCGGGTTGGGTCGAACATGACCCAAACGAGATCTGGGATACGGTTCTGGGCACTTGCAAGGATGCGCTTGCGCAAGGCGGCCCTGTGGCGGCCATCGGCATCACCAACCAACGCGAAACCGTCGTCCTGTGGGATCGCGAGACCGGCGAGCCGGTCCACAAGGCCATCGTCTGGCAAGACCGCCGCACCGCCGATCTCTGCGCGCGCCTCAAGCGTGACGGGCACGAGGCGATGGTGCGGGAGAAGACCGGCCTGCTCCTGGACCCCTATTTCAGCGGCACGAAACTGGCGTGGCTGCTCGACAATGTCGATGGTGCCCGGGAAAAGGCCGAGGCCGGGAAACTCGCCTTTGGCACCATCGACAGCTTCCTGATCTGGCGGCTGACCGGCGGTGCGCGGCATGTGACCGACGCCACCAACGCGGCCCGCACGCTGCTTTACAACATTCGGGACGGGTACTGGGACGACGACATTCTACGGCTTCTCAACATCCCCGCCGCGATCCTGCCTGAGGTGCTCGATTGCAACGCGGATTTCGGCGAAACCGCCCTGCTTGGCGGAACGATTCCGATCCTCGGCGTCGCCGGCGACCAACAGGCGGCGACCGTTGGGCAGGCCTGCTTTCAACCCGGCATGCTGAAATCGACCTATGGCACCGGCTGCTTTGCGCTGCTCAATACCGGCGATACGCTGGTCGCGTCGCAAAACCGGATGCTTGGTACCATCGCCTACCAATTCGACGGCACGCCCACCTATGCGCTGGAAGGGTCCATCTTCATCGCGGGCGCGGTGGTGCAATGGCTGCGCGATGGGCTTGGGATCATCGACGCCGCCCCCGACACCGCCCCCCTCGCGGCGCAGGCCGACCCGGCGCAGACGCTCTACATGGTGCCCGCCTTCACCGGCCTCGGCGCGCCCTATTGGGACCCGGACGCGCGCGGCGCGATCTTTGGCCTCACGCGCAATTCCGGCCCTGCGGAATTCGCCCGTGCCGCACTGGAAAGCGTCGGGTTCCAGACCCGCGACCTTCTCGAAGCCATGGCCGCCGATTACCCGGGTGAAACCGGTACCGTCCGCGTGGATGGCGGCATGACCGCGTCGGATTGGACGATGCAGTTTCTGTCCGACATCCTCGGCGCGCCGGTTGATCGGCCCGAGGTGTTGGAAACCACCGCTCTCGGCGCGGCCTGGATCGCTGGCAACCGTGCGGGCATTTACCCCGATCAGGCCGCCTTCGCCGCCCGGTGGGCGGTGGACCGCACCTTCGAGCCTCAGATGGACGACGCGACCCGCGCCACCCGCTATTCTGGCTGGAAAGACGCTATCGCACGGACGTTGAGCAACCATGGAACATAACCTTCGCATCGCCGCCGCGCAGATGTGCTCGGCCAACAGTCACGCGCCGAACATCGCCACGATGCAAGCTTTGGCCGCGGATGCGAAAGGGCAGGGGGCCGAAATGTTGGCCCTGCCCGAGGTCTCTGGCCTGATGAACGCCAACCGCGCCGTGTCGCAAACGCAGGTGGTCGCGGCCGAAGCTGATCCCTTCATTGCCGCCTGTCGCGAGGCCGCGGTGCAACACGGGCTGTGGCTGCATTCGGGCTCAACCCCCGTGCTGGCCCCGGATGGCCGCTTCTTCAACCAATCAACGTTGATCGACCCCGGCGGCGAGATCCGCGCGACCTATAATAAACTGCACCTGTTCGACGTTGATGTGCCCGGCGCGACCTTCAAGGAATCCAAGGCCTTTGCGCCGGGCGATGCGGCTGTTCTGGCCGAGACGCCCTGGGGGCCGATGGGCCTGACGATCTGCTACGACATGCGCTTTCCGCACCTGCATCGCACGCTGGCCGAAGGCGGCGCGCGCGTGATCTTCAGCCCCGCCGCGTTCACCGTGCCCACGGGCCGAGCCCATTGGCATGTGCTGCTGCGGGCGCGTGCGATCGAAACCGGTGCCTATGTGATCGCGCCTGCGCAGGCGGGTCATCACGCCGATGGTCGCGAAACCTATGGTCACGCGCTTGTCGTCGACCCGTGGGGCAAGGTGATCGCCGATCTCGAAGACGGCGCGCCCAAGCTTGCGGTGGTCGATCTGGACCTGAGCCGGGTCGAGAAAACCCGTGGCCAGATCCCGAATCTCGTGAACAAGCGCGACGCCCCCCTGCGGCGGCTCTAACCCAACACCGACGCCGAGATCAGCGCCGCTTCATGGGCCTTCAAACTCACGCGGGCGGCGTTGTACATCGCGCGCCCTCTCTCGGTGCCGAGATCGGGGAATTGCGCCAGAAGATCGCCGAAAATCGCGCGGGCCTCTTGAGTGCTCACTATATCGCCGGGCTGGAAGCTCTCGGTCCAGGCCCCGTCGACGCGGATCACCTCATGGGCGTCGCACATCACGTGTATATACGTGACCCGTTCGCACCGGTGGGCAACGTCAATCCCCGGCAGATGCGTCAGGTGCTTGGCCCGCACCAAAACCTGCGCCTCGCCGAACAATAGCTCGGCGTTGACCCCTTCGATCAGCATGCGATGCTGCGGCGAGACGTCCATATCGCGGTTCGGCAGACCATCGCCCAATGCGCCCTTGCGGATACGGACGGGCCGCAGATGCGGTGCGGCCGAAAGATCTGATTGCGTCAGGTGCTTGCGCCCGATCCAGCGGATCGCCTGCAGGCCTGCGTCGCGCGTCCGGATCAGGTCGCCGACGCGCAAATCCTCGACCTTGAAGGTGCCGCGTGCCACCTCAACCCGGCTTCCCGGCGTGAAACAGGGGATCACCGTCTCGATATTGGTGAAGGTCAGCGTGGAATTGTCGCTGAAGATGACGGTGCCGTTTTCCGGGTTGCCACTGTCGTAGATGATGGTCGCGCCGTCGTCGCCAAGGAACAAGGTGTCGTTGTCGTCCCCGCCCTCGCCGCCGTCGATTACGTCGCCCGAGGATCCGATAATGTAATCCGCGTCGTCGCCCGCATTCACACTATCCGCGCCGTCGCCGGTCGTGATGCTGTCCGCGCCGGACCCGCCGAGGATGGAGTCGTCGCCGTCGCCCCCATCAAGCGTGTCGTTGCCGAAATCACCCGACAGCGTGTCATCGCCAAGCCCGCCTTCAAGGCTGTCGGCGCCGCTGCTGTCAAAGACCTGCGTGGCGCCGTTGGGCGGCGCCTCATAGACCTGCAGAATATCGCCCGAGCCCGGATCCAGAAGGGCCCAGTTCGTCTGCGTGGTCGAGGCGCTGGTGAAGGCGTTGCCCGATGGGATGGTGATGACCGACACCAACGCGCCGCTTGCGTCGATCTGCGCCAGCTCGACCGCGTAGGGGCTGTCGTTTTGGAACGTGACCGACGTGGCGGTTCCGCCGCTGCCCGATGGGACCGTTGCCGGATCAAGCGCCAACTGGTCACCGAACAGCACGTCATCGCCTGCGCCACCGTCCAGCGTGTCGTCGCCTTGGTCGCCATGCAGAACGTCGTCGTCAAATTCGCTGGCGGTGAAATGCACATCGGTCAGGAAGACAACCTGTCCACCGGTGCTGTTGTTCTCATAGATGACTTCGAATGCGGTGATCGGACCCGCGATGTTCACCAGGACCGAGCCATTCGCCAGGTTCGGATCGTCGCCCGTCGGGCCACCCGTCACGGTCTGCCCGGACACGATGTCGTCGCCTGCGGGCGTCAGGGTCACCGCGACCGGATCGCCGTTCGCATCGAAGGCGTTGATCGTCAGAACATCAATCCAGGAGCCGCTGTCGACATCGTTGACCCGGAATGACACGTTGGTCAGCTCCGCGTCGCTGTTGAAGGCGACGGTGGTCACATCCGGCCCGCCGTCACCGCCCAGGGCAAGGCCGGACCCCGTCGCGAATGGCTCGGTCGCGCCTGCGGTGTATTGCGTCGTTGTCGAGACGGCCGATTGCTGCAACGCCCCGTCATCGGTGATCGAAACCGTAATATTGGCCAGGCCGGTATCTTGCGTGAAACCGCTCAAAAGATCGGTCCCGTCGGCGCCTTCCGCGACCCAGCTGAGGTTCTCCACACTGCCCGTCGTCAGCGCGCCGCTTGGGCCGCCGACCACGCTGTCGTTGCCGTCGCCCGCAAAGACCGTGTCATCGCCGCCCCCGGCTTCGATCACATCCTGATCACCGCTGGTGCCAAGCGTGCCGTCGCCATTGTCGACTTGTTCAAGGTTTTCATCGACATAAGCGCTGTCGATTACATCGTTGCCGGCCGTACCCGAGACGATCCCGTCCGGGCCGCCGTTCACGATCAGCTCTTCGATGCCGGTGAAGCTGGCGGTTGAGCCGTCGTTGAAAACAACTGTGCCGTTCTCGCCGTTGCTGGGGTCGAAGATCACTTCGGCCACATCGTCCACGATGAGCTGGTCGGCCGTGTCCGTGCCGCCTTCGCCGCCGATCACCACATCGCCGCCCGACGCCGTGATTGTGTCGTTGCCGTTGCCCCCGTTGAGCGTGTCGGCGCCGGCGCCCCCCGTCAGTATGTCAAAGCCACTGCCCCCGAACAGGCTGTCGTCGCCCGCGCCGCCCTCCAGTGTGTCGGCCCCGCCACCCCCATCGAGCGTGTCATTGCCGTCCTCGCCGAACAACGCATCGCCTCCCGAGCCGCCTTGCAGGTCGTCCTGCCCGTCGCCGCCGCGCAGCGTGTCATTGCCGCTGCTGCCGATCAGTAGGTCATTGCCCGACCCGCCGTCGAGGCTGTCGTTGTCACCGCCCCCGGTCAACACATCGTCCCCGAAGCCGCCGATCAGCGTATCGTTCCCTGCTTCGCCAAACAGCTCATCGTCATCGGTTGGCACCGCATCGAAGGCCACATCGGTGATCAAACCCAACTGACCCGACGTGCCGCCGTTTGCATAGATGATCTCGACCCGCGCGACCGGTCCCGCAATCTCGACCAGAACCGACCCCAACGGATCGCTGGCCGCAGTCGCGCCGGGGCCCGCCGTCACCGTGTTGCCGCTGACCGTGTCATTGCCCGCGGGCGTCAGCACGACCGGGATCAAATTGCCCGCCGCGTCATAGGCGTTGACGGTGAAGATGTCCTGCCAACCGGACTGGTCGATGTCTTGCAGCCGGAAGGCGACATTCTCGACCTCATCGGCAAAACCCGACCCGCCCACAGCCGAAAAGTTCAAATCCACGGTCCAGACTGCCGCGCCGCCATTGCCCTGCAAGGCGAGGTTGGAATTCGGATTGTAGGTCTCGCCACCCGCCACATAAGTCGCCGAGGTGGAGACGGCCGCGTTCGTCCCGGCGCCGTCATTCGTGAAGCTTACGGCAACGTCGATCCCGCCGGTGTCCTGCGTGAACCCACCCGCAACCGAGGTGCCATTGCCGCCTTGCGACGTCCAGTTCAGGTCAAGCGGCGTCGGCGCCAGGCTTGGCGCACCGCCGTCGATGATGTCATCGCCCGCGCCACCGGTGACGGTGTCGTTGCCGGACCCGCCGGTGATGCTGTCTGCGGTGCTGGTACCGGTCAGCGTGTTGTCGGACGCGTTGCCATTGATTGTCGCCATGGGGCCTGCTCACTCCGGCTTCTTTGAGCCGCTGGTGTTCTTATTGATGCAATTTTAATCAGATTTGCATGACCCGAATGGGGCAGGACCCTAACGAAATATGGCGAAACGTGGGTTTTTTGCGCGGCGTGGGTCGGCTCACGCCGCCGACAAGGCCGCCTGTGCATCTTCCAGGATCAGATCCGAGGCCTTCTCGCCGATCATGATCGCAGGCGCGTTGGTGTTGCCCGAAACGATTTCGGGCATGATCGAACAATCCGCGACCCGCAGGCCCGAAATCCCGTGCACGCGCAGCCGATCGTCCACCACCGCATCGCTTCCCTGACCCATCTTGCAGGTCCCGGTCGGGTGGTAGATCGACGCCGTGTTCGACCGCGCCCAATCCAGCGTTGCGTCGTAATCATTGATGTCGAGCGACGGGTTGGGCCGGTATTCTTCCGAGATTTTCGAGGTCAGCGGCGCGTGGCGCGCGATGGTGCGGGCGATGTTCACACCCGCCACCATGGTCCGGCAATCGGTCTCGGTCGACAAATAGCGGGGGATGATCTTCGGATAGTCGCGCGGGCGATCGGAGTTGAGCCGGATTTCGCCGCGGCTTTCGGGGCGCAATTGGCAAACCGACATCGTGAAGGCGCTGAACCGATCCGCGCCCTTGCCCGGGTTCTCTGCCGACAGGGGCTGTACGTGGAATTGGATATCGGGCGTCTCGACCGTGTCGTTGCTGCGCATGAACCCCGTGGCAAGACTGGCGGCCATCGTCATTGGACCTGCGCGAAACATGAGGTATTTCAAACCGATACGGGCCTGTCCCCAAAGGCTCGACACCTCGTCATTCAAGGTGGGCTCCGTGCATTTGTAGACCAGTCGCGCTTGCAGATGGTCCTGCATGTTCTTTCCGACACCGCCCAGATCCTGCACCGTATCGATCCCGTGCTCGGCCAGTTGCGCGGCCTCACCGATCCCCGACAACATCAGCAATTGAGGCGAGTTGATCGCCCCGCCGCACAGGATCACCTCGCGCGCGGCGCTGACGATTTGAACCGCACCGCTGCGGTCGGTGTATTGCACCCCCGTCGCGCGCGTGCCCTGCAGCCGGATCCTGTCCACCTGCGCATGGGTCACGATCTGCAGGTTGGCGCGTCCGCGAGCCGGATTGAGGTAGGCCACGGCCGAACTGCACCGCCGCCCGTTCTTGGCCGTCAGCTGAAAATACCCAACGCCCTCCTGCTCGGCCCCGTTGTAATCGGGGTTGAACGCGTAGCCTGCCGCTTGCGCTGCCGCGACCCAGGCGTCGGTGATCGGGCGCTGAATGCGCATGTTCGACACCGAAAGCGGGCCCTGATCGCCGTGATGCGCGTCGGCGCCGCGCTCATTGCATTCCGCCCGTTTGAACAATGGCAGCACATCGTCCCAGCCCCACCCGGCGTTGCCCATCTGCTGCCAGCGGTCGTAATCCTGCGGCTGTCCGCGCACGTAAAGAAGCCCGTTCAACGACGACGACCCGCCCAAAACCTTGCCGCGGGGCCATTCGATGGACCGCCCGTTGAGCCCCGGATCAGGCTCGGTCTTGTAGCACCAATCGACGTTCGGATTGTGGATCGTTTTGAAGTAGCCGACTGGAATATGGATCCACGGGTTCCAATCGCGCCCCCCGGCCTCCAGCAGAATGACCCGCGATTTTCCGTCGGCCGACAACCTATTGGCGAGCACGCAGCCCGCGCTGCCCGCGCCAACGATCACGTAGTCTGCTGAAAGGCCCGTCATTTTTTCGTTCCCCTGCACAGAATGCCAGCGCGGAAAAGATTTTCCTTGCATGCGAGACAATAAGTTGAGCAGGATTGAGACCACAAGTATCATTTTCGCGCATTATTGGGAGGTAATGGAAATGAAGGCTTCGAAAGTCCTCAGCCAGATTTCGCGCAGGGATCTGATGAAACTGACAGGCACGTATGGCCTGTCGTCGGTCATGATGGGCGCCGCGACGCTGACCGGTGCGGTGACGCTTCCGTCGCTGGCGCGCGCGGTTGAATCGACCTACGAGCGGCGTCTTGGCACGCCCGCCCGTTACGAGCTCAAGATGGGCGCTGCCGGCTTCAACGCCCGCAATCTGTTGATCGAGCGCGCTGGTGTTCTGGAATTCGCCCGCGACCTCGAAGAACGGACGGACGGCGAGATCCGCCTTGAATTCATTGGCGACAACCAGATCTGCGGGCAGCTCAACTGCCTTGAGCGCGCGCAGCTTGGCGTTGTGGATTTCTACTCCGCCTCGACCCAGAACTCCGCAGGCTCCGCGCCGTATCTGAACGTGCTGGATTACGCCTACATGTTCCGCAACCGCGCGGATCAGTACTATTTCCTCTACCACCCGGAATCGCAGCGCCTGCTGCGCGATCCGCTGGAACAGCGTCACGGCGTCAAGTTCCTGTTCAGCCATGCCGAATTGCGCGGCCTGCAGATGGGCGCCTCGTTCGAGGATCGTCCGACCGTCACCACCCTCGAAGAGCTGTTCGGCACCCGCAACCGTGTGACCGGCACGCAGCTTGGCCGGATCGCGATGGATCTGATGAACCTCAACCCGACGCCGATTGCGTGGGAAGAGACCCTCGACGGCCTGCGCCAGGGCCTCGTGGACGGCGCCGAGACATGGGCTTCGGCCGTGGCTTACGCCAATATGTCGCCCGTGGTCAGCCAGTCGGTCGATCTGCGCTTCTTCTGCGGCACCGAGCACACCGGCATGAACGCCGAGCTGTTCGACAGCCTTGAGCCGCATTTGCAGGACGCCATCATGGAATCGGCCTACTTCACGCAGGTCCATGTTCAGGCCGCCAATGAGGCCGCCTTGGTCAACACCGTGGGCTTCACCGATCCGCCGCGTCCCGGCACGATATTCGCGGAAAACAACGTCCGCGTGGCCACCCTGCCGGAAGATCAGATCCAGATGGCCCGCGAAATGTGCTCGCCCGAGTACAATCCCGAGCCCTGGGCTCAGTGGCGCGAGCGTCTCAACGGGTGGGCCGGCGGTGCCGACACCTACCAGGAGATCTTCGACATCGTCCGCGAGATCCCCGATGGGACGCTGGCCGAAAACGTCGAGCCCCGTCGTTGGTGGCGCGGCTGATCCGAGCCTTCGGATCAGACCTGACATGATTGACGGCGGCCCCCAGATCAAAGGGGGGCCGCCGCTTTTACCTCAACAGGCCATCCAAGAACGCCTGTCTCAAAAGACTCAAACGCCGGGAGGGGCCGATGGGAGAGCTATTCAGCGGAATTGGTGAGATCATTTCGGCCTTCGCCAGTGGAAGCTCGTGGGAAATCAGTCAGGCCCTGAACTTGCCCGCCGCATGGGTGGTCGGGTTGGTCATCCTGCTGGCGGGCGGGTTCCTCGTCATGGGGCTCTACCGTGCGTCCCCCTTCATCGAACGCCACCTCGAAGGCTACGTGATGGTGATTTCCTACCTCACCATCGGTGGCATTATCTTCTTCGGCGTGATCCAGCGCTTTGTCCCCGGTATGCTGGGGCTCGACTTCTCGACGACGCCCGATTGGCTCAAACCCTGGCCCTGGACCACAACTCTGCCGCCCTTCCTGTTCCTCGTGATGACCTGGGTCGGGTGCAGCTATAACGTCAAGCTCCGCACCCACCTCGCGTTCAGCGAATTCCGCACCAACATGCCCCGCACCGGGCAAATGTTCATGCTTACCGTCGACGCCCTCCTCTGGATCGGCTTCTCCTGGGTTGTCATCGTCACCGGTAGCCGCGTCGTGGCCAATGCCGCCGACAATTTCCAGATCGTGCCGGGCACCAACGACCTGATGCAATGGTGGTTCATCCTTGCAGTGCCGGTGTCGTTCATCTTCCTCGTCGCCCGCGTGCTGGAAAACTGGTTCGAGGATGTGCGTAATTTCCGCTCTGGGGACGCCATCATCAAGCAAGCCGTGATCGGAGGTGACACATGAGCGACGGAACCCTTATCACCGCCCTCTCCCTGGGCGTGACCTTCCTGTTCATGATGGGTGTGCCTGTCTTTCTGGTGATCGGCTACTGGGTTATCGGCATGTCCTTCGTGCTTGGTCTGCCGCTCGACAACATGAGCGCTGCACTCAGCCGCGTCTTCACCGACGGCTTCGCGCTTCTGGCGATGCCGCTCTTCATCCTCACCGGCGACCTGATCAACCGCTCCGGCATCGCGAGGCGGCTGACCGATTACGCTTATGCCTGCCTGGGCTGGATCCGGGGCGGCCTTGCCATGGCGGCGCTTGGCGCCTGCGGGCTTTTCGCCGCGATCTCGGGCTCGAACTCGGCCACCACGGCGACGATCGGCTCGATGCTGCACCCCGAAATGGTCAAGGGCGGCTACGATGAACGCTTCTCGGCGGCGACTGCGGCGGCGGGCGGCACGGTGGGGATCATCATCCCCCCGTCGATCATCTTCATCGTCTACGGCTTCCTGATGAACCTGCCGATTTCCGACCTCTTCGTCGCGGGGATCATTCCCGGCACGCTGATGGTCCTCGCGATGATGACCGCCTGTTTCATCGTCTGCTTCAAGAACAAATGGGGCCATATCATCAACCTCAACATCGTGCGGGTGATCAAAACCGGCCTCGGCGCCTGGCTTGGCTTCTTCGCCATCGGTCTTGTGCTCTGGGGCATCTACACCGGCAAATTCTCCCCGACCGAAGCGGCCGGTGTGACGGTGGGCTTTTGCGTGATCGTCGGCTTCGCGTGCCTCGCCATCACCAAGATCGTCTCGATCAGCCGCCCGGAATTTGCCTCCCGCGAAGAGCGGCCCGTCGATGAACGCAGCTTTGGCGGCATGCTCGTCGTCAACGGCTTCGGCCCGCTGGAGCTGCCGTCGATCACCATGCGCTCGGCGCAGATCACCGGCATTCTGGCCCCGCTCATCGCCGTGTCGGTGGTCATGCAGCAGATCCTGTCGGTTCTGGGCGCGCAGGCGTTCCTGACCGAATTCGTCACCTCCATGGGGGGCTATTACGCCGTCCTGTTCACCGCGATGGCCATCGTGTTCGTCTGCGGCATGGTCCTGGAAAGCTTGCCCGTCACCATCATCCTTGCGCCCATTCTGGCCCCGATTGCCCATGATATCGGCGTAGAACCTGTGCAGTTCGCCGTTATCTTCCTTGTCGGGGCGTCCATCGGCTTCATCACACCGCCCTATGGCCTCAACCTCTATGTCGCGTCCGGCGTAACAGGGGTGCCGTATTTCCGACTGCTCCGCTATACGTGGCCGTACCTGATCGCGTTGATCTCGATCTGGATCATTGTGGCGCTGGTGCCGTCTTTGTCGACGATGCTGTTGCCGGACCTCTGAGGGATGTAGCTGATGGGACTGGACGGGGAGCAGCCGCGTGACAACATCCCCACCAACCTCCGGCTTCTGATGGTGCTGGAGGAGGTGGCCCGCGCCGGAGTGCCCGTCACGCCGACCGATGTGAACGCCAATCTCGAACTGCCCAAGCCCACAATCCACCGCCTCTTTGCAACCCTCGAAGAGGAACGCTTCCTGCAACGCGATCTCGACGGGCGAACGTATTCGCCCGGGCCTCGGCTGCGCACATTTGCGGCGTCGATCCTGTCGAGCCTGCGCATCCGTACCGCACGGCAGGCGATCCTCAAACGGCTCAGCCGTGAGATCGGCGAGACCTGCAATATCGCGCTGCCGGACCGCGACGCGATGCTCTACCTTGAGCGGGTGGAAACGGAATGGCCGTTGCGCATCCAACTGCCGCAGGGCACGCGGGTGCCGTTCCATTGCACCGCGTCGGGCAAAATGTACCTCAGCTCGCTCGCGCCAAATCACCTGCAACGCTATCTCAACGCAACGGCCCTGACGCAGAAGACCGAGAACACCATCACCGACCGCGCAGCCCTCATGGCCGAGCTTGCCGAGGTAACGCGACAGGGGTTCTCGCTGGACCGGGCGGAGTTCATGGAAGACATGATCGCCCTCGCCGTCCCGATTGTTGAGGGCAACGGCCGCCTCATGGCCACCTTGTCGTTTCACGCACCGACGCAACGCTTCGACATCGACCGCGCGTTGACCCATCTTGACGCCCTGCGCGACGCCGCGTCCGAGCTTTCGCTGCTCATCGAAGCAGACGCATAGCCCGACATCCATGGCGTCCGTCCCATCTCGCGTTTGGACCGGTTGAGGCCGGGTCCGCACTGCCCCGCTCATGCGAAGCTCCTTTGACATCACCAGCGGACAATTCCGTGGATTGCGCGACTGATCAGGGCATGATCGGTCCGTTGAATGGCCGCCATTTCCGTCACGCTCAGCGGGCCTGCTTCTTCCAGATCCCAGAGGCTCGGCCATTCAGTGAAGGGAAGCTCAAAGGCAGATTTCGGCACCCGGTGCGCCTTGACGCGGGAGGTGAGGGACGCCGCAGACAGGCGGGCGAACAGATTGCGGATATGTCGAAGCAGGGGCGCTTTGATCGTGTTTGGCTTGGCTCTGATCTGGTTTGCCATGTGTTCTCCCTCCCTGGATAAGAGCAGGAAAATTTTACGTGACAAGTCACATTATCTTTGTAACGGTGCCTGTGGGAAACCCGCAGGAAGCGGGTCATTTGCCTGCGCCACGGCGCTGCAATGGGAGGAAGCCATGATCAGAAAGACCATCGCCGGGGCGATTTTGGCCGCGTTGCCAACCGCCGTGTTTGCACAGGCGACACTTACGGCTGAGACAACGTCGCCCGGGTCGACCCCGCACTACATCGATACAACCCTTGCGGCTGTTCTGGATTCTGCCGGCGTTGCCACGATGCAGATTACCGAAGGGGCCACACTCACGAATTCGGTGCAGGCCGTCGCGGAAGGCCAGTTGGACATGGCACCGGCACCCCTGATCCTGCCGTTCCTCCTGTCGCGAGGGGTAGGGCCCTATTCCGGCCTTGGGGAAGAACAGGGGGCCGAGCTGGCCGGGAACCTGCGGGCGCTATTCTTCTCTGCGCCGTCCGCCCAACTCTTTGGTCACTACAACAGCGGCGCCATTCAAAGCCCAGACGACATCGAAGGCATGCGGATCTACAACGGCCCGCCACGGGGCGCGGCGCTGACGACGGGGCGCGCGGCGATCCAGTTGCTCAGCGGTTTGCAGGACGGCGAAGGCTATGAAGGCGTGCAGACACCGTGGCCGGATACGGTTTCCACGATCACCGGCGGTGCGGTTGATGGCTGGACGCTGCCCGAGGGCTTGCCCTCCGGTCGCCAGATCGCCATCGCGGCAGCGGGCGGCACGACACTTTACGACATTCCATCGGACATCCTGGAAAGCGAGCTTGGGCAGCAGATCCTGAATGCGCCCGGCAACGTCGCCTACTCCATCCCGGTTGATGAGTATCGCGCGGCCTATGAAGGCAATGACATCACGATCGTCACCGATGATGACACGTTCGACACGTTTGCGCTGGCATTCGCGCAGATCGTTCCGGCCTCGATGGATGAAGAGCTGGCCTATCAAATCACCAGCGCTTACCTCGCGGGGCAGGAGCGTTTCCTGACCGGATCGCCACGCGGCCCTTATCTGTTCCTCAGCTTTGGCGACATTGATGGGCCGACCCAGGGCGTTTGTGGGGCGGTCACCCTGACCATGCATCCCGGTGCCATCCGCGCCTATGAGGATGCGGGGCACACTGTCGCCGATTGCGTGCGGCCCTGAGGGACAGCCGCGTAACCGGTAAAACTCTGTGACCGACGCACAGATCACGAAACCAAGGGGACAGCGCATTGCGCTGTTCCTTTCGTTTGTTCTGGTGTGTGTCGGTATGCTCAACACCTTGCCCGAGATCCCCGGGCTGCAGGATTGGGCGCGCGAGGGCACGGGCATCCGGTTCTTCCGCATTTCCGGCTTTCCCACGGAATTCTTCTTTCCACCGATATTTGTGCTGATGATGGTGATCGTCGCGCTCGACGCGAGCCTTTACCGCACATGGCGCACGACGCGTCCTGCCCGCGCCTGGTTGGGGCTTGCCCTGGATGTGGGTCTGGTCTTGGCCGCATTGGCAGGCGCGCTGGGGTTCTGGATCGAAATCGACTCCGTCTGCCTGATCGACCAGATCACCGGCGAACGGGCGCGCTTGATCGAAGACGCGCTGGAGCGGTCCGCCGATCTGATCCCCGGTATGACCCTCGACGCCGAGGTGCCGGCCTGTCAGGCCCGCCTGGGCATCTGGGTTCTACCGTTGCTGTTCACGATCATCTTATTGTTCTTTCTCTACAACGTGCGGGTCTGGGGCCTGCCGCTGGTGATCGTGGCCAGCATCGTTGTGCTCTACACCGTGGCAACGGCCCTGATCTGGGTCTTCGACCTGAGCGAGCAAAACTTCTTTCTGACCAAACTGGGCGCTGACGGGGGCGATGCGCTGGCCGCTGCGATCCAGAAGGCGACGAACGTCTTCATCACGCCCGACGGGTTCATGGGCCGGTTCATGGACATCATCATCAACCAGGTCTTCCCTTATGTTGTTCTTGGCGCGCTGTTCGGGTCGTCGGCGGGCGGCACGTCGCTGATCAAACTCGCCGTGCGTCTGACGCGGAACCTGCGCGGCGGGCCGGCGCATGCGGCCATCGTCTCCTCCGCCATGTTCGGCACAATAACCGGTGGGCCCGTCACCAATGTGCTGTCGACTGGACGGCTCACTATCCCGATGATGCGGCGCAATGGGTTTTCGCCGCAATTTGCCGGCGGGGTTGAGGCAGCCGCCTCCTCAGGCGGGCAGATCATGCCACCGGTCATGGGGATCGCTGCCTTCGTCCTCGTCGCGCTGACGGCTGTGCCCTACACCAAGGTGATTACGGCGGCCTTCATCCCGGCCGTTGCCTTCTTCTTCTCGATCTTCCTCGCCGTCATGTTCCAGGCCCGCCGCGAAAGGGTGGCGCCGATGCGGACAATCCCTGACGATCTGATCATGGAGCGGCAGGACTGGCGCAACCTCTGGATCATCTTCCTGCCTATTCTGGTGATCCTGTTCCTGCTTCTGGGAAACAAGGACGCGGTCGGTGAAAGCTGGATCGCCTTTTTGCTTCCGGATGCGGTCGTCCAGACCATCGTCAATGCGACAGGCGATGCCGTATCGGCGGGGTGGTGGGCCGTGGCGGTCTTGCTGCCGCTAATGCTTCTGGATCCGGAAACGCGCGCATATCCCCGCAAGATCGCAATCGCGCTCGGCGAGGGTGGCATCCTTATCTCGCGCTTGTTCTTGTTGCTCTTCGCGGTGTCAATTATTGCGGCGTTCCTGAACGAAAGTGGGCTGACAGGGGAGCTGACCCGCGCCGTCACGACATGGCTGGAACAGGTCACGTCGATCCGCATTCTGGGCTATGAAATCGCGATTGCAGGCGGCGTTTATCTGATGCTTGCCCTGATTTGCGCCATGTTTTGCGCCATCCTTCTGGGCATGGGGATGCCAACCGTTCCGGCATATGTGAACGTCGCTTTGCTGCTTGGGCCGCTTCTGGCGCAGCTCGGAGTCAGCTTCTTCACTGCGAATATGTTCGTCTTCTACTTCGCCGTGGCATCGGCCATCACGCCGCCCGTCGCGGTGGCGGCCTTCGCCGCGTCCTCGATTACGGGATCGGAACCCATGCGCACGGCTTTTTCGGCCGTACGGGTGGGCATAGTCATGTTCACAATCCCCTTCGTTTTTGCCTGGTACCCCGAATTGCTGCTGATCCCGGAGGCCGTCACGATCACCGACGAGGCCGGGCGGCGTGTGTTGATGGACGGGTATTCCGGCCAAATTGAATTCGGTGCGCTTGCGCTGCTCCTTGTCCGGCTTTCCTTAGCCTTATACCTGTTGGCTTCCGCACTGGCCCGTTACGACCGTTCGGCACTTTCCGCGTGGGAAATGTCACTGCGGATTTTCGCCGCGATACTCATTCTCTGGAAGACGCCGGTGGTCATGGGAGCCGGGGCTGTGCTGGCGTGCGTATTGGTGGTGGTTCACTATTATCGGAGCGGAACGCAGCGGTAGGATTGGTGCCCGATCAGCAATTTGGTTCAAACCACTTAGGGTTTTTCTGACAAACAGTCGTTTTGACAGTCCAGAGCCGCCCCTGAGCAGGGTTTGGACCTTCTGCAGTCGCAGGCCACACGGCTGTCTCTATAAGGCGGATCGCAATTTGCATCGATCTCCGCCTCACTCATCGCAACATATTCGACAGAGACCCGTTCAAGACGAGGCTCCCTTTGCTCAAGACCCCATCGGCGTACCGTAGAGCACTCAAGGGCCTTCCGGGTTCTGGCCTCAAGCACATCTGACGTGAACCCAAATTCGATCCGGACACCGCGTGGCGCGCTTGATATCTTTGTCGATTTTCTCGCCACGCGCTTCGGTGTCCTTCTCATCGTCCACTCCTCAGTGGCTACGATGAGCAACAAACCCTCTCCTGGCAAATGGCCCTAAGTGGTCCCATCAGCGCTGACGTCAGACACACCGGCCATAGAATTTTTGCGCGTGTATTATGTGATGGTGTAGGGTGAAAAACACGGCATACGGCAGATCTGCATCCGGGGCGGCAGTTCATGGGGTTGAGCCTCGAAGAAGATCAGTAGGCCATCCTGCACCAGATTCTGGAGACGCACGTGGCCGAGCGAGCCGATGTTCCTGTGATCCCCGGAGACGTTTTTGACCGCGCATCGCCGCCTCATTCGTCAATTCGTCAATTCAATTGCGTTCTCAACCGCACTCGCGTCTTGTGGCGCAGAGCGGAAAACAGCACCCCGGTGCTTGGCGCGTCTGCCAACTGACGAACCGGAGCGGCGAATGCAGGCCTTGTTCATGGCCGGTTGGCGACGCCGGGTTTTGGAGCATCGCTTGTGCCGGGCGGATCCGCTGAGACGATCGTCAAGGGTTTTCACGGCACTGTCGGGCATGGCGGCCGACAACGATGCGCAGATCCTGCTTGGACCGGTACGAGCGCATCAAGGCGGGCGCAACCTTTGCACAGATTGCTGTGGCCGCGGGTACCTCCCGGCGACGCATGCACAAGATGATCGACCTTGCCTTCCGCGCGGCTGACATCGTTCGGGATGTGCTGGACGGCCAACAGCCGAGCGAGTTCACCTCGGACTGGTGCAAGTCCCACGACCTGCCGTCCGGCTGGACAGATCAACGCGCTTTACGCGCGACACTCTGATTGCCGCAATCTCACACTTCATATTGTGAAATTGCCAAGTGCAGACGTGGGCCGGTTCCTCGCGCACAAATAGGGCCGTTCACGGTCTGCATAACGCACGCATACCCGTGACCGACGGACACCACGGCACTATCTGCATAGTACCTCGCACCGTATCGATCTGGGCAGGTGACTGGCTGGGGTGGTAGGATTCGAACCTACGGTACACGGTACCAAAAACCGCTGCCTTACCGCTTGGCTACACCCCAACCGTGCCGGTGCAGATACGACGCACGGGCGCGAGGATCAAGCCCTCGGATGCGATTTCTGTACGGCGATTTGCGCTATTCCTGCGGGGCCTCGCGGCGCAGCAGATCGTCCTCGGGAAGCGCCTCGCGCTCGGCCTCGATAATCTCTTCCAGCGCGGTGACTTCCGCGAT
Organism: Gymnodinialimonas ulvae; assembly: GCF_037543845.1. Lineage (NCBI taxonomy): Bacteria > Pseudomonadati > Pseudomonadota > Alphaproteobacteria > Rhodobacterales > Paracoccaceae > Gymnodinialimonas > Gymnodinialimonas ulvae. Next base: position 733,527 of record NZ_JBBIFX010000002.1, read on the forward strand.
GCCCACATCCTGTGCCTGCACCGGAACCGGCGCGGGTTTTGCGCCGGGCTTTGGTGCGGTCGATCCGCCCAGTGCAGCCCCGCCGATCCCCGCCAGACGATAGGTCGGCTCCGGCAGGGTGATGCCCGCCTCCTCCAGCCGCGCTTTGACCACGCGCACCGCTTCACCCTTGGCCATGCCGATCCCGGTCTCGTGCTGCTTGATCCAGCCCGCTGCCGTGATGTCGATCGTCGATGCGCCAAGCCCTTCCACCCAGACCGCCGGCCCCGGCGCGTCCAGAACAAATGGCAACTCGGTCAATGCCGCCAGAACGATCCGCTGTGCCTCGGCGATATCCGCATCCGCCTGCACGCCAAGCAGAAATGTGAACCGCCGCTCATCGTTGCGGGTGTAATTGATGATCCGCGCCTTGAAGACCGTGGCATTCGGGATGCGGATGTGGTTCCCGTCCAGGCTCAACAGGATCGTCGCCCGGCTCGTCAGCCGGATCACATGGCCCAGATCCCCCTCGATCTCGACCAGATCCTTGGGCCGGAACGGCTGCCGGATCGACAACATGATCGACGAGATGAAATTCTCCACCGTGTCACGCACCGCGAACCCGATCGCCAGCCCCACGATGCCTGCCGCTCCCAGAATGGTCCCCAAAAGCGCCGTCGCGTTCAGCAGATCCAGAGCCAGAACCACGCCAAGCACCACGAAGGCCAACCGTACCACCTGCCGGTAAATGTCCGCTATGAACGCATTCGGCGCCAACCGCTCCCACGGCCAATGCCGCCGCGCCAGCCAGAAGCCGAACAGCCACATCGCCACCGCCGCCGACAGTGCCACAAGGATGAGCGGCGAGAACGCAATCGCCTGCTCTGTCCGCTCCCGCATCCGCTCCAGCGCCGGGTTCAGACGCTCCACCACATCGGTGCTTTCCGTCACACCGTTCTCGATGGCCACAACGCCTTCGACCCGCGCCACCAGCTCGTTCAGATCCTCAATCCGCCCCGCATCCACCACCGTGCCGCGCAACGTCACGATCCCATTGGACACCGTCGCGCGCACATCCCCGTAGCCGTCCAACTGGCCCAGAATCGCCATGATCCGGTCGCGCGTCGCAAAATCCTGCGCCCGGTCACTTTCGACCGTGATCGTCCCGTCGGGCTGCGTGCCGTCAGATTGCGCAGCCACCGGCCCGCACAAAATACAGGCGAGAAGGGCCAACGGCCCGAGGAGCTTGAGCCGCCGCATCACACCGCCACCGGGGCCGCCTTTGCGACCTTGTCCAACGCCATCAACACGCCGATCACGCTCTCCATGTCGTCCAGCCGGATCATGTTCGGCCCGTCGCTCGGCGCATTGTCCGGGTCTTCATGCGTCTCGAGGAACACGCCCGCCACGCCCACGGCCACCGCCGCGCGCGCCAGAACCGGCGCGAATTCCCGCTGCCCGCCGCTCGATCCGCCCAGGCCCCCGGGCTGCGCCACGGCATGCGTCGCGTCCATGATCACCGGGTAGCCCGTTTTCGCCATTTCCGGCAACGACCGCATGTCCGCCACCAAGGCGTTGTACCCGAAGGACACGCCGCGTTCCGTCAAAAGCATCCGCCGATTGCCGGTGCTCGCGACTTTCTCGGCCACATTCGCCATGTCCCACGGGGCCAGGAACTGCCCCTTCTTCACGTTGATCGCTGCCCCCGTTTCCCCCGCCGCCAGCAAAAGATCGGTCTGACGACACAGGAACGCCGGGATCTGCAGGACGTCGACCGCCTCCGCCACCGGCGCGCATTGCTCGGGCGCATGCACATCGGTCAACACAGGGCAGCCGAATTCCTCCCGCATCGCCGACAGGATGCGCAGGCCCGCGTCCATGCCAAGCCCGCGCTTGCCGCCCAAGGACGTACGGTTGGCCTTGTCGTAGCTGCCCTTGAAGATGAATTGCGCACCCGCCTTTGCGCAGACCTCGGCCATATGGCCCGCGATCTTGCGCGCATGGTCGAGACTTTCCAACTGGCACGGCCCCGCAATCACCGTCAAAGGCGCCGCGTTCGACACTGTCAGCGCACCAATCTCAACGTCATACATGCTGTAAACCCTCCGGGGCCATGTGGCCCCGAACGGCGTTGGATGGGGTCAGGAACTGACCTGTTCACGCAGGATCGAGGCGGTCATCGATATCAACAGGTAGATGCCAGAAAAGACCACGAAGGCAAGCAGGGTATTCTCGAAGGCCTTCGGGAACGCCGCTTCATCGGGGGGCACAGGGAAAACGCCCATAGAAATATACAACGATTGCCGGTTGGCTTGCATCCGGGCGGCTTCGCGCGCCTGCATCGCTTCGGTCAGCATCAGACGCCGGGTTTCCAGGTCGGCTTGCGCCACGACCAGCTCCGATTGCACCTGTGCCAAAGACACTTCGCCCCCGGTCAGCGCTGTCCGCATCTCCGCAACCTGCGCTTCCAAGCGCTCGATCTGCGCCTCGGATGCGGCCACACGACCGGCATTCGGACGCGAGGCTGCGTTCATTTCCGCAAGGCGCAAGCGTTCTTCGGTCAACCGCGCTTCAAGGCTTGAGATCTGCGTGAACACAAGGTTCAGCTCCGCCTCTGGCGAGACCACTTCAAGCTGCTGTTGCAGCTCGAGAACCCGCGCTTGTGCCACTGCGGCGCGGGTTTCGGCATCGCTGAAGGCCTCTTGCGCGCCGGCCATGCCATCGGCCCGGACGCGTGCCGACATCTCTTCGACCCGCTCCTCTGCATATCCGATCAACGCTTCGGAAAACCGCTGGCTGACAACCGGATCGGCGGCCAACACATCCATGCGGATCAGCCCCTCGGTCGGATCATAGCTGATCACAAGGTTGCGCAGATAGGTGTCATACATCTGTTCGACCGTTGCATCGGGCGACAGGCGTGTCAGCGGGTCGATGTTATCCCCCGAAAAATGCCCCCTGAAATCAAGCTCTTCGTCAAGCCGTAGCATCGCCTCGCGGCTTTCAAGGTAGCTTTGAACAGTGATCGATTCCTGTGTGGTGGCAAATCCGCCCCCGCCCAGAAGGCTGCCCAGGCCGCCGCCGCCACTGGTCGGCGCTTCGGCTTTCTGGATCACGAATTCCGTGTTGGTGACGTAGAGCGGGGTGGCGACCGCATAGAAATAGTAGCTCACCAGGATCGTCGGCAGCAGCACAAAGCAAGCCAGCCGCGCGGCCAGTTGCACCAGCTTGCGGCGACGGCGCGCGGCGATGTCGCGCTGCACGCGCATGATTTCCGCGGCCCTGTCCTCGGATCCAAGGGCCGCGCCTGCACCGGGCGGCGGGGGAGGGGCGTTGACCTCGGTCGAGGGCAGTTTCGCCGTGGCTGCGCGCACCGGCAGGGTATTGCCCGTGGCCGCAGCCGCGCCCGCGGCACCCGCCGCCGCAGTGCCGCCGCCCGTGCCGGGATCATCAACGACCAGTTCCAGCATCGAGGATTGGTTGAACGGATCAATCCCACGGTTGCGCAGAAGGCGTACCGCATCGAAATCCGACGAAGGCTGCAAGCCCTGTTTCTGGGCCAGCCGCCGCGCCATGCGCAATTGACGCCCCGTCAGCCCTTCGGCACGGATCGCGGCCAGCTGTTGTTCCACGCTTTGCGGTCCACCATTCGCCCCGCCGGTTCCGGCGCCGGTGACCGCGCCGGCCCCTGCGTCCGCTGCGCCGGCCTCTGCGCCGCCCTGCGTCGCGGGCTGCGCTGCGGGCTGCGCTGCGGCCTTGCCGCTGTTTTGACTGGCCTTTAGCCGTGCGGCGCGCTCATAGGCCGCAGACCCCGGCATCGGCTCATCGCCAAAACCGTCCTCTGTCACCTCCGGCAAGGTGTAATCGGCGTCCGTGACCGCAGCAGCGGAGCTCGCGGCTGCCTGGCCGGCATCCTGACGCGCGTCATTGGCCTCCGCCTGGCGCGTCTCGCCGGTCGGGGCCACGCCATCATTGCGCCGGATGCGGAATTTTCTAGCCTTGGGTTTCGTAGTCATAAAGCTGCTTCGCCTCTTCCAGCGTGTCGAACGAGTGCAGTTTCCCGTCTCTGAGAACGGCTGCACGCCGCGCGAATTTTTCGAGTGTTTGGGCCTGGTGCGACACGATCACAACCGTCGCATTCTTCAGCCGTTCCGCCAGGATGTTGCCCGCGCGCCGGTTGAAATTGGCGTCCGTTGAGGCCGGCATCCCCTCGTCGATCAGGTAGATATCAAATTCCAACGCCAGCAGGAGCGAAAAGTTGAACCGCGCCCGCATGCCCGAGGAATACGTCCCCAGTGGCATGTCGAAATATTCCTCGATCCCGCACAGCCAGCGACAGAACGCCTCCACATAATCGGGGTCGAGGCCGTAAAGCTGCGCGATGTAGCGACAGTTTTCCATCGCCGAGAGTTTGTTGATCAGCCCGCCCATGAACCCCAGCGGGAACGAGATCCGCGCATCGCGCGTGATCAGCCCCTCATCGGGTTTTTCCAGCCCGCACATCATCTTGATCAGCGTGGTCTTGCCGGTGCCGTTGGGGGCCAGAATGCCCATCGAATAGCCGATGTCGACGCGAAACGAGGCCTGGTCAAGGATCACCTTGCGGCGCTCACCCGTCCAGAAGGATTTCGAAACCCCTGAAAACTCCAACATACGTCTGCCGCCCAAATTCTGCCCAGTGGCGCGTGCGTTCTTACCGGCGTCACGTCACCATTTCGGAAACATACCCCACCTTTAGGGCCAGATTATGTCCGATACGGCATAGATAATACAGGGCATTTTCTTCAATTTGAATGGAGCAGCGGAGACCCGCGCGTTCACAATTCCTGTTTCTGAACCCGCGTCACCTGGCCTGCCACGATGGCCACCGCCGCCGCTGCAAAACTGAACAAAGCGCCCATCTTGGCGGCATCCTGTACCGCGCCCGGCTCGAACGCGACCGAGGCCACGAAGAGCGACACGGTGAACCCGATCGCCGCGACAAACCCGATCACCACCAGATCGACCATCCGCATGCCCTGAGGCAACCCAAGCCGCAAGAGAACCACCGCGACCCAACCGAACAGGAAGATCCCCACCGGCTTGCCAATCAACAGCCCCGCCAGAACCAACCACGTCGCATCGCCCATCGCGCTGAACGCGACGCCCGCATTCATCAATCCGAACAGGCCCAGAATGATTTCGACGGGGTATTTCAACGCATGTTCGATCTGGTTCAACAGGTCATGCAAATGCTCTTCCGCCGCCGAGAACAGGCCAAACGCCCGGTCCGCATGGGGGATCGTCGGCACGATCGGCAACAATCCCAGCGCGGGGTGCAGGCCCGACATCATGAACCCGTACCAGCTTGCGCAAGCGGCCAGAAGATAGGGCCAGAACGACAAGGTCTGCCGCACCCAGGTCGACCGGCGGCGCACCTGATCGCCACGGTCCAGACGCCGCGGCAACCAGTTGAACACCACAAACACCCCAACCGACGCAAACAGCGACAACAACAACCACACCGGTGCCAGATCGCCCGACGGATAGAAAATCGCCAGGATCAAAAGCCCCGCCGCGTCATCGGCAATCGCCAGCAACAACAAGAACCGAACCGCCGGATGGCCTGCGCCGAACACAAGCCGCCCGACCAGATAGGAGAACGCGATATCCGTCGCCGTCGGGATCGCCCACCCGTTCGCCACCGCGTCATAGGTGTCGGAGCCAAGGAAATACGCCAGGCCAAGGTAGACCGCGATGGGCCCGAACATGCCGCCCGCCGTCGCCACCAGCGGCGTCGCCGCCTTCTTGCCGCGCAGGCTGCCGTTCTTCAGGATCACGGCCTCCCACACCTCTTTCGCGGCAATCGCGAAGAACAGGGCCATCAACACGTCATTGACCAGGTAATGCAGCGTCAGATCGCGCACCACGTGGCCGTGTCCGTCATCATGCAAATGCCCGATCGGCGCGTCGTGCCAGATCACGAATTCCACGAAATCATGGTAGAGATCGGCCCAGTAATGGCTGTTTCCGGCCACCGGCGCGATCAGGTCCAGATTGGCCCAGATCAACGCGATGATCGCACCGCTGATCAACAGGATTGAATATCCCGTTATGAAATTCCAAACGCGGTACATGCCGTCCCTCCCGCTTCTCGTTTTGTGGTGATTAGCCAAACCAACGAGGGGCGTCCATGGGACAGGCGATCACACCCCATCATAAACACGCAAAAGTTGCATCAGGAAGAGAAAAGCAGTCCGCCGGGCGGCTTTTTCGTGCCTGCATAGCGGGTTAGTTGGCCTGTACGGCGCGAAACGCACAGGTGGTGCCCGGTGCCGATCCGACGCATGGTGCGTCGTTCAGGCCGCGACACTCCATGCCATGCCCGCCACAATCGCCCCGGTCAGCGCAAAGCCCAGATAGGCCGCGAACACCCGCGGCTTCACCAACGCCCAGACCGCGACCGCTGCCGGAATGCTGCTGACGCCCCCGGCGATCACGAAACTCATCGCCGCGCCCGGGTTCATGCCCTGCTCCACCAGACCGCCCATCAACCCCACGGCCATATAGCCGTTGAGATAGGCGGGCATGCCCACAAGCGCTGCCACCACCACGGTCCAGACGCTTTCGCCGCCAAGGAATTGCGCCACATATTGCGTCGTCTCGTATTCAATCATCAGCGCCTCGAAGAGATATGCGATCATCAGCCATTTCGCGAGGAACAGCGCGTTGTCGATCCACGAGTCCCGGAAGGCCGCGCGCCGGGGCTGCTCGCGCCAGAACGCCCAAAGCGGCGTGCCCTGAAACGGCTCTTTCACGCCGCAGCATCCGCCGACCTTCGGCTTTGCCCGCAAAGGGTCGGCGAACACCGGGGATCGCGCGAAGACCAGCGTTGCAAAGCCCCCAAACAGGCCAAGGCCCACCGCCGCGACCGTTTTGCCGACGGCAAAGGCCAGCCCCAATTCGCCCGACGTCACAAAGAACATCGCCGGATCCATCAACGGCGAGGCCAGCCAGAACGCCATCACCGCCGCCAACGGCGCGCCCACCGCCAGAAGGGCTGCGATGAACGGGATCACCTCGCACGAGCAAAACGGCGACAGCCCGCCAAGCAGGGCTGCCATGAAGATCATCCGCGCCGGGTTGCCGGTAAAGGCTTTGGCGATCAGTGTCTCTGCGCCCGAGGCCTTGATATAGGCCACCGCCGTGATCGCGAACAAGATGATCGGCACCGTGCCCGCAAAGGCCTTTGCCGCCGTTGTGATGACCGGTCCCGCCATCGGCGCATCAAGGATCAGCACCACCAACGGAATCAAAACGACAACGGCCCACGCCTTGTCGATCCGCTTCCAAAGCGCGGGCAGTGTCCAGGGGTTCAGCGATTGGTCAGCCATTCTTGATCACCCATTGATCGTCCACGCAGCATTCCTTCACCATGAAATGCGAGATGTCGCCCACGAAATCATGGTCCGCAAACCACATGATCCGCCGCCCGTCTTTTTCCTGATAGATCAGGCCAGCCGCCTTGAGGTGCTTCAGGTGGTGCGTCAGGACCGAGCCCGTGACACCCACCGCTTCGCCCAGTTCCCCTGTCGCAATTCCGCTGTGGCCCGCGCGCACGAGGCGCAGGACGATGGCAAGCCGGGTTTCCGACCCCAGCGCTGCAAACGCGCTCGACACAATCGTCAGCTCCTCTTCGGGGCTGACGCCATCCGTGTCGGAGGGGGCGTCGGGCAGGGGGCGGGGGGTGTTGTTAACCATGTTCATAATATTTCTATTATTATAGAAATATAGAAATGATGCAAGCCCCTTGTTTTGTTGGTGGTTAATCGTAATTCAACGGCCATGAAGCCTTTGATCACGCGTGCACAGCCCGTGCACACTCGCCTCAAATCCTGCCGGATCTGCGCTGATAGATTCGCGCAGACAAGGACTGCGCATCGCCCCAACCCGGTCGCCTGGTTCGCCCCCGGCGCCCGCATTCTGATCGCCAGTCAGGCCCCCGGCCTGCGCGTCCATGAAGCGAACACCCCCTTCTGGGATCGCTCCGGCGACCGTCTGCGCGCTTGGATGGGCGTTGATGAGCCGACCTTCTACGACCGCTCCCGCATTGCCATCGTGCCCATGGCCTTCTGTTTTCCCGGCTACGACGCGAAAGGCTCGGACCTGCCGCCGCCCAAGATCTGCGCCGAGACCTGGCGCGCCGATGTTCTTGCGGGTCTCCCCGATATCCGCCTGACCCTCCTGATCGGCGCCTACGCTCAGAACTGGCATCTCGGTGGCCGCGAAAGCGTCACGGCCCGCGTCCAAAACTGGCGCGACCATGCGCCCGCCGTCTTCCCCTTGCCTCACCCTTCGTGGCGCAATACCGCGTGGCTGAAGAAAAATCCGTGGTTCGACGCCGAACTCCTCCCGGTTCTGCGCGCCCGCATCGCTGAGGTCCTTGCCGAATGACGCCACTCGACACCGCCTTTGCCGCGATGGCCGCAAATCCCGACGATACCGCCGCGCGCCTTGGATGGTTCGACCGCCTCGCCGCGTCCGAGCTGGTCCTGCTGCTGGAGGAGGACGCCACCGGCGACCGCATCAAGCCCCGCGTGTTCACCGTTGAGGGTGCCGATCTGGTTTTGGCCTTCGATCGCGACGAACGCCTCGCCGATTTTGCGGGAGCCGAGGCCCCCTATGCCGCGATGTCGGGCCGGGCATTGGCGGACATGTTGAACGATGCGGGCCTTGGCCTCGGCATCAACCTCGGCGCGCCCTCCGAGACGGTTCTTGAGCATGAGGCCATGGGCTGGCTTGCGGGTGTCCTGTCGGAACAGCCCGCCGAAGTTGAGGATCAGCCCGAAGAGGTCCGCCCTCCGACCAACCTGCCCGAAGCGCTTCTGACCGCACTCGACCTGCGCCTCGCCACGGCAACGGGCCGCGCCGCGATGGCCTATCTTGTGGCGACCAGCTTCGCAGACGGGCGCCAGAGCCACCTTCTGGCCTTCGTCGATCCGGCCCCCGGCGCGGAAGGAGCCTTGGCGCAACTGGTGGCCGAAGCGCTGACCTTTTCCGGCCTCGAAGCTGCCAGCCTTGATGTCGGATTTTTCCGGGCGTCCGATCCGTTCTGCGCGCAGCTTGCACGCGTTGGACTGCGGTTTGATTTGCCGCAACCAACCGAGGCCACGCCCCTCAAAGCCCCAGGCAGAGACCCCGACACCCCACCACGGTTACGCTAATACCCGGCCTTGCGGTCCACAAGATGGACAAACGGCAAGCCCGCTTCCCCGCGCCGGATGTTCTCGGCAATCACCTCTGACGCGGTATCGGGCCGGGTTTCCGAGGCGATATGGGGCGTGACCGTCACCGACGGATGCCCCCAATAGGGGTGCTCGGGCGGCAAGGGTTCTTCGCGGAACACGTCCAGCGTCGCGTGGCCGATATGCCCGCGATCCAGCGCGGCCAACAGAGCCGCGTCATCAATCAGCGGACCGCGCCCGGGGTTGATCAGGACGGCCCCCTTCGGCATCCGTGCAAGACGGGCCGCATCGAACAGATCCGTGGTTGCGGGCGTGTCAGGCAGGAGCAGCACCGCGATTTCGGCGCGCTGCAATGCCCCGTCCAAACCCTGGGGCCCGGCAAAGCAGCGCACGCTCTCGATCTGCTTTTCCGACCGCGCCCAACCGCTCACGTCAAAGCCAAGCGGAACCAGAGCCTGTGCGACGGCGCGGCCCAATTCGCCAAGCCCGAACACAACCACCTTGCGGTGCCGCGCAAGCGGCGGCACCTTGCCATTGCGCCAGACCCCGTCCTGCCCATGGATGTGATCGTCCATCCCGAGGTGGTGGCGCAGCACATGGCCCACGCACCATTCCACCATCCCGTCGGTGAGCCCGACATCAACCATCCGCGCGAGCGGGACGGTCAGCGTGTCGTTGCCCACCACCTGCTCCACCCCCGCCCAGAGGTTCAAGACAGCCTTCAGCCGAGTGTAGGGGGTGAAATCCTGCACCGTCGAATTGGGCGCATAGACGATGTAATCGACGTCGGATGGCGCGGCCTCCAGCGTCAGGCCTGCGTCCGAGACGCCAGCCTTGGCCAGAGCACGGCGCAAGGGGGCTTCGTAGATGGCCCACCGCTCAGGCCGGGCAGCGAAAAGGATCACTGGATCGGACATGGAAAACCCTCAGCGCGCGCGGTGGACATGGGCCGATTGGACCAGACCGAAGGCCACCATCAACACCAGCATCGCAGAGCCGCCGTAACTGACCAGGGGCAATGGCACCCCGACGACCGGGGCAAGCCCCATGACCATCGCCATGTTGACCGCGAAATAGAGGAAGAAGGTCACCGCCACCCCCATCACCATCAATGACGCGTAGCGATCGCGCGACATCAACGCGGTGGCGATGCAGAACACCAGGATCAGCACGTAGAGCAGCAGCAGAGAGGCCGCGCCGACAAAGCCGAATTCCTCGGCCAAGGTCGGGAAGATGAAATCCGTGTGGCTTTCCGGCAGGAAGTCGCCTTGGATCTGCGTACCTTGCATGAAGCCACGCCCAGTCCACCCGCCGGAGCCAAGCGCGATCTGGCTTTGGGTGATGTGGTAGCCCGCGCCAAGGGGGTCGCGGGTCGGGTCAAGGAACGTGTCGATCCGCGCGTATTGGTAATCTGCAAGCAGCGCCCAATCCGTCCCACGGCTGGCGAAAACTGCGGTCACCGTTCCGACAGCCAGAGCTATGACAGAGGCGAAATAGAGCCAATGGACGCCTGCCATGAAGATCACGGCACCGCCGCCCATCAGCATCAAAAGCGAGGTGCCGAGGTCGGGCTGGATGAAGGTCAGACCCACCGGCACGCCGATGATCAGCAAGGGGATCGCCACGAAAAGCGGGTTCGAGACCTTTTCGAGATCGAGCCAGTCGTAATAGGCCGCCAGCATCATCACGACGGTGATCTTGGCCATCTCTGAGGGTTGCAGCCGCATGAACCCAAGATCGATCCAACGCTGCGCGCCACCGCCCGTGGCCCCGAAGAACTCCACATAGATCAGCAACAGGATCGATATGGCGTAGGCCAGCACCGACATGTTGCGCCAGAACCAGATCGGCACCAGCGCCACGATGATCATCGCGATAAAGCCCATGCCGAAACGCTGCATCTGCGTCTCGGCCCAGGGTTGGAACGAGCCGCCCGCAACAGAATAGAGCATCAGGAACCCGACGCAGGCCACGCTGATCAACAAAAGCGCCAGCGCCCAGTTCAGGTGAAGGATCTTTGACCAGCCGGTGGGCGCGGATTTGACGTTGTATTCGAGAAAGCTCACGCGTCCTGCCCCCCCCGTCCCGGCGTGCGGCCCGACGGCTGTGGCGGGGCCTCGAAGATCGGGAGTGTGCGGTGCATGGTTTCGATGTCGCGGCGCTGACTGACCGGGTAGAGCTCGGCCGGGGGCACATCGCCGACCTGTGCGCGCAGAAGGATGTCACGCCCGATCGGCGCCGCCGCGACTGAGCCGCCGCCGCCATGCTCGACAATCACGGCCGCCGCATAGCGCGGATTGTCATAGGGTGCGAAGCCCACGTAGAGCGCATGGTCGCGCCGTTCCCACGGCAGATCCTCGTTGCGGATCACACCCTCGGCACGTTCGGCGGCAGTGATGTTGCGCACCTGACTGGTGCCGGTTTTTCCCGCGATCGAATAGGCATCGTTCGTCACGCGGCTGCGGAAGGCGGTGCCGCGATTGTCGTTGTTCACCTGCCACATGCCCTGATGGATCAGGGCAAGATGGTCGGGGTTTACGCCCAGATCCTCGGGTGTGCGCCGGAGCTGCGGAACGCCTTCCACCGAGCGGATCAAGTTCGGCTCCAGCATTTTGCCGCTGGCCAGCCGCGCCGTCATCACGGCCAGATGCAGCGGCGAAGCCAGGACAAAGCCCTGCCCGATGGAGGCGTTCAGCGTATCGCCGACAACCCAATCCTCCGAGAAACGGCGGCGCTTCCAATCCATCGTCGGGGCAAGCCCTTCGGCGATCCCGCTCATCGGAAGATCATGGCGCACGCCGCAACCAAGCCGTAACGCCATGGCGGTGATATTCTCGATCCCGACCCGCTGCGCGAGTTCGTAATAATAAACATCGCAGGATTGGCTGATGCTTTCGAGCAGGTTCATCCGCCCATGCCCGCCGCGCCGCCAGCAATGGAAGCGGCGATTGCCGATTTCCATATGGCCGGGGCAGGCAACCGTTTCGTCCGGAGTGATGAAGCCGCCTTCCAACGCGGCCAGAGCCACAACCATCTTGTAGGTCGAGCCCGGCGGGTAAAGGCCTTGGGTCGCCTTGTTGGCCAGCGGGCGGTAGGGGTCTTCGTTCAGGCCGTTCCATTGCGTCTGAGAGATGCCGCGCACGAACAGGTTGGGGTCAAAGGTCGGTGCGGAAGCCAAGGCCAGCACATCGCCGGTTTCGCAATCCATGATCACGGCACCCGCGCTTTCGCCGTACATGCGGGCCTCGACATAGTTCTGTAGCCCTGCGTCGACGGTCAGTTGCACATCGCTTCCGGGCGTGGCCGGGTCGCGGTCGACCTCGCGCATGATCCGTCCCGAGGCGTTGACCTCCACCCGGCTGGTGCCGGCGCGCCCGCGCAGCATCGCTTCGGCCTTGTCTTCGATATTGTAGCGACCGACCTGAAAATCAGGAATTTGCAGCACCGGGTCCGTGTCCCCCGTCTGCTCCAGATACCAATCCGAGACCGGGCCGACGTAGCCCACAACATGCGAGAAATCCGCACCCAGCGGATAGACCCGACTGAGCCCCACTTCGGGGTTCACACCGGGAAGCGCGGGTGCGTTGACGGCCACCGCCGACAGCTCCTCCCAACTCAGGCGGTCGGCGATGGTCACCGGCACGAAAGAGGGGCGATTGCGGATCTCTTGCCGGGCCCTTTCCAGCGACACGAGGTCGAGGTTCACGAGCCGCGCCACCTCGTCGAGGACCGCGTCCACATCGCCGGCATCCTCGCGCACCAGGGTGATGCGGTAATTCTGCTCGTTTCCGGCAAGAAGGACGCCGTTGCGATCAAAGATCAGGCCGCGAGCCGGAGGCAGGAGCCGGAGGTTGATGCGGTTTTCTTCGGCCAGCAATCGGAAATCATCGGCGCGCTCGACCTGAAGATAGCGCATCCGTCCCGCGAGAATCGCGGCTGTGCCCACAAACAGACCGCCCACCACAAGACCACGGCGCGTGACCGTGCGGGCGCTGTCTTCAATTTCACGTTGCGTGCGTTTCATGGGTGATGACGGATTTTCAAAGGGCTTCCAACTCGGCAGGGCCAAGTTTACGCAAACCAAACACAAATTTCGAGACGGCAACGACGATCGGGTAGGTCACAATCGTGACGATCCCCTGCACCAACGTAAGCCCGAGCGGGTCGAGATCCACCAGCAAGATCCACAAAACCAGCCGGTTGAGCAAAACCATGCCCATGATCGTGACCGCCACGCCGCCCCACTCCAGAAGGAACGGAAATTCCGACATCGTCAGTCGTCTGCGCCGTAGGCTTTCGGAGGCTAGAAGCACCAGCAGGGTCCAAAGACCGGGCGGACGCTCGAACAGGAAGTCGGCCAGCAGGAACACGCACAAAAGCGAGCCAAGCGGCACCACCGCCGGTTGCCGCAACATCCATGCAAAAGCCAAAAGCAGCAGAAGATCCGGGCCCGGCACGCCGACAGCGGCGAGGTTGAGGGGCAACAGCTTCAGCGTGATCAAAGTCAATGCCGCCACCACGAAGAGCGCGCGGTAGGTCCAGACATGGCGGGTTGAAAGCGCACTCATGTCATTCGCTTTCGTCCGGGTCCGGCGCCTCTGCACGCGCGGAGGGATCGGGTACAAGGGCCCCGCTCTGATCCACGACCATGCCGACGGGCGGCCAGGGTGGGCCGATCAGGTCGGCGGGATCATCCAGTGTCGTGCCGGGATGGCTGCGCATCACGCGCAGGAAATTCAAGCGCTGCAAATCCGCAGACAGGCGCCCGCGCAGGCGACGGTCAGAGGTGAAAACCACTTGCCCGACCAGCAAACCCGGTGGAAACAACCCACCATCTCCGGAGGTCACGATCCGATCACCGGCGGCGATATCTTCGGGGTCTTCGACAAAATCCAGCACTGGGTTCGCGCTGTTGTCACCCATCAGGAGAGCTTGTTGACCCGAGGGCATGATCGTCACAGGAATGCGGCTGGCGGCATCGGTCAGAAGCATCACCCGCGACGTGCTATCGCCGACGCCAGAGATGCGGCCGACCACGCCGAGCCCGTCCATCGTCGCCCATCCGTCAAGAATGCCGTCGCGCGCGCCAACATTCAGAAGGACGGAGCGGCGGAACGGCGAGCCGCTGTCGGCCAGCACGATGCCGGTCACGAAGGTCAACTCCGGGTCCAGTTGCACACGGTTCAGATCAAGCAGGCGCGCGTTTTCCTGTTCCAGTTGCAGGGCCGCTTCGCGCCAAGCGCGCATTTGCTGCAGTTCGCGGCGAAGTTCCTGATTTTGCTCAAAAAGACGGGTATAGCTTTGGAAGTCTTCGGCCATGCGCGCGATGCCGGTGATCGGCGCCATCGCCCATTCCATGTTGGGCACATAGCGGTCGACGATGGCGGCCCGCATCCGTTCCATCCGCGGGTTGTCGATACGCCAGATCAGGACCAGCGAGACAAGCAAAAGCACCAGAACCGCCAACAGCAAACGCCGGACGGGTCGCGTGTAGGAATCGTCGTAACTGTCCCGGGCCAAAGGATGCCTCTCGGGGGTTGGCTTGGATTAACTGTCGTAATCTATCGCATGACGCAGGAGATTCTCATACTCCAACGCTTTGCCGGTGCCGAGCGCCACGCAGTTCAGACTTTCGTCAGCCACGCTGATGGCAAGACCTGTCTGCTCACGAAGGGCCAGGTCCAGCTCGCCCAGAAGTGCGCCACCACCGGTTAGCATCACGCCGCGATCCACGATGTCAGCGGCCAGATCGGGCGGGGTCGCCTCCAGCGCGCCCATAACGGCCTCGCAGATCGTCTGCACGGGTTCGGCCAGCGCTTCGGCAACCTGCGCCTGGCTGATCTCGGTTTCCTTGGGCACACCGTTGAGAAGGTCGCGCCCCCGGATGCGCATCGACGCGCCGCGCCCGTCGTCGGGCATTCGTGCGGTGCCAATAGAGGTCTTGATGCGTTCCGCCGTCGACTCACCGATCAACAGGTTATGCTGCCGCCGCAGGTAGCTGATGATCGCCTCGTCCATCCGGTCACCACCCACGCGCACCGAACGTGCGTAGACGATATCGGCCAGTGAGAGAACCGCCACCTCGGTGGTCCCGCCGCCAATGTCCACAACCATGGACCCGGTCGGATCAGTAATGGGCATGCCTGCGCCGATGGCCGCCGCGATAGGTTCCGCGATCAGGCCCGCTTTACGCGCACCCGCGCCCAAGACCGATTGGCGAATGGCGCGTTTCTCTACCGGGGTCGCGCCGTGCGGGACGCAGACAATGATCTTCGGCTTGCTGAACGTCGTGCGCTTATGGACCTTGCGGATGAAGTGCTTGATCATCTCCTCGGCCACGTCGAAATCGGCAATCACGCCGTCGCGCATGGGCCGGATGGCCTGAATGGACCCGGGCGTTCGACCCAGCATCAGTTTCGCGTCTTCACCGAAGGCCAGCGCCTTTTTCACGCCGTCCTTGACCTGATAGGCGACCACCGAGGGCTCGTTCAGGATGACGCCCCGACCACGCACGTACACGAGCGTATTCGCCGTCCCGAGGTCAATCGCCATGTCGGACGAGAAGAGGTTGCCAAGAAATCCGACCATGAAGCGTCGTCCGTTCGTCAATTCAAAAAAGGGCCTCCCCTTCACGAGGATGCCCACCAGAGTCTCAGGCATATAGACGTTAGACCCTTAACGCCGCAAGGGGCGCGGTATCGGACGGGCGGTCAGGCGCGGCGTGCGCGGTCCCGGTCCAACGTGGCCTCCAAGCCGCGTCGGCTGAAATCCACGGCCTCCAACAAGCGCTCCGACAGCAGGACCGGGGCGTCGATGTCGCGTATGCGAAAATGCGCATGAACGATGCCATAGGGTTCATAAACACAAGCCACATTGCCCGCGTCATAATGCAGGGCCCCACCCCCAAGCGACGCAGGCGGCCCGAACGCCTTGTCCATCTCCTCGAAGAACACCTCAGGGTCCCGG
Organism: Gymnodinialimonas ulvae; assembly: GCF_037543845.1. Lineage (NCBI taxonomy): Bacteria > Pseudomonadati > Pseudomonadota > Alphaproteobacteria > Rhodobacterales > Paracoccaceae > Gymnodinialimonas > Gymnodinialimonas ulvae. The sequence goes on from NZ_JBBIFX010000002.1 coordinate 749,696, forward strand.
ACCTCCAGCCCTAGTCCGCTGCCTTGCGGCGCAACCGGATCAGCGAACATCCGCACGCCAAACGACAGCATCGAGGCATGCCGTGACGCAAACGCGGGCACTGACAGTGTCTGCTTGCGGCGGATGTGGGTGTAGACCCGCAGACCGCCGCGCGCCTTGAACATGGTTTCGGGATCAAGCGCGAAGACCGACCGCGTCCCGCCATCGAAGTCCGTGGCCATGATCGCCAATCCCGTCACGCCGCTGTCGAATGTCGATAGGTCCTGCAACACAAACCCATAGGGGCAGGGGTCACCTTCTTCGACGACCCCGACCCCGGCCAGCGCCTTATGCCAGAGCCCGAGCCGGTCGAGGTCTTGCAGCAGGCCGACGAACAATTGCGCTTCCATGCCCAAGGGGCGGTCATGGAACGTGACCGGGTCGCGCGGGGCGGCGTCGTCGGCTATCACGATGCTGCGGCACCGTTCGATCCGCCGCCGCAGCACGTTGTATTGCGCGGCGACGTCGGCCTCGATTCCTCCCCCGAATTCAGAGGGCATGGGCACGCCTTGCCGTCGACCCACGCGCGCACAAGGCCCTATCCCACATCCTTGTAGCTGACCTCTTTCACATCGCCGCCGGTCTTCTCGCGGCGCACGATCAACCGGTTCAGCGCGTTCACATAGGCCTTCACGCTCGCCACCACGGTATCAGTATCCGCCGACTGGCCCGTGGCGATGCGCCCGTCTTCCGCGACGCGCACGGTCACGGTCGCCTGCGCGTCCATGCCTTCGGTCACGGCGCTCACCTGATACAGCTGCAAGACGGCCTCGTTCGGGTACAGCGCCTTGACCGCGTTGAACGCCGCATCCACCGGGCCGTCGCCTTGCGCCGTCGCCTGCATGTCGTCATTGCCGACCCGCAACGTCAGGTCGGCCGATTGCGGCGCTTCCGTCCCGCAGATCACGCGCAGGAACTTGACCTCCAGATGGCCCTCGCCGTCGCTGCCCGCATCCGTGACCAGCGCGATCAGGTCATCGTCGAAGACTTCCTTTTTGCGATCCGCCAGCGCCTTGAACCGCACGAACAGATCGTTGAGCTGATTGTCGGCCATGTCATAGCCCAGATCCTTCAGCTTCGACCGCAACGCGGCGCGTCCCGAGTGCTTGCCCATGACGATATTCGTCTCAGTCAGACCCACGTCTTCGGGGCGCATGATTTCGAACGTATCGGCGCTTTTCAGCATGCCATCCTGGTGAATGCCGCTCTCATGGGCAAAGGCATTCTTGCCGACAATCGCCTTGTTGGGCTGCACGTTGAAGCCCGAGACAGTCGCAACCCGGCGGCTCAGGTGCATGATCTTGGTCGAGTCGATGCCGGTGGTGTAGGGCATGATGTCGTGACGCACCTTCATGGCCATCACGACCTCTTCCAACGCGGTGTTGCCCGCCCGTTCGCCCAACCCATTGATCGTGCATTCGATCTGCCGCGCGCCGCCTGCGACCGCAGCCAGCGAGTTGGCCGTCGCCATGCCGAGGTCATTGTGACAATGCGTGGCAAAAATGATTTCATCCGCACCCGGAACTTCGGCGATCAGGCGACGGATCAGATCGGCGGACTCAACCGGCGCTGTGTAGCCGCAGGTGTCGGGGATGTTGATCGTGGTGGCACCCGCCTTGATCGCGATCTCCACGGTGCGCGCCAGATAATCCCATTCGGTCCGCGTCGCATCCATGGGCGACCATTGGATGTTGTCGCACAGGTTGCGGGCATGGGTGACCGTCTCGTGGATGCGGTCGGCCATCTCGTCCATCGTCAGGTTCGGGATGGCCCGGTGCTGCGGTGAGGTGCCGATAAAGGTGTGAATGCGGGGGGATTTAGCGTGTTTGACGGCCTCCCACGCCCGGTCGATATCCTTGAAATTGGCGCGCGCCAGCCCGCAAATTGTCGAATTCGCGGCGTTCTTGGCAATTTCCGATACGGCAGCGAAATCGCCCTCGGAGGCAATCGGGAAACCTGCTTCGATGATGTCGACACCCATCTCGTCGAGCAGGCCGGCAATCTCCAGCTTTTCGTCGTGGGACATCGTGGCGCCTGGCGATTGCTCGCCGTCCCTCAGGGTGGTGTCAAAAATCAAGACGCGGTTTTGGTCGGTGGTCATGTCGTGTTCCTTAGCGGTGAAATGTGTCTCCGGCGCTATCCCTCCCCTGAGCGGTCGCGCCGAATGGCACGCTCAGAGGCGGCTAAGGAGGAGAAGGCCAAGCAGGCGCGCGCAGGCCGGGGCCGCGCGGGTGGGAATATGAGGCTGCTTGGTCAACATGGATCGCACGATACACCGGAAATCGGAAATGAAAAGCCCTTGGAGCTGGGTCCGAGCGTTTCTCCTGGAATTCGGGAACGGACGCGCGGTTGCTCGCCCGTTAACTACACCCAGGTCCTCGCGTCCGTGCGCTCCGAGCCCTCCAAATGCGGGATCGCATTGAAGCTGGTCAGGAACGTGCCCCGCTCCACCACTCGAAACCGATGCACCGACGAGTTGAAAATCGGCAGCAACACTTGCGCCAGCCGGTCCATGTCCAATCCCAATGCGATGCGCAGTGACATCGCGATTACCCCGCCGGAGGTCACGCACATCACCCGCCGCCCCGGCACCGCCGCCTCGGCCAGGACCGTGGCAATCCGCGCTTCGAACTGGGCAAACGGCTCCGCCCCGTCGATTTCTTGCGCGTGCCAGGCTTTTAATGTCTGGGGGATGTGATCCGCGAAGTCCTGCTGCGTCGCTGGGATGCGGACGCCGTGGGTGATTTCCATGTCGCGGGCCAACGCAAAATAATCCAACTCGTTCAGGCGATCATCGGCATCGGCCTGGCCAAATCGCAGCCCCTCGGCGGTTTCGCGATGCCGCCGCATGGTGCCGCGGTAGACCTGATCAAACGGCGCTTCCTGGTCCGCAAACCAGTCTCCCAACCACTTGGCTTGTTGGTGCCCAAGCTTCGAAAGGCGGTCGTAATCCTCTTCCGTCGTGGCCCCGGAGTTTGCTTGCCCATGCCGGACCAGGATCAATTCACCCATGACGCTTTTCCTCTTTTGCCGCCCCGTCTAACGCGCCCTGCGCTTGACGCAAGCCCGCATGGCCTTACCTGCCCACGCCATGATCAACGCACTTGTCATCGGAGCGTCCGGCGGGATCGGGCAGGCCATGGTGGCCGAAATGCGCGCGCGGGGCGGCAACGTCACGGGCCTGTCGCGTCGCGCGGATGGGTTTGACGTGACCAATGTGGACGCCGTAGACGATATCCTTGGTGCATTGCCTGGTCCATTTCACACGGTCTTTGTGGCCACCGGTATCCTCGCGGCGTCTGGCCACACGCCCGAAAAACAGCTCTCCGCAATGGATCCGCGTGCCATGGCCGAGGTTTTTTCGGTCAACACCTTTGGAACGGCAAATGTCCTGCGCCACTTGCCGCGACTTTTGCCCAAAACGGGTCGCTCGGTCAGTGCCGTTTTGACCGCGCGCGTTGGGTCCATCGGGGACAACAAGATCGGCGGTTGGCACAGCTACCGCGCGTCCAAAGCGGCCGCCAACATGTTGGTCCATGGGGCGGCCGTGGAATTGAAACGTACCCACCGTGACGCCATCGCCGTGGCTTTGCACCCGGGAACGGTCGCCACGCCGTTCACGGCGGACTATGCCGCCAAGAACAAGACCACGCCGGCCGATGAAACGGCGCGCCTGCTGTGCGATGTGATGGAGCGCCTCAAGCCCGAGCAATCGGGCGGCTTCTACGACTATTCGGGGGCCGAGGTCCCGTGGTGAAACCGCGCGTTGTCGTAATTCTGGGCGACCAGCTGTCGCCCGAAATCCGCGCGCTCCGCGAGGCCGACAAGGACCGCGACGTGATCCTTATGGCCGAGGTCGGTGACGAGGCGACCTATGTACCCCACCACCCCAAGAAGATTGCGTTTCTTTTTGCCGCGATGCGCAAATTCGCCGAAAGCCTCCACCGTGATGGCTGGACCCTGCGCTACACCAAACTCGACGATTCCGATAATGCCGGCTCAATCCCCGGTGAAATCCTGCGCGCCTGCGAGGAGACCGGAGCCGAAGAGTGCCTTGCCACCGAGCCCGGAGAATTCCGTCTGATCGACGCATTGGAAGAGATGCCCATCCCGGTCCACATCTTTCCCGACGATCGCTTCTTGTGCTCGCATGGCGAATTCGACGCTTGGGCCGAGGGCCGCAAGGAACTCCGCATGGAGTTTTTCTACCGTGAGATGCGGCGCAAGACGGGGCTTCTGATGGATGGCGACAAGCCCGAGGGTGGCAAGTGGAATTACGACCACGACAATCGCAAGCCGCCCCCCGGTTCAATCGATGCCGCGCCGATGCAATTCACGCCGGATGAAACGGTGGAAGAGGTCCTGACGCTGGTCGAGGCGCGCTTCGGGAACAATTTCGGCGCGTTGCGTCCATTCTGGTTCGCCACTGACACCGCGCAGGCCCGCCGCGCCCTGAGCCATTTCATCAAGACGGCCCTGCCGCGATTTGGCGATTTTCAGGATGCGATGATGGAGGGGGAGCGGTTCCTCTATCACTCGATCCTGTCGATGTATCTCAACGCGGGATTGCTGAGCTGGACGGAGATCTGTGCCGCCGCCGAGCAGGCCTACAAGGATGGCGACGCGCCCCTGAACGCGGTCGAAGGCTTCATCCGGCAGATCGTCGGATGGCGCGAGTACATGCGCGGGATCTACTTCAGGGAGGGCCCCGCATACACGCGACGCAACACGCTGAACCATGACCGCAAGCTGCCCGGTTTTTACTGGGATGCGGACACCTCCATGACATGCCTGTCCGAGGCCGTGGCCCAAACCCGCGATGAGGCCTACGCCCACCATATTCAGCGTCTCATGGTCACAGGCAATTTCGCGCTTTTGTCCGGGATCGACCCGCACGAGGTGCACGAATGGTACCTTGCCGTTTACGCGGATGCCTACGAATGGGTCGAGGCCCCCAATGTTATCGGGATGAGCCAATTCGCAGATGGCGGTGTCGTGGGATCCAAGCCCTATGTTTCGGGCGGGAATTACATCAACAAGATGTCCGATTATTGCAAGGGCTGCGCCTACGACGTGAAGGTCAAGACCGGGGAGGGGGCGTGCCCGTTCAACTATCTGTACTGGGCGTTTCTGGACCGACACAAGGCGCGGTTTGGCAAGAACCCCCGTATGGCTCAGATGTACCGAACCTGGATGCGGATGTCTGAAGAAAAACGGGCCGATACCCTGCAAAGCGCAGAGGCTTTTCTCGACCGTCTGGACAGGGGAGTGCGGGTTTGAACGGCGTATGGTCCGCCCCGATTTTGGGACCGGCGCGTATCATGTTAGGATCTGATTAAAAGCGCCGCGTGATCCGAGTAGCGAGCATGGCCAGAGCCGACAACAAGACCCGATTTACCGCGGCGGACGTCACCGCATTTCTTGAGTCGGTCGAGCACCCGACCCGCCGGGCCGATGCGCGGATGTTGAATGCGATGTTTCGCGCCGTCACCGGCTTCACGCCGCGAATGTGGGGGCCAACGATCGTGGGGTATGGGCGCTACGATTATGTCTATGACAGCGGGCGGGAAGGGTCATTTCTCGCCACGGGCTTCAGCCCGCGTAAAGCGAACTTGTCGATCTACATCATGCCCGGATATCAGGACTACTCTGAGATTTTGGCGCGCCTTGGGAAGCACAAAATGGGAAAATCGTGTCTTTACATCAACAAATTGGCTGATGTTGATGCCGCGGTTCTGGAGGAGTTGATCCGCGCGGGCTTGCGCGATCTGAGTGCGAAATGGGTGGTGCATCCGGTCTGATCACAGGTGATGCGAAGGTCAGACCTGCGTTTTCGCGTCGATAGCGTGCAAAGTGAGTGCGTCCTGAGGCTCAACCCAAGTCAGGGCATCGTCAACTTGCCTTCTCCCAATCCTGAACTGCCGAAAATTCCCCGGGGGGAACCGACCCTTTTCCGCCAAGCAGATGCCCCGGCAATTCCATGCGGAACCGTGCCCCCGACAGGCCTTGCGAATGCAGCGGTGGGCGCAGGTCCAGCGATCCACCTCGGCTTTTGAGAAGTTGCGCGATGGAGCGAAGTCCGAACCCGTGATTGCCCATCCGCTCGGACCCGCGCGCGGTCAGATCCTGAAGTTGCGTGCCGGGTGCCAGGCCCGGGCCGTCGTCGGCCACATCCAAGAGCAGGAGGCCACGGACCTTATCCTCGCTCAAATAAACACTGATCCGCTCACCGGCAAAGCGCGCCGCATTCGACATCAGATTGCGCAGACCCATCTGCACCACAACCGCATCGCATTCCACGCGCACCTCGGGCAGGTCGAATTCAAGTGTCATTTCCGGGTCCACCATTGCCGCGATATCATTGGCCAGACGACCCAGATCGACATGGGTTGGCCGGGAGACCTGCCCCTTGTACTGTCTGCCGCGGTCCAGCGTATCAGAGATCTGAACCAAAGCCTCGTCGACGGTATTCGAGACAAGGCGCAGCAATTCCGTTTTGCCGTCGCCCATATCTTCAAACCCGTCGAGGATCAGGTCCACAAGACTCGACACGGTGGCCAGTGGGCTGCGGGCGTCGTGGGCCGCCATTGTCGAGAACAATCGCAAATCGTCGAAGCGGGCCGCCATTTCCGCTACGGCCTCCGCGGCGGCAAATTCGCGTTGCTTGGCCTCTGTCGTCGTGACGGCGATGCCAAGCACAACCTGTCCGTCGAACCCTTCCGGCTTGGACAGGGTCGTCTGCCACCAGGTCTCCCGCCCTTCGATCAAAAGGCATTCTTCGTAGGAAACCGGCTCATCGCCGGTTAGGCAGGCGGTATAATTCGCGGTCAGGTGCGCCGCCAGACGGGCGGGAAAGATCTCCTGCGCGGACCGTCCGGCAAAGACCGAGACGGGCAACCCCGCAACCTGTCCAAGGGCCGCGTTGGCATGGACGAATTCGATCCGCTTGTCGGGGCGTTGGATCAGGAGGAACATTGGAAGGTCAATCCCGTCCAGCCACATCACAAGCTGCTCAAGTGCGCGCGCGTGCGGATGTGGTGTAGGGTCGTCCATCCTGTCGTCCTCGTTGATCAGGTCGGCACTAATCCGACGCGATCCCTGCTAGATCACCAAGATTAACAATCGGTTTCCACGCAATCTATTCCCACCAGCGATCGACCGAGGCGATGTCGTCATCCGACCAGCCGAAATGATGCGCGAATTCGTGGATCAACACATGCGTGACCAACTCCGCCAAGGTGACATTCCCACGATCCACCCATTCATCCAGAATGGCACGCCGGAACAACCAGATCTGATCTGGTCCTTCGGGTTGGTCCATCACCGATTTCTGTGTCAACGGAATGCCGTCATAGAGCCCGGTCAATTCGAATGGATCGTCCATGCCCAAGTCGGCCAGCATTGCCGGTTCGGCCACCTCTTCGATCCGTATCACCACCGCGGCCGCAGGTGCCTTCCATGGATCGGCCAACGCATCGCGAGCGGCATATGCCAACTCTTCCAGTTGTGCGAGGCTTGGGGCGGTGTGATCGGCGTGGTCCATGTGCCCGATATGGACAAAACGCGCGCTCCGTGAAAGAGGAAGGGCCGCATTCGCTACCCAGAGGCCGCGCCCCATGACAGTCGTCACCCGTTTCGCCCCGTCGCCCACCGGATTTCTGCATGTCGGCAACCTGCGCACGGCGCTGTTCAACTTTCTGATCGCGCGCAAGGCGGGGGGGCGGTTCATCCTGCGCCTAGATGATACCGATCCGGAGCGTTCGACGCAGGAATTTGCCGATGCGATCCAGCGCGATCTTGAATGGTTGGGGATCGAATGGGATCAGCTGGAAAAGCAATCTGACCGGTTCGACCGATATGCCGCCGCCGCCGATGAGTTGCGCGCGAAGGACCGTTTCTATGAGGCGTGGGAAACGCCCACCGAGTTGGATCTCAAACGCAAGAAGCAGCTCAACATGGGGCAGCCGCCGGTGTACGACCGTGCCGCTCTGAGCCTGTCTGACGACGAAAAGACCGCGCTTCGGGCCGAGCGCGGTGCGGGCGTCTGGCGCTTCAAGCTCGACCACCAGCGGATCGAATGGACCGACGGCATTCTGGGAGATTTGTCCATCGATGCGGCCTCGGTCTCGGACCCCGTCCTGATCCGTGCCGACGGGCAGGTGCTTTATACGATTGCTTCCGTGGTAGACGACACCGACATGGGCGTGACCCATGTGGTGCGCGGCTCCGATCACGTCACCAACACCGCGACGCAGATCCAGATCATCGAAGCGCTCGACAAGACCACGCCCGCTTTCGCGCATCATTCGCTTCTGACCGGTCCACAGGGCGAGGCATTGTCCAAACGCCTGGGTACGCTGGCATTGCGCGATCTGCGTGAGCAGGGGATGGAGCCGATGGCCCTTCTGTCGCATATGGCACGCATCGGGTCGTCGCAGCCGGTGGAGCTTGTCGACAGCATCGACGCGCTGGCCGAAGGTTTCGACCTGGAGCATTTCGGCTCGGCTCCGACGAAATTCGACGTCGAGGACCTTTGGCCCCTGACCGCACGTGTCCTTCATGAAACGCCGTTCGAATTGGTCGCCGACGACATCGCGGCGCTCGGCGTCCCCGCCGACATCGCACCTGCTTTCTGGGACGTCGCGCGCGCCAATATCACCCGTAAGGCGGATATGGCGGACTGGTGGGCGCTGTTCCGTCATGGTGCGACCCCGCTGGTCGACGACGAAGACCGTGATTTCATCGCCGAGGCCTTCGCCATGCTGCCCGACGCGCCCTACGACGCGGATACTTGGGGCACTTGGACCAGCGCTGTGAAGGACGCCACAGGGCGCAAGGGCAAAGGCCTTTTCATGCCTTTGCGCAAAGCAGTGACCGGCCGCGAGCGGGGTCCGGAGATGGTCGATGTCATGCGCTTGTTGCAGGTCAAGCCGACGCTCTGAGATCGGCCCTCGCTTCCGCTCAGGAGGCGGCTGAGGCAGGTCTGATCCGGATCCAAGACCATTCCGATCAGGTCAGCCCGACCGGCGGTGGACGACCGTAAATATGAAATGTCGGTGTGTCAGACTCGTTGATGCCCGCCAGTGTTCCGCCAACATGTGGAGCCTATTGGTGGCGTTGAATTTTCATGTTCTTGGAACAAAGGTGGGCTGGCAGACGCGCCTGACCTGAGACACCTGCCAAAAGCCGCTGGCGCCCGCCACGTGTTGCGTGCAACGCTTCGGCCATGGCCCAGTCTCAAGCCGTCTTCCTTGAAGGATCTCTCTTCCGCCACATCTCGGTGATGTCGCTGACCTCCTCGCTCGGGCTGATGGCGGTCTTTCTGGTCGATTTCGTCGACATGGTCTTCATCTCGATGCTTGGCAAAGAGGAACTGGCCGCCGCCGTAGGCTATGCGGGTGCAATTTTATTTTTTACATCCTCTTTCGGGATTGGAATGGCCATCGCGGCGGGCGCGCTGGTGGCGCGGGCGTTGGGGGCAGGGAATGAGGCGCTGGCCCGCCGCCGTGCGGGCACAACATTGACCTTCGGTGTAATCTTCGGCGCCCTATTTGCCGCACTGGTCTGGGTCTATGTACCCACATTCGTGAGCCTGCTTGGCGCTTCTGAAACCACCCAACCGCTCGCCACGTCTTATCTGCGCATCATCGTGCCGTCGTTGCCGCTGCTGCTCGTGGGCATGGTTGGCGGGGCGATCCTGCGCGCCCATGGCGATGCGCGGCGCGCCATGATGGTGACGATCTGGGGCGGGGTCGTGAATGCGGTTCTCGACCCGATTCTGATCTTCGGCCTGAACCTCGAACTCACCGGGGCCGCCATCGCGTCGGTTTGCGCGCGCATTGCGATCTGCGTCATGGCGATCATTCCCATCATCCGTCATCACGGTGGCTTCGACCGCCCTGCGCTGCCGGATTTGCGGATTGACCTGACCCCGATTCTCGCGCTTGCCGCGCCCGCCATAATGACCCAACTGGCGACCCCTGTTGGGCAGGCCTATGTCACTCGCGCCATGGCGGATTATGGGGAGGACGCCGTGGCAGGCATGGCCATCGTGGGCCGGTTGACGCCCGTGGCGTTCGGCGTGCTCTTTGCACTGTCCGGGGCCGTGGGCCCCATCGTCGGCCAGAATTTCGGCGCGGGAAAACAGGACCGCGTGCGGCGCACCTACACCGAGGCGCTCCTGTTCTGCGCCATCGTGGTTGCCTTGGTCTCAGGGGTGCTGTTCGGCCTTCGCGGCCCCATCGCCGCGCTGTTCGAGGCGACGGGAACGGCGCGCGATCTTGTGTTCCTGTTCTGTGGACCGTTGGCGCTTTTGTTCTTTTTCAACGGTATGATCTTCGTCTCGAACGCGAGCTTCAACAACCTCGGTCATCCCTACCAATCGACCCTTGTGAACTGGGGTCGACATACGCTTGGTACGATTCCCTTCGTGATCCTCTTTTCCATGTGGTTCGGCGCGGAGGGCGTGTTGATCGGGCAAGCCGTCGGAGGCGTGCTTTTCGGCCTTTTGTCCTTTGTCCTCGTTCGCCGCATCATGGCGCAGGCGGCCTTGCCAACCCCGCGCGAGCCTTTCGCACGGGAGGGGCGCCTGCACGCATTGTTCCACATGCGTCGCTAAGGTGCCCAGATGCTCATCGGCAGGATGCGGCCCCACTTTGTCTCCATAACCGGTCCATGGGCATGGAGCCCTGCCTTTTCATAGGCGCGGATGGCGCGTTTATTGTCGGGGTGCGGATCCGTGACCACTGCCGGGGCACCGTCCGCGAACAGCCGCGCAAGAGCCGCCTTGATGAACCGGGGTCCGTGCCCCTTCCCAAGGAACTCTGGAGGGCCGATGAATTGATCAATGCCGCGTGCGCCATCCGGAAAGGCGCCGAAATGGTGCTGAAAATCCCATCCCTTGACGCTGTAGGTCTGCTGATAGGCGAATGGCGCTCCATCACAGCTTACAAGATTTAGCGACAGGCGCGGATCGGTCAGATCATCGGCATCGAAAAGCGGCCCGGCATCCCACCATCGCGCGACATGTGACAGGTCGCGCCACGCGGTTAAAAGGGGCAGGTCGGGCAAGGTGACGGGTTGAAACGTGTACCGTGCGCCGTTCACGCGTATACGGTGCTCCACCGTTCCACAAGCGCCTGTTGCAGGCGTTTGGCAGCCCGGTTGTAACTGCGCGATCCTTGCGGTCGCTCCCGTTGATCCTCGGGGATCGCGTCGCGCCGGTCGAGATCGGCACAGAAGATTGTAAACGCGAGATCACGCCCCGAAGGCGCCCGCGCATATCCCGCCAGCGCTGAGACGAAGTTGAGCGTCCCGGTCTTGGCGACAACCTCAACCGGGTGATCTTGCACCACATTGCCGTCGCGGTCGCGCATGGGGATGTCTTTCATCAGACTGCGCAGCTGGCTGTCCGGCCCAGAGGCGACAAGGGCGCGGGTCATGTCTTGGGGTCGGATGCGGCTCCCGACGCCAAGGCCCGAGTGATCGACGAAATGCACGTTCCGCGCGCCAAGCCGCTCCGCCATCCAACGCGCCATGGCATTGCCTGATTCGGTTAGGCCGCCGGGCTGTTGGCCGCCCGCCTGCGTCGCCATCAGCCCCATCACCTCGGCCGTCAGGTTGGTCGACCACCGCATCATTCCGCGCAGGATATCGTCCAGTGGATCAGAGCTATGCTCAACCAGGACCAACGCTGTCTCGGGGGCCGCATGCGCGTAATCCGGGGACGGTAGGCGCACGCCCTGTTCGGCCATCAGCGTCTTGAAAACATCGGCCATGTAGGCAGCGGGCCGACGCACCGGCAACCACCGTGCGCCCGACTCGCCCAAGGCCCCCCGCGCAACGGTCCAAGCGTCGTGATTGTCCGCGTCGGTGTAGGTGTAGACGGGCACCGTCCGTTCGGCGATTTGCATCCGAGCCACGCGGACCGTGGGCCTCAGATTCTCGGACCGCGCGTCCATCGAGATCGTGTAGTCTTCGCCCACGCGCTCCCACTCAAAATGCACCCTGTTGAAGTTGAGGTTCAGGGCAGAAATCGCCGGATTATACCCTACATGCGGTAGTTGTGCCGGGTCGATCTGCCAGATCTCGGGCAGTGCTCCGGTTGCAACACGGAACCGTCCCGTAACCTCGCGCACCCCCATTTCGGTCAGCTGCGCGCACATGGCAGCGAGCGCATCGGTATCGAAAATCGGGTCACCCGATCCGACCAACCAGAGATCTCCATCAAGCCGGCCGTCGGCCAAAACGCCGTCGGAAACCACTCGGGTACGGAACCGGTGCGCCGGGCCCACGCGGTCAAGCGCATAGGCGCAGGTGATCGCCTTGGCGACGGATGCCGGGGGCAGGGGATAGAGGGGGTTCACGACCTCCAACATCTCGCCCGTGGCGGCATCGGCGACGGCAAACCCAACGCGCCCGCCAAGGCCCGCATCGCGGATCAGATCGGAAGCCTCGGGGATCGTCCGGATCAGGAATCCATTCGGGCGCACCTGTGGCCTCAGGGACCGCTCCGGCGCAGCGCCCCAAGCGGCTGTGGCAGTGCTTGCAAGAAGCCCGCTGGCAAAGGTCCGTCTGGAAATCATGGTGTCGTGTCGTTTGGCAGTTGCTGGTAGAATAGCGCGCGTCGCGCCTTACTCTCAAGCCCTCGTAAGGACAGGTTTTTGTGACCAGCGGCGCAAAATTTCGCGCTTTGCCGACCTCTGCGGTGTGTCGCACTGCGCGACACAGAGATTTCGTGCCCCAATTGCGCAGTATGGATAGCCGCAGCGTGGTTGTCGGCAGGGGTCGCAGCGAGCAGCGTATGAACCGCACCGCTAGCCGGTCCCATCGCAACTATCTGACATGCGGTCTCGATAGGGCCCATCGCCTCTTCGTTCCAGTCTGTTCCGCCGCGGCACGAACCGTTTTCGATCCTGCGCTGCGGCTTGTCTGCCTCGGGTTTGCTGCGCTGATCCTTCTGGTGAAACCGGGCGGTGACATGGCGCGGGTCCCCGGCTTCGCGGTGTTCGCGGGGCGATTTTGTGACGGCGGACTGCGATAGAACGTTGGATTGGCGGCATTGCGCGGCTCTTTCGCCCGCGCGGATCAACCCTAGCTCCAGTCGCCCCGCGCGCGGATTTCAGATGAAGAAACATCGCGCATCGGCACATTCAAAAAGCACCAGGCGGGCGCATCCGCCTTGCCCAACAGCCGCGCCGCCGACGCCGGCAGTTTCGCATCTCGGTAGTGCTGCGCAGCCACGCTGGTGCGGGCCGAAATCCGTTGTCCGGGCCTGGCCAAAACGCCGATCGGCACATGGTCCATGATCCAATCCCAATGCTGCCAGCGGTGGAATTGCGCCAGATTATCCGCCCCCATCAGCCAAACGAACCGTACGCCTGGATAAAGCCGCATCAACGCTTCCAGCGTCGCGGCGGTATAGCGTGTCCCGATGCGCGCTTCGATGTCGGTGGCCAAGACCCTCGGATGTCGGATCAGCGCCTGCGCCGCCGCCATCCTCCGGTCCAGCGGCGCCGGTCCACGCCTCTTCAGCGGGTTGCCCGGCGATACCAGCCACCAGACCCGATCCAAGCCGAAGCGTTTCAGCGCTTCGCGGCTAACGTGAACATGGCCTTCATGCGGCGGATCGAAGGACCCGCCGAACAGGCCAATCACCTGGCCAGGCATCGCAAAAGGCAAGTCGTGGCGCATTATTCCCGCGCTCCGAAAGGTCTCGTGCCTTGATGGTGTGGCTTGGTAGGGGTGTCAATCGGAGGCCTGAGGGCGCGTGTCGACAGCAACGGCATCGCCCCGAGCGGCGTGAATTGCATCGGATTTGAATGAAAGACCAAGCGAAAAGAGAGCGAATGCGCCCAGGTCGTTAACAGTCGGTTGTGGTGCGTGCCGTAGGGTTTGAAGGACGGCAACCTAGCGGACTGATTTCAGTGCACAGGATCGAGATGGTATTCGGCGACTTCGCAGCGCTCCAGTTTCTCGCGAGACACTGGCTCAATACCTTCGTGGCCATCGAAGCTGCATTGATCTTGACGCTGTTGATCGCTTTCTGCCTTCTCCACATCAAAATTCGCGCCGCGCAGCGCGCGCAGGCCGTCCTGAAACAAACCAAACGCAGACTCGACGACGTCAGCGCGCAGGAAATGATCTTTCGTTCCGTGGCGCAGCACGCCAGTGACGGGCTTTTGTATCAGGATATGGAGGGGCATATTCTCTGGGCCAACAGCGCCTATTGCCAGAGTTTGGGATGGGCACTTGATGAGATCATTGGGCGCAAACCGCAGGAGTTTTGCTTCCCGCCCGAGCTTCGACCGACCGATGCCGAAATCGCGGCATTTCGGTTTGACCCCTCGGCCGACACGCTCCAATCCTTCCAGAGGCATCGCAATATCCGTCGCAACGGGGAACCCTTCTGGATCGAATTCAGTCAGGCAATGGTCGAGCCTCAGCCAGGCGTTCACCGTATGATCCTCGTCTCGCGCGACGTGACCTCGCAGGTGCGCCGCGAGGAGGAGCTTCAAGCGGCACAGGTCTTCCTATCGCAGGCCGCAGACCATGACGCCTTGACGGGTTTGCTGAACCGCGCGGCCTTCCTGCGCGGCGTCAATGCGGCTCTCTCCGGCGATTCTCCTTCGGCGGAACAATCGCCGGAGAGGCGGATGGGCTTGGTTTATATCGACCTCGATCATTTCAAGGCCATCAACGATAGCAATGGCCACGCGGCGGGCGACCGAATCCTGATCCACATCGCTGAAGCCATGAAGGAAACCGCAGGGTCCGATGGCATTTGCTGCCGGATCGGGGGTGACGAATTCGTAATGGCGCTGCCTGGCATTGCGGATTTCGAAGCGCTGCAATTCCTTGCGGATGCAGTGCTCGACCGCATCCGAACGCCGATCGAGGTGTTCGACACAACGCTGCAATGCAATGCGTCCATCGGCATGGCGTTCAGTGACGGTGGCGAGACGACCGCCGAAGATCTCATCCGCTCGGCCGACTTCGCCCTCTACGAAGCGAAGGTTCCCGGCGCGCCCGCTATCGCCCGCTACGACGCCCAACTGCACGAACGGCAGGAGCGCGAGAATGCGATGATGGAGGAATTCATCGGCGCGCTCGACAACGACGGCATCACCTTTCAACATCAGCCGATTCTGGATGCGCGCAGCGGCAAGATCCGCTCATTCGAGACGCTTGCGCGTTGGACCCGCGCAAACGGAGAAGTCATCTCACCGGACCGGTTCCTGCCCTTCGCCGCGCGCGTCAACCGAATGACCGACATCGATATCGCAGCAGTGCGCGCGACCGCATCACTCGTGGCGGAATTGCAGGCACGCGGTCACAGGATTCTTGGCGCCTTCAACACCTCATCCGAAGCGTTGGCCCACAGTGACTTCCTCACCCGCCTCGAGGAAGAAGCCAAAGCCGCGGGCCTTACCTCCGACCGCCTGATCGCCGAAGTGCTCGAAACCACGTTTTTCGGTGCCGACACCACCGACAGCGTCGCGGCGGCCCGCATCAATGAACTGCGTGAGCGCGGCTATACCGTCTATCTCGACGATTTTGGCGTCGGCTATGCGGGCTTAGCGCATCTGGGACAGCTGAACGTCAGCGGTGTGAAACTTGACCGCAGCCTTATTGCCAACGTCACGCGCGACCGCTCGGCGCGGATCATCACCACATCAATCCTGCGCTTGTGCCACGCCCTTGGTGTCGGCACATTGGCCGAAGGGATCGAAACCCGCGAACAGGCCGAGTTCATCTACAAACACGGCTGTTTCCGTCAGCAAGGCTTCGGTATCGCCAAGCCGATGTCGCGCGCGGCCTTGATAGAGACGGTCGAACGCAGCGGCGACTTCGTGCTCCCCTCCGAACACGCAAGGCCTGTGGATCTGCGCGCCGCAGGCTGATTGCCCATCCCGCCTGGCCCGCGTATGCAAGGCCAAACGCAATTCCCAGGACGGAGCGGACCGATGGCAGCCTACCAATACGTCTATCATATGGATGGGGTTTCCAAGACTTACCCCGGTGGCAAGAAATGCTTTGAAAACATCAGACTGAGTTTCCTGCCGGGCGTAAAAATCGGGGTCGTCGGCGTCAATGGCGCGGGAAAATCCACGCTTATGAAAATCATGGCGGGCTTCGACACTGACTTCACCGGCGAAGCCTGGGCGGCTGAGGGCGCCAAAGTCGGCTACCTGCCGCAAGAACCGCAGCTCGATGAAACCCTTTCCGTCCGTGAAAACGTCATGCTCGGCGTCGCCGAGAAAAAGGCCAAGCTCGACCGTTTCAACGAATTGGCCATGAACTACTCCGACGAGACCGCCGATGAAATGGCGGCCCTCCAGGATGAGATCGACAGCAACAACCTTTGGGATCTCGACAGCCAGATCGACGTCGCCATGGAGGCGCTCCGCTGCCCGCCCGATGACGCGCCCGTTGGAACCCTGTCCGGCGGCGAACGGCGCCGTGTGGCGCTTTGCAAACTGCTTCTCGAAGCGCCCGATATGCTGCTGCTTGATGAACCTACCAACCACCTCGACGCCGAAACCATCGCGTGGTTGCAGCAGCATCTGATCGACTACAAGGGCACCATTCTGATTGTCACGCACGACCGTTATTTTCTTGATGACATTACCGGTTGGATCCTCGAACTCGACCGGGGTCGCGGCATCCCTTACGAAGGCAATTACTCTGCCTGGCTTGAACAAAAGGCAAAGCGCCTTGAGCAGGAAGCGCGGGAAGATTCGTCGCGTCAGAAGACCCTCGAACGCGAACTCGAATGGATCCGGCAGGGTGCCAAGGCCCGGCAGGCCAAGCAAAAGGCCCGGATCAATGCCTACGAGGATCTCGCGGCGCAATCCGAGCGTGAAAAACTCACCCGCGCCCAGATCGTCATTCCCAACGGTCCGCGCCTAGGATCCAAAGTGATCGAGGTTCAGGGGTTGAAAAAAGGCTACGGTGATCGGCTGCTGATCGAAGATCTGACATTTGCGCTGCCGCCCGGGGGCATTGTCGGCGTCATCGGCCCCAATGGCGCGGGCAAATCCACTCTGTTCCGCATGCTCACCGGGCAAGAGCAGCCTGACGACGGCACGTTGGAATACGGCGATACCGTCGATCTCTCCTATGTCGACCAGTCCCGTGATGCGCTCAATCCCGATGCGACCGTCTGGGAAGAAATCACCGGTGGCGCCGAGATCATCGAACTTGGCGATGCGCAGATCAATTCGCGCGCGTATTGCTCCACCTTCAACTTCAAGGGCGGCGATCAGCAAAAGAAAGTCGGCCTCCTCTCCGGCGGCGAACGCAATCGCGTCCACATGGCGAAGTTGTTGAAGTCCGGCGGCAACGTCCTGTTGCTTGACGAGCCGACAAACGACCTTGATGTCGAAACGCTGCGCGCGCTGGAAGACGCCCTGAGCGATTTCGCCGGCTGCGCCGTGATTATCTCGCACGATCGTTTTTTCCTGGACCGCCTGTGCACGCACATTCTGGCGTTTGAGGGCGAGGCTCATGTCGAGTGGTTTGAAGGGGATTTCTCGGCCTATGAGGAAGACAAGAAGCGTAGGTTGGGACCGGACGCGTTGGAGCCGAAGCGCGTAAAGTATAAGAAATTTGTGCGATAGAGGCAGAATCGCCTGTCCAAGACACCGATCAAGTGACGTCCACAGGGTGGTTGCCTCGCAACCAGACATCTCACGACCTGTGGATGCTAAATGCAGCGTTTCACTCGCCCTAGAGGTGAATTTTCAGTGCGATATCGGCGGATTATCTCCCATTCCGCGCCTGCCGGGTGCCCGCGTTGACGAAATGTAAACCAAATCGGCATAAATCTTGCATGACCGGACCCTTATTGCGCCACATTTGAGGCGTTAGCTTCAAGGGTATTAGATGGAGAAGCATGATGGCCATTGTCAGTGTCTTGATGTCCACGATCGCAGCGCTGGCGGTGTCGTTGACTGCATGGATTTCCGGCAACGTCTCGGCATTCGGGGCGTTTGGTCTCTATATCGGCGTTGGCTTTGCGGTCATGTTCGTCACCATCGGCGCCCTTCTTTGGCTGGATGCACGGCGCTCCCGTCCGCGTAGCCTGCGCATGAAGGACGCCAGTGTGGCCATGCATGCCATGGCGACCATTCCCGCGCGCAGCGTCTCGTCTGATTGGCGGTCGCGCTAGGCGGGCCCACCTTCTACTCTGCCCTCAAATCTCGACAGGTTTGCAAGCTATGGGCCTGAGAAATGTCTCAGGACCGCGCGGAATGCCCAGGGCAAGGTGACTTTCTGCAACGTGGAAACCATGGGGATCGGTCAGAATGAGCCTGATTTATTATTAACATCAGTTATTTAACTGGCCTATAAAAGCCATCACTGCACTAAGCGCCTCTACGCTCACCTCAACCAATCCCCTTGATTTCTAGGCCGGCCTCCCCCATATGCACGGTGCGACCGTTACCGCATCTCGTCCGCTGTCTCCTCTACCAAGGCCTCAGTCTCGATCTGCTACCCAACTGACGCCACGCCGCCGCACGCACGCGGGCGGACTACTTTGAAGGAGAAACGACGATGGCCAACGGCACCGTCAAATGGTTCAACACCACCAAAGGCTACGGCTTCATTGCACCGGAATCCGGCGGCAAGGACATCTTTGTGCACATTTCCGCTGTTGAGCGGTCGGGCCTGACCGGTCTGTCCGACAACCAGAAGGTCACTTTTGATCTGGAATCCGGCCGTGATGGTCGCGAAAGCGCAGTGAACCTCGCAGTCGTCTGAAAAGTCAGGCTGTACAAAAACGAATGGCGCGCCCGGCTTCGGACGCGCCTTTTTTGTTGCGATTACTCGTGATGCTCGCGGCGATGCCGTTGCGCAGAGAAACCCTGTCGACGCTAGTCTTCAAGTACAAAGGTCACCTTCAGGGTCACGCGGAATTCGGCGATCTTGCCCTCTTTAACCGTCACCTTCTGATCCTGAACCCAAGCGCCTTGGACACCCTTCAGCGTTTTACAGGCGCGTTCGACGCCTTTTTCGGTGGCATCTTCAAAGCTCTTCTTCGACGACGCGATGATTTCGGTTACGCGGGCTACACTCATGGTTCACTCCCTTGGTCATTGGCCGAGGCGGCTTGCCCCGATGATCGAGAGTTTAACATGCCTCCAACAAAGGCAGCACCGGGAAAGAAACCGACTTGACATCAAAACACCCGCCGCGCAACAGGCATATTTTGACTGTCAAGTCAGTGTAACGCCCACAGACGCGAAGCCGACGAGCCGCTATCTTTGACGGCGAAAGGAGGTGTCCGATGAAACAACGTCCATCCGCACCACACAATCAGCGAAAGCCACGTCCCGCGCCGTTCCGGTTCCGCGATTGGGCCGCAATCTAACATACGATTGTCACAGGCTCACAGCTTGCACAAAGCCGGTATTGGCAATTGAGCGCGGAGCTTGAACTTAGAAGCGGACCGAAATCACCAGTGCGATGACAGAAATCATCACCGCCCAGATGGTGAAAACCATCGCCATGCGTCCGAAAAGAAGCCACTCGCGCACGTCGTCATCGTCACTGATGCGCTCGATCGAAGTTCCCTTGACCATCTTGTTGGTAATAGTTTTGAACTTTTCTTCCAGGCTCGCCATATTACGCCTCCAAAAAAATGACTTCTTTAGACCTAGTCCACCGGCGCGCATTTTCCAGAGCGGCACCATGATCTTTCGCGTTGCCTGATGCGCCGTCTACGCTAACCTCCTTCTGACATTTTCGATACGGAGCCCACCAACCCATGCGCATTCCTTTCACCGCACTGGCCCTCGTCGTCACGCTTAGCCCGACTGCAAAGGCGCAGGACGTGGCAGAGGCCGAATTTGTGATGGGGTTGATGGAGCAGATGAACCGCCTTTCCGTCACCTTCAACCGCGAGGTCTGTGGCTTCGTGTTGCAGGACAACGAGGGCAATTATTCTTCCACGAAAGCGTCGTGGGGTGGGGAGGCGAGCTGCGCGTCAATGCCGTTGGAGCCGGGGATACGCGCGGTGTCGTCCTGGCACACCCATGCGGCTTGGGGCCTTGGGTACGATGGGGAAGTGCCGTCGATCCAGGATGTCGAAGGCGACATGCGGTTCGGGGTGAACGGCTGGGTCGGAACGCCGGGCGGACGGCTTTGGTTCGTCAATGGCACGACCGGCACGATGACGCAGCATTGCGGGCGCGGGTGCCTTCCGGAGGACCCGAATTTCTTCCCCGAAGAGCACGGTCCGGTGGCCGAGAGCTATTCCCTCGATGGGCTCTATACACGGTTCGGGCGGGCGCGCTGAACGGGGCCAAAGGGCTAGGGTTGCAAGGTTGCAACCCTAGGTTAAGCGGCTGCTTTCTAACGAAAAAGATGATCTTGTTTGCATTTGGCTAACCACGATTGGCCACATTTTCCTGCGATGCGCTTACTCTGCCGCGTCGAGGTATTCCTCCACCGGCGGGCAGGTACACACGAGGTTTCGGTCGCCTGCGACATTGTCCACGCGGTTGACCGGAGGCCAATACTTGTCGACCCGGAACGCGCCCGGTGGGAAACAGCCTTGTTCGCGGGAATAGGCGCGGTCCCAATCGCGGATCAGATCTTCCATCGTATGAGGCGCGTGGTGCAGGGGGCTGGCCTCGGCCGACATCTCTCCGGCCTCTACCTCGGCAATCTCGGAACGGATCGCCTGCATCGCGGTGATGAAACGATCCAGTTCGGCCTTGGTTTCACTTTCCGTCGGCTCGACCATCAGCGTGCCCGCCACAGGCCAGCTCATCGTTGGGGCGTGGAAACCGTGATCCATCAAACGTTTGGCGATATCATCGACGGTAATACCGGCCCCGGCGAAGGGGCGGGTATCAAGGATGCATTCGTGCGCGACGCGGCCCGTTCGCCCTTTGAACAAAACATCGTAATCCGCCTCCAGCCGTTTGGCGATGTAATTGCCGTTCAGGATCGCAACTTTGGTGGCCTGGGTCAGGCCCTCGCCGCCCATCAGATGCACGTAAGCATAGGAAATCGGCAGGATCGACGCAGACCCATAGGGCGCGGCGGAAACAGGGCCTTCACGCCCGCCGCTTTCGGGATGGCCGGGCAAATGCGGCGCGAGATGCGCCTTCACGCCGATGGGCCCCATGCCGGGACCGCCGCCGCCATGGGGGATGCAGAAGGTCTTGTGCAGGTTCAAATGGCTGACATCCGCGCCCAGATCGCCCGGTTTCGACAGGCCAACCATTGCGTTGAGATTGGCGCCATCAAGGTAAACCTGCCCGCCAAACTCATGGGTGATATCGCAGACCTCGCGCACCGTTTCTTCGAAAACGCCATGGGTGGAGGGATAGGTGATCATGCAGGCGGCAAGGGCATCGCCCGCCGCTTCGGCTTTGGCGCGGAAATCTTCAAGGTCGATATCCCCGTTGTCGGCGGCCTTCACGACGACGACCTGCATCCCCGCCATCTGAGCGGAGGCGGGATTGGTGCCATGGGCGCTGAGCGGGATGAGGCAAATGTTTCGGTGCTCTTCGCCGTTCGCGCGGTGATAGGCGGCGATGGTCAGAAGCCCCGCATATTCGCCCTGCGCACCGGAATTGGGCTGCATCGACATGGAATCATAGCCGGTGATGTCGCAAAGCTTCGCCGAAAGGTCTTCGAGCATGTTGGCATAACCTTCGGCCTGATCGGCGGGCGCGAAGGGGTGCAGACCGCCGAATTCGGGCCATGTGATCGGCATCATCTCGACGGCGGCGTTCAGCTTCATGGTGCACGACCCAAGCGGGATCATCGCGCGGTCGAGGGCAAGGTCACGGTCCGACAGGCGGCGCATATAGCGCATCATCTCGGACTCGGCGCGGTTCATGTGAAAGATCGGGTGGGTCAGGTAATCCGACGTTCGCAACAGCGCGTCGGGGATCGCGGGGGTCTTGGTGGCCGGGGCGACAAGGACGCCAAAGGCGCGGCAGACGGCCTCGATCTGCACATCGGTGGTTGTTTCATCCACGCTGATCCCGATGCGGTCGCTGCCCACATCGCGCAGGTTGATGCCACGCGCGACGGCGGCGGCCATGATGCGGCTTTGTTTGTCGCCGACAGGTACGGTGAGCGTGTCGAAGAAATGGTCGGCCTCTGGCGGAAAGCCACCCGTGGTAAGGGATGCGGCCAGGCGATTGGCACGCAGGTGCACCCGTTCGGCTATCGCGCGCAGGCCATTGGGGCCGTGGAAAACGGCGTAAAAGCTGGCCATAACGGCCAAAAGCGCCTGCGCGGTGCAGACGTTGGAGGTCGCCTTCTCGCGGCGAATGTGCTGCTCGCGGGTTTGCAGCGACAGGCGGAACGCCTTGTGGCCGTGGCTGTCGACGCTGACCCCGACAATCCGGCCGGGCATGGAGCGTTTGTAGGCGTCGCGGCAGGCCATGAAGGCCGCATGTGGCCCGCCGTAGCCAAGCGGCACGCCGAACCGTTGCGCCGAGCCGATGGCGATGTCGGCATCCATCGCGCCGGGTTCCTTCACAAGCGTGAGCGCAAGCAGGTCGGTGGCGAGGATCGCGAGGGCCTTTGCATCATGCAGGGCCGCGATGGAAGCGCTGGGGTCGTTGAGCGCGCCGAAGGTGCCGGGATACTGAAAGATCGCGCCGAAGACCCGGTCCGGTTGCAGGGCATCGGCGGGGCCGGTGATCACATTGATGCCAAGCGGCGCGGCGCGCGTCTCGATCACGGCGATGGTTTGCGGGTGGCAGGTTTCATCGACGAAGAAGCCGTTGGCCTTGGATTTGGCGACACGACGCGCCATCACCATCGCCTCCGCCGCAGCGGTCGCTTCATCGAGCAGGGAGGCATTGGCCACCGGCAGGCCGGTGAGGTCCGCCACCATGGTCTGGAAATTGAGCAAGGCCTCGAGCCGCCCCTGCGCAATCTCGGGCTGGTAGGGGGTGTAGGCGGTGTACCAGGCGGGGTTTTCCAACACGTTGCGCTGGATCGCCGGCGGCGTGTGGGTGTTGTAATAGCCCTGGCCGATCATGGAGGTCATCGGTTTGTTCTTGGCGGCGAGCCCCCGCATATGGTCGAGCAATTCGGCCTCCGACAGAGCGGGCCAATCGAGCGGGCGATCCTGCCGGATCGAGGCCGGCAGCGTGTCGTCGATCAGGGCCTCGAGACTGGCTGCGCCGACCGCTTGCAACATCTCTTCCATCTCTGCGGGCGAGGGGCCGATATGGCGGCGGTTGGCAAAATCGGTCGGGTCGTAGTCGGTGGTCGTCCAGGGCATGATCGCTCCTCGCTGGGGGTCGTTCACCCCTGTCTTCCATTGGTCGGAAATACCTCGGGGGGAGTCCGTCAGGACGGGGGGCGGCGCCCCCCAATCCCGTGCCGATGGCTTACTCCCCGATGTGATCTTTGTACTCATCCTCGGTCAGGAAATCGTCGATTGAGGTCGGGTCTTCGACCTTGATCTTGAAGAACCACGCGTCGCCGGTCGGATCTTCGTTCACCAGGGCGGGCTTGTTGACGAGCGCCTCGTTGACCTCGACGATCTCCCCATCGAGCGGCGCGGTGATGTCGGAGGCTGCTTTGACGGATTCGATCACGACGATCTCGTCGCCTTTTGCGACCTGGGTTTCCAATTCGGGCAGTTCCACGAACACGACGTCGCCCAGTTGCTCAGATGCATGTTGGGTGATGCCGACCGTGATAACATCGCCATCGGCGACAAGCCATTCGTGGTCTTCGGTGAATTTCATGGGTGATCTCCGTCGTTTAGCGATTGTAGTCGTGGGGCGTGAAGGGAAGGGGCGTTTGGGTGACGGCAAGGCGTTTGCCGCGCACCTCGCCGAAAAGCCGGGCGTCGGGCGGCGTGGCCGCGTCGATCAGCGCGAGCGCGACGGGGCCGCCGACCGATGGACCGAAGCCACCGGATGTGACGGTGCCGATCGGGGTGTGCGCATCTTCGGAGGTGAAAACCTCAACGCCTGCGCGCATCGGGGCGCGGCCTTCGGGGCGCAGGCCGACGCGGCGGCGTGGCGCGCCGTTGGCGATGTGGCCGAGGATCTCTTCCGCACCGGGAAAGCCGCCCGCACGATCACCGCCATCGCGGCGCACCTTGCCGATGGCCCAGGCCTGTCCGGCCTCCACAGGGCTGATGTCGGGTGTCATTTCCTGCCCGTAAAGCGGTAACCCGGCCTCAAGGCGCAGGCTGTCGCGGGCGCCAAGGCCGATGGGTTCGACCCGGTCGTCGGCGAGCACGGCACGCGCGAAGGCGTCGGCGGCGGCCTCGGGAAGCGAAATCTCGAACCCGTCCTCGCCGGTATAGCCCGAGCGGCTGATCCAAAGTTCCGCCCCCGCCCAACCGTGGCGCTGGCTGTCCATGAACCGCATCGCCGCGGCATCGGGGATGAGCGCCGCAAGCACGGCCTCGGCCTCCGGGCCCTGCAAGGCCAGCAAGGCGCGGTTTGTCACCACGTGCACGCCCTCGACATGGGCGCGCAGATGCGAGATGTCCGCGTCACGACAGGCGGCATTTACCACGAGGAACAGCCCGTCCGGCGCACGTGCGATCATCAGATCATCCAACACGCCGCCCGTATCATTGGTGAAAAAGCCGTAGCGTTGCCGCCCTTCGGCCAAACCCAGAACATCGACGGGCACCAGCGCTTCCAGCGCGGCATCCGCATCCCCCGGCAGCAAGACCTGGCCCATATGCGAAACATCGAACAGACCCGCATGGGCGCGGGTCCAATTGTGTTCCCCCATCACGCCAAGCCCATATTGAACCGGCATCGACCAACCTGCGAAGGGCACGAATTTCGCCCCCAATTCCGCATGCAAAGCGGCCAGTGGCAAAGCCTTCGGATTGGAAACCCCGTCCATCATATCCCTTCTCCGGGACGAAACCCCGGCATCACTTGCACACCGAAAACGGTGTGAAACGACGCCCCCTCTGTCCTTTGGCCTGAGATCGTTATCCCTTCGGCGGAGGGGCTGTCACCCTCACTCTCCAGAGTATCTGCGCGCAGCCGCAGGTCCTTTTGCCTGAGAGATTACCGGGGCGGTTGCTCCTTCGGCCCACGGGGGCGCCATCGGCGTTCCCGCATGTCTCCCTGTGGTTGCATGCGCAAGCATACAGGCGCGCAATGGCGGATCAAGAGGGCTTGATAGGGTATTTGAATTGCCCCATTGCTGCGCCATGAGCGATCCTTATTTCTTTGGCTACGGCAGCCTTGTGAACCGTCAAACCCATAACTTTCCCGACGCACGCCGCGCCCGTGTACAGGGGTGGCGGCGGGCGTGGCAGGGCACCTCCCTGCGCCAGGTGGCCTTCCTGACGGCGGTGCCCGATTCGACCGGTGAAATCGCGGGTCTGGTCGCCGCCGTGCCCGGTGCGGATTGGGGCGCGCTGGATGAACGTGAGCGCGCCTACGAGCGGCATCCGGTCACGGCCAGCGACCACGGGCTGATCCCTACGGCGCAGATTCAGATCTATGCGGTGGAGCCGGTGCATCGGGATCCCGGCGCGCATCCGATCCTTCTGAGCTACCTGGATACGGTCATTCAGGGGTATCTGACGGAATTCGGCGAAGCGGGCGCGTGCGCGTTTTTCGACACCACGGCTGGATGGCATTTGCCGGTGCTTGATGACCGCGCCGCCCCGATCTACCCACGCGCAACAATGGTAAGTTCCGAGGAACGCGCGTTTGTGGATGAAAACCTGCGCCGGGTGGTGCGGACAGTCGCCTGAGGCACCCGCCGCGGCACGCGCGGTTCAGAGCGTCATATGCCGCGCCCGCGCGCCGCGTTCAATGGCGGCGGCATGCAGGCGGTCGATGTTGAGCACATGGCGCAATTCTTCGAGGAAGCGCAATTCGGCTTGTGCAATCGCGCCATCTGCGGCGGCCACGTCACACGCCAGTGCATAGGCGGTCTCGAAAAGCGTCTCGGGCAGGTCTTCTTTGACCAATCCAAACAGCGCATCGAGACCGTCTTCATCTTCGAACAGCTCAAACACGACATTGGCGATGCGGCGCATCCGGTCGGCATCGTAATTTCCGAACACCGGTAGGAAATTCACGATCTGTTCGATCGACAGAAGCTCGGACGTGCGGATCGTTTCGTCAGACACCGAAATGCCAACCATGACGGCCACCAGCGAATCTTCGGGCGTGAAGGGATGATCTGTCATGGGTCGTGCTCCGTTGCTTGCCGTAGCCAACATTTATTGACGCCACCGGCGGTAAACAATAGGTGCCTCGCAACCCACCGGTATCAGGACAAAAGACATGAGCGATTTGCGGGACGTGGCGATGAATTCCAAGGCCTGGGCCTTTGAAGAGGCGCGGCGCGTGCTGGATCGTTACAAGGCGGGTCCGCCGGAGAAGGGCTACGTGTTGTTCGAGACCGGTTATGGCCCCTCGGGCCTGCCGCATATCGGGACCTTTGGCGAGGTGTTGCGCACAACGATGGTGCGCCGCGCGTTCGAAGTGATTTCGGACATCCCCACCAAGCTGATCTGCTTTTCCGACGACATGGACGGAATGCGGAAGGTGCCGGGCAACGTGCCGAACCGGGACGCGTTGGCCGAGCATTTGCAAAAACCACTAACCTCTGTGCCCGATCCGTTCGGGACGCATGACAGCTTTGGCGCGCACAACAACGCGATGCTGCGTCGGTTTCTGGATACGTTCGGGTTCGAGTACGAGTTCATCTCGGCGACGGAGTTCTACAAGACCGGGCAATTCGACGAAACCCTCAAGCGCGCGGTCGAGCGGTATGACGACATCATGAAGGTGATGCTGAAGTCCCTGCGCGAGGAACGGCAGCAGACCTATTCGATTTTCCTTCCGCTGCATCCCGAGACGGGGCGGGTGCTTTATGTGCCGATGAAATCCGTGAACGCCTCCGATTGCACGATCACCTTTGACGATGAAGAGGGCCGCGAATGGACGGTCCCGGTGACGGGCGGCAACGTGAAATTGCAGTGGAAGCCCGATTTCGGCGCCCGGTGGGCCGCGCTTGGGGTCGATTTCGAGATGTATGGCAAGGATCATTCGACGAACACGCCGATTTATAGCCGGATCTGCGAGATCCTCGGCACGCCCGCACCGGTGACATATAATTACGAGCTGTTCCTTGATGAGACCGGGCAGAAGATTTCGAAGTCTTCGGGAAACGGCATCAGCATTGATGAATGGTTGACCTATGCCTCGACCGAGAGCTTGTCGTATTTCATGTTCGGCAAGCCGAAGACGGCCAAACGACTGTACTTCGATGTGATCCCGAAGGCCGTCGATGAATACCATCAACAACTGCGCGCCTATGCGGATCAGGACGCCGCCGCGCGTCTGGCGAACCCGGTGTTCCACATCCACGGACACAATGTACCTGCCTCCACGATGGTGGTGCCGTTTGCCATGCTGTTGAATTTGGTGAGCGTGTCCGGCGCCGAGGAAAAGGCGAAATTGTGGGGGTTCATCAACCGCTACGCGCCCGATGCGAGCCCCGATGCGAACCCCGATCTGGACCAGGCGGCGGGATTTGCGATCCGGTATTACAACGATTTCGTCAAGCCGACCCGGGTGTTCCGGGCCGCGACCGATCAGGAACGCGGCGCGATGGAAGAACTGGTGGCCTGCCTTGGCGATGCGGACAAGGCGCTGGACGTCATCGCCCGGAAGAACGCGCAGGAAGGCAAGGACATGCCCCTGCCCGAAGTGAATTGGCACGACGACGAGTTCCTGCAGAGCATCGTGTTTGCCATCGGCAAGACGCATGGGTTTGACCCGCTGCGGGCCTGGTTCTCGGGCCTTTATGAGGTGCTGCTGGGGGCAAGTCAGGGGCCCCGGTTCGGCGGGTTCATTGCACTGTATGGCATCGAAGAGACCAAGGCGCTGCTCGAGGACGGGTTGGCTGGTCGACTTTTGGGCTGAAACTTTTCCGGTGCGGGCTACGTGCCTAAGGGCATGAGTGATCAAATGCCCTGAAGGAGTCGCCCCATGATCCGTGCCGTCGCCGCATCGGTTTTCCTTGCGATGAGCCTCGCGCTTGTCGCCTTACTTGCCGCGCCTCGCCCTGTGCACGCGCAGGAACTGCTGCCCCCCAACCCGGACATCGAAGCGGTGATCGGGGGCCAATTCGATGCGTTCCGCGCCGATGACGTGCTGGAAGCCTGGGAATTCGCGAGCCCCAACATTCAGGGCCTCTTCGGCAGTCCCGAACGGTTCGGCAGCATGGTGCAGCAGGGCTATCCGATGGTCTGGAACCCCGGAGAGGTGAATTTCATCGACCTGCAGGCTTTCGGCGGATTGATCGTGCAACGGGTCGAAGTGATCGACCAGAACGGCACGCTGCATTACCTTGGCTACGCCATGGTCGAGACGGAAAATGGCTGGCGGATCAACGGGGTGCAGCTTCTGGAGGCGCCGATACTTGGGGCGTGAGACGGGCCAATGCGGGGGCCATTGCGGGGGCTGCTGCGCGGCCTTTGGCCTTTGCAAATATCGGGTCCCTAGGCGCCATACCGCACCAAGCCGGGAGAATTCTTCGGGTCGCATTAACCTTTGGTTAACTCTTCGGGCTTAA
Source organism: Gymnodinialimonas ulvae (assembly GCF_037543845.1). Taxonomy (NCBI): domain Bacteria; kingdom Pseudomonadati; phylum Pseudomonadota; class Alphaproteobacteria; order Rhodobacterales; family Paracoccaceae; genus Gymnodinialimonas; species Gymnodinialimonas ulvae. The sequence continues at coordinate 778,301 of NZ_JBBIFX010000002.1, forward strand.
TCATGGCGATGCAATCCGGGACGTGTGGCTGCCCCAGTCAGCCGGTCCCGGGCCGTTTACAGACATTGCAAACACAACCGAGGTGACCGTTCAGGGCGCCTCGGTTTCCCTTGTTCGGTCGACGCATGACACGCGACGCGATCCAGCGACACGCCGGACCCGCGCGAACGAAGGGGTATGACATGAACCAGGTGATCACCGACGGCCTTCTCCTGATGCCACCGGCTTTCTCTGACGGGCTTGACGCCTGGTCGCGCCAAGATGGCACACCGGGCAGCGACACATGGGCGAGCGCGCCGAACGCGGCCCTTGTGGCGGCGGATGCCGACTTTGGCGATTGCCTTGAAATCCTCAAGGCCGAGGCGACAACGCGCCTTCGGTCCATGGCACAGACGCCGATCCTGCCGGGCACGTATTTGCGCATCTCGGCGCGGGTGAAGGCGCTGTCGGGCAACTTGGCCGACGTGCGGATCGGCGCTTGGCCGGGCAATGCCTCAAACGCCCATGTGTCGGGCCTGGATGAGTTTGGCCCATCGGTCAGCCTGACGTCCTACGGCTCGGTCGTGACCGTCTCGGCGATCATCGGCACCGGCGACCGGGGTGGCGTGGATATGGTTTGGGGCACCGACCCGACCTACGCCCATGTCGGCCTGGACCTGACCGGGGCGAACGGCGGGCAAGTGCGTATCGAAAGCATCACCGTCGAAGACATCACGTCCGTTTTCCATCGCAAGCTGATGGATTGGGTCGATATCCGTGACTTCGGCGCGGTGGGCGATGGCGTCACCGATGCCAGAGCGGCGATTGCCGCCGCCGACGCGGCCGCCAACGGGCGCGAAGTTCTGGTGCCCGCGGGCGATTTCTTCGTGGGCTCGAACGTCACCTTCACCAACCCCGCGCGGTTCGAAGGGCGCATCGTTACCCCGGACAATGTCCGCGTCGCGTTGGATCAGAATTTTGATCTCGATGGCTACGCGGAATGCTTCGGGGATGAGGTGCTTGGCCTCAAGAAGGGCCTTCAACAGCTCTTCAACCAATCCGAGTTCGAAGCCTTCGATCTGTGTGGGCGGCGTATCGTTCTGGACGAGCCGCTGGACGTCCAGGCGGTGGTTGGCAACCGCAACACATATGCCAACCGTCGCGTCCTGCGGAACGGGCAGTTTGCTGCCGCATCCTCGACCAATTGGGACGACGAGGTGACAACGCGCGATGGCGCATGGGTGGCCTCGAACCCGCGCGAGATCACGGGGATGTCGAATGTGGACGCGATCCCCGTCGGTGCCCTTGTGACCGCGCCGCAGGGCGTCGGCCGTGAGATCTACGTCAGCGCCAAGAATGCCGCGCAAAGCAAGGTGACGCTGTCGGCGCCGTTGTGTGCCGCGCCGTCGAACCAGACCTACACCTTCACGAAATTCAAGTACATGCTGGATTTCATGGGCTGGCTGAACCTGCAGCGCTTCATCGTCTCGGATGTGGAATTCCTGTGTGGGGGGCAATGCTCGGCGCTGATGTTGCCGCTGGATGGGCTGGTGTTCCAGATCCAGGATTGCTTCTTCACCGGCCCGAAAGACCGGGGGATCACGTCCGCCGACGAAGGCTGTCAGGGGATGCAGATTGACCGCTGTCAGTTTCTGTCAAACGAGCAATCGCTCAATGTGCCGGACCGAAAGTCGATCTGTTTCAACGTCAATTCGTCGGACTGCAAGATCCGCGACAACCGGGCCAACAAGTTCCTGCATTTCGGGGTGATTTGCGGGCCGGGCAACATCGTCACCGGCAACCACTTCTTCCAGGGCGACAGCATCGTCGAAGGCGTACGCTCGCCCGGGTTGGTGATTTCCGACGCCAACGCGAAGATGACGTTGCACGGCAATTACGTCGACAATTGCTATATCGAATGGACGAACGAAAAGGATCCCGAGCCGGATTTCACGGGCGGTTTGTCGTTCCACGGGCTGTCGGTGCAGGGCAACATTTTCTTTGCCACCAACACCGCGCCCTGGATGCGGTTCATTTCGATCAAGCCCTACGGGGACGATCATTTCATCAACGGCCTCTCGATCACCGGCAACCTGTTCAAGAAGACGAGCGGCGCACAATTGGAGCAGGTCGAGGGCGTGGACGATTCCATCGCGACGCTCGATCTCGACCGCACGGGCGATTTGCAGTTTGACGGCAACACGTTTCACGGCATCGCGAAGCGGACGGAAAACCCCTGCTATATCCGGGCGACCGAAAACACCGCGGCGCAAACCTGGGTCGTGGATATGTCGGATTACACCCCGTTCGGCGCGCCGGTGAAATATGGGCTTTCGGTGCTGCCCGACGGTCCGATCCGCAACGCCGCCAACGTGATGCAGTTCGAGGCCCCCTGGACCGAAGGGTTGCAGGGGATCGGTGGCACCAGCCTCAACATCGGGTGGTCGCAGCCCGTGCGCGGGGCGGTGATGGTGACGGCGCGTTGCGATAACTAGGTGCGCCTGCCGCTTTAGGCCGATTGCCCCCGGACCAGATGTCACTGGTTCGGGGGCTTTTCCTTGTGGCGCGTGCGGGCTACGTCGCGATCAAAAGGGAACACCATGCTGCCTGTCGAAGATGTCCAGTCCTATCCGCGTCCACCCGCGCTTGAGCCCGTGTCGCAGCGGTTGCGCGCCGTTTTCGCGGACCTGCCCGTCGCCGACAGCGAGGCCGCGTTCCGCGTGTTGGAGACGCATCATGCGCCCACATATTACATCCCGCCGGGCGACGTCGTGATGTCGGCGCTGGTCCCCGCCGCACGCGAAACGTTTTGCGAATGGAAGGGGCGGGCGGTTTACTACGATCTGGTGGTCAACGGTCGGCGTTCGACCCATGCCGCCTGGTCCTATCCGGCCCCGACGGCTCGGTTCGAGGCGATCCGTGACCACCTGGCCTTCTATGCGACATCGCTGGACGAGGCCTTCGTCGGCGCGATCAAGGTGCAGCCGCAGCCTGGGGATTTCTATGGCGGATGGGTGACGCCGAACCTGACCGGGCGCATCAAGGGTGCGGTGGGCACGTTGCATTGGTAGGGGGCGCGTGGGGGATTGCGACCTAGCTGGCGACGGTTTCGAGATACAGCGAAGAACTGACGTAACGGGTCAATTCCGTCCAGCTTGCCGGATCCAGCAGGCTCAAGACATCGCCCGTGACGGTGTAGCCATAGCGCGCCGTATCGCCCGCAAGAAACCGGAATTCCAGATGTGCGCCATCGGTCTGCACGGTGGCGCGCTTTTCACAATGCCACAAGCAGCGCCCCTGATCCCGCAAGGCCCATACGCCGGTGATCAGCGTTTCCTGTGCCGTCAGAATGGTTAATGCCTGCCCGTCGGCAAAGTCCCAGGCGTCTCCCGTGCCCTCTTCGATCCAAGTGCCGATCAGGCCGATACCGTATTTGTCGGCGCGTCGGAACCTGCGTGCGCCCCAGGTCATCGACCGGCTGCCATCCTCGAATTGCAACGGTTCCTCCGGCTCACCAATCAGGTAATCGCCGGTTTCGGTGATCTCGTAGGTCTGCGGCTGGCCGGGCAAGAGCCAGATACCAACGAGGTTTGGATCAATACGCATCTCACTCATGGGGTGCAGAATGGCACGGAAATCGCGATCTGCCTACGCGGTTTGACACGCTGCGCTGCGACCTGAGTCCGTCAGGCCACAATATCGTCGGGCGTGATGCGAAAGGCTTTGCCGAAGCCACCGTTCAAAAGACCGCCCAGGGGCGAGAATCGAAACAGGCGAAAATCGCCGAAATCGTAGTACAGCTGCGCCTTGGGATAGAGCGACAGGTAATGCGCCTTCAAGCCAGCCTTGTCGGCCACTTCAGCCGTCGCCTGCAAGCTCAGGCGCGGATGGGTCAGCGGATCGCCTTTCGGCCCCGGCTCTCCGATCAGAAGCGAACAGGTCGCGCAGGCATCAAGCGCGGCTGTGTGCGACGATAGAGTCGAAATCAGGGTCAATGGCACGCCGTCGTGCCCCGGCACCAAGGCGATGCGCGTGACCATCGGGGTTTGCGTGTCCGGGTCGATCACGGCGAGGGCCGCAAACCGGGCCTGTGCAATCAGGCCGCGGGCCAGTGCGCGGGCGTCATCATCGGCGGGTCGGATCGGGTCAATTTTCTTGTCGGACATAGGCGCAGGTTAAGCTACGCCGTCGCGTCGGGAAATCGCGAAATCACTCCGCTGGCCCCGCCCGTGCCTCAGAACGTGTGCCAAAGCGACAACAAAACACCCACATCCGAGCTTCCGGTCAGCGCACCGCGCGCGCCGATGCGAAGGGTCGTGTCGGGCAGGATGTCGAAGGCCAGCGACGGGGTTGCGGTGACCACCAGATCGGCGCCGGGCCATTCCTCGGCTTTCAGAGAGAAGATCGCGGTCGTCCGATCGGTCAGCGACAGGCCAAGCGTCCCTTCGGTCTGCCAGATCACATCCTCCACCTCGAGATCGTATAGAAGTGCCGCATCCAGCGCGATCCAGCCCCCCTGATGGCGCAGGAGCATCGGCCAGCCGCCATCGTGTTCGCCAAGCCCGCGCCCGACCGAGGCACCAAGGCGCACCAATCCGTTGGACTGGCCTTCGCCGGTCTGCCGCACGCCGAGACCACCGTCCACAGCCCATTGCCAGGTCGCATCCGGTGGCGTCAGCGTATAGCGCAGGAAGGCGACACCGCTTTGGCTGACCTCTCCGCGGCCGATATCTGCACCAAGCGTAAGGCTGCGCCCAAGCCCGTATTCGGTGTAAAGGCTGGCGTAGGCCTCCGGTTCCCAAAGGCCCTGTTCGATCACTTGTGACGGGTCTTGTTCGGCCGAGATCTGGAATGAGATGAAGAGATCGCCCGCTTCGCGCGCCCAAGGGCCAGCGCTCGCTGGCGCGCCCTCAAGGGCGGCCAAGCCACCAAGGGCCCAAACCGTGACGCTTCCGCAACGCATAAGGAGATTAGGCCCAAATGTCGTTAACAAACCCCTAACGCCGCTTGCCCGGTCCGCAGAGCGCCCGTCATGCTCGGCCCAAGCCAAAAGAGATTCTGGGGGAATCGCTGAAAACGGCTTTGCTGCAACAGGCTGCATGCGCTTTGAATGGCGTATTGCCCACATCAGAATTCCCCCAAAAGCACACGTTAGTCTTGTGACGGATTTGCATTGGGTGACCCGTGAGTGAATTGAACGGTTGGATCCGCGCGGCGATGGTCGATGACGGTACGACCCAGCTGCCAGCAAGGGATTTTGGCGTTCCGATGCGCCCGCGGACCGGCCCTTTGGCGGGCCATATCCTGACGGTGTATCGTGGCGGCCGCGATCCCGACGTACAGGAAGCGCTGGCCCGTCGTCACGACGCCTACATCGATTGCCTCAGCCTCGCGGGTATCCGCACGCCCGCCTCGCGCCTGCATCTGTTGGAAGAGGCCGGCACCCAGCGTCCCGTGCTGGTTCAGGCCGCTGTTTCCGATGACATGATGCTGCCGGGGCTGATCCAAAAGGCCGGTTCCAACGCGGCCATAGGGCTTCTGGATCTCGTTGCCACCGAGGTCAGCGAATTCTGGCGCCGCGTGGCCCAACGCCCTGAACGTATCGGGTTTCATACGCCGCTGGACCACTTCGCCATGGATGAGGACGGTCCGCTTTTCCTGGAAACCTTCCCGCCATTGATTTCCTATAGCCGCGATGAGATGGGACAATTGATCCAGCGCTTTTGCGATTCCGCCCTGATCCGGGGGGTGGGAAAGGTCCTTCCGGGCCGGATCCGTGACATCCAGGACCGCTGGTATACGCCCGGAGGCTCGATCATCACATTGATTGATGGCGCGTTGCGGCTGCGTCCGCAGGACGGCGACGCGATTTTCGAATGGGCCGAGCATTTCGCCCAAGCGCGGCTGGATGGCGCAGGGCGCGATGCGGTTCATGCGCATTTGTCGCGGGCCGCGCACCGCAAGGGGCAAGTCGCCCGACGATGGCCCGGGTTCGGAGGGCGCGACCGCCCCCATGCCTGAGCCCGATTGCGCCGCGGCCAATATGAAGGTCGTCTTGGTCCATCCTGAAATCCCGGGAAACACCGGCACCATCGGGCGCACCTGCGTTGCGCTGGATCTGGAATTGATCGTGATCCATCCGCTTGGCTTCGACTTGAGCGAGAAATCCGTGCGCCGTGCCGGCCTGGATTATTGGAAACATGTGCGGTTGACGGAATACGACAGCTGGTCCGCGTTTCTGGAAGACCGCGCCCCGGATGAGCAAAGCCTGTTCCTGTTCGAGGATGATGGCGCCGGAGGCTCGGTTTACACGCCCAACTATCCGCCAGACGCCTACCTTGTTTTCGGAAAGGAAACCAAAGGGTTGCCCGCCGATGTGCGAGAGGGTCGCACGGCGCGTACGTTCCATCTTCCGATGTGTTCGCCGCATATCCGGTCGTTGAATTTGGCAAATGCCGCAACGGCGGTGGTCTATCAAGCGATGCGTGCGTATCTGGAATGATCCGGTGGGAATACTAGAGTCTGGATCGCGAAACAGGGGACGTTCGAGTGAGCAATACAGACGAAAAAACAGCAGTCAGTGACACATCCGATGCGCTTGCCTCAGAGGTGCGCGCGCTGCGACAGGAGCTGACGTTCCTGCGCGAAAGCCGGATGTTCGTAATCCACCAATCGGTGGCGCGCATCCTGTTGTTCCGCTTCGCGGTTGGCATGGCTGTTGGTCTAGGCACGGTCGTGGGCGCGTCGGTTTTGCTCTCACTGATCGTCTGGGCGTTAAGTCAGATCGAATTCATCCCGATCATCGGCGACTGGTCCGCGCAGATCGCCGAGCAAATCGAATCGTCGATTGGAAATGGTGAGTGATCCCGGCGCAGTCCGGCTGCCATGTGTGCGCCTACGACCGGCGCAGGAAAAAGGTGCGGCAGGGCGCAGTCTCTGATGATGGTTTCAGTGTCCGGGCTTGTCGCGGAGCCTGGCTGACCCTTTCAAACAGATCGAAATACCGCGCCCCGATGTCATCCCAGCGATAATGGGTGCGCGCCAGATCACGCAGCGCGCGGCCCATGTCCGGCTCCGCTTCCTGACGCCACAGCCGCGCCAGATCGTCCGCATCGCTGAAATAGCGCGCCGCGCCCTGCGTTGTTTGACGGTTGAAGATGCAATCGAACGCGAAGACAGGTTTGCCGACATGCATCATTTCCACGAGCGACGGATTGGTGCCACCGGCCGAATGACCATGTAGATAAAGCGATGCATTTCGGCGCAACGCCTGCAACGGACCGGGATCGTAGATCGGGTTGCGGAGCCAGAGTTTTGGGTGGGAGGCATAGCGGGACCGTAGGGCGCGGCCGTAGCGGCTCTTCTCCCAGTTTCCGACGCATATCAGAGGTTTGTCTGTTGCTGTGGCCGCCTCCAGCAGCATGTGGATGTTGTTCTCCGGCTCGACGCGACAGATCGCGAGCGCGTAGTCTTTCGGAGCCCAATCCGGCAGCGCCACCGTGGTATGATCCAGCCCCTGATCGCCACCATAACTTAACACGTCGGCGCGCCGCCCGTACCTGCGCCACAAATCGTCGGCAATCGCGGGGCTGTCGGCAATCACCGCATCGGCATGGCGTACCGCAATGGCCTCGGATTGCCTCAGGAATTGCCGCGCTGCGCGGGACCATTTGGCCCGCCGCCATTCTTGCCCATCCACATGGGCCACGACCCGCATGCCGCGTCCGGCAAGAAACGGCAGGGCCAGAGCCCCCGACACCCCCAAAAGCAGGGCAACATCCGCACCCGACGCCCGCGCCCGCAGAAGGCTGAGGATGTCATAGGGCACGCTGGCCGCGCCGTTGGCGGGCAGTGGCAGGTATCTCAGGTCTGCCCCCAAGAACCGCCGTGGTTTGGATACGCAGCCGGGCGCGCTGCAGGTGATCGACAAGCGTTCAGGCCGCGCATGTGCGGCATGGTGGCGTGCCAGTTGTTCGGCCAGTGTTTCGAATCCGCCGTAGTGCGCAGGCACGCCGACCGAGCCGAGAATTGCGATATGTCGCTGCTGTTTGGCCAAAAAAGGTGATCCCCACGGTCTGTGCGGGCCAATTAAGCCGATCTTTATGAATAAGCCGTTGAATGCAGATGAACCGGCCTGGCGCCGGGCGCATTTGCTGGGGACAGGCATGACATTGGTTCCGGATTTTGACCGCTTCTCCGTTGCGCCATCGCAAGCGCCGGGGCTCTTGCGGTCGGGGGTGGGACGGTCGCGCCTGTTCCGGCTGGCGAAGCTGTGCGCCGATGTCGGAGGGGCTTTGGTGATGCTGCCGCTTATCGCTGTCTTGGCGGTGCTGCTGACCGGTCTCAACCCGTTGATCAACCCTGGTCCGTTGCTGTTCCGGCAGGCGCGAATGGGCCAAAATGGCCGCACTTTCAAAGCGTTGAAGTTTCGCACCATGGCCTATGCGCCTGACCATCGCGGCCCGCTTGATCCGGTGGAGACGGACCGCATCCCGCGCCTTGGTCGTTTGCTGCGGCGGACGGGTCTGGATGAACTGCCGCAAGCGATCAACATCCTGCGGGGCGAGATGAGCTTGATCGGCCCGCGCCCCGATTGTGTCCGGCACGCCCGCATTTTTCTTGAGACGATCCCCGAATATCGCCAACGGCTCAGCGTGAGACCCGGGATCAGCGGGTTCGCCCAAATCACACTTGGCTACGCCGTCGGATTGGAGGCCACGCGCGAAAAGGTGCAGGCCGACCTCGACTACATCACACGCGCCGGGTTCGCGCTTGATCTGTGGATTACCTGGCGCACGATCCTGAACGTGGCGCTTGCCCGCGGGGATTGATGCGAGACCGCGGGCGATGGTCTGGCTTCAGACGCTCAGGAAACGCACGCCGCCGCCCGGGGCGATCCGCGCAGCACTCAGTGGCCCGCCATAGACCGCGCCGGTGTCGCAGGCGATGCGTCCCTTGCGGGCCAACGGCTTGTCGAACGGGCGATGTCCGAACGCCACCCATTGCCCGTCGCGCCGCTCGGATTTCAGGAAACCGTCGGCGCCCCATAGCAAGGTATCGGCCCGCTGATCCTCCATCGCGACAACCGGATCGGCACCTGCGTGCACGACCCAAAGATCGCCCGATGACCATGACAGCGGCAGCGTGGAAAGCCAGGTCATGAGACTCGCGCCGATCACTTCCGTCAGCGCGTCTGCGGTGTCCCGCAACGCCCCGTCAAACGCCGCCCCGCGTCCAGCTGCAAAGGTCAGGCCGAAACTGGCCAGCGTTTCAAGGCCACCATGTTGCAACCACCGTTGCGCCGGGCCGGTGGGATTGGCCAGAAAATCCAATAACATACGCTCGTGATTGCCCATGAGAGCGATGAATTGATCGGGGTGGCTTGCGGTCATTTGGGACACGAAGGCCAACACATCGGCACTATGAGCGCCGCGATCTATGTAATCCCCGACAAACACCAAAGTGCCTGTACCATTGCGGGCCATGTCGTCGTCGATCACATCCAGTAACGCGCCAAGCTTGTCGACGCATCCGTGGATGTCGCCGATCACGTATACAAGCTCGTTCGGTGCCGGATCCTTCCAGCGCGCCATGATTCGCTATCCCCACTTGGTGCCTTCTGCCTAAGGCAGTTTTGACCGGGCCTGCACCAGAAATGCGTGTATTGCGGCCGTTCAGGCCGTCGGAACCTGCCCACAGCTGCGAAACGCCGCGACTTCGGGTGCGGCCCCGTCCAGCGAGATCGCAACCGATGCCGGGCCGCTCAACCCTTGGGCGGTGGCGTTGAATTGTAACCCGTCAAGGACGTTGCCGAAACCGCGATCGGACACGCTCAATGACAAGCGGTCGGGCGACAGGACATGGCGGCCCGTGCGGATCGTGAGCGGTTGCGATCCGTTAAACTGCATGGCGAATTCCGGGGATATGGGCCACGGATCCTGCGCGGTCAGGGTGATCGTATAGAGCGGGACGGTCGGATCAAACGTCAGCCGCACCGAAACGGCGTCTTCGTCATGGGTCAACGTGCAAAGGCCACCCTCCACGCCCGCCTCCCAGGCGTGTGCGGATGGGACGGCGGTGATCAACAGGGCCAACGCAGCGATCAAGGAATGTCTCATGGTGCAGCAGATAGTGGCCGCAGGCTTTGGGACCAGTCGCAAAGGCTTGCGATCTCGGGTCCCGCGCGCGACGCTCGCTGCATGACACGCGATGAATTCAACCGGTTTTGCGGCGCGATGAAGGCCACGTCCCATGTGGTGCAATGGGGCAATGCGGATGTGTGGAAGGTCGGCGGCAAGGTCTTTGCGCTGTGTGGATGGAACGACGGTGCGGATGCGTTCACCTTCAAGGTCGGCGATGTGGCATTCGAGGTGCTGCCGGAACAGCCGGGCATCCGACCTGCGCCGTATCTGGCATCGCGCGGCATGAAATGGGTGCAGGTCTACGAGGCGGGGGCGATGTCGGAGGCCTCGCTAAGGGAGCATATCGAGGCGAGTTACCAGATGGCGGTGGTCAAGCTGACCAAGAAGCTGCGGGCGGAATTGGGCGTGTGAAGTGCGGGTAGCACGCGTGCTACCGGGGGTTAAATATCAGGAAAGAGTGGAAAAAAGGATTCTTCTAGCAAGACATCCAAGATGTCGCACACGCGCCCACCTGCCGTCTATGGACCCAAACCGGGCCATATCCTTGCCATACTGCCTCGATAATTCCGCCCCATGCCGATCCTGACTGATACCGCCGTTGTTGTCATTGCGGGCCTGTGCCTTGCAGCGCTCTTGCTGTTCTTGTTGCGTCGCCGACGCAAACGGCAGGCCAAACCGGTGGTGATCGACGGCTCGAACGTGATGCATTGGAGCGGTGAGGTGCCGCGGCTTGCGCCATTGAAAGAGGTGGTCGGAGCCTTGCAGGACAAAGGCTTTGAGCCGGGGATCATTTTCGACGCCAATGCGGGCTACAAACTGGCCGACCGTTACCTGGATGACAGGGACTTCGCCAAGCTTCTGAAGCTGCCGGCCGACCAGGTTCTCGTGGTGCACAAGGGAGAGCCGGCGGACCCGACGATCCTGGCGGCGGCACGCGATGCCGGGGGCAAGATTGTCACCAACGACCGCTATCGCGATTGGGCGGACGAATTCCCGGAGGTGAACGTGCCGGGCGTTCTGGTGCACGGCGGATATCGAGACGGTGTTTTGTGGCTGGATGACGACAGCCTGGCGCGGTTTCAATAAGGACGCCGCCGCCCCAATCGAGGCGGCGACGCGAAATTACCGGGTTGGTCGCTTGTGCGGTTAGCCAGCAGGCATCAGCACGCGGTCGATGACGTGCACAACGCCGTTGGATTGCATGACGTCCGCGGTCCCGACGGTTGAAAAGCGACCCGTTTCGTCAAAAATCACGATGTCTCCGTTTACCAGATCCGCAGTGATCGTGCCGCCCGCGACAGTGGTGAAATTGGCGTATTCGTTGGTCTCGATCGCTTCCATCAGGTCAGCGGACGTGATCGTTCCTGGCACGACATGGTAGGTCAGGATGCCCTGAAGGGCGGCCCGGTTTTCGTCCATCATCAGGGAGGCGACGGTGGCCTCGGGCAGTGCCGCGAAAGCATCATTGACCGGTGCGAAGACGGTGAAGGGCCCTTCGCCGGCCAGGACATCGACCAATTGCGCCTGCGTCACGGCGGCGACCAGAGTGGTCAGGTTCGGCGCATTGGACGCGTTCACGGCGATGGGTTGGTCGGCCAGCATCTCGGCCCCGCCCACGGTCGGGTTGGCATGCCCGTCTGCAAAGGCGGCGGTTGCAAGAACGGCGGTGGCAGCAGCGGCGAGAAGTGTGGTCTTGAATGTCATCGTGGTCTCCATTGTTGTCGATGTCTTGGGAGGAGCCACGAAAGCCGGGGGCGACAAGTTTCGGGCAGCGTGATCACGAGGGCGTGAGGTGGGGCCCCACACGGCGGTTCATCCGGGTCAAGCCTCCGGCGGCCAGATGGGGCGTGGGGCGGGCGGTTGCAAGGTTGCAACCGGGGGTTAAGTGTCTGGAATGATTTGAGAAAGCGGTTTTTGTTAACGTTTTGTTAGGGAGGGTTTGGGGGTGATGCCTGAGCCTGTTAACAGAGGGCAAAGCTCGCTGCCCCATCGCCGGATCGTCCCTCGGCAAGGCGATGGAGCAGCCGTCACGTTTCAGCCAAGCCTCTTCCAAGTGAGGCGTAGTACTCGCTAGTAGCACCAGCGACAGGTGCGCTTGGGTGATCAATAGACGCAAATTTTATTTTACCGTTCGAAGCTGTCTTGTGAAGTCCTTGCGATACAAGCGGAGCACCAGCAATCAAAGACCAAAAGGTTTCGTATTTTCTTCCGTAGAAGACGACTGCTCGTGGCGAATATGCCAAGATCATTCTTCGCAAGGTCGCGACACGTTCGCTTCCATAGCGCAGGTTATAGGCGTCGCGATTGACCAAGAAAGGGAGTTTGGTGAATTCAGGGTATTTCCACGCACTGGTCCCCGGTGATGGCAGCGGGTTCAATTCCAAAATGCAAGTCCCGGAACGGTGTCGGCCGAGGGACTTTTTCCAGTGCTGCTTTACATCGCCGTCCTCGAGAAGTTTGCGTTCGTATCCAAGTTGGACCCGACTTAGTGCTGACCAGGTGTTTTGCTTCCGGATGGAAGAAAAGCCTTCTTTCATGAAGGCGTCGTGATATTCGGCGACGTCTTCTAGTTTCATGCACCCACGGATTTGCCACGCGCGAATTCGTTTGGTCACCTCGTCAGCGGTATTTCCGCCTCCTTCTTCCATACCGACGAACCAAAGGGGCGCTTTAAGATCGCCGTATCCATAGAAGCCCAAGGCAAATTCGTCGATTTCGTACTCACTTGGGAATGAATCAGTCGTCATAATCAAACTGTCTTTGGTTCAGGTTTTTCGCTACAGTCTTATTTGATCCCCCACAGCCCGGAACAGCAGCTTTAGCTGCCCGGGCCATCGCCTGCCCGTCCCGGCGGGCTGGCGATTTGGCTGGGCTGGGCGCTTCGAGTCGGCGTTTTCCGGATTTGGCAGGCATAAAGCGCATCGAACGAAGGTCGGATCGCCACCCCACGGGCAGGCGATGGCCCTTGTATGGTGCATCTAATTGCTATCGTTAATCATACGGTGGGAGTCGGTTCGCCCATTTATATCTCTCTTTCGGATCGGCAGGAGGCTGCGATCTGATTGGCTTTCGGGTGTAGCGGTTCGCTTCGTTTTCCCTTGTCCGAAGAGTTTTTTTGTGCGTTTCGTTAATCTGCTTATTCTCAAAAAAACCGGTAACCGCTGAGAAAACCAACATGAGTGGCATCAAAAGAACCCACAAAGCAAAGTAGATTACCAATCCCGAGGCGCCCTGTCGCGACGCCCATGCGAAGAGCGCCAAGGCGCCGATAACTACATACCCGGCCAGTTGAATGGCAAGAAAGACAGCAATGAGGCCGCAAACGCCAATAACGATCCACCAAGTCGTTTCCGACATCACTACCCCGCACTCGCGCTACCGCCCCCGCCGCTTTACGTTTCCGCCCCTTTGCCCCGGTCGGCCCGCCGTGCTCCGACCACTTGCCTTCGACGCATCCTCGACCGCCTGTTCCACCGCCGTTTGCCGGGCCAAGGGATCATCCGCCACGGCCAACTCCACCGTTTCCAGCCGTTTGACTTCGTCGCGCAGGCGCGCGGCTTCTTCGAATTCCAGGTTCTCCGCCGCTTTTCGCATCTTGTCGCGCAGGCCGTCGAGGTGCGCTTTGAGGTTCGCGCCGACGAGCGGTTTGTCGACCTTGGCGGTGACGCGGTTCATGTCCACGTCGCCCTGATAGGTGCCCAACATGATGTCTTCGACGTTCTTCTTCACCGTCGCAGGCGTGATGCCGTGTTTTTCGTTATAGGCCACCTGCTTTTCGCGGCGGCGGTCGGTTTCGCGGATCGCGCGTTCCATGGAGCCGGTGATCTTGTCGGCATACATGATGACCTTGCCCTCGGCGTTGCGCGCGGCGCGGCCGATGGTCTGGATCAGGGAGGTTTCGGAGCGCAGGAAGCCCTCCTTGTCGGCGTCGAGAATGGCGACCAGCCCGCATTCGGGAATGTCGAGGCCTTCGCGCAGGAGGTTGATCCCGACCAGAACGTCAAAGGCCCCAAGCCGCAAATCGCGAAGGATTTCAATGCGTTCCAGCGTGTCGATGTCGGAATGCATGTAGCGCACGCGGATGCCCTGTTCGTGCAGGTATTCGGTGAGGTCCTCGGCCATGCGCTTGGTCAACACGGTCGCCAGCACACGGAAGCCGCGTTCGGCGGTCTTGCGGATTTCGTCGAGGAGGTCGTCGACCTGCATCTCCACGGGGCGGATTTCGACCTGCGGATCGATCAGGCCGGTGGGGCGGATGACCTGTTCGGTGAAGACACCGCCCGCGCGCTCCAGTTCCCAATCGGACGGGGTGGCCGACACGAACACGGATTGCGGGCGCATCGCATCCCATTCCTCGAATTTCAGGGGGCGATTGTCCATGCATGAGGGCAGGCGGAAGCCGTGTTCGGCCAGCGTCATCTTGCGCCGGAAGTCGCCGCGATACATGCCGCCGATCTGCGGGACGGAGACGTGGGATTCGTCGGCGAAGACGATGGCGTTGTCGGGGATGTATTCGAACAGCGTGGGGGGCGGTTCACCAGGCGCGCGGCCCGTGAGGTAGCGGGAATAGTTTTCGATGCCGTTGCACACGCCGGTGGCCTCCAGCATTTCCAGATCGAAGTTGGTGCGCTGTTCGAGGCGCTGGGCCTCGAGCAATTTGCCTTCGCCGACGAGTTGGTCGAGGCGGACCTGAAGCTCCGCTTTGATGCCCTTCATCGCCTGCTGCATCGTGGGGCGGGGGGTGACGTAGTGGGAATTCGCGTAGATGCGGATTTTCTCGAACGTGTCGGTCTTTTGGCCGGTGAGCGGGTCGAATTCGGTGATGGTTTCAAGCTCTTCCCCGAAGAAGGAGAGCTTCCAGGCGCGGTCCTCCAGGTGCGCGGGCCAGATTTCGAGCGAGTCGCCGCGCACCCGAAAGGCGCCACGCTGGAACGCCTGATCGTTGCGGCGGTACTGCTGCGCGACGAGATCTGCGATGACCTTGCGTTGGTTGTAGTCCTGCCCGGCGAAAAGGTCCTGGGTCATGGCGCCGTAGGTTTCGACCGAGCCGATGCCGTAGATGCACGACACGGAGGCCACGATGATGACGTCGTCGCGTTCGAGAAGGGCCCGGGTGGCGGAGTGGCGCATCCGGTCGATCTGTTCGTTAATCTGGCTTTCTTTTTCGATGTAGGTGTCGGAGCGCGCGACATAGGCCTCGGGCTGGTAGTAATCGTAGTAGGACACGAAGTATTCGACGGCGTTGTCGGGGAAGAAGCCCTTGAATTCGCCATAGAGTTGGGCGGCCAGTGTTTTGTTTGGGGCGAGGATGATGGCGGGGCGCTGGGTTTCCTCGATCACCTTGGCCATGGTGAAGGTCTTGCCGGTGCCGGTCGCGCCCAGAAGCACCTGATCCTGGTCGCCGTCGTTGACGCCCTGGGAAAGCTCGCGGATCGCGGTGGGCTGGTCGCCGGCCGGTTGGAATTCCGAGTGCATGACGAATTGCTTGCCGCCCTCCATCTTCAGGCGGGCGCGAATGTCGTCCACGGAACTGTCCGTGGCGGGCATCTGTTCGGGTGAATTGTTGTGCATCGGTCTCTCCGGCGGGCTCCCCTAAGAATGGAGCCTCAGACGCGCGCTGCAAGAGGGGGGGCTGACAGTAACTGACAGCCTTGTGTCAGGAGGGCGTCCGCCGCGTTAACCAAACCTTAGGAAAGATGGACAAATCGTTAATAAAATAAGGGGTTTTGTGGAGAGTATTCCTTTGCGTAACGCAACCGGAGCGCGTAACAAGGTGGGGCAAGCAGCAGAAGCGGTTGCCGGCCCTCGGCCGATACCCACCCACCCCTCGCTCCCTCGGCTAGGGCTGGCAACCAACTCTTCCGCCGGGCATCCCCAAGGTCTACGCGTAAAGACGGTTCAGTGGTCCGGGCGGTTTCCCAATACCGTCCAGCACGTGTTCGACGTGCGCCTTTCCCAGCTCCTTCTTCTCCTTTCGCGATCGTGCCATCACCCCGGACAAGGGAATTCCCCGCCGTCCAAGCATAAAAAGTCACTTTCCCGTGAAACCGAAGCCCACCTTCAACGCTTGAGTACTATCGGCAACGACCTGTGTCGTCACATGCCGGAATGTTCAGGGACAAGAAATGACGGCTTCGAATTCTGCAGATACCGAAGACACCGTGCACGAGGACGCGGATCCCGAGCCCACCGGAGAGGCGCTCTCATCAGACCGTTGGGCCGCGATCGTGCCCATTTCGGTGCTCATCATCGCCTTCCTCGCGGTCATCTATTCCCTTGCCGTGGCACGGGTTTTCATCGTGCCCGTGATCCTCGCCTTCCTGCTTGCCCTTGTCTTCAGCCCACTCTGCCGCTGGTTCCGGCGCCGGGGGGTGCCCGAACCAGTCAGTGCCGGTGCCATCCTCTTGGGCTTGGTCGCGGGCCTCTTCATCATGACCCTCTCGCTTGCCGCGCCGGTCTCGCAATGGATCGAGGACGCGCCGTTCATCGCCCAGGAATTGCAGCAGAAACTGCGCGGCCTTGCCGGGATCGCGGAGGCCGTGGCAGAGGCGAACGAGCAGGTGCAGGAGGTGGCCGATCCGTCCGATGACGAGATCGACGATCCGATGGAAGTCGTCGTTCGCAGCGGCGGGCCGCTGACCAGCGTGGCCTACGGCGCGCCGGTGATCCTCGGGCAGACGGCCTTCGTCCTCCTTCTTCTCTACTTCATCCTTGCCTCCGGGCCGTTGTTCTACGAGCGGCTGGTGCGGGTGATGCCGACACTGGCCGACAAGAAGCGTGCCGTCCGCATTGCCTACGACGTGGAGCGCGAGGTGTCGCGATACCTTCTCACGATCACGGTCATCAATGCCGGCCTCGGGGCCGCTGTCACAGTATCGTTCTCGCTGCTCGACATGCCGAGCGCGGTCGTCTTCGGCCTTCTGGCCTTCGCGTTGAACTACGTGCCCTTCATCGGGGCGATCATTGGGACGTTCCTGACGCTGGCCGTGGCGCTGGTCACCAAGGACACGGCGACCGCCGCGTTCCTCGTGGCCTTCACCTACTGGGCCCTCACCTCGATCGAGGCGCAGGTGGTGACGCCGCTGGCCGTGGGACGGAGGCTCAAGCTCAACACGGTCGTGATCCTGATCGCGGTCGCCTTCTGGGCGTGGATCTGGTCGATCATGGGGATGTTGATGGCAGTGCCGCTTCTGGTCACGCTCAGGGTCTTCTGCGATCACGTCCCGCAGTTGAAGCCGGTGGGCGCGTTCCTGTCCGGGCGCTGAACGCATCCCGAAGGCGATCCCGGGGCAGGTCGTGGACCGCGCAGGTCCGGACCTTGCCACAGCGACCGTTTGGTCGATTGATCCGCCCCGCGTTTTTGCCCATAAGTGCGGCAATCGAACGGAGACCACCGCCATGCGCGCACGCATTTTCAAACCCGCCAAATCCGCCATGTCGTCCGGGCAGGCCAAGACAAGGGAATGGGTGCTGGAATATGCCCCGGCAGAGGCGCGTTCGATTGATCCGCTGATGGGCTGGACGTCGTCGTCGGACATGAATTCCCAGGTGCGGCTGCGGTTCGACAGCTGTGAGGCGGCGCAGGATTACGCCAAGGCCCATGGCATCGAAGCGATCGTGACCAAGCCCAAGACCCGCAAGCCGAACGTGCGTCCCGGTGGTTACGGCGACAATTTCGCGACCAACCGGCGCGGTGCCTGGACGCATTGAGCGCGATTTCCGAAGTTCTGCAGGCCGACCCGGCCGTGGATGACGTGCTGGCGCGTCACCACGCGTTGATGCGGTCACAATCGCCTGCGGAAAGCTGCCATGTGATGACCGGTGATGAATTACGTGCGGCGGGCGCGCGCCTTTTTGCGCTGCGTGAGGCGGGGCGTGTGCTGGCGATTGGCGCGTTGAAGCCGTTCGGGGACGCAATGGAGCTGAAATCCATGCACACGATTGCCGAGGCGCGGGGCGCAGGTGTTGCGCGGCGCCTTCTGGTCCATCTTGTCGCACAGGCGCAAGGCGCGCACGCCAAGGCGCTTTACCTCGAAACCGGATCGGGGGCGGCGCATATGGCGGCGCGGGCCTTGTATGAAAGAGCGGGGTTTGTCCTTTGCCCGCCGTTTGGAGACTACACCGAGGATCCGGAAAGTGTGTTCATGACCCGTCGGATCTAGGCCGACGCGCCGGTGCGATGAGTTACGGAAAAACTACAAAAAAACTACAGGAAAATTCACCGCCGTTTTCGCGGTCAACCGCCGTGGACCTGCGCGCGCCAAGGGGCTATCACGGCTCTTATGCGGGCCCATAGCTCAACTGGATAGAGCAGCCGACTTCTAATCGGCAGGTTGAGGGTTCGAGTCCTTCTGGGCCCGCCAAGATCGCTCATGCTGACGTTCGACATCTAAAGTCCGTTTTTGCGACAAAAAACGGGTTTTTGACGGGTGTCGGAAACGTTGCCCCTTTTCCCTCATGAATTTCAGGCATTTGCGCACGTTTTTGATGCTGGTACGCCTTGGGTGTCGTACATGGCATTAGCTGGTTGAGCAGTATTGACTGTAGGGACGAGCGTTGTTCACTCTCTGTTCCACAGGTTCCGGAACCTTTCATCTTCCATTGCCCACCGCCTTCCGGCGCGGGGCAGCCGCGCAAGGTTCGTCTTGCGCCTTGAAAGGACTCCGCCATGACCCGTTCTCAGACCACAATCCCGTTCCACGATCTGACCTTCATTGACGACGTGGCCAAGCTCCGCGACGTCGAAGCGCGGTGGACGAGCTTTCTCAAGGAGATCCGCCGAAGGGCGCAGGCTGCCGATCTGGAAGCGGGGCGGATCATGGAGGATGAACTCGTGCAGCCTTACAATCTGGTGACAGACACCGATCTGCGCCGTATCAAGCGCCGCGCGATGCGGCAGTTGGAACGGGTGCATTCCTCGACCGGCATGTATCATCTGAGCGAAGAGAACCGCGCACGGCTGACGCCCCTACGCGGTGGCGTACCTGTCGCCCATGTCGCCACCGAACACGAGGCCGACGAGATCGCGGCTGCGCTTCACGCCGAGATGCCGTGGATGGCGCCTGCGACGGAGGAGGTTTGGCGTGGGTTGCGCGCATCGGCGCGCGACGGGTTGCCAGGCGTCCGGTTCAATCCGCTGGTGCTGGTCGGCTCGCCGGGGATCGGCAAGAGCCATTGGGCGCGGCGCTTGGCGCATCACCTTGCTGTTCCCGCGAGCAAGATCGAGGCGACGGGCGAGCCGGCCTCGTTTTCTCTCGTGGGCCTGCAAAAGGGCTGGGGCAGCGCATCGCCTGGCAAGTTGGTGCAAACGGTGCTGCGCGAGCGTCACGGCGGGCCGCTGGTTATCGTGGATGAGGTCGAGAAGTCAGATGAGGTTTATTCCAACAAGGGCTCACGTCACACGTTGACCGATGCCCTGTTGCCTCTGCTGGAACGCATGACGGCGCGCGACTGGCAATGTCCTTACTTCCAGGTGGCGTTCGACATGTCGTGGGTCAACTGGATCATGACGGCCAACTCTCGCGATGGGTTGCCCGAGCCGTTCCAGAGCCGCTGCGTGGTGCTCGATCTGCCTGATCTGACCGCCCAGCAACTCCGCGACTTTGCCGTTGCCGAAGCCGCGCGTCGCGGCCTACCGGAAGCGGCAGTCGCCGCTCTCGTCGATCTCTTCGACAGCGGCGCAATCTCTAACGCACGTCTGAGCCTGCGGACGGTAGCCCGAATGCTCGACCGCGCCGAGACCCTGGCCAACCAGCCGATATTACACTGAGGAGAGCGCCATGACCCCGATGACCATTCCATTCCAAAACGGCACCCTCGCGATCCTCTCGGACCTACACTTCGACAGCTATCAACGATATGCGCTCGACCCGATCAAGATGTGGGGCCTCGAAGACATCGTGTGGAACGCCGACGCGTTGATCCTCGCAGGTGACCTCACTAACGGTCCTGCACGCAACTGGCCGGACGTGTTCCAGTATCTGTCAGAGTTCATCCCACCCGGTCAGATTTACACGCTGCCCGGCAATCATGACTATTACCACGGCAGCCTAGATGGGGATCCGCTCCTCGCCGATGCGGCGCGTAAGGTCGGCCCGTACTTCGTCCAGAAAGACGTGCTGCTGCACGGCGACACGCGGCTGCTCTGTTGCACGCTGTGGACCGACTTCAACCTGACCGGTGATCTCACGGGGGCGATGCAGACTGCGCAGCGCGCAATGCGGGACTACGATCTGATCACCGCGCCGACGGACCCCGACACCCACTTGGAAGACGTCAGCCTGATGCGCCCCCCGCGCCGCATCAGGCCGATCGATACGCTGAACCTCCACCTTGATCATAGGGCATGGCTGGAGGCTGCACTGGCCACGCCGCACCCAAGCGGCGCAGAAGGAAGCACAGTCGTCGTGACCCATCACGGCCCGCACCCGACGGTCGCGGGTAAGATCGACAGCCTGACAGCCAGTTTCCATTCTAACCTCGGCGACATGATCAAGCGCCACCAACCGGACGCATGGTACTTCGGACATTCTCATCGCCGCTTGCGCGCACAGGTTCACGGCACGGACATCCGGAATGTGTCTTTCGGCTACGCTGGAGAGCTGATCGACGAGCCGATTTCCTACTTGCGGGACGCCTGCGCATGGGAGAGCCGCCATGGATCCGAATGAATGTGACCTCGACCTGCTGCAAAGGCTTCGGTCGGCTCAACCTCTCTGGGTGGATGGGCACGATGACGGCACGGTGGTGTCGTGGGACGACCTCGACCGCGACCTGCGGGAGACCTTCCTGACAGTCGCGCCCGAGTTCGAACCGACCCGGATCGACGGCGGGCTCTACGTCACCGCATTCGAATGGGTCTTCGCCTATGAGGACATCTGGCGGCTGATCACGATCCGCATGCGGCTGCGGTCGCTCGAGTTGGCGGTGGCTGGGCCAACCGCGACGGCGCTCGAACGCGCGCCTCTCCTGTCCCGCTGGGTGCCTGTCAGGTCTGACGGAGGGAACGGTGCGCATCTTGTCGGCGAAGTCGATGCGCACCCCGCAGCCATTGGCCCTCTGATCCACACGTCCCTGCTCTGCGGTATCGACCCTCAAGCAGGCTGGGCGCGCACCGTCTCGCGATGATATCGGCTCGGCGATCGATCGACGCCGACAGAATTTTACCGCAGATGGGGCAAGAAGGCGGAAGGCATCAGCGCAATCGCCATCGAGAGATGGGAAGCACAGGCGATCTGCGCCGAAGAGCAGGTCGATGAGAGCGTTCGGGAGCCATAAACGATACTGCCGATGTTCCGACAGCGCGTCGTTCCACGGAACAGCGCGTCGATAATGAAGGAAAGGAAATACAATATGAATGATGCCATGGACCGCTCGAGGAGCAGGCCCCGCGCGATCTGCCTCGACCTTACGGCACCGGACCATGCCCTCTATCCGGTTCCCGTGAACAGGGGCCCGATCATCGGCAGTCAGCTGCCGGAGACCTTCGAAGCCGCGCTGATCCGCTTCGCGCTCGAAACAGGGCTGCCTGCCATCATACTATCCAAGGGACCTCGACATCTGCCCGAGGCGGCCGATGACGCGCAGGAGCCGCATTTGACGATTGTGCGAGAGGATCAGCTGAACGTCACCAAAGGTGAACCTCTGAGCCGACTGGAAAGACGGCTACACAGGTTTGGCATACCAACTCGCGACACCGTGTTTGTCACGGATCGGGACATGCGTAGCCTGAGCGCCTCGTATCAACAGGTTCCTTTCCGGAAGGCGATCGCAACCCTGAACGACCTCTCCCATGCAAACCGCAGCGCGGCGCTCAAGGGATACCGTGAAATCACTCCCCAAATGGCGCATACGGTTCTGGTTCCACTCGACCTGGAGTTTGGGAACACCCCCGATGCCGACCTGCTTGCCATCAGTGGCCGGTTGCTGTTCGATACCGTGCTGTTGCTCGAAGAGGTGGTTCCAGTCGCGGGTTTCGGTGTGAAGCCATTGGAGAAGCTGGTCGCCGGCTATGCGCCCGTCCTTTACGGCCTTGAAGATGAAACGGATCCCGAAGACCCCTTCGATGATGCCATGCGTCGCCTGCGCTGCGCGGGGGCGAAACGAATGATATTCGTAGCCAAGGACGACATACCTGACGCGCCGTTCACAAGGTATGCAGATCAGGCTCGGGCAGCGAGTCTCACGTGCGACCTCCAGACATGGGGGAGTTTGATCGCGCAGTGCTAGGCCCGCAGGTGCTCAGTCGACAGCCGTTTTGCGAACGACACCGGGAGTTGCGAGGAAGAAACAACGCCTTCTGCGCCTTCAGGAAAGCAAGAAGACCTGCGCGAAGCGGTCATTCACTGCGTCGGCACTGAATGCCTTGCTTGCGGACGGAGACGACCTAAGGTCCAAGCGCTTGAACGTCCGCTTTTTCTGGAACTTGGGTCTGGCGGTCTCTTACACAAGAAATCAGCCGATCAGGCACGGATTGCTGACCTCTTCTGCGATCAGCTTGCGGAGTGCTCCTGTCGGAATCGACCCCATGAAGACGGTGCGACCGACCGCGAAGGCCGGTGTTCCGATGAAACCGAAGACATCCGCGATTGCCGCCGTCAGACCCAGGCGACGCTCGATAGCGTCCGACCGCATATCTTCAAGCAATTTGTCGGCGTCGAGGTCGAGGTTTTCCGCAATCGCAGCAATGTAGCTTTCATCCGTCACGGCCGGACTACGGATCAGGCGCGCGTGCATATCGCGGTACCGGCCTTGCAGATCAGCGGCAAGAACCGCGCGGCTGGCGGTAGCCGACGCGACGCCGAGGAGCGGGAGCTGGTGTCGAACAATGTGGAACGAGCCGGGATCACTTTCTTCAAGATCAGTGAGACGATCATCCATCACGCGACAGATTGGACAGGCGAAGTCCGAGAACATAGCAACGGGAACAGTATCGGTCGCAGTTTCACCAAAGAAAGCGGCGCACGGATTAGTCCTGACAAACTGTTCAAGCTCGTTGTTATCGTCGGCTTCCGCCTCACCCATATCGAGACCCGCAAAGATCGTCGCGCCCGGCGTGGATGCACCGGCGCTCTGCAAACGCCGGAAGGGCGGAAGATCGGGAATGTCCTCAAATGCAAAATCTGGTTTGCCGAGCGAGGCCAGATAGGGCACGCCCTTGACCCACCCGAAAACGGCGAGGGCACCGCCAGCCAGCAGTGCCCGTCGCTTCCAATCGGTTTTTCTTTCCATCAGCCAGCAATCAGTCTGGCCAGCATGACGATGGCCATTCCCATCATCATCAGGTTCTCGGTCAGGCTCACGAACCCAAGCGGCACGTTTGAGTTGCCACCGACGCAGGCGCATTTCAATTCTCGCTTGTCGATATAGACGGCCTTGAACACGCTGGCAGCACCTACCGTGGCGATAAAGAGGGCTGCGGGCGCGGCAAGCGGGGTCAGCAGCATCCCTGTCATCAAAACGCCCGCGCCGGTTTCCACCCACGGATAGACGTAGGCATAGGGCACCCACTTTCGCGCGAGCAGGTCGTAGTTGAGGAACATCGTCGTGAAGCCCTCAATGTCGCGGAGCTTTTGCATCCCCAGCAGGATCATCGAGACGGAGATGAACCATCCGAGTGTCTGCCACGAGATCGTGCCGAGAAAGCCGATGGATAGCGCGAGCGCCGTCGCTGCGGCGACCGCGAAGAGATAGATTACCGGCGTGTAGGTCGTCGCGTCAGGATCATAGTCGGTGAGCTTCTGGCGCAGGGCATCATAGCCACCGACGCGCTCGCCTTCGATCCAGACTTGTGGCGTGGTGGGAACATCATATTTGTCTTTGAACGCATCGACTTCCGGGCGCTCGCGGAACAGTCGATCATCGACATCGTAGCCTTTCGACTTCAATAGCCAGCGCGCCTTTTGACCGGCCGGACACAGATGGTTCGGCAGTGCCATGCGATAGAGAACGGCGGTCTTTCCGGTCGCGGCAGTTGCGGGATCGGTCGTTACGTCTGCGACGTCGCGGGTGTCCTTCGGCATGTCATAGTCTCCTTGCGCTCAGCGTCCGCGAGAGTTGCGGATGAAATAGACGATACCGGCGATCAGAAAGACGATCACGAGCAGGGAAATCAAACCCATACCGCCCATCATCCAACCGCTTCCGTCCATCATTTGATCTTCGTTCATCATGTCATTGCTCTTTTAAATCTATCTTCAGTTTTGAGGGCTGACTTCGACACGATCCGTGCCGGGAGCCGCGTCCCCATTGGCCTCGATATCCGCGATGTAGAGTTTCATCTCCTCGATCTCGCTGCGCTGCGCCTCGATGATCGCATCGGCCAGCGCGCGGACTCGCGGGTCGGAGATGTTGGCACGTTCGCTGGTCAGGATCGCGATGGAATGGTGCGGGATCATCGCCTTCATCCATGCGACATCGCCCACCGTGTCCTGCGACCGGACGAGATAGACACCGGCGGCAAAGGCGATGGCCGCGCCCGCGAAGATCGCGATGTTGGCTTTCCGGTTGGAATACATGCCGAGCATGAAAGCGAGCATGATGATCGCCATCATCCCACCCATGTAGAGCGCCATCCACATCCGCGTCTGCGAGAAGAAAACGTGATCAAGCGCATAGGTGTT